>JAJYYH010000058.1 GCA_021801255.1 Pseudomonadota bacterium
GCCTCGCTGAGCCCTTTCTGAAACTGCACCGAATTGCGCGCCATTGGCCAACCCCTTGTTAATCCACCGCATCCGAGCAATTGGACCACAGCAGAGTCGGCTGAGCAAGGTGCGTAATCAGGAAAATCAATGCTTCCCGAGGACATGCTTTTTCAAACTCTCAGGGGTGCGGTAGCACGGGGAAACTCTGCACCAGACTGCCGGAAACCAAGCGCCAGCCATCGACGAGGACGAAGAAGATGAGCTTGAAGGGCAGCGAAATGGCGCTTGGCGGCAGCATCATCATGCCCATGCTCATGAGCACGCTCGACACCACCAGGTCGATGACCAGGAATGGCAGGAACAAGAGAAAACCCATCTCGAAAGCGCGCCGCAGTTCGCCCACCATGAAGGCCGGGATCAGCGCCCGCCACGGCGTCGTGGCGGCGCTCTCGGGCGGCGGCAGCTGGGCGAGATCGAGGAATAGCTTGAGGTCGGCGGGCTTGGCGTTGAGCGCCATGAACTGGCGGAACGGCTCGCCCGCCAGCCTGAGCCCTTCGAGTTCGGCCACCTTGCCCTCGGTCATCGGCTCAATTCCGCCCTGCCAGGCTTGGTCGAAGACCGGCTGCATAACGAAATAGGTGAGGAACAGCGCCAGCCCGATGACCACCGAATTGGGCGGGATCGCCGCACTCCCGATCGCGCTCCGCAGCAGCGAGAGCACGATGACGATGCGCGTGAAGGCGGTGACCATGACCAGGAGGCTTGGTGCGAGCGAGAGCAGGGTGATGAGGGCGGTGAGCTGCACCAGCCGGCTGGTCGCCCCGGCCTGCCCGGCCGCGCCGAGGTCGATATTGACCGATTGCGCGGCGGCGGGGCCGGCGAGCAGCACGAGACCGAGGCCGCCGGCGCCGAGAACAGCGAGCCAGCGCGGCCTCATGGCCGGCCCTCCGGCCCCGGTAGCCAGCCGATCACCACATCCTGCCCACCCCCGGTGAGCAGCAGCAGGGAGCGGCCCTCGCAGGCGATGAGATGGAGCCGGCGGCGGGGATCGAGCGCCAGCGTCTCGATGCGGGCAAGCCGGCCACCTGGCCGGTGTGCGCCGAGGCTGGTGGCGCGGAGCAGCCTGCCGCTCAGCACGATCAGCCCGAGCACAACCACGAGTGAGCCGAGGGCGATCAGGATCGAAGCGAGGGAGGGAAGCATCGCGCGGCCTTTTGCCGGGAAGGAGATAGGGTTCGGGATCCGCAGGGTTCAGCCATCAGGCGGGGGCGCATCATCGGCGGGGGCAGCGAGGAGGACCGTGCGCAGCCCATCGAGCCGGGCCAGAAGACAAGCGAGGTGCGGGCGGAGGGCACGCCCCTGGTCGGGCGGCAGATCGAGCGCGCCGGCGCAGATCCGCCCGACCTGCTGGTCGAGCCCGGTGAGATCGATGGGCCGCGCCGCCGCCAGTGCCTGCGCCACCGCCAGAACCCGCTCGAGGGCGACGATCGCGGTCGCGAGGTCGGGGTGCGGCGTGGATGTGGCGAGGGGTGCCAGGGGCAGCGGGCTCATGACGCGCGATCAAAGCGGCAATCGATTACGGAAGTCTTAGCGCCCAGAAGATTTACCAAATCTTCAGCGTTTACCCTGCATATTCGGGGTCATGCGGGATTGCGCGTGAGGATAGGACGATGGACCCAGGCGATATCGCCGTTTTCGATCTGGCGGACAAGCGGCTCGCCTGGATCGATCGACGCCAGCAACTTCTTGCCCAGAATATCGCCAACGCCGATACGCCGGACTGGCAGGCAAAGGATCTCAAGCCGTTTGCCGCCACGCTCTCGGGCCTTTCGGCGGAGGATCTGACGCTCACCAACCCGCTCCATCTCGCCGGCACCGAGGGCGGATCGAACGCGCCCGACCGCAAGGCCCTGCCGGAGCAGCGCGCCCCGGATGGCAACGCCGTCGCCCTCGATAGCGAACTCACCAAGGTGGCGCAAACCAACGACACGCATGCCTTGGTGATCAATCTCTACCAGACCTATCTCGCCATGTTCCGCACCGCCATCGGCCGCTGACGGCCGCCCACGACCGGAGAAGAACCCCATGGATCTTGGCAAGGCACTTGATATCTCGGCGCGCGGCATGGATGCGCAAACCACGCGCCTCAGGGTGATCGCGGAAAATCTCGCCAACCAGGACACCACCGGCACCGGCCCGAACGGCAAGCCTTACCGGCGCAAGACCATCACCTTCGAGAACCGCATGGACCGCTCGCTCGGCATGGAGACCGTGCGGGTAAAGAATATCGGCGTCGACAAGACGCCGTTTCCGCAGCGCTACGACCCCGCCAATCCGGGCGCCAACGGGCAAGGCTACGTCAATACCCCGAACGTCAACAGCTTCGTCGAACTCATGGACATGCGCGAGTCCGAACGCTCCTATTCCGCCAATCTCACGGTGCTGCAGGCCACCCGCGGCATGCTCGCGCGCACCATCGCGATGCTGAAATGACCCCGCTCTCGATCACTGTCACGCCGTCGCAGGCGTCGGAGGCCTATCGCGCGACCGATAGCGCTGGGACCGAGGCGGCGCCTGCGGGCGCGGGTGAGGGGGGGTTCGGCGGCCTGCTGTCGCGCGCGATCGGCGGCGTCGTCGATGCCAGCCACACCGCCGAGGGACAGGCGATGCAGGCGATCGCCGGCGGCGGCAATCTCACCGATGTCGTCACCGCCGTCTCGAAGGCGGAACTTGCCTTGCAGACCGCGACCACCATCCGCGATCGCATGGTCCAAGCCTATCAGGATATCATGCGCATGCCGATCTGAGCCGCGCTTGAAGCTCTTCCGAGTGTGAATTTCCGACAAAAAGGCGGGACAGCCATGAATGAGGGCGAAATTGGCGCGGTGTTGCGCGATGGCATGCTGGTGGCGATGAAGCTCGGGGGGCCGCCGCTCCTGGTCGGGCTCGCCGTCGGGCTCGTCATGTCGATCCTGCAGGCGGTCACCCAGATCAACGATCAGACGGTCTCCTTCGTGCCGCGGGCGCTGGCGCTTTGTCTCACGCTGCTGCTGCTCGGGCCGTTCATGCTGGCGACACTGTCGTCTTTTACCATGGCGCTGTTTGATCGGGTGGTCGCGGTCGGCGGCTCATGAGCGCGGCCGACGCGGCCGTTCTGGCCGCGCTGCCGGCCTCGGCGCTGGCCTTCGTTGCGGTGTTGGCGCGGGTTTCCGGGGCGGTGATGCTGATGCCTGGATTCGGCCAGGTCGATCTGCCGATAACAGTGCGGGCGGGCATCGCGCTGGTGCTCACCGTGCTGCTGCTGCCCATTCTCGCCCCCCTCCTGCCGTCGGCGACGGGCGCGGTCGCGCAACTTGCGGCACTCATCGCCGGTGAACTCGCCGCCGGGCTCTGGCTCGGCTGGCTGGCGCGGCTTCTCACCCTGGCGCTGCCGATCGCCGGCCAGATCATCGCATTGATGACCGGATTGTCGAGTGTTCTCGTGCCCGATGCTGATCTCGGCGGTGAAGGGCCGGGGCTCAGCCGGCTCTTCGATCTCGTCATCCCGGTCTTGATCCTCAGCTCCGGCCTCCACGCCGAGCTTCTCGATGCGCTGGTCGGCAGCTACCGGCTGATCCCGCCCGGAACATGGCTGCCGGCAGGCGATGCCGCGGAGACGATCGTGCATGGTGTCGGTGGCAGTTTCGCCCTCGCCCTGCGGCTCGCCGGCCCCTTCGTTCTCGCTGGCACGCTCTGGCAGGTCGGGCTGGCACTGTTCGGGCGGCTGGTGCCGCAGATCCAGATCTATTTCGTCGCCATGCCGGCGCAAATTCTCGGCGGGATCGTGCTGCTCGCGGCCCTGCTGCGCGCGGTAATCGTGGCTTGGGGCGCAGCCGTCGATCAGGGGCTCGCGCAACTGCCGGGTTTTGGCTGAGAGTTTGAAAAAGAATGCCCTCACGCCCGGGAACCGATCGGAAAAAAAGTTTTTGAGAGGACATTCTTTTCCAAATTCGATTGATTCCCAGGCTCTGAGCCGCGGCCGCGGCCATGGCTGAGGAAAACGCTGCCCCGGAAGACCGCTCCGAGGCCGCGACCCCGCGCCGGCTGCAACAGGCGCGCGAGCAGGGCCGGGTGGCGCTCTCGCGCGAGGTGCCAGCGCTGGTGGCCCTGGCGACGATCGCGCTGGTGCTGCTGCTGTTTGCGCCCCTCGTGGCGCGCGATCTGTTCGGCCGCCTCGCCGCCATCCTCGGCGGGATCGGCAGCTTCGAAGTCGCCGGCCATCCGAGCCGCGTCTTTCACGCCGCGATCGCGGCCTGGATGTGGTCGGCGCTGCCGATTCTGGCGCTAATGGGGGCGGCAGGAATCGGCGCGACCCTGTTGCAGACCGGCTTCGTGCTCAATCCCACCGCGCTGCTGCCGGATCTCACGCGGCTCAGCCCGATCGCCGGGCTGGGGCGTCTCTTCAGTTTCGCCAGCCTGCAGCGTGCCGGCAAGGACATCGTCAAGCTCGCTGCTCTCGGCTTCGCCTGCTGGCAAGTGCTGAGCACGGCCTTGCCGACGCTCGGCAGCGCGCCCTACTGGGACCCGGCGACGCTCGCTGCGCGTCTGACCGAGGAGGTGCTGCGCGTGCTGCTGACGCTGCTTGCGGTGCAGGTGGCGATTACCGGGTTCGATATCTTTCTCGTGCGATCCCGACATCTGCGCGATCTGCGCATGAGCCGCGACGATGTGCGCCGCGAGATGAAGGAGACCGATGGCGACCCGCAGGTCAAGAACCGCATCCGTCTGCTACGCCGCCAGCGCGCCCGCAAGCGCATGATCGCGGCGGTGAAGCAGGCGACCGTGGTGGTCACCAATCCCACACACTATGCGGTTGCGTTGCGCTATGATCGGGCGAAGAACACCGCCCCGATGGTGGTGGCGAAGGGCATGGACGAAATGGCAGCACGCATCCGCGCGGTGGCGAAGGAGCACAACGTGCCGCTGATCGCCAACCCGCCGCTCGCCCGCGCGCTTCATCAGGTATCGCTCGACGCCGAAATCCCGGCCGAGCACTATCAGGCGGTGGCCGAATTGATCGCCTATGTGTGGCGCCTGCAAGGGCGCCTCGGCGCCGCCGCGCGGCGGACATGAAAAGGCGCGCATGAAGCCGGGCGCCCGATCGGTATGGCAGCGGTTTTTTCGCCTATGGACCGGCGCGCCGTTTGGCCGGCCGCTGCTTGCCCAGCTCAGCGCGCCGGCGGCGCCGGTTCTCCGCCCGCTTTTTGCCGACAGCGCGATCGCCATGGCGGTGCTCGATCGCCGGGGAAGGGTGCTCTCCGCCAATACCGCGCTCACCCAGCTTCTTGCTGCCACCGCCTTCGCCGATTCCGTCCCCGAGCAGGCGCTCGCGCTCTTCGTGCCGAGCGATCGCGATCGACTATGGCAGGATTGGGCGGCACTGCTCGCGGGCGAGGCGAGGCGATCGGCACGCGCGGCTGGGCTGGCCGGTGCCGAGGTGCCGCGCCAGATCGAGGTCGCCGGCGTGCCGGTGCGCGAGCGCGATGGCACGATCAGCGGCCTGGTGCTGAGCCTGACCGACATCTCCGCTCGCCAGCGGCTTGAGGAGGAACTCGTGCAGGCGCGCAAGCTCCAGGCGGTGGGCCAGCTCGCCGGCGGAATTGCGCATGATTTCAACAATCTGCTCACCGCTATTGGGGGTGCGGTGGAGGGACTGCGCGAGCGTGCCGGGTCAGGCGGGACGCCGTGCGCCGATCTCGCGATCATCGAGGAGAGTGCGCGGCGTGGTGCCGGGTTGGTGCGGCAGTTGCTGGCTTTCGCCCGCCAGCAGACGCTGCAGCCCGAGATCGTCGCGGTGAACGACGCGGTGCGCGGCATCGCCGAGCTGCTCGGGCGGCTGCTCGGGCAGCGCATCGCGCTCACCCTCGATCTCGAGGAACCCGGCCGGCATGTCCGCGTCGATCGCTCGCAGCTCGACCAAGTGCTCATGAACCTCGCCTTCAATGCCCGTGACGCGATGCCTGAGGGTGGACGCCTCACACTCGCGACGGGCCACCTGACCCTGCTTCGCCCGCGCGCGCAGGGCGCCGAGACCATGCCGCCCGGCCGCTACGTCACCATCACCGTCACCGATAGCGGCACCGGCATCCCGCCCGAGGTGATCACGCGGATTTTCGAGCCGTTCTTCACCACCAAGCGCGCCTCGGGCGGCAGCGGCCTCGGGCTCGCCACCGTGCTCGGCATCATGCGGCAATCGGGCGGTTTCGTCGCGGTCGAGAGCGCGCCGGGTCAGGGCACGCGCATTGAACTTTTCCTGCCGCGCGTCACCCCGCCCGCCGCCCAGACGTCGCACCCCCCCGCGCGGGCGGCCGCTTCGGCGTCCTCCGCCGCGCCGGAGGTGATCCCCGAGGGAGGGAAAATGGTGCTGCTGGTGGAGGACGAGGAACCGCTCCGTCGGCTCGCCGAGCGTGCCCTGCGGCGCGTCGGCCTAAGCGTGCGCGCCGCCGAGAATGGCGAGGCGGCCTTAGCGCTGATCGAGAACGGGGTCGCGCCCGATCTCGTGGTGAGCGATGTGATGATGCCGGGCATGGATGGGCCGGCGCTGGTGCGGGCGCTCCGTGTCCGTTCGCCGCGCCTGCCGGCGATCCTGGTTTCGGGTTTTGCCGCGAGCGAGCTACGCGGCGGCCTCGCGGACGGCAATCTGATGTTTCTCGCCAAGCCCTATACGCTCAAGGCCTTGCAGCAGGCGGCACGGGAATGTCTCGCCGACGCCCCAACCGCGCGCTAGTGCCGCGTTTCCATGAAACGACCCCTATCACGCAGGGACCATGATTTTGTAGGACCAGGTGCTGCGGACCACGGGTTTGCGATTGAGGTCGCCCAGATACGCCGTGATTCGCTGCTTGAGTTCCGCTTTCGCCGCCAAGATCAAGCTGGAGGAATCCTGGATCGGCTACAAGCTGCACGTCGCCAGAACGGATGGCGAGATCCCGATCAGTGGCGTGCTCACCTCGGCGTCGGTGCACGACAGCCAGGTCGCGATTCTGCTTACCGCCATGACCGCCGCGGTTGTTGCCAGCTTGTATGATCTAATGGACAGCGCCTACGACGTTGCAGCGATGGAACAGCACAGCCGCGACCTCGGTGATGTGCCCCCTGATGTTCGGGGTGCTCAGCTTCACCGCGCTACAACTGCTGCGCCTGGTGACGTAACGGCTCGCCCGCCGGCGCCGCCCCGCTTGCCCCTGCCCCGAAAGGCGAGCCCGCCACCGGCTTGCCCGAACGGGCGGGAAACCGATCCCAGCCCGCGGCCGACGCCGGAAACCGGGGGAATGGCCAGAATTCTACCCATGGCTGTGTATTCCGAAGAAAATTCCCGCATCGGCGCCGCGGCATTTTGCAAGCGGCTCTTTCAGATCGCCTTTGCCTCGTTTTGCTTCGCCGTGATTTTCGAAGGCATCGCGGCGCGCGTCCGGAGCGGCACCGCAGCAGCGAAGGCCACAGAGGGTGGCGATCTTTCCCTGGTTTTCGCCCGTTACGGCACCGAGGCGATCAGCCGGGCCCGAGTTTCTGGGCGGCCGCGCCACGGAGCGCCGAACCAATTGCGCGATTTTCTTGTATTTAATACAATTATTGCTTTCATATCAAGAAATTAACTTGCAAGGTCTTTAGACAGGTATATTTTTCGATTTAATTTCTTCGTCATTTCCATTAAGCTCCGCCGCGCTTCGCGCGATCGATCCTCTTTCCCTGGCGGCAGCATGAATTGCAACGTTCAGGCCTGGGCTGGGCTCAGCGTTCTTATCGAACCGCCCGGCCGGAGCGTGGGCGGCAATGATCGGCCGCGCCCCATCACGGCCTTCCGGGAGATTTTCGCATGAGCACTTTCATCTTAACTGTAGCAGGCGCCTTTGGAGATCAGACAAACTGGCTCGAGACGCCGAATTTCGACTCGCAAACCTACCAAGCCGTAACGGTTACTGGCGGTGGCGCCGAAGACACCGGTAACCCTCTTGATGACAACAACAGCGGCACCAGCGGCTGGTACGACGATCCGGTCGGCACCTTCACGACCACCTTGATCAGCCAGGTTCCGGGAACCTTTGGGGTGCCAGGCGCCGGCGACATGGCGTTCGCCCTTGGCGGTTCGATCAGCGGCAGCGGCGCGGCCGGCACCCTCGCGCTGGCGGGTGATGTCATCGTCAGCGCCAGCCTCACCGTCGGCACGCTCTGGGCCGGCGCCAATGAACAAGGCTCGGGTTGGGGCACCGTGTATGGGCCGAACCCCAATACGTCCTCCACCCTCATAGGGCAGTTTGGCTCTGATACAATAGATATCTATCAGGCACAGTCTTATACCCCATCGATTATAAGCCTCGATACGCCAAGCAATTACACGACAACCCTCGACAGCGCTGCGACCGAGACCATCGGCGCCGGGGGCACCCAGATCACTGAGGCTTATCCTGTTTGGACGTACAACCCGCTCACGGGAGCCTACGTTTCCCCGCCCTCCCCGATCTCCCAGGGCGAAACGTCTTCGATGCCACAGGATTTTTCCTTCACCGGCACGATAACGGCCGAGATCGGGACGCTGGCCTATTCGGTTCTGGATCTCTCGGGCCTGCTCTCGTTTTCGGATCAGGATGGATTGGATCTCACCTACAATTCCTCGCTCTACGTAAAATCGGGCGGCAATCTGGAGAGTTCGTCACTCACCATGGAGCCCGGCCAGGGCGCTTATCTCGAGGTCGATGCGGGCGGCACGCTGGGGCTGTCGGGCGGCGTGAGTGGAGCCAATGGGCCGGCCGGTCTCGATGTCGAGGGGGTGGCCAATATCATCGGCGGAACCTTACAAAGTCCGAACGCGGTGATCGAGATCGGCACCAGCGGCAGTGGCTCGCTCTATCTCCTGAGCGGCGCTAAGGCCACCACCGGCTTCACGGAAATCGGCGCCGGAGGCACGCTGACGCTCTCCGATACCGGCACGCAATATCAAGCCAACGCCGCTGGCAGCATCACCGATAACGGCACACTTTTTGTACAAACCGATGCCACGCTGAGCGAGGGCAGCGGCACAATCGGCGCGGAAAGTGCTGACACGGGGGTGGCTTTTGTCAATGGCGCTACCTGGACGCTCGCCAATGCGCTCACCATCGGCGATGCCGGCGCCGGCACGCTCAACCTTAGCAATGCCGGCAGCGTGCAGGTCGGCGGAAACATCGAGATCGGCGCGGCGGCGGGAGGCGCGGGATTGCTCTCGCTCGGCACTGGCGGCCTGATGCGCGTGCAAGGCGATATCACCGCCGGCAGTGTCGCGGGAACCAACGGCGCGATCAACCTCGATGGCGGGGCAACGACGCTCACCGCCGAGGGCGATCTCACCCTCGGCGAGGCTGGCACCGGCGCGCTTTCGTTGACCAATGGCGCAACGCTGGTGGTGCTCGGCGCGATCGCTGTTGGCAGCGCCGGGGCGAACAGCGGCACCGGCCATGTCAGCGTCGTGGGCAGCATCAATGCCGGGAATGATTTTTCCGTCGATAACGGCGCGCTGGCCATCGCGACCGGGGGGATGGTCTCGGTCACCGGCGATTTTTCCGCGGGCGACGCCGCTGGTGGCACGGGCTCGGTTGCGCTCGCGCAAGGCGCGACGCTTCAGGGTGGCACCGGGATCACCATCGGCGGGCAGGGCACCGGCGATCTCAGCATGGTTGCCGGCGCCACCATCCTGGCCGGCGGCGCGGATCTCAACATTGGCGATAGTTCAGGCGGGTTCGGCAGTTTTACCGATACCGGGGGCGGGATCACTGTCTCCTCGATCAGTGTGGGCGGCACCGGCACCGGCACGTTCGATCTCGGTGGCGGCGCGACGGCGACGCTTGCCAACGATTTCTCGATCGGTGATGGCGCCGGCGGCACGGGCTTTGTGACGCTGAGCGACGCGGGGACCGAAATCTCGATTGCCGATGGCATCACCGTGGGTGGCGCCGGCACGGCCGAGCTGCTGCTCAACGGGGCGCTCGCCGATGTCACGGGCGGCGATATTTCGGTGGGCGAAAGCCTGGGCGGGCTCGGCGATTTTACCATCAACACCGGGACGCTGATTTTTGCCGGCACGCTCGATATCGGCAGCGCCGGCATGGGCACCGTCGATGTGCAGCTTGGCGCGAGTATCGGTGGGCTCAATGACATCGGCCTTGGCGAAAAGACCGGCGGGATCGGCGTTCTCGCGCTCGATGGCGGCGCGGTCGAAAGCCAGACACTCTCGATCGGTGGCTTCGGCGAGGCGACGCTGGCGCTGAGCGCGGAGGCCTCGCTCACCACCGAGGGTAGCGCCAAGATCGCCGAGCAATCGACCAATACTGTCGAAAGCGTTAGTGTCAATCAAAGCGTTTGGGATGTAACGCAGAATCTCGCGATCGGTGATTCCGGCACGGCGCAAGTGACGATCGCCAATGGCGGCACGGTCGCCGCACTCGGCACGTTGACGTTGGGCGGGAGTAGTGGCGCGCAAGGCAGTGCAAGTGTCAGCGGCGGGAGTTCGGCGTTCAATTTCGCAACGCTGGTGGTGGGCGATAGCGGCGCGGGGACACTGGCGCTGAGCGGGGGTGCGTCGGCCGGGCCGATGTCGAGCCAGTCGGGCACGATCGAAATCGGCGCCAAGAGTGGCGGCGCGGGCACCATCACGCTTGCCGGCAGTGGCAGCGCGCTCGATGGGGCGGTGCTCGATGTCGGCGGCGCAGGAACGGTTGCAGGTGGCAGCGGCGCAATTTCGATCGGCGCGGGCGCGCGCGTCGATGTCGCGAACGTAAAATTGTTCCAGCAAGGAACGATCACGCTGGCCGGCGGCACGCTGGCGACCGATCCCCTCAGCCTCGCGCAGGGCGGGGTGATCAGCGGTGCCGGGACGATTTCGGGCGGTATCACCAATGACGGCAGCATCATCGCCGCAGGCGGCACGCTCGACATCACCGGGCCGATCTCGGGCGCTGGCAGCCTGATCGTCGATCAGGGCGCGGAGCTGGCGCTGGGCGGGGCGGTCGCGGCGGGCGAAACGATCGATTTTGCCGGCAGCATTGGCACGCTGGTGTACGACGGTGGATCCGCCTTTGCCGCAACGATCGGCCCGCACGCCGCCGGCGATATCGTCATTCCCTGTTTCGCCCGCGGCACGCGCATCCGCACGACGCGCGGGGAAATCCCCGTGGAAGACTTAAAGATCGGCGATCGCGTGGCAACGCTCGCGGGCGAGACGCGCCCGATCGTCTGGATCGGCCACCGCACCATCGACCTCACTCGCCACTCCCGCCCAGAGCAGGCGCGCCCAATCCGTATCACCGCCCATGCCTTCGGCGAAGGCATGCCGAAGCGGGCGTTGCGGGTTTCCCCCGGACATGCGCTCTATGTCGAGGGCGCGCTGATCCCGGTGGCGTATCTTGTGAACGGCGCGACGATTACCCGCGAGGCGGTGCCGCGGGTCGCGTATTTTCACATCGAACTCGACGAACATGCCGTGCTGTTCTCGGAAAATCTGCCCTCCGAAAGCTATCTCGACACCGGCAACAGAAGCGCTTTCGCGGGTGACATGGTGACGCTGCATCCCGATTTTTCCTCCCGCGCCGCGCATGGCGCGGCTTGCGCGCCGCGACTTCTCGCGGGTGAAAAAGTGATCGCGGCGCGGCGCCGATTGCTGCGGCGGCTGGTATTGCTTGGCTATCGGCGCGGTGCAAGCGGGGATGTGGTCGCGGAGATTGGCGGGCGGCGGGTTGCGGCGCTGCATCGCGGAGAGATGGTGGTGTTTCCCCTGCCAGCCTGGACGCGGGAGGTGCGTCTTTTCTCGCCCGGTTTCGTTCCCGCCGGGATCGATCCCGAGAACGGGGATTGCCGCACGCTGGGCGTGCCGATCGAGGCTCTGTTCATCGATGACGCCGCGATCGCGCTTGACGGCCCGGCTTTTCGCGCGGGCTTCCATGCGCTCGAACGCAACGGCGGGCGCGCCTGGCGTTGGACGGATGGCGCCGGCGTGCTGGCCCTCACGCCGCGCCCGACACCAGCCGCGCTTCGTCTCAAACTCGGCGATATTCCCCCGCTATGGATCGCCCCCGAGGTTGATCGCGGGGCGCGACCGCGACGGCGGCGGAAACGCGCCGCGATCTCTTAGACACGCCGCCCACGACACAGACATATTGAAGGTTCTTTGGGAGAAGAAGTGATGTCCGGCAACGCGACGACGATTACGAGCAACACGAGCGTCAGCAATGGCATCGTGTTGAGCAACAACGAAACCCTGACCGTCGCGCAGGGCGTGACGGTTGCCAGCACCGGCATGAATGCGCTTTATGAAAAGCCGAACGTGACCGGCGTTTCGATCATCAATAAGGGCGCGGTCACCGCGATCGGCAGTCAGTTCACCGACAGCCAATCCGTCGCGATCGATCTCGAAACCGGGGGCACGATCACGAACGCGGCCGGTGCCGTGCTTTCCGGGCAATATGGCGGCATTGTCGGGTTCGGCGCGGTTAGCCTCACCAATGCCGGTACCATCACGAGCTTTGGCAGTCTGTCGGAGAAAGGCGTCAACCTGCAAGGGGGAGGCGTTGTCAATAATGACCAAAGCGGGGTCATTTCGACTAATGGGGTCGATCTCTATCTCTCCGGCGCCACCTTGGTGAATACCGGGCTGATTACGCAAACCTCGAACACCTCGCGCGGGGCGGGGATTCAATTCTCCTCTCAAGGCGGCAGCATCGATAATCTCCCCGGCGGCACGATTACCGGCTCCTATTATGCCGCCATCGCGAGCGGCAGTGGGACCGTGTTCGTAACCAACGCGGGGGTGATCTCCGATTCAGAGGATGCTCTGGCGCTCGGCGCTTCGGGCGGATTCGATAACGGAACCTCAGGCGTCGTCACGGGCGGCATCTCCAGCGGCGGCGCGCCGATCACCAATGCCGGCGACATCACCGGCAGCGTGACCATGAAAGACGGCGGCACGCTCACCAACTCGGGCAGCATTGGCGGACCCGTTGCTTTCACCGGCGCGGGCACGCTGATCAATTCGGGAAATATCAGCGCGACACAAACATCCGGGGAGGGGGTTTTTCTCTCTTCCAGCGAAACGGTGATCAATTCCGGCACGATTGCGAATAACGCCAGCTACAGTTCGGCCATCTACATGGGTGGAGTTTCCAGCACTTCCGACTCCATCGTCAATCAGGCCGGCGGGATGATTACCGGCTACGCCACTGGGATCGAAAGCACGGGCAGCCTGGATGTCATCACCAATGCCGGACTGATCACCTCGACCAGCACTCTTGATCTGGCGATCAAGCTGAGGGCCGGCGGTTCGGTCGATAACGCCCCCGGTGGCACAATTGTGGGCAGCGTCTATTTCGGCGGCGCGGCCGGAACGCTCACCAATGCTGGCAGCATCGTCTTTAACGCCGCGCCGGCTGGGGCGTCGGCTGTTGATTTCAATAACGGCGGCACGCTCAACAATACCGGGGTGATCTCCGCCAGCGGCTCGCAAGTGATCGCCGTTTTCGGCGGCAGTGGCGTTGTCACCAATTCCGGCACGATCAGCGCGTCGGGAACGGATGGGTTCGGCGTCGAACTGGACAGTGGCACGGTGGTCAATTCCGGCACGGTGGTCGGTATCATCGCCGGTGCGAATGCAGTTACCAACCAGGCAGGCGGCGTGATCTCCGGCTACTATGAGGGGATCCAAGCGAACGGCACCGGCGATACGGTCGTCAATGACGGCAGCATCAGCGCAAGCGCGAGCGCCGGCACCGCTGTTTATGTTGGCGCGCTCGGCACCCTGATCAACCACGGAACGATTACCGCGACCGGCACCCCGCCTCCTGGCCAATCCTCGGCCGGGGTCGCGCTGAGCGACGCCACATTTACCAACGCGGCCGGCGGCGTGGTCTCTGGCAGTACCGGCGTTTCGGCAACCGGCGACGACGTTGCTGGCAACATCGCCGGCACCATCATCAACGCCGGAACCATCGAGAGCACGGCGGGAACCGCTGGCACCGCGATCTCGTTCGGCGCCGGCGCCGGCGATCTCATCATCGATCCCGGCGCGGTGTTCATCGGCCGGGTCGTTTCAAGCGCGGGCGGCACGATCGAATTGGCCTCGGCGGCGAGCGCGGGCACGATCGGCGGCATCGGCCTCGGTGAGCAGTTCGCTCTGCCGGTCATCAACGAGGATGCCGGCGCCCGTTGGACGATCAACGGCCCGGTTTCGGGAAATGAGACCATCACCATCGGTCAAGGTGCCACGCTGGCGTTCGCCAACAGCGCCACCAGCGGCACGACGATCGATTTCTCGGGCGATTCCGCCGTCATCGGCCTCACCAATGACGCCTATCAGAGCGGCGATCATGTCGCGATCGGCAGCGCGGCTTTCGAGCCGGATATTCTTGAGGTCATCAACGCGGGTGGCGCGACACTGGCGTCGTTCGTCTTGAATGCAACGACTTATACCGCGTCGGATTTTTCGCTGGCGGCTTCAGGCAGCGGCATCGCGGTTACCGCAGCGATCCCCTGCTTCGCGCGCGGCACGCGCATTCGCACGAAGCGTGGTGAGATCGCCGTCGAGGCGCTTAAAGTCGGCGATCAGGTGATGGTGCTGGGCGGGGGCGTGCGGCCGGTGCGTTGGATCGGGTGGCGGCGGATCGATCTCGCCCGCCATCCCCGGCCCGAGACGGTGCGGCCGGTGCGCATCCTCGCCGAGGCCTTCGGCCCTGGCCTGCCGGCGCGCGATCTGGTGGTCTCGCCGGGCCACGCGCTGTTCGTCGCGGGCGCGCTGATCCCGGCGGAATATCTCGTCAACGGCGCAACGATTATCCGCGAACATGTCGATCAGGTGGCGTATTTCCACGTCGAGCTGGATCACCACGCGGTGCTGTTCTCGGAGAATCTACCGACCGAAAGCTACCTTGATCGCGGCAATCGCGCGGCCTTCGAGAATAGCGCGGGGGTGGTCGCGCTGCACCCCGATTTCACGGCACATGACGGGGCGGGGGCGTGTCTGCCGCTGGTGCTGGCGGGGGAGAAGCTGGCGGCGGCGCGGCGTCGTTTGCTCGGGCGCGTTCCCGCCCTGGGCTTCGCTGTGGACGAGGATCCTGATCTTCATCTGCGGCGCGATGGCCGGCGTATCGAGGCGGTGCGGCGCGAGGCCGGCTGGCATGACTTCCTGCTGCCCGCCGCGACGCGGGAGGTGCGCCTCGTCTCCCACGTGGCCGTGCCGGCGGCGGTGCGGCATTCCCCCGACTGGCGCACACTTGGCGTCCGGATCGATGCGGTATTCCTCAACGAGCGTTTTGTCCCGCTCGAAAGCCCGATTTTCCGCGCCGGCTTCCACGGCGTCGAGCGCGCGGGCGCGCGCGCCTGGCGCTGGAGCGACGGGCACGGCCGCCTCGCCCTGCCGCTCAGCCCCACCCCCACGGCGCTTCGCCTCTTGATCGGCGAGAGTTTGCCCCATTGGCAAGGATCTCGGTCGCAGTCGAGAAACTTCCGACCTGATCGTGTCCAAACGGGGCGGACATCGCGCTCCGGCGTGAATTCCGCGTGAGCCTGAACGCCCGATCCGAAATCACCTCCCACTCTGGAGCATGACCCATGTCCGAGACGATCAGCGGCAACACCACGACCAGCTACATCACGCTAAGCGCGAACGCCACGCTCAGTGTCGAGCCGGGGGCGACGCTTACCGGAACCGGCGGCGCCGCGGTTCTCGCGGGAACATTGGCAAGCGGCGTCGTGATCGAAAATCAGGGGGTGATCACCGCGCCGCCGGTCTCCACGTCCGTCGGCTCGGGAAGCTTCGGTGTCATTCTCGGCGGCACGGGCTCGACGCTCAACAATGCTGCCAGCGCCTCGATTATCGGCTATACGAACGGTGCCGTTCTTAACCTCGGCGCGGTTGTGGACAATGCCGGAACGATCCTCGCCAGCGGAACCGCGGGCGGATTAGGTCTTGTGATCGTCGGCGGCGCGCTTGGCAACAGTTCCGGTGCGCTCATTTCCGGCTATTCCGCGGGCGCGCTGATTGGCGGCGGCTCAGTGGGCGGCGCTGGCACCGTCATCAATGCCGGCACCCTCCAATCCACCGCGAGGCAAAGCGGGTCTCTGGATACCACGCAGGACTCGGGTCTTGCGCTGGGCCATGGTGGAACGGTGGTGAATAATGGTGTCATCACGGGCTACAAGGGCGTCGGCCTGTCCGATGGCGGCGTAGTGACCAACGCCCAAGGTACGATCCAGGGTTCGAGCGCCATCTATGTTGTCGGCACCGTGGGGTACAGCCATCTCATCAATACGGCTCTGGTCGATGGCTCCCATTTTGGCATAAACATCGAGAGTTCCGGGGCGGCCTCGCAATTCATCAGCAACACCAACGGCACGATCGAGAGTTCCGGGACCGCCGCGATCTATGCCGGCACGGCGGCGAGTACGATAACGATCGTCAATCAGGGACTGATCGCGGATACAGCCGTTACGAGAAGCGGCATAGCCCTCGGCGACGGTGGCGCTGTCACCAACATGAGCGGCGCGACGATCACAGGCTCGGATTTCGGCGTTTTCATCGATGGCCCTCAGTCATCTGGCTCGACGCACGGGACAATTGCCAATTTCGGCACGATTTCCGTGTCTATGGGCATCGCTGTCGAGCTCGGGATTCCAGGTCTTGTTACAAATGATGGCGTTATTTTGGGAGGCGCGGTGGCTGGTGTCGTTCTCGCCGCCGGCGGAACCCTAGTGAATACCGCGACCATCGACACCGGCTCATTCGGGGGCGCAGGCATCGCCATGGCCGGGAATGCCTCGCTGACCAATTCCGCGCATGCGGTAATTTCCGGCGGCCTCGGCGTAAAAGCAGGGTCGTACGCGGCTATTTCCAATGCTGGCAATCCTCTCGGCGCCACGATCATCAATGCCGGCACGATCTCCGGGGTCTCCACGGGCATCGCCGCCTACCAAGGCGGTCTCGTCACCAATGCCGCCGGTGGCACCATCTCCATCAACAACGGCCTTGGCGGCCTTAGCAATCCCACCGAGGCCATCACCGCGGGCGCGGGACGCGAAGGAGCGCTGACACTCACCAATGCAGGTCTGATTTCCGCCGATGTCCATACCGGCAGCGGCGTTTTTCTCAATGACGGTGGCGCGGTATCCAACGCTGCCAGTGGAACCATCATCGCCTATGTCGCGGGCGTTGCAAGTTCTTATGGATCCGCAACCCTCAGCAATGCCGGCACCATCGAGGCCAAGGGGTCGGCGTTGTTTCAGGTGCAGGGAACAGCGACGAGTTCGATCGGCGTTGATCTCGGCGCCAGCGGCATCGTGACCAATGCCGCGGGCGGTGTCATCAGCGGCGCGATCGGCGCGGAATCGGGCACGATCATCAATGCCGGCACGATCGCGAGCAGCTTGGGCAATACCGGCACGGCGGTCGCCTTCGGCAACTTCAACGCCGACGTCGTCATCGATCCCGGCGCACGTTTCATCGGCGCGGTGAACGCCTATGGCAATACCTTTGTCACGAACAATACGATCGAACTCGCCTCGGCAAACAGCATCGGCACGATCAGTGGCATTGGCTCGCACTATACCGATTTCCAGACCATCACGGAGGATGCCGGCGCGCGCTGGCAAATCGACGGCACGATCGGCGTCGCCGAGACCATCACCATCGGTCAAGGTGCTATGCTCGCGATTGGCTCCGCCGTTGCCTCTGGCGTGACGATCGATTTTGCCGCGGGATCGGGCGCGCTCGTTCTTTCCGATCCGGCGCAGTTCTCGGGCACCATCGGCCAGATTGCCCCGGGCGACACCATCGATTTTACCTCATTGCCCTATCAGGCATCGGATCAGGCGACGCTTGCCAGCAACAATGCCCTCGAAGTGATCAATGCCGGGGCGGTTCTCGCGAAGGTGCAACTCAATCCCGTTGGCCAATATAGCGGGCTGCATTTCAATCTCCTCCAGGACGGCACGGGCAGCGCCATCGTCCCCTGCTTCGCGCGCGGCACGCGCATTCGCACGAAGCGTGGCGAGATCGCCGTCGAGGCGCTTAAAGTCGGCGATCAGGTGATGGTGCTGGGCGGGGGCGTGCGGCCGGTGCGCTGGATCGGGCGGCGGCGGATCGATCTCGCCCGCCATCCCCGGCCCGAGACGGTGCGGCCGGTGCGCATCCTCGCCGAGGCCTTCGGCCCTGGCCTGCCGGCGCGGGATCTGGTGGTCTCGCCGGGCCACGCGCTGTTCGTCGCGGGCGCGCTGATCCCGGCGGAATATCTCGTCAATGGCGCGACGATTATCCGCGAGGATGTCGATGAGGTGGCGTATTTCCACGTCGAGCTGGATCACCACGCGGTGCTGTTCTCGGAGAATCTGCCGAGCGAAAGCTACCTTGATCGCGGCAATCGCGCGGCCTTCGAGAACAGCGCGGGGGTGGTCGCGCTGCACCCCGATTTCACGGCACATGACGGGGCGGGGGCGTGCCTGCCGCTGGTGCTGGCGGGGGAGAAGCTGGCGGCGGCGCGGCGGCGCCTGCTTGGGCGCGTTCCCGCCCTGGGCTTCGCTGTGGACGAGGATCCTGATCTTCATCTGCGGCGCGATGGCCGGCGTATCGAGGCGGTGCGGCGCGAGGCGGGCTGGCATGACTTCCTGCTGCCCGCCGCGACGCGGGAGGTGCGCCTCGTCTCTCACGTGGCCGTGCCGGCGGCGGTGCGGCATTCCCCCGACTGGCGCACACTTGGCGTCCGGATCGATGCGGTATTCCTCAACGAACGTTTTGTCCCGCTCGAAAACCCGATTTTCCGCGCCGGCTTCCACGGCGTCGAGCGCGTGGGCGATCGCACGTGGCGCTGGAGCGACGGGCACGGCATTCTCGCCTTGCCCCCGAGCCCGACACCGACCGCGCTTCGCCTCAAAATCGGGGGGAGTTTGCCAGGCTGGCAGCGCAAGCAGGCGGCGCGAAGCGGGCGGCCTGCTTCGCCATTACGCAGGAAACCCTCGCAGCGCGCGTCATAATCGGCTATTGACTTAAAAAATATCCCTCGTTTCCTTGGAGGATAGCTCATGTCGGGAACGTCGCAGACGATTAGCAGCAACACCACGGTCACTTCGCCGGTTCTTGTCCTATCGGGTGCATCCCTGGTTGTTGATGGCGGCGTAACGCTCGATGCCCCCAGCTCCAACGCCGTCGCGGCGGCAACGTCGAGCACTGTCACGAATTCCGGCACGATCATCAGCGCGGGATATTTCGCGGTTCAGGCTCCCGGCCCGCAGGGGGGAACGAATAATCCGCTCAGCACGACGGGAAGTTTCTCGACCTACCTGACGAATACCGCGCATGCGCTCATTACTGACAACCATCAGTCTGGAGATGGCGTCCTCCTCGATCAAGGACGACAAAGCGCCTTCATCGTCAATGATGGCACGATCAGTGCTACCGCCCATTACAGCAACGGCGTCTATTTCGGCGGGGTGCTCAACAACCAGGTAAATGGCGTCATCTCCGCGCCGGTTGGTCTGGCCGTCAAGACCGCGACCTACCCGAGTATTCTTGAAAACAGCGGGACCATCGAGGGCAGCAGCGGGGTCAATATCCGCGCCGGAGGCATCGTCGAGAATAACGCCTCTGGCACGATCGAGGGCGGCTATGGCTTGGTCCTCGGGGGATGGGGTGGGGTAAATAATCCCAATCAAAACTCTCTTGTAAATTCCGGAACGATTCTTGGTTCAAATCACTATTATAGTGCCGTTTCCGTCTCCCAGGGAAATTTGACCAATAACCAGGGCGCATTAATCAAGGGCGGAACCGGCGTCAATTTTCAGGAAAGCTTTGTTAAAACCCAGACCGTGTCCTCCAGCGGCTCACTGGTCACAACCAATACCGCGCTCGATGGCACATTGACCAATGCCGGTGTGATCACCGGAACCTCGGGCTCCGGCATCTATCTCTCCAACCCACCCGGGGGTTTCGGCCTCACCTACAAAGGGGCGATCGACAATCAGGCCAGCGGGGTGGTGAGCGGCACCAATTATGGCATTCAGATCAATGGCTCGATCGACACGGTTCTGACCAATGCCGGCACGATTTCGGGCGCCGCGGTGGTCGATTTCGGCCCCGGCACGGCCTCCCAGACACTGGTCAATTCCGGCTTGATCGAAAGCACCGGCAGCGCCGGGATCGCGATTTTGGTCGGTGGCGGCAGTGTGGATCTCAACAATCAGGGCGGCACGCTGGTCGGCCGGATCGTCGTCGATCAGGGCACGGAACTCACCCTCTCCTCGGCGCTCCCGGCCGGGGAAAATATCTATCTCGCGGGCAGTCTGGCGACAATCGCTCTTGCTGATCCGCAGCAATTCGCCGCCACCATCGATCAGATCGAGCCGAAGGATACCATCGATTTCACCACGATTGCCTATAATGCGGCCGACCATGTCACGCTGGCGAGCGGCAATGTCCTCGAACTGACCAACTCAACCGGCACGCTGGCGAGCGTCCAGCTCAATCCCTTGACCAATTATAGCAATGTGCAGTTTTCCACGAGCAACAGCGGCGGCAACGAGGCCATCGCCGTTCCCTGCTTCGCGCGCGGCACGCGCATTCGTACGCTGCGCGGCGAGATCGCTGTCGAGGCGCTGGAGGTGGACGATCGGGTGGTGGTGCTGGGCGGGGGCGTGCGGCCGGTGCGCTGGATCGGGCGGCGGCGGATCGATATTTCCCGCCATCCCCGGCCCGAGACGGTGCGGCCGGTGCGCATCCTCGCCGAGGCCTTCGGCCCTGGCCTGCCGGCGCGCGATCTGGTGGTCTCGCCGGGCCACGCGCTGTTCGTCGCGGGCGCGCTGATCCCGGCGGAATATCTCGTCAACGGCGCAACGATTATCCGCGAACATGTCGATCAGGTGGTGTATTTCCACGTCGAGCTGGATCACCACGCGGTGCTGTTCTCGGAGAATCTACCGACCGAAAGCTACCTTGATCGCGGCAACCGCGCGGCCTTCGAGAACAGCGCGGGGGTGGTCGAACTGCATCCCGATTTCGCGACGTGCGACGGAGCGGGGGCGTGTCTGCCGCTGGTGCTGGCGGGGGAGAAGCTGGAGGCGGCGCGGCGGCGCCTGCTTGGGCGCGTTCCCGCCCTGGGCTTCGCTGTGGACGATGACCCTGATCTGCATGTGCGGCTCGATGGCCGGCGTATCGAGGCGGTGCGGCGCGAGGCGGGCTGGCATGACTTCCTGCTGCCCGCCGCGACGCGGGAGGTGCGCCTCGTCTCTCACGTGGCCGTGCCGGCGGCGGTGCGGCATTCCCCCGACTGGCGCACACTTGGCGTCCGGATCGATGCGGTATTCCTCAACGAACGTTTTGTCCCGCTCGAAAGCCCGATTTTCCGCGCTGGCTTTCATGGCATCGAGCGCGCGGGCGATCGCGCCTGGCGCTGGAGCGACGGGCACGGCATTCTCGCCTTGCCCCCGAGCCCGACACCGACCGCGCTTCGCCTCAAAATCGGCGAGAGTTTGCCCCATTGGCAAAACCCCGCCACGGCGCGTCGCGCGATCAGCCCTCGAACGGGTCGCGCATGAGAATGGTGTCGTCGCGTTCGGGGCTGGTCGAAAGCAGCGTCACCGGCGCCTCGACCAGTTCCTCGATGCGGCGGACATATTTCACCGCCTGCGCCGGCAGATCGGCCCAGGAGCGCGCGCCCCGCGTCGAACCCGGCCAGCCCTCCATGGTTTCATAGATGGGCTGGGCCGCGGCTTGCGCCCCGGCGGCGGCGGGCAGGCGATGCAGCGTCTCGGCCCCGATGCGATAGGCGGTGGCGACGCGGATTTCCGGCAGGCCATCGAGCACGTCGAGCTTGGTCAACGCCAGGCCCTGGATGCCGCCCACCTTCACCGCCTGGCGCACCAAGGTCGCATCGAACCAGCCGCAGCGCCGCCGCCGCCCGGTGACGGTACCGAATTCGTGCCCCCGATCGCCGAGCAATTGCCCGGTCGCATCGAAAAGCTCGGTCGGGAACGGGCCGGCACCGACACGGGTGCTGTAGGCCTTGGCGATGCCGAGGACAAAACCGACGGCGCCCGGCCCGATCCCCGAGCCCGAGGCGGCGGTCGCGGCGACCGTGTTGCTGGACGTGACGAACGGGTAGGTGCCATGATCGACATCGAGCATCACCGCCTGCGCGCCCTCGAACAGGATGCGCTTGCCGGCGCGGCGCGCCTCGTCGAGCCGCTCCCAGACCGGCTCGGCAAAAGGCAGCAGACGCGGGGCGAGGCCGAGCAGGCTTTCCAGCAGCGCGCTTTTCTCGAAGGTTTCGGCGCCGAGGCCGGCGAGCAGGGTGTTGTGGTGCAACAGAAGCTCGTCGAGCTTGGCCGCGAGCGTCGCGGGCTCGGCGAGATCGCAGAGCCGGATGGCGCGGCGCGCAACCTTGTCTTCGTAGGCCGGACCGATGCCGCGCCCAGTGGTGCCGATCCGGCGCTCCCCACGCGCTGCCTCGCGCGCCCGGTCGAGCGCCGCGTGCAGCGGCAGGATCAGCGGCGCGTTCTCGGCGATGCGCAGATTATGCGGGCCCACGGCCAGCCCCTGGGCGGAGACGCGGGCCATCTCGGCGAGCAGCGCCAGGGGATCGACGACAACGCCGTTGCCGATGATGCCGAGCTTGCCGCGCACCACGCCGCTCGGCAGCAGCGAGAGCTTGTAGGTCTCGCTGCCCACCACCAAGGTATGCCCGGCATTGTGTCCGCCCTGAAAGCGCACGACGATATCGGCGCGGCTGGCCAGCCAATCGACCACCTTGCCCTTGCCCTCATCGCCCCACTGGGCGCCGATTACCGCGACATTGGCCATTCGTATCTATTTCCTAGGGGCTGTGGAGAAGTTATCTTATCAGAATCAAGGCCAGGGCGCTGCCCTGGACCCGCTGGGGGCAGCGCCCCCAGACCCGCATCATGGGAAGGATTGCAAAGGCTCCGCCTTTGCTGGGGGTCCAGGGGGCAAAGCCCCCTGGTCTTATAGGCGCATTTATTTCTCGACACACGCCTAGGTCACGGCACGCCGGCCGGCGGCGGAGAGGATTTCGGCGCAGCCGAGCTGGCGCGCCTCGGCGAGCGGCTCGGCCGCGACGAGGGCGGCAACGGTCGCATAGCCGGCACGCCGCAAGGCTTGTGCCGCTTCCGGATCGGCGTCCGCCGCGACATAGACACGCAAGCGCGGGGCGCGCGGGGCCGCGGCGCGCAGGACGGCGTCGGGATAGAGGGTGATGCCGGAAGCGGGTTCGCTCTCGCCGCAGAGGTAGCGCCCGCCGCGGCCCAGTTCCTCGTGTCGGCCAGGGGCGAAAACCGTCATGCAGACCCCCCTGTGATAGCGATAGCCGCGAAACTCGACGGGATCGACGGTGAGGCTGAGCCCCGCCAAGCCAAGCCCTGGCGCGCGCGCCGTGATCGCCGCGACACTCGCCTCCAGCCGCTCGGCCTGGGCCCGCGCGGGGGGCGGCAGGGCGGCGGCGCGGAGAGCCGCGAGGGCGCGCGGCGCCGCGCCCGCGGCGAGCAGCAACTCGGTAAGCGTTGCGGCAAGCGGCCCGGCGAGCGCGCGCACGGCGGCGGCGTCCTTGCGATCAAGGGCGCGGCCGAGCGCGGCGCGCGTGGCGGGAGAAAAGTCCGCTGCGTCGAGCAGCGCCGGGATCAGCGGCGGCGCGGTGAGATCGAAGCTGAACCGCGTGAGCCCGACGGCGGCCAGCGCCTCGGCGGCCACCAGCACCAGCTCGGCATCGGCTTCCGGGCAGTCGGCGCCGATCAGCTCGATGCCGGCCTGGGCGATCTGGCGGTCGGGCGCGAGCTGGCTTGCCCGCACCCGCAGGCATTGCCCGGCATAGGAAAGCCGGAGCGGGCGTGGCGCATCGGCGAGCCGGGTGGTGGCGATGCGCGCGATCTGCGGCGTCGTATCGGAGCGCAGCGCCATCATGCGGTGGCTGTCGGGGTCCATGAGGCGAAACGTCTGATCGGCGACCGCGCCGCCGGTGCCGGCGAGCAGACTGTCCTCGAATTCCAGCAGGGGCGGTTTGACGCGCTGATAGCCATGCGCCGCGAAGACCGCCATCAGCGCCTCGACCGCCGCGGCCTCGGTCTCGGCCTCGGGCGGCAGCACGTCGCGCAGCCCGGCCGGGAGTAGCGCCAAATTCGGGGGCGGATCATCGGTCATGCGGCGGCGGGCTATAGCACCGGCTCGATGGGTGCGGAAGCCGGGACTTCGGAAGCGCCTGGGCGCGAACGTGGCCTTGACTCCGCGCGCGGTTTTCCCGATACCGCGAGCCCATAGGTGGCGCCCTGGTGCGCCTTTCTGCCATGGCGATTTGGCCGATGGCAGGTTTCCTCCGTTCGAAAGCCCCTGGTGTCCGAGATTTTTTCCCAATCCGAGATCGCTCCCTTGGCCGAGACGCAGGCGCCGGAGCCCGCGATCGCCGCCGTACCCGAGCTATCGGCCTTCGCGGCACTCGGCCTGTCCGAGCCGGTACTCCGCGCCATCGCCGAAATGGGCTATACCCAGCCGACGCCGATCCAGGCGC
The DNA here is from genome assembly GCA_021801255.1 of Pseudomonadota bacterium. Taxonomy (GTDB): domain Bacteria; phylum Pseudomonadota; class Alphaproteobacteria; order Acetobacterales; family Acetobacteraceae; genus Acidibrevibacterium. The sequence continues at coordinate 24,537 of JAJYYH010000058.1, forward strand.
AGGCCATCCCGACGGTGCTGATGGGGCGCGACGTGCTCGGCTGCGCCCAGACCGGCACCGGCAAGACCGCCGGCTTCACCCTGCCGATGCTCGATATCCTCGCCGGCTCGCGCGCCCGCGCCCGCATGCCGCGCAGCCTGATCCTCGAACCGACCCGCGAGCTGGCGCTGCAGGTTGCCGAGAATTTCATCCTCTATGGCAAGTATCTCAAGCTCAACCACGTCCTCATCATCGGCGGCGAGAGCATGGCGGACCAGCGCGACGCCCTGATGCGCGGCGTCGATGTGCTGATCGCAACGCCGGGCCGGCTGATCGATATTTTCGAGCGCGGCGGCATTCTGCTCACCGATACCCGTCTGCTGGTGATCGACGAGGCCGACCGCATGCTTGATATGGGGTTCATCCCCGATATCGAGCGTATCGTCGGTCTGCTGCCGCAAAACCGCCAGACGCTGTTCTTCAGCGCCACCATGGCGCCCGAGATCCGTCGCCTCGCCGATGCTTTTTTGCAGAACCCAAAGGAGATCACAGTCGCGCCGCCGGCCTCGGTCGCGACCACCATTACCGCCGGCCTCGCCCTCGTCGCCGAGCATGACAAGCGCGAGGCGCTGCGCCGGCTGATCCGCAAGGAAGACGTGCAGAACGCGTTGATTTTCTGCAACCGCAAGCGCGACGTCGATATTCTCTATCGCTCGCTGGAGCGGCACCATTTTAGCGTCGGCGCGCTGCATGGCGACATGGCGCAATCGGTACGCTTCGCAACGTTGGAGAAATTCAGGGCCGGCGAGATCCGCCTTCTGGTGTGCAGCGATGTCGCGGCGCGCGGACTTGACATCGGCGGCCTCTCGCATGTGTTCAATTTCGACGTCCCGGTGCATGCCGAGGATTATGTCCACCGTATCGGCCGCACCGGGCGGGCGGGGCGCGAGGGTCGCGCCTTCATGATCGCCGAACCCGAGGACCGGCTGATGGTCGAGGCGATCGAGAAGCTGACCGGCGCACCGATCCCGCGCATCACCGTCGAGGGGCTCGATCCGGTCGGTTGGGCGGCGGAGAGCGGCCGGCGCGGCCGCCGCGGCGGTCGCAAGCCCGCCGCCGCGCCGCCCCGCGCCCGCGGCGCACCATCCTCTGGCGCCCCATCCCCTGGCGCCCCATCCCTTGGCGCGCCCTCGGAGCGGCGTGCCAGGCCAGTGGCGCGCGCCCGAAGCGAGGGGGGGCGGAGCGAGGGGAACCGCAAGTCCGCCGCGCCACCAACACCCTCGCAGGCGGCCGCCCCGTCCGGGCGGGCCGATGTCGCGCGCGGCCGGGGCCGCGAGGCGCGTCCGGAAGCGGAAGGCCCGGCCCCGCGCGGCTTCGGCACCGATATCCCGGCCTTCATGCTGCTGCCGACCCGCGTCAGCCATCCCCGCGCCGCAACCATGACGCCGGAACCGGCGTCGGAGGAGGATCTGGAGCCATGAACGTTGTCGCCTCTCCGTCGGCCAAAAAGGGCAAGTTCGCCGCGTTCCAATGGGATGACGCGCTGGCGCTCGATGCCCAGCTCGCCGAGGATGAGCGTGCCATTCGCGACGCCGCGCACGCCTATTGCCAGGAAAAACTTTCCCCCCGCGTGCTCGAAGCCAATCGCCACGAGCGCTTCGATCGCGCGATCATGAACGAAATGGGGGAGATGGGATTTCTCGGCGCGACACTCGAGGGCTATGGCTGCGCTGGGGTCAATTACGTCTCCTATGGCCTCATCGCGCGCGAGGTCGAGCGCGTTGATTCGGGCTATCGCAGCGCCTTCTCGGTGCAATCCTCGCTGGTGATGTATCCGATCCATGCATTTGGCTCGGAAGCCCAGCGGGAAAAATACCTGCCCAAACTGCGCACGGGCGAATTTGTCGGGTGTTTTGGTCTGACCGAGCCGGATGCCGGCTCCGATCCTGGGGCGATGCGCACCCGGGCAAAAGCGGTCGCGGGCGGCTTTTTGCTGTCGGGGACGAAAACCTGGATCACCAATGCGCCGATCGCCGATGTCTTTGTCGTCTGGGCCAAGGATGACGCGGGGGATATCCGGGGTTTTATCCTCGAGCGCGGCATGAAGGGGCTCACCGCGCCCAAGATCGAGGGCAAGTTCAGCCTGCGCGCCTCGGCGACCGGCATGATCATGATGCAGGACGTGCTGGTGCCGGCGGAAAACATGCTGCCCGGTGTCAAGGGGCTGCGCGGGCCGTTCTCCTGCCTCAACAACGCCCGCTACGGCATCAGTTGGGGCGCGCTTGGCGCCGCCGAGTTCTGCTGGCACGCGGCGCGCGATTACACCCTCAACCGCATGATGTTCGGCCGCCCGCTCGCCGCGACCCAGCTCATCCAGAAAAAACTCGCCGATATGCAGACCGAGATCACCATCGCGCTGCAATCGGTGCTGCGCCTCGGCCGCCTTCTCGATGAAGGCCACGCCGCGCCCGAGATGATCAGCCTCTGCAAGCGCAATTCCTGCGGCAAGGCGCTGGACATCGCGCGGGTCGCGCGTGACATGCACGGCGGCAACGGCATCGCCGATGAATATCACGTGATCCGCCATGTGATGAACCTCGAAGCCGTGAACACCTATGAGGGCACGCATGATGTCCATGCTCTCATCCTCGGCCGCGCCCAGACCGGGATCTCGGCCTTTGGCGCGCCATAGCCAGAGACTGCCATAGCCCATAGCACAGGCTGGCGTGATGGCGGACAGGAAGCGGCGCGAGCGTTAAGACTTTCTTTGCCAGGCCCGCTCTAGGCATAGACTAGGAAATTGCCCGGAGCGAGCGATGCTGCGTGTCCTGGCCTGCATGACCGAACGGCACGACCCTGGGCTGGTGCTTCTGGCCGCCCTGATTTGCGCCCTGGCCTCTGGCACGGTGGTGATGATGCTGGCGCGCGGACTGGCGAGTGCCGGGCGCAGCCGTGCCGCCTGGACGGTCGGTGCCGCGATCGCCTTCGGCAGTGGCGTCTGGGCGGTCCATTTTGTTGCCATGCTGGGCTACCAGTCGCGCATGGCGACCGCCTACGATGTCTTCTGGACCACGCTCTCCCTGCTGATCGCGACGCTCGGCACGTTGCCCTGCCTCGCGCTCTTCCTGTTCCGCCCGCGCAACCCGCTCGTCGCCGCCCTCAGTGGCGCGGGGCTGGGGCTGGCGATCACCGGGATGCATTTCACCGGCATGATGGCAATGCGGCTCGGCGCCATTGTCATGTTCGACCGGCGCTATGTCGCCGCCGCGCTCGTTCTCGCCGTCGGGTTCTCCGCCCTTGCTTTGGTCGTTGCCGGGCGCTGGCAAACCGCCTTGGGCCGCCTCTTCGCTGGGGTGCTGCTGGTGCTGGCGATCATCGGCATGCATTTCACCGGAATGACGGCGGTGGCGCTGGTGCCCGGTCTGGGCAACGGCATCGCGCCCCCCAACGCCGTGCTCACCCCGGATCTGCTGGCGATCGCGGTCAGCGCGGTCAGCGCCCTGGTGCTGCTGGCGGGCTTCACCCTGGCGCTTTGGGATGCGCGGCTGGCGCGGCGCGATGCCGCCGAGGTGCTGCGCATCCGCCAGTTGGCCGATGCTGCCTTCGAGGGCCTGGTGATCCATCGCGACGGCGTCATCCGCGATGTCAATATCGCCTTCGCTGAGCTGATCGGCGCGCCGGCCTCGGCGATCATCGGCCGCTCGATCCTCGATTTCGTGGACGAAAGCGAGGTTCAGCACGCGATGGAGCGCCTCGCCGAGGGGCGCACCGGGCTTGAGGAATGCGTGCTGCGGCGCGAGGATGGTGGGCACCGCGAGGTCGAGGTGCTGGCACGCGGCATTGGGCAGGGCAAGGACGCGGCCATGGTGGTCGCGGTGCGCGATATTTCCGAACGCAAGCAGGCCGCCCAACACATTCACTATCTCGCCCATCATGACCCGCTGACCGGGCTTGCCAATCGCGTTCTGCTGCGCGAGCGTATCGAGATTGCCATCAACCGCGCGGCGAGCCGGGGTGAAATGGTGGCGCTGCTCTCGCTCGACCTCGATCGCTTTAAGGTGGTGAACGATCTCTGCGGCCATCAGGCGGGCGACGAGGTGCTGATCCGCGTCGGCGCGCGGCTCCGCCAGGTGGTGCGCAACACCGACGCCGTGGCGCGATTGGGGGGTGATGAATTCATCGTTATTCTGCCGATCGGTAAGCAGGTTGGGCCGGCGCTGGAGGCGGCGCAGCGGCTGATCACGGCGCTTGCCGAACCGTTCGAGATCGGCGGCCAATTCGCCCAGATCGGCGGGAGCGTCGGCATCGCGTTGGCGCCGCAGCATGGTGGCACGCCGGATGATCTGCTCAGGAACGCCGATACCGCGCTCTACGCCGCCAAGCACGCCGGGCGCGGCACAGCCCGGCTATTCGATCTGGCGATGGATGCCGAGCTACAGAACCGGAGGCGCCTGGAGCAGGATCTTCGCCGCGCGGTGCGCGAGCGGACACTAGATGTGCACTACCAACCGCTTTTTGCCCGTGACGGCACGACACTCACCGGTTTCGAGGCCCTGGCGCGCTGGATCCATGCCGAACGCGGGCCTATCGCGCCCGGCCAGTTCATTCCGCTCGCCGAGGAAAGCGGCCTGATCGTGCCACTCGGCGGCCTGGTTCTCGACATCGCCTGCACCGAGGCGGCAAGCTGGCCCCTGCCGCATCTTGTGGCGGTGAATGTCTCTCCTGAACAGCTCCGCGCCGGCGATCTGGTCGCCACCGTTGCTGATTGTCTGGCGCGCACCGGGCTCGCGCCGGAGCGGCTGGAACTCGAGGTAACGGAAAGCATTCTGATCGAGGATGCCAAGGGCGCGCTCGCGACGCTGAACGCGCTCAAGGGCTTGGGCCTGCGGATCGTGCTCGATGATTTCGGCACCGGCTATTCGAGCCTCAGCTATCTCCAGCGCTTTCCCTTCGACAAGCTCAAGATCGATCGTTCCTTCGTCCAAAGCCTGGGGCAGGACCACGAAGCGACGGCGATCGTGCGCGCCATCCTGGCGCTGGCCCAGAGCCTCGACCTCGATGTCACCGCGGAAGGCGTCGAAACCGGCGAGCAACTGCGTCTCTTGCAAGCCCTATCCTGCACCCAGATCCAGGGCTATCTGCTCGGCCGCCCGCAATCCGCCGCCGCGCTCTCGACGCTGCTGGCCAGCGGTACGCGCGCGCCCGCCAATGATCCCATCGGCGGCGGCCCACGCGGCTTCGCGGCCGTCGCGCAGCAATCCTGAAGCGTCGCGCGGGGACACCGGGAAAAGTGGTAGGGTCGCTGCGCGGCCCCGGCGGCGGGGGCAGAGGGGCCGGACGTTTGGGCAATCACGATTGACGAAGCTTTCCACCCCGGCCTAGCGTCCCCGCCAGAGGCTGTTTTTCGGCCGTCTCAGGGAGGAAAAAAAGCGATGAATTGCAGCCTGCGCGCGGTGCTAGCGTGGCCCCTCTTCGGCCGATGCTTGCCTGGTGGGCGGTCGGTATCACGCTCGCGGTGCTGGAGTTCGTGGTTTTCGCAACCCAGGACCGGGGGATCGGGGCAGCGACCTCTTATTCCTATCTCGCGGCCCTCGTCTGGCCGCCCTTGCGCAATGCTTCCTGGGCACGCATCGCCCTGCCCGGCGCCTGGGAGGGATGGTTTCTGCTCGGCGGATTCCTGGGCGCCTGGGCGATGGCGCGCGCCCGGCGGTGGGCTCAGGGCGCCGCCGGGGGTGCGCGAAGCCCCGCCCGGCCCTCGGGCCGGCGTCTTGCCGGCGCCTTTCTCGGTGGATTTCTGCTGATCCTTGGCGCGCGCCTCGCCGATGGCTGCACCAGCGGGCATATTCTGAGCGGTGGGATCCAGTTGGCGGTCAGCTCGCTCTGGTTCGCGGGATTTGCGATCCTTGGTGGCGTCCTGACGGTGCGCGTATTGCGGGCGCGAGGCCTGTCCTGATGCTCGCGGCCCTGGCGATCGGCCTCGTTTTTGGCGCGGTCATGCAGGCGGGCAGCACCTATCAGTGTGATTGCGCGCTCGTGCGCACGCCCTGGCGACAATCCGCGCTGCCGCGTGCGCTGCTGAGTGCGATCGGCCTGGGCATGATCCTCATTTATTCGGGCGCGTGGCTCGGGTTCGTGCATTTTCATGTCAAAGCGTTCTATCCGATGGGAATTGCGCTCGGCGCCCTGATCTTCGGCGCCGGGGTCGGCATTCTCGGCTATTGCCCCGGCACGCTGCCGATTGCGATCGCCGAGCGGCGGGGGGATGGGTTCGCCGGGCTGATCGGCGGGGTTTTGGCCGGCACGGGTTTCACCGCCTTTGCGAGTACCTGGGCGCACTCGCCCTGGCACGGGCCGACCTTCTCGGTCGAGCGGCTGGGCCCGGCGCTGGGCCTGAGCGGGGCCAGCGAAGTGCTGCTCGCCTATCTTATCGGTGGGGCGCTTCTGATCGCCGCCTTCACGCTCGGGCGCGGCCGGCCCTGATCGGGAAACCATGCGCGAATTCGACGAAACCAGCGTCACCGCCGAGGTCCTCCGCCGCCTGGAGGCCGCCCCCGCCCCGCGCGCGCGCGAAATCATCGGCGCGCTGGTGCGCCATCTCCACGCCTTCGTGCGCGAGGTCGCGCCGACCGAGGCGGAATGGGCACAGGCGATCGATTTCCTTACCCGCACTGGGCAGATGTGCGACGCGACGCGGCAGGAGTTCATTCTGCTCTCCGACACGCTCGGCGTCTCCACCCTGGTCGATGCGATCAACAACCGTTTTCCCCCGGCGGCGACGCCCTCGACGGTGCTCGGCCCGTTTTTCGTCGCGGATGCCCCGCGCGCCGCGCTCGGCGCCGATATCGATGGCGGCGATGGCAGCGGCGCAAGGCTCCATGTCACGGCCGAGATCGTCGATCTCGCGGGTGCGGCAATCCCCGGTGCCGTGGTCGATGTCTGGCACGCCGACGCGGAGGGGTTTTACGATGTGCAGCGTGATGGGGGAAAACGCCGCGCGCGGCGCGGCCGTTTCACCGCCGATGGCGCCGGTCGGGTGCATTTCTGGACGACGATGCCGGCGAGCTATCCGGTGCCGCATGACGGGCCGGTGGGCGAGATGCTGGCCGCCACCGGGCGGCATGCCTGGCGGCCGGCGCATGTGCATTTCATGATCGCGACACCCGGCTATCGCCGCCTGGTGACCCATGTTTTCGTGGCCGGCGATCGCTATCTCGAAAGCGATGCGGTGTTCGGGGTGAAGGAGGCGCTGATCGCCGAATACCGCGCCATGCCGCCCGGCCGCGCCCCCGATGGCACCAGGATGGCCGCGCCCTATCGCACGCTCGCCTACCGTTTCGTCCTCACCCCGGAGGATCCTGCTGGCGGAAAGTCACCACCAGCACATCGCGATGGGCCTCGCGCCCGGCATCGATCGGCTCGACCGCGGTGACGCCGTGATAGACCCGGCGGTCGTCGACGAGGGCGGCATCGAGGGGCGCGGTGAGGGTGAAACTGCCGAGCGGGCGGCCATCGAGGGCGTGGATGCTGGTCTCGCCGCTCCGGATATTGTGCCGCTCGATCATCAGCACGAGGACGTAGTCGACGCCGTCGCGATGCATGCCCTCGGGCGTCGGCTGGCCGCGCATATCGGCGCGCGCCTCGATGCGGAACTGATGCAGCTCGATATGCCACGACGCCGCCGGCCGCAGCGCGTCGAACAGGCTCCGGCAGCAGCCGAGGATGGTCTGGAGGCTCGCGGTCGCGGCGATTTCGGGCAGTACCGGGGGGAACCAGCGCTCGATGCCGCCGTTCAGCGTGTTGTAGTCGCGCGACTGATAATGCGGCTGGTGCGGCGCGCGCGCGATCGCCGCAATGCCGGGGAGGGCGCTGAACACGGCGAAGCGGCGCTTGCGGTAGCGTCCGCCATCGGCCATGTAGGTATCGTGGCCGAGATCGTTCCAGCTTGCGGCGAACGCCGCCCAGTCGTCGATCCGGCCAAATCGCGCGAGCAGATCGCGCATCGCGGTGGCCGCGACGAAGGCGAAGCCGGCCTCGCTCAAGCTTGCCTGAAGCGGCTTCACTGCGCCGCCTCGGGGTGGTTGCGGCGCGGCTGATCGGCTTCCGGCGCCGCGGCCGTTTGCGAAACCGGGGCGGTTTCCGGCCCCGCGCGCGAGACCAGCAAAACGGTCTGCGTCGGGTTGGCGATCTCGATGCCGAGTTCCTCGAAGCGCTTTTTCAGGCGGCGATGGAATTCGCGCTGCACGCTCCAGCGCGCGGTATCGGTGCAGACGATCTGCCCGGCGATGGTCACCGCCCCGCCCTCGATTTTGTCCACGCCCCAAAGTTGCAGATCGCTCAGCATGCCGCGCTGATAGGCCGGATCCTTGCGCATGCCGGCGACGATTTCCTTCAAAGTCTCGGAGACCCGATCGGTGTCCTCCTTATAGGACACCGCGACGTTCACCGCGGCATTGCCGAGACCGCGATTGGAGTTGTTGACGGTGGTGACAGCGCTGAACGGGATGATATGGACCGAGCCGTCGCTGGCGCGGAGCCGGATGGTGCGCACCGAGAGCGCCTCGACCGTCCCTGATTCGCCGGCCAGTGTCACCCAGTCGCCGACCTGCATGGCGTTTTCCAGCAGCAGGAAAACGCCGGTGATGAGATCCTGGACAAGTTTTTGCGAGCCAAACCCGATCGCCACCCCGACAATGCCGGCGCCGGCCAGGAGAGGCGCGATATTGATGCCGATCTCCGACATCGCCACCGGCCCGGCGATGAGGAACAGCACCACCGCGAGCGCCGAGCGGATCATCGGCAGGAGGGTGCGGACGCGGCTGGCGCGCGCCGCATGACCCTCGCTGGTCAGCCGCTGGAGGCGACGTTGGATCGCCTCGTTCACGCCTTCCCAGACCGCGAGGGTAAGGAACAGGACGAGCGCGATGGTGAGCAGGGCCGAAACCACGCGGCCGCCAAGCGCGCCGTCGCTGAACCAGTCGAAGGCGCCAAAGCCCCAGATCTGGAGCAGCACCACCACGATGACAGCGGTGCTGATCGAGGAGGCGGTGGCGCGCAGCAGGCGGTAATAGCGCCGGGCGCGCGCGGAGAGCCCGGCGAGACCCGGGACGATATCAGCCCCCGGCAGGGGCTTGGTGCTGACCCGGAACAACCGGTCGAGCGCGCCCAGCAAAGTTTGCGAACTCGCCCGGCCGAGGCCGAGGACGACGAGGCTCAATACCGTGGCGCGCAGCAACAGCCCATACTGATCCGGCACGCCGAGCGCCCAGACCAGCCACAGGCCGAGGATCGCGAAAATCGCCACCCAGTGCCAGATGCGCGCGATGCGATGGCGGGCGCGCGCGATCGTGCCGCCATCGTCCACGCGCGGGCGGATCCAACCGGCGATCACGCCGCGGTTCTGGAACACCACCACCACCAGCATGACATGCACAATGAGGGCAATGATTTTGAGCAGCGCCTCATGCGCGTCGGGATCGAGGCCGAAGACCAGCCCGACCTCGGCAATCGCGTAGCCGAACACCGCGACCGCGACGATGCGCCGCACCCAGCGGGTAATGCCGCGCGCCGCGTCATCATCGATGTGGAACACCCGCAGCCCCCGATTGGCCGGCGAGACCAGCGCGCGCACCGCCGACATCATGACCTGCACGAGCACAAAGGCATCGACCACCGCCATGATCACCACCTGAGTGGAGGGGCTGCCGGCGAGCGGGGTGCTGAGCAGGCCATAGACGAGGCCGAGCAGGATCAGCGCGGGGATGAGTTCGAGCAGAAAGCGCAGCAGCACAAAGGGCAAGCGTTGCAGCGGGATGGCGATGATCTGCGAGCTTTCCGGCTCGGCCGGCGTGGGGTCGAGCGGCTCGTCGGGCGAGCCTTGCCCGCTCTCCGCTTGCCCTGCCTCGCTCGCCAAGCGGGCATCTTCGTCCCCTGAGCCATGCATCAGGCGCTCCAGGGTGTTGCGCGGGCGGTTCAGCGAGCGCTGCGCGATGACGTCGGCGGTGAGGCCGATGGCGAGGATCAGCGCGAGCCGCCAGAGGGCGGCGAGGAAGCGTTGCTGCGCTGCGGGGTCGGTCGCGGTGTCGCTGAGCCACGCGCCGATATCCTGAAAATCAGTGGCCGACTGGATGTGCCTGACAAGATGCTTCGAGCCCTGCTGCAACCGCGTCGCGGCATCCACCAGCACCTGCGCGCCGAGGCTGTTGGGGGCGAGCGGCAGCGCCAGCCGGGTGACGACCGGGGGCGGCGGATGGGCGACGCCCGCGGCGCTCGAGAGTGCCTTGAGGGCGGCGATCAGCTTGGCGCGCCTTTGTGGATCCTGTAGATCGGTAATGAGTTCGTCGGCGGTCTGCCGGTCGAGGATCGGCGCATTGGCCGCCGCCGCGCCCGCTTGTGGCGTCTGCGCCAGGGCTGGGAGTGCCGCGCCAAGCAGCAAGATCAACAGAAGCAAGAAACGACCCATGCGTCTTCCGACCATGGCCGGGCCTCCGATGTCAACGCCCGCGCGCGGGCCGCGCTAAATTCGCCGGCCAGGGTGTGCAGCGCCCCGCGGCGCGCTATGTTGGGGATAATGCATGTGCTTCTCACCCTCCTGCTGGTTCTGACCCTTGCCGGTGTGCTCGGGGTGTTGCTCGCGGGCATTATCGGGGTTGCGCGTGGGGGAGACCCGCGGCGTTCCAACCGCCTGATGCGCTGGCGGGTCATCCTGCAGGGCGCGGCCCTGCTGCTGCTCGCCCTGCTGCTCAGCCTGGCGCGGTCCTGACCGAACGCGGCACGGCCGGGGCGCTGCCCTGGCCTTGCGATGGTTTGACACGCCGAGCAGGGGCTGCCTAATTTCGCCCCGGCTGACATTTGAGGGAACGGCAGGCCGATGAAACTTCTCGTCCCGGTCAAGCGGGTGGTTGATTACAACGTCAAGGTGCGGGTGCGCGCCGATGGCAGCGGCGTTGAGACCAGCGGCGTCAAGATGTCGATGAACCCGTTCGACGAGATCGCCGTCGAGGAAGCGGTGCGGCTCAAGGAGAAAGGGGTGGCGAGCGAGATCGTCGCGGTCTCCATGGGGGTCGCGGCCTGCGCCGAGACGCTGCGCACCGCGCTCGCCATGGGCGCCGATCGTGGCATTCTGGTCGAGACCGAGGTGGAATTGCAGCCGCTCGCGGTAGCCAAGCTGCTCCGGGCGATCGTCGAGAAGGAATCCCCGCGGATGGTCATTCTCGGCAAGCAGGCGATCGATGACGACATGAACGCGACCGGCCAGATGCTGGCGGCGCTGCTCGGCTGGCCGCAGGGGACGTTCGCGAGCAAGCTGGTGATCGAGGGCGATCAGGCGCTCGTCACCCGCGAGGTCGATGGCGGCTTGGAGACCGTTTCCCTCACCCTGCCAGCGATCGTCACCACCGATCTTCGCCTCAACGAGCCGCGCTATGCGAGCCTCCCCAACATCATGAAGGCGCGCAAGAAGCCGATCGACATCCTCAAGCCCGCCGATCTCGGGGTCGATCCGAGCCCGCGTCTTGCCGTGCTCAACGTCGCCGAACCGCCGCGCCGACAGGCGGGCAAAAAAGTGGCCTCGGTCGCCGAGCTGGTCGATAAGCTGAAAAACGAAGCCAAGGTGATCTGAGCCATGACCGTTCTCGTTATTCTCGACCATGATAGCCACGGCATCAAGCAGCCGGCGCGGAGCGCGGTGGCGGCGGCGAGCCAGCTCGGCCCGGTGCATGTCCTGGTGGCCGGCGAGAATATCGCCGCCGCGGCCGAGGCGGCGGCGCGGTTGCCGGGGGTGGAGAAGGTGATCAAGGCCGATGCTCCGGCCTATGCCCATGCGCTCGCCGAGCCGCTCGCGGCACTGTTGGTGGCGCTGGCCCCCGATTATACCCATCTTCTCGCCGCCGCGACCGCGAGCGGCAAGAACGTCATGCCGCGGGTTGCCGCGCTGCTCGACGTGCAGCCGATCAGCGATGTTTCCGCGGTGGTGGATGCCGATACCTTCATTCGCCCGATCTATGCCGGCAATGCGCTGGCGACGGTGAAATCGCGTGATGCCAAAAAAGTCATCACCGTGCGCGCGACCGGCTTCGACCCCGTGCCCGCCGATGGCGGTGCGGCCGAGATCGTGCCGGCGCCGGCGGTCGATGGGCCCACCCGCGCGCGCTTCGTCTCGGCGGAGCTGTCCAAGAGCGAACGTCCCGAGCTGACCGCCGCCCGCGTCGTGATTTCCGGCGGGCGGGGGATGCAGAGTGGAGAGAATTTTCACCTCCTCGATACCATCGCCGATCGTCTGCACGCCGCCGTCGGCGCCTCGCGCGCGGCGGTGGACGCGGGTTTCGTGCCGAACGACTACCAGGTCGGCCAGACGGGAAAAATCGTCGCCCCGGAACTCTATGTCGCGGTCGGCATTTCCGGGGCGATCCAGCATCTCGCCGGCATGAAGGACAGCAAGGTGATTGTTGCCATCAACAAGGACGAAGAGGCGCCAATTTTCCAGGTCGCCGATTATGGCCTGGTGGCCGACCTCTTCAAGGCGTTGCCTGAATTCGCAAGCGAACTGGAGAAGGCGTCATGAGCGTCGGTCTCACGGGCATCGGCGGAGGGGTAAACCCGGAGCCGATTGCGATCCCGCCGATCCATCGCATCGGCGTCATCGGCGCCGGGCTGATGGGCAACGGTATCAGCCATGTCTCGGCGGTCGCCGGGATTGGCGTGGTGATGATGGATGCCCGCCCCGAGGCGCTGGAGCGCGCCATGGCGACGATCGCGCAGAACATGGACCGCCAGATCAAGGCCGGTATCCTCACCGCGGAGACCAAGGCGCAGGCGCTGGCGCGCATCACCACGGCGGGAGATTTTTCGGGTTTTGGCGATTGCGACCTGGTGATCGAGGCGATCGTCGAGAAGGAGGAGGCCAAGCGCGCGCTCTACAAGACGCTGACCCCGCATCTCCGGCCCGATTGCATGATTGCCTCGAACACCTCATCGATTTCGATCACCCGGCTCGGCGCGAGCACCGACCGGGCGGAAAAATTCATCGGCATGCATTTCATGAACCCGGTGCCGGTGATGAAGCTGGTCGAGATCATCCGCGGCATCGCCACCGACGAGCCGACTTTCCGCGCCATTTGCGCGCTGGCCGAAAAGCTCGGCAAGACCATCGCGGTCGCCGAGGATTTTCCCGCCTTCATCGTCAACCGTATTCTGGTGCCGATGATCAACGAGGCGGTCTATGCGCTCTATGAGGGGGTCGCCTCGGTCGCCTCGATCGACACGGCGTTGAAGCTCGGCGCCAATCACCGCATGGGACCGCTCGAACTCGCCGATTTCATTGGCCTCGATACCTGCCTCTCGATCATGCAGGTGCTCTACGAGGGCCTCGCCGACAGCAAATACCGACCTTGCCCCCTGCTGGTGAAATATGTCGAAGCCGGCTGGCTCGGCCGCAAGACCGGGCGCGGTTTTTACGACTATACCCAGACCCCGCCACGCCCCACCCGCTGAGCGTGCAAATCGGCTGCGCAATTCGCGCAAATTAGCGTTTCCGCAATATCTCGCTGCCGATACTCCCCGGTCGATTGCGTTTTCTGATGTCCCGGCCGCCAGGCCGCGCGCGAAAGGTGGGGTGTGAGCAGAACCGGTAGTGAGGCGGAGCGGCTCGATGCGCTGCGGCGGCTCGCCTTGCTGGATACCGCGCCGAGCGAGGAGTTCGACCGCCTCACCCTGCTCGCGGCCCGCCTCTTCAATGCGCCGGTCGCGCTGATTTCGCTGATCGACGCCGATCGGGTCTGGTTCAAGTCGCGCCACGGTCTTGCCTCTGCCGAGACGCCAAGGCGGTGGTCCATGTGCGATCACGCCATCCGCGCCGAGCAGGTGATGGTGGTCGGCGATGCCGCCGCCGACCCGCGCTTTGCCGGCCATCCGCTGGTCGCTGGCGCGCCGCATTTGCGTTTTTATGCCGGGGCGCCGCTGATCACCCGCGAGGGGCATGCGATCGGCACCTTATGCGTGCTCGACACCGCCCCGCGCGAGGCGACGCCCACCGAGCGGCATTCGCTGGCCCTGCTGGCGTCCCTGGTACTTACCACGATCGAACTCCGCCATTCCTCGGGCCGGCTGCACCCGACCAGCTTGCTGCCGAACCGAACGCAATTCGCCGCCGATTTCGCCGATCTCAGTCGCGCCCATCGGGGCGAGAGCCGGTTGCTCGCGCTCGTCGATCTCGCCGATCCGGAGCAATTGCCGGCCCAGCTCAACCTGCTTGGCCCGCGCTGGGAGCAGGTCTTGCCGCGGGCGATCTGCGAGGCCATGCACACCGCGCTCGGGGCGAATGTCAAAATTTATCATCCGCTCGCGCTCCGTTATGCCGCCTTGCTCGATCCCTCGGCGATTCGGGGTTGGCAGGAACGGCTCGACCGGATCTCCCGCATCCTTCGCCAGCCCGGCCGAGGCAATGGCCCGAGCCTCGCGATCACGCCCCATATCGGCGTGGTGCCATTCCGTCTCGGAGATCTCGATTTCGAGACCGCGCTGAAACGCGCCACCACCGCCGCCCATCAGGCGCGCGCCATCGGCCGGGTGCTGACCGCAGCCGAGGCCGGAACCGCCGGCAATGACTGGCATGAGGCGCAGATGCTGATCGGCGAGCTGCGCCGCGCGCTGGAGACGCCGGGTCAGCTCAAGCTCGCCTTTCAGCCGCGGCTCGATTTCCGCACCCGGCGTTTTGACGTGGCGGAAGCGCTGATCCGCTGGCATCACCCGACGCTCGGCACCATTCCGCCGGCCGAATTCCTGCCGCTAATCGAAAACACCGATCTCATGGGTGCGCTCACCCATTGGGTGATGAACGCGGCGATGAGCGAGGTTGCCGCCTTGCGACGCGACGGCATCGACTTGCGCGTTTCGATCAATATCTCGGCGCCTGATCTCCAAAGCAGCGATATCGTCAGCCGTCTCATCAGCCTGCTCGGCCGGCACGGCCTTCCGGCCGAAGCGATCGAACTCGAATTCACCGAAAGCATCCTGCTGCCCAATCGCCCCCTGGTGCATCAGCAATTGCAGGCGATCCGCGATCTCGGAATGGAGATCGCGATCGACGATTTCGGCACCGGCTATAGCAATCTCGCCTATCTCAAGGTGATGCCGGCCACCATCGTCAAGCTCGACCAGTCTTTCATTCGGGTTCTCGGCAGCAGTGCGCGCGATCGCGCGATCGTGAAGGCGGCGATCCTGATGGCGCATGAGCTGGACTATCGGGTCGTCGCCGAGGGGGTCGAAAGCCAGGCGATCGCCGAGATGCTGGCCGAATGGGGCTGCGACGAGGGGCAGGGCTATCACATCGCCCGGCCGATGGACGCGGTGGCGCTGCAACACTGGCTCCGCGCCGCGCAGCCCGCCGGAATGAGCCCCGCCCTGTCATGACCGCAGGTCAAGATATGCAAAAATCGCATGGCAACAAGGGGCTTCATGCGCTGGTTTATGCTGCGTTGCAACATAATCCTCCCCATATAACGGAGCTGTTCCCGACAAAAAGGCAGATCCGATGTTTCTGGATAATGTCATCGATTCTCTTGCCGTGCCGCGCCAGGCGCTCTCTGGTCTGCGCCGTGGCTTTCAGCGGCGCTGGCGCCGCCAGGTTGGAGGTCTGCTGATGCCCCTGGATGGCGCTGTCGAGACCGGATTGACCGAGATCACCGATTTCGGCTCCAATCCCGGACGCTTGCGGATGCACGTTTTTCGCCCCGCGACCGCGATGCGCCCGGGCGCACCCCTGGTCATGGTGCTCCATGGCTGCGGCCAGGAGGCGGCGGCTTTTGCCACCAGCGCCGGCTGGATCGAGGCGGCGACGCGCCATGGCTGGGTGCTGCTGCTGCCCGAGCAGGATACTGCCAACAACCACGCCCGCTGTTTCAATTGGTATCGCCCCGATGATACCAGGCGAGGGCGCGGCGAGGTGCTATCGCTCCGTCAGATGGTCGCGACCGCCCTGCGGCGCTTCGCCTGTGACCGGCGGGGCTGCTTCGTGGTCGGCCTTTCCGCCGGCGGCGCGATGGCGGCCGCCCTGCTCGCCGCCTATCCCGAGACCTTTGCCGCCGGCGCCGTGGTCGCGGGCCTGCCGGTGGGCTGCGCTGAAGGCGCGGGGCAGGCCTATCTCCGGATGCAAAACGCGGGGCCAGAGGCGACGCCGGAAGCTTGGGCCGCGCTGATCACCGATCATCTCGACCATGCCGGCCCCTGGCCGCGCCTCTCGATCTGGCACGGTCTCGCCGATCAGGTTGTCGATCCGGCGAACGGCGAAAATCTGGCGCGGCAATGGACGGCGCTGCATGGGATGGCGGGAGAGGCCGGCACGCTCGAGGCGCCGGCTTCGGGGGTCGCGCGGCAGCACTGGGGCCGGCGCTCCCATCCGGCGGTCGAGGCGTGGTGGCTGGAAAACCTCGATCATGGCTTTCCGATTGGGGCGCCTGCCAGCGCCGCGCGCCCCGCTTCGCAATGGGTTCACCCAGCGGCGATGGACGCCACGAGCACGATCGCCCGTTTCTGGGAAATCGCCTGATCCCGGGCGGCTTCACCCGGCGGCGGCGCGTAGGTTCTTGATCGGGCCGGCCGGGGCGCGCTGGCCGCCGGGGACGAGAAAGAAGATCACCGCGACGCCGGCGAGCCCGACCGCGCCGGTGAGCAGGAACGAGCCGCGATAGCCGCCGCCATACTCGACGGCAAAGCCGGTGACAGTGGGCGCGATCATGCCCGGAGAGATTGTACAAATCGGAACTTGATCTGACAGACAGTGTTGGATGTTTGGCGCCGATGGGTGTGTCTGTCGTGTTCAGGTGGCCATGGATTTTTCCTTAGTGATGGGCAGTCTGCGCGTTAGCCGCCATCGTGGTAACGCGAACCACCCAAACGACGACCGGCAACACGCCGCTCTGGGCGATCGCTCGGGATGCACCTGCCACCCAGGTCGCGGCGGTTGTGCTCCTCTGCCTCTGGATAGCCTTTCTTCTGTTCATCGTTCGACCGCCACGCGTCTGGGACGCGGGCGTGGCCTATGCCGAGCGGCTTCTGGCGTCGCTCCCCCCTCCGTCAGCCCCCAAGTCGAAGGGCCGAGCACCGAAAGGTGGGAACCAAGGCACACCTTGAAAAGTTAGTCGGATTGACGTACATATTTGACTGAAGGTGACTATGGCCATGACAGCAAAAACCGACCGACGGCTTCGGGAAGAGCGGCGTGGGTTTCGAGTCGACGGACCCACCAAGGCTCTGATCGAACGGGCGGCGCAACTCGAACGGCGCAAACTGACGGATTTCTGCATGACCGCACTTACGGACGCTGCCCGGCGGACGATTGCGGAGCATGAGACGCTCGTCCTGTCTGACCGGGACCGCGCCGTTTTTTTCGACGTCCTGGTCAATCCACCGGTCCCGAGCGAACGGTTGCAGCGCGCGTTCGCGGAGCACAAGCGCCGGGTTGTCCGGTGAATGGCGAAGCAGCCATCCGGGGATCTTCGGGTCGTGCTACTCGACGAGCAGCACGATCGGGGCAGCTTTACATGTGGCGTGGAGACCCTGGATCGCTATCTCAAGACCCAGGCCGGCCAGGATGTCCGCCGGAAGGCGAATGCCGTGTTCGTCCTGAGCGAGGTCGGCGAGCCGGCCCGTATCTTGGGCTACTACACCCTTTGCGCGATGGCGGTCTCCCAAGGCGACGTGCCGGAGACAGCCCGCAAGCACATCCCGCGCTATCCGCTGGTGAGCGCGACCTTGATCGGTCGTCTGGCCGTGGCGACGGAGCATCAGGGACAGCGTCTGGGCGCGGTTCTTCTCGCCGATGCGTTGCAGCGGGCGTTCGAGAGCGCTGTCACGGTTGGATCCTCGATGGTGGTCGTCGATGCGCTCGACGAGCCGGCGGCGGGTTTCTACGCGGCGCATGGGTTCGTGCGCTTACCCGACTCGCTGCGGCTTGTGCCGCCGATGCGCCTTGCAGGCGGGAGGGCTGAATGAAGAGTTTGTGGCGCGACAATCTGGATGAGAATCCGCGACAATAATCCGGGCTGGGGGCCTGGCCCGAGCAGGCCCCCAGCCCGGATTCTCATCCTGATTGTCGCGCGGCAGGACATTCCCCCACCGCACTCGCCCCGCCTGCGCTAACCGAACGGCTGCGCCGGGGCGAGTGCTGTCGTTTCGCCTGGTCCCAAAGAGGGGTCCCAATTGAATACCGATTGACACTTCATCGCGCCGCGCATCGTCAGCGGGCCGACGCTGCTCACCGGGATCTGCTTCTGCGCCCAATGCGGCGGGGCGATGACTCTGCGGATCGGGAAGGGCGGGCGGTATCGCTACTACACCTGCTCGACCAAGGCCCGGCAAGGCGGGACCGGTTGCCAGGGCCGCACCGTGCCGATGGAAAAGCTCGATACCCTGGTTGCCGATCATCTGGAGCGGCGGCTCCTCGACCCCGACCGACTGGAGGAGATCCTAACCGCGGGGCTGCATCGCCGGGAGGAATGGGTCGAGCGGCGGGCTAGCCATGTCACCGAGCTGCGCCGGCGGGCGGCCGAGGCGGAGGCCAAGCTCAAGCGCCTCTACGATGCCATCGAGGCCGGCGTTGCCGACCTGGCCGACCCGATGCTGAAGGATCGCATCGGCGAGCTGACCACGGTCCGCGACCAAGCTCGCGTCGACGCGGAGCGGGCGGAGGCCTCGGTCGAGCGGCTCGGCGCGACCGTCACGCCCTCCATGCTGACAACCTTCGCCGCCGAGGCCCGCCGCCGGATGCGCACCGACGCTGGCGGCTACCGGCGGGACCACCTCCGGGCACTGGCCCAGCGGGTCGAGGTCGGCCAAGGCGAGGTCCGCATCATCGGCTCGAAGACTGAGCTGCTGCGCACCCTCGCCGCCGGAGGCGGGAAATCGGCGGTGTTTGGCGTTCGCAGTTTTATACCGAGATGGCGTCCCGTAGGGGATTCGAACCCCTGTTACCGCCGTGAGAGGGCGATGTCCTGGGCCTCTAGACGAACGGGACCGTGTGGGTGCCCCTAGAGAAACCCTAGCCTGCGGTCAAGTCCAAAATCTGCGGCAGATGTACAAATCAGAACTTGATCTGACAGACAGTGTTGGATATTTGGCGCCGATGGGTGTGTTTGTCGTGTTCAGGTGGCCATGGATTTTTCCTTAGCGATGGGCAGGCTGTCAAGGAAGGTGTGCATGGGGGTCTTGCCGAAGCACCATCGGCCCTGATGGGGACGGTTGGTGTTGTAATCGGCGATCCAGGCATCGAGGTCGGCCTGCAGCTCATCGATGCTGTGGTAGAGCTTTTTGCGGAAGGCAACGCGGTAGAACTCATCGAGCAGGGTCTTGTGGAAACGCTCGCAGATACCGTTTGTCTGCGGACTTTTGGTCTTGGTCCGGGTGTGGTCAATATCCTCGACCGCCAGGTAAAGCTCATACTCGTGCCGCTCTG
>JAJYYH010000026.1 GCA_021801255.1 Pseudomonadota bacterium
CATGCACACCTTCCTTGACAGTCTGCCCATCGCTAAGGAAAAATCCATGGCCACCTGAACACGACAAACACACCCATCGGCGCCAAACATCCAACACTGTCTGTCAGATCAAGTTCTGATTTGTACAACACAACGACACCTTCCGGACGGATGATCCTTACGGTCTTCGCCGGAATCGCGGAATTCGAGCGACACCTGATCCGCAGCCGCACCGAGGATGGCCGCCGCGCCGCTCAGGCCCGCGGCGTCGCGTTCGGACGGCCCAGAAAAATGTCGAAACGTCAGGAGATCCTTGCTCGAGAACTCGTCCGCGAAGGTAAATCCATCAGCGAGGTCGCCAGAACCTTCAATGTTCACCCCGCTACCGTCTATCGCTGCCTCGAACACCAGGACGGCTTATGATATTACACCGTTCCAACCAGCCGCACGACCCATAGATCGTGCTGGCATAGCCGAGATCGATATTCATGAACTCCCGGTTGTCGAAGACAATCTTCCGCCCCCGATCAGAGCGGACGGTCGCGTGCCCCTTCGATCGAAACCACGGTGGCAAGCGCTCCGGCGCAGACCATCCGGGCCAGCATAGTCGCCCGTGAATTATGCGACCTGATGCTTCCGCATGGCGCCTGTGGTGCGCCCGAGTTGCCTGCCGCTTATTTTTGAGACGCCTCCGGCGTATCCTGGGTCTCATGCAGGTAGGCGAGAACATCAGCGAACTCTTTCTCGGTGAGCACGCCAGACCAGTTCGGCATGCCTTTGTCCGGCCGGCCATGATGGACGGTGGTGAGAAAAACCTGATCCATCTGATCACCGTATCGTTCACGCAGGAGATGCAGGTTTTGCCGGGTCACCGGGGCGCGGGCGTCAGGACCGTGGCAATGCGAGCAGTAGGTGTTGATGATTTCGCGGCCGTTTTGCGCGTTGCCGACGGGAAGCGCGCTCGCTTGCTGATCGTCGGCGCGCAGGATCGCAGGATCGGCGAGCGGCGGGAGCGGAAATCGCCCGGCATGGCGGCTCGTCGCGGCGGCGGCGAGTTCGCGCGGCGCGCCCTCTGGCATGCCATATTGGGTAGCGAGTTTCCGAGCCACATCGCCGAGCGCGGCGAGCGCCTGATCGACCGCGTCGCGAAGTGCCTCCTCCTTTGCGGCAAAGCCGATGGCCGCGCTGAATTGCATGTCGGCGTTGGCGAGCGGCGTGATCTGATAGGCGCCGGCAAAACGGGTTTGATTGAGAAAGCCAGCGCTCGGGCCCCATAGGATCGCGCCGTCCGCCTCGTGTGTGGCGAGCGCGGTGAAACCCTGCTCGGGCGTGAGGCGCGTCACGATTTCGATGCCGTCATGCGCGGCGAGAAACCCCTGCGGCGGCGTGCCGAATTGTACCGCGACCTTCTTGCCCGCAAGATCGGCAAGTTGCGTGACCTTCGTGCCGGGAGGGGTCACCAGCGCGTAAGAGCCGGCGAGGATCAGCCGCGAGAAAATGATTTTCGGCCCCATACTGCCCGGGCGGCTCGGCAGCGCGAAAAACGCGTCACATTTGTTGCCCAGAAGCGCCTCGCGCGCGGCATGGCCGGCGAACTGCATGACGATCCAGACGGGCTCGAGCGGGCGGCCGAGGCGATCGGCGACGGCATGGGCGAGGTCGATGTAATAGCCCGCGCCGAGAGCGTCTGTTCCTGTTGCTTCGCGGCTGAAGGGAAGATCATCGGGGTCGAAACACGCACGCAGGGGGGGCTGAGGCTCGGCCGCGAAAGCGTGCGACGTTAAAATCGGCGCCATCAATGGCAAAGCAAGGCCGAGCGCGGAAAGAAGCCCGCGGCGCAAGGCGGAAACATGAGACATGGCGCGCATGGACGCACTCCTCATCAAAAAAGAAGAGAGCCGCACGTGGCGGCTCTCTTGTCGGAGTTTACAGGGAGAAAACGAACAAAGCACCGCCCTCTGGCGTGATCAGCATTTTCTTGCCGATATCGCCGAGAAAGGCGGGAATGGCGGCGGTGCGGCCGACGACGATCGCGATGTATTGCTTGCCATCGACGCTGAAGGAAATCGGCCCGGCGCCAATACCGCTGCCGAGATTTTTGCTCCACAACACCTTGCCATCGCCGGCGTCGAAGGCGCGGAAATTCCCTTCCATGTCGCCAGCGAACACGAGGCCGCCCTCGGTCGCGAGTGTCCCGCCATTGAACGGCAACGGCTCCTTGAAGCTCCAGACGGTCTTTTTCTTCACCGGATCCCAGGCGAGCAGCGCGCCGAGATAGCCCCCCGGCCCCGGTTTGGAGGGGAATTCAGAGCCTAGATAAAAGACACCGCGATGATACGTGACATCGCTCACCGACCAATCCATGCACACATTGTTCGATGGAATATAAACCAGACCGGTTCTCGGGCTGTAGGACATTGGCTGCCAGTTTTTGCCACCGATCAGATTGGGGCAGACATCCGTAACCGGATGGTTCGGCCCCGGACGCTTGGCCGGATCCTCGACGGGGGTCGCGGTGGCAAGATCGATCTTCTCCGCCCAGTTCGTCGGGACATATTTGTCGGCAGAGAGGACTTTGCCGGACTCCCGGTTCACGACGTAGAAAAATCCGTTCCGATCGGCTTTCATATAGACCGGCTCGGTTTTGCTTCCCATGCTCAGATTGGCGAGCACGAGTTCATTTACCCCATCATAGTCCCACGCATCTTCAGGTGTTGATTGCACATACCATTTGATGTGGCCGGTGTCGGCATCAAGGGCGAGCGTGCTCGAGGTGTAGAGATTGCGGAGCTTGCCGTAATCGCTATTGCCCGTGCTGCGGACGACGGAATTCCATGGACCGGGGTTGCTCGTTCCCCAAAAGACGGTGTTGGTTGCGGGATCATAGGATCCGACCAACCATGGCGCCCCGCCACCATGCTGCCAGCTATCACCTTTCCAGGAATCATTCCCCGCTTCATCGGGGCCGGGAACCGTCCAGGTTTTCCACACCTGTTTGCCGGTTTCCGCATCATAGGCAGAGAGATAGCCACGCGCACCATATTCGCCGCCACCGAAGCCGGTGATGACGAGATTTTTGACGACGAGCGGTGGTGAGGTGATGACCGAGCCTTGCTTGTAGTCAACGACATCGGCGCGCCATAGCTGCTTGCCGGTTTGGGCGTCGAGCGCGACGAGTTTGCCGTCGAGGCGGCCGACGAATAATTTGCCGTTGCTGTAGGCGACGCCGCGGCTGTTCACGTCGCAACAGGCATATTGCAGCGTGTCGTCTGGCACATCCGGCTCATATTTCCATTTGACCGCGCCGGTTTTGGCGTCCAAGGCATAGACGAATTTCGGGCCCCAGGAGGTCGAGACGAACATGGTATCGCCAATCACCAGCGGTGTCATTTCGTTCGAGCGCAGTGAGCCAAGTTGCAGCGAATAGGCAAGCTTGAGCCCGCGCACGTTTTTGGCCGTGATTTCATTGAGCGGGCTGAAGCGCTCATTGGTATAATCATGGCCATACATCGGCCAGCCAGTATTTTTTGGCACATTCTGCGCCTGCGAGAGGCCGGAATTGCCTGCAAGCAGTAGAGCCGCGAGGGCTGCGCCGGTGAAGAGATTTCTCATGAAGCGTATGATCCTCCTTGTTTGAGAGTAGCATTCCGTTATCATTACCGTGGCGGCGTTTGCCGCGATGTTCGTTTGCACGCGAGTGACGCCCCGCGCGCTAAACGAGGGTGTTTCAGCAGTGCGTGTCCTCCGCCTCGGAAAACAGCGCCGAGCGCGTGAGAAAACGCTTCCCCGTCGGCCCCTCGAGCGAGAACATGCCGCCGCGGCCAGGAACGACGTCGATGATCAGCCGCGTATGCCGCCAATATTTATATTGCGCTCGGCCGATATAGAACGGCTCGCCGCCGATCTCGCCGAGCAGAACGTCAGAGCCACCGACGAGAAACCCGCCGCGTGGAAAGCACATCGGCGCGCTGCCATCACAGCAGCCACCCGATTGATGAAACATCAATTGCCCATGAACCCGCCGCAATTCCGCGATCAAATCGAGCGCGGCATCGGTTGCGATCACACGACGAAGATCGAGCGGTTGATCCGACATTGGTTTCCCCCCGGCGCCAAGGTGGCCGGCGCGCCGGCGACCTTGGTCATTCGCGGTTATTCTCAGAAAAAGCCTAGGGCCTTCGGGCTGTAGCTGACAAGAAGGTTCTTGGTCTGCTGGTAATGATCGAGCATCATCTTGTGCGTCTCGCGCCCGATACCGGATTGCTTGTAGCCGCCGAAAGCGGCATGCGCCGGATAGGCGTGATAGCAATTGGTCCAGACGCGCCCGGCCTTGATCCCGCGCCCCATGCGATAGGCGGTCGCCGAATCACGCGTCCAGACGCCAGAGCCAAGGCCGTAGAGCGTGTCATTGGCGATGGCCAGCGCATCCGCCTCGTCTTTGAATGTGGTGACCGAGACCACCGGGCCGAAGATCTCCTCCTGGAAGATCCGCATCCGGTTATGGCCTGCGAACACCGTCGGGCGCACGTAATACCCCTCGGCGAGATCGCCGCCGAGCACGGCGCGCTCACCACCGGTCAGGCATTTCGCCCCTTCCTGGCGGCCGATATCGAGATAGGAGAGGATTTTCTCGAGCTGTTCGGAGGAGGCCTGCGCACCGATCATGGTCTCGGTATCGAGCGGGTTGCCTTGACGCACGGCGCGCACGCGCGCGATCGCGCGGTCCATGAAGCGATCATAAATCGATTCCTGGATCAGCGCGCGAGAGGGGCAGGTGCAGACCTCGCCCTGATTGAGCGCGAACATGGTGAACCCTTCGAGCGCCTTGTCGAAGAAGGCATCGTCGGCTTCCATGACGTCGGCAAAGAAGATGTTGGGCGATTTGCCGCCGAGCTCCAGCGTCACCGGAATCAGGTTCTGGCTAGCATACTGCATGATCAGCCGCCCCGTCGTGGTCTCGCCGGTGAAGGCGATCTTGGCGATGCGTGGCGAGGAGGCGAGCGGCTTGCCAGCCTCGAGCCCAAAACCATTGACAACATTGAGTACGCCGGGCGGCAAAAGATCGCCGATCAGTTCCATCAACACCATGATGCTGGCCGGGGTCTGCTCGGCGGGCTTCAACACCACCGCATTACCCGCCGCCAGCGCCGGCGCGAGCTTCCAAACCGCCATCAGGAGCGGAAAATTCCACGGGATGATCTGGCCGACGACGCCGAGCGGTTCATGGAAATGATAGGCGACGGTATCAGCGTCGATTTCGCCGAGTGTTCCTTCCTGCGCCCGGATGGCGCCGGCGAAATAGCGGAAATGATCGACGGCGAGCGGCAGATCGGCCGCCATCGTCTCGCGGATTGGCTTGCCGTTATCCCACGTCTCGGCGAGCGCCAGCATTTCGAGATTGGCTTCCATGCGATCGGCTATGCGGTTCAGGATATTCGCCCGTTCGGCGACTGCCGTGTGGCCCCAGCGTTCGGCGGCGGCGTGGGCGGCATCGAGTGCGAGTTCGATATCCTCGGCCGAGGAGCGCGCGATCTCGCAAAATACTTTTCCGGTCACTGGCGTCGTATTGGCGAAGTAAGCGCCTTTTACCGGCGGTACCCAGGTGCCGTTGATGAAATTGTCGTAGCGCGGCTTGAAGCTCATTTTGGCAGACGGGCTGCCAGGGGCGGCGTACAGCATGTATCCTCCTGTCGTTAGGCGGTGCAGATGTCACCGCCGGTGATCCGAGAAGGTGGAACGCAATCTTCATGCCGCCGCCATGCCGGCCTTAAGGAGTTTAGCAAGATATTGAGAAATATAGAAAAATTTCTTGACCGAGAGAGTGCCAGGGCGATGCTTGGGATGATTGGAAACATGGCGTTGGGTCAAAAGGAAACAGTTGCCACACCGACCGACGAGAATGCTTGCCTTTCCTTGCGATCGTCGTACAACCGCTCGGTGGGGCGGTCTCTTTGGTCCCGCCAAGAATGCACGAATAACTCCCGCAAAGAGGTGGTTGATCAGGGGAGACGACCATGCCGGCGATGAGCCATTCGTCAGGGGCTGATCCTTCGGCTCTGCGCCATCTATTGGCCGAGCGCGGCGCCGGCGCTTTGCCTAGCGTGAGCGAGCTGACCCGACGCTCCTGGCAGCGCAGCTTCGCCGCCGGGCTCGCGCCCTCGGCGCCGGCGCGCCCGCAGGGCTTGAGCGCCGGCGAGCTTCGTGCCCTGATCGATCGTGAGGGGCAATTCCTCTCCTACGCGCGCCCGGTGATGGAGCACGTGTTTAGCCAGGTCGCGGGCGGTGGTAATGTCGTCATCCTCGCCTGCGGCGATGGCACGGTCGTCAATGCGCTCGGCGATCCGACTTTTCTCGACAAGGCGGCGCGGGTCGCGCTCCAGCCCGGCCATTCCTGGCATGAGGCATCGCGGGGCACCAACGCCATCGGCACCGCGCTCGCCGAGGATGCGCCGGTCACGGTGCATGGCGAGGAGCATTTCCTCGAACGCCACGCCTTCCTCACCTGCACCGCCGCCCCCGTCCATGACCCGCGCGGGCAAATCCTCGGCGTGATCGACATTTCCGGAGATTGGACGACGCGCTCGCGCCATACCGAGGCGCTGGTCCACCTCTCCGCCCAGATGATCGAAACACAGATTTTCCACGCCCGCCATCGCGTCCATCATCGGCTTTACCTGCATGCGAGCGCGGAAGGCTTGGGCAGCGCGGGTCAGATCGCGCTCGCGCTCGATGAAGCGGGGCGTGTGATTGGCGCCAACCATGCGGCGCGCGCGGCGTTCGCGCGGCTCGATCTCTCCGCTGGGCCAATGCCGTTTGAGCATCTGCTCGGGTTTGCGGCGAGCGCGCTTGAGAAGCGGGCGGCAGCAAACGGGGTGCCGTTTCAAATCAGGCTCGCCGGCGGGCGGATCGTTCATGCCGAGTTTCACGCCCCACCCGCCATACGTGCCAAAGCGCCGGCTGCAGCCTTTACCGATGATGCTCTCACCGCGCTCGATACCGGCGATGGCGCCTTCCGCGACGTTCTGGCGCGCGCCCGCCGCCTGGCCGGAAAGCCGGTGCCGCTGTTGCTGCTCGGTGAATCGGGTACCGGCAAGGATGTTTTGGCGCGCGCGATCCATCTCGCCGGGCCGCGCCGCGGCGGCGCTTTCGTCGCCGTCAACTGTGCCGCGCTGCCTGAGATGCTGATCGAGGCGGAATTGTTCGGCTACCGCCCTGGCGCCTTCACCGGCGCCGCGCGCGAGGGCAATCCCGGCCGGCTGCGCGAGGCCAATGGCGGCACCCTGTTCCTCGATGAGATCGGGGATATGCCGATCACCCTGCAAACCCGGCTTTTGCAGGTCTTGGAAAGCCGAGAGGTGGTTCCGCTTGGCGGCGGTAAGCCGGTGCGGCTCGATTTCGCGCTGATTTCAGCGACCCATCATGATTTGCCGGCTGCCGTCGCCGCGGGTCGCTTCCGCGCCGATCTTTATTATCGCCTCGCTGGCACCACGCTCTCTCTGCCGCCGCTTCGCGCGCGCACCGATCTCCCCGCTCTGATCGAAAGAATTCTCGCGCGCTTGGTTCCGGGGGGCGGGATCACGCTGGCGCCCGACCTCGGGGCGGCGCTCGCCGCCTATGCCTGGCCCGGCAATATCCGCGAACTCGCCAATGTGCTGAGCGCGGCGGTAGCACTTTTGGACCCCGATGAGCGGCAGGTGGCGTGCGCCCATCTGTGCCCGGAAATCTTCGCCCGGTTGGCGGCGAAAGCCCAGCCCGTGCCCAAGCTCGCCGAACCCGCGCGCCCACTCACCCTTCGTGGCCTCTCTCATGCCGCGATCCGCGAGGCACTCACGCACGCGTCCGGTAATGTCTCAGAGGCGGCGCGGCGGCTCGCGATCAGCCGCAAGACCCTCTATCGCAAGCTGCGCGAGGCCGAACGCGTTGCGCCGGCGTGACCCCGCGCGGGCTTAGGGAGCCTCTGAAGAAGTCCTTTACGATGTGGTTTCGGTATGATTATGGGATGGCCCGCCCCTCTCGCGGCGATCGGGTAGGATCGCCGCTGGTTTGGAGAGAGGAGCAGACCGATGGATATCGTGATTCTCGGCATCGATCTTGGCAAGAACTCTTGCAGCCTGGTGGGGATGGACGCCGCCGGCCGGGTTGTTTTGAGGCGGAGACTTCGGCGGGGAACGTTGGAAAGTTTCGTCGGCGAGCTTGGGCCGTGCATTGTGGCAATGGAAGCTTGTTGCGGGGCTCATCACCTTGGGCGGATTTTCGCCGCGCGGGGCCACGAGGTGCGGCTGATGTCGCCGGAATATGTCCGTCCGTACGTGAAGGCGCAGAAGAACGATCATCTCTATCGCGCCCTCGATTTCCTATCAGTCTGGAGCGACGAGATCGCGCAAGCGGTGTTTCTGCGGACGGCCGATCTGTTCCGGCTCGACGTCGATCTGATCTTCTATGACACCACCACAGCGTATTTCGAGATCGACCAGGCGGATGACGTCGAGCAGGAATGGGCCGGGCGGCTGT
>JAJYYH010000064.1 GCA_021801255.1 Pseudomonadota bacterium
GGCCGATGGTGCTTCGGCAAGACCCCCATGCACACCTTCCTTGACAGCCTGCCCATCGCTAAGGAAAAATCCATGGCCACCTGAACACGACAGACACACCCATCGGCGCCAAATATCCAACACTGTCCGTCAGATCAAGTTCTGATTTGTACACCTAAGCGTTCCACGTTGACCATACTCTCGCGGCAACATGCCTGCCCACTTGCCCTTCCGAAGGTACAACCATCATGGTGCTTATGATAGATGGCGACGATTACGCCGATACCGACTTCTGGCTTTTGAGTAGACACCTCAATCTGCTCGACTTTGAACTGGCAAGGATTAACGCCGCAATCAAGGAATCGGCGGACCCTGACACTGATGGGTTATGCGACGCCGGGGAATATTTCATCGGTCACGGCTTCGTCGCGATCCAGCGCTACCTGACATCGACTTACGCCGGATTGAGGATCGCCCAATCAGTGGCTTTCAGCGTGCCTCCAATCGTGAACAGTAATCTAACATTTGCCGAAGCCATAAATGCGGGTGCCAACTACTGGAAGCACGTGGAAGAGTGGTTTGAGTCCCTAAACAAAGCCGAAAACGCAACGCTCAAAGGCAACGCATTGAATACGCTTAAAAAGCTTGAAATGGCCACCGGGTGGGAAGATTATACATGCTCAAATTTACTCGTGATCTTGGTAAATGAAAAAGAGTTAGAGTTGTCGCGGCTCCTTCCTCGCGTCGCGGAATGGCGCAACAACTTGATGAGAAAAGCTATACAACTCTGATTTAGCGTTCCGTGCGGATCTCAGTTTAGGAGATTATTCCCGTGGAAGCTTACAGTAAGTTTTCGGCCATCCTGTCGCCGGCCCCCATTAAGCCTGCCGTATCTCACCAATCCGATCCACTGCGATCATCCCCCAATTAGCCTCCCCACACCCACATTGGGCGTTAGAGAGGATGCTGACATCAAACGTCAGAGGGGTCGAAATTGGACGCGATTTTCGCCCCTCAGGGGGTCGCTATTGCACGCGATTTTACAGAGAGCGGTTCGCGCACAAAACGTGGCACCGGGCGGCGTAAAATTTCCATAGGGGACGTCGGGCCGGGAAATAGTTTTGTCATATAATATTAACCGGCCGCCCGCGCTTCCGGCGGTGGTTCGCGGACCGGTGGCGCGCCAGGACGAGGCTAATGTTACGATCAAATTCATAAGCAGGATCAGCTTACTTCACGCCAGATGAAGAGCGCCAGAAGACCAAACGCCGAAAACGCTAGGCTCTCGTCCCATAAATTTAAAGATGTGTCCATGGGTTTTTCGCCGCGAAACAGTGCCACTGTCATCGCGATCATCGCAGATGCCGCGCAGGTCGCGTGGAATACTCCGAAAACCCGCGGGTACGGCCATTTGCCGAGCCCCGCGACGAGCACCACCATCCACACGTTGAGTGAA
This sequence comes from Pseudomonadota bacterium, assembly GCA_021801255.1. Lineage (GTDB taxonomy): Bacteria > Pseudomonadota > Alphaproteobacteria > Acetobacterales > Acetobacteraceae > Acidibrevibacterium. The sequence continues at coordinate 1,436 of JAJYYH010000064.1, forward strand.
AGTCGAAACAGAAAGTTCCGCACCACTTGGCGTGAGTGTATATCGAGGCGGCTCAGCATGCGCGGCGCATCGTCATAGGTGATATAACACCAGCAGCAATTTTGGCACGCGGGCGCTAGGCGAACGCTGTTTTCGGGCGCACCGGTACGGCGAGGGCGCCACGACAAATAAACCAGGGCAGATATGACCAGGTGACGATACGAAATTTGCACGGGCCATCTGGAACCCAGCGACTATCGCGCAAGGCGGATAGGAGATGTGCTTCCGACAATCCGCGCCACAACTGCCACCAGCGTGGGCGAACGATCGCCAAGGTTTCGGCCCCGACCATGACGCAGCGTACCTTCCGGCTGCGCGGCCGCGGAACCGCGCGCCCCTCGGGGCCGGGTGGGAGCGGAATTTGCAGCCGCCACAGTCCGGCTTGCTCTGAATATTGCACGATGGTATCGGCCATCGGCAGATGAGCGGCGGCGCTGTTATTGCCGCGCAGATAGGCACGCAGCCGTCTCAGACCCACCTCGCGTGCGTGACGAAATTCACCTTTCACGCGGGTCTCGGCAACCACGCACGCTGTGGTCCGGAGGATCCCGAATTCTGTTGCCGCTGCACCAGTCCTATCGTTCGCGCTGAACCAAGGGATGGTCTCCGACGCGGTGAGACCGGCCAGGCCGGACGCCAGCTTCATTCGGGGAGTGATCATGTCGCGGTTCCCTATCGTCTGGATATGGTGCGGTTGTTCCGGGCGCGTCAGTTTCTCGGCCGACGGTGATACGGCGGCGGCATTCCGTGCCCGGCGCCAATAGATTCGGAGGAACCGCATATAAAATCCAGAGCGCTCATGCGCCGCGCGCATTCGTATCTCTATAGGCGACGACTATATCCGGTGCGTTCGTTCCTTATGGCATTTATATGCCCTGATCTCCTAATGGGGGATTGCATCCTCGCCGCGCGCGTTGGGGCGCGGATGACCACCCACGGGAGCCTCGATCAATGTCCCTCCGCGAGTTCGCAGCCTCGATTTTGACCTCTGGCGGGCGGAAACGGCGCCCTGCGTCCAGAAGAAAAGCCGCGGACAGGAACGCTCCTGGCGTCGTGCTGTGGGAAATCGGCATGGCGATCGCTGCGTGTCTCGGGGTTGCGCTCGTGGTCAATTTGCTGCTGCTGGCATTCGATGTACGCCATTAAGCGGTGATCGCACGGCCTACCAAATCACGGGAAACCCGCGGAATCGCCGTATTTTGAGGCCTGTGATCATGCGGCGTATATGACGAATTTATATCCCGGACACCTAGGCAGCATGGAATTTATATTGTCGGCTAGTTATGATCAATTTCACCGCGGCTCATCGGCGGAGGGTTTTTCCTGCGCCGAATGGACTAGAACCGTCATCAGCGCGGCGTAGCGAGGACCAGTCATATGTTCGATGTAATCTATATCTTGATCGGTGCGGCGTTTCTGGGCGCCTGTGTGCTCTACGTCTTCGCCTGCGATCATCTTTGAGGGCCATGCGATGACCTTCGATTATGCGCTTGGTGCGATCGTCACGGTCGGCCTGCTCGTCTATCTCGTCTATGCCCTGATCCGCCCTGAACGGTTCTAAGGAGATTGCCAGAATGACTTTCAACGGCTGGCTGCAAATCGCGCTCTTCTCCGTTCTGGTGATCCTGTTGACCAGACCGTTCGGCGGCTACATGACGCGCGTCTTCAACGGCGAGCGGACTTTCCTGTCGCCCGTCCTGCGACCACTGGAACGCGCCATCTACTGGCTTTGCGGCGTCGATGAAAAATCTGAACAGCACTGGGTCAGCTACGCCATTGCCACGCTGGCATTCAGCTTCGTGGGCTTCGTCGTGCTCTATGGCCTGCAACGGCTACAGGCAATGCTACCGCTCAATCCGCAGGGCCAGGCGGCTGTCGGCCCGGATCTGGCATTCAACACCTCGGTCAGCTTCGTCACCAACACCAACTGGCAATCCTATGTGCCCGAGCAGACCATGAGCTATCTCACCCAGATGGCCGGGCTTGCGGTGCACAACTTCGTTTCCGCCGCCACCGGCATCGCGCTCGCCATCGCCCTGATCCGCGGTTTCGCGCGCCGGTCGGCGCAGGGCATCGGTAATTTCTGGGTCGATCTCACCCGTTCTGTTCTCTATGTCCTGCTGCCGATCTCGGTCGTCGTGGCGCTGTTCTTCGTCTGGCAGGGCATGCCGCAGAACTTCAGCGCCTATACCGACGCAACGACGCTGGAGGGTGGCAAGCAGCTCATCGCCCAGGGGCCCGTGGCGTCCCAGGAAGTCATCAAATTGCTGGGAACCAATGGCGGGGGATTTTTCAACGCCAATTCTGCCCATCCGTTCGAGAACCCGACGGCGCTGACCAACTTCATCGAGATGTTGCTGATAATTTCGATCGGCGCGGGACTGACCAATGTCTTCGGCCGGATGGTCGGTAACCAGCGGCAGGGCTGGGCCATCTTCGCCGCCATGTTTCTGCTTTTCCTGGCCGGCACGGCGATCGCCTACGCGGTCGAAAGTCACGGGAATCCGGCGTTCGCGGCGTTCCATGTCGATCAGTCCGCGGGAGACTTGCAGTCAGGCGGGAACATGGAGGGCAAGGAGGTCCGCTTCGGCATTGCCAATTCGGCGCTTTTCACGACCGTCACCACCGACACGTCGTGCGGCGCGGTGAACACCATGCATGACAGCTTGCTCCCGCTCGCTGGCGCCGTGCCGATGGTCAACATGATGCTGGGTGAGATTATTTTTGGTGGCGTCGGTTCCGGTCTCTACGGCATGTTGCTGTTCGTCATCGTGGCGATGTTCATAGCCGGGCTGATGGTCGGGCGCACGCCAGAGTATCTTGGCAAGAAGCTGGAGGCGAAGGAGGTCAAGATGGCCATGCTTGCCATCCTGATATTGCCGATTTCGGTCCTCGGTTTCACCGCGCTCGCCGCGGTCGTGCCCGCCGGGCTTGCCGGGATATCAAATGCCGGGCCGCACGGCTTCAGCGAGATGCTCTATGCCTATGACTCGGCAACCGCCAATAATGGCAGTGCCTTCGCCGGTCTTTCCGCCAACACGCCATTCTGGAATACCACCCTGGGCTTGGCGATGTTTATCGGCCGCTTCCTGGTGATCGTGCCGATGCTGGCGGTAGCGGGCTCGCTGGCGCGCAAGAAGATCGTCCCCGCCTCGCTTGGGACGTTTCCCACCACCAGCCCGCTCTTCGTCGGCCTGGTGATCGGCGTGATCCTCATCACCGGTGGGCTGATCTACTTTCCCGCGGTTTCTCTCGGGCCGGTTGTCGAGCAGTTTGCTCTGCAACAGGGCACACTCTACTGAGTCAGGGGCATTTTTATGAAATTCCGTAACCATCAGCGCGGCGCGCGGTCGAGCATCCTGGACCCCGCCATTCTGGTTCCCGCGATTGGGCAGTCCTTCGTCAAGCTCGATCCGCGCATCCTGATCCGAAATCCCGTGATGTTCGTGGTCGAGGTTGTCGCGGTGTTCACGACCGTGGTTTTTCTGCGGGAACTCGCGAGCGGCGGCGGCAATCTCGGCTTCACCCTCCAGATCATCTTCTGGCTCTGGCTCACGGTGTTGTTCGCCAACTTCGCCGAGGCGGTGGCCGAGGGGCGCGGCAAGGCGCAGGCCGCGACGCTGCGCAAGGCGCGCACCGAAACCCAGGCCAAGCGGTTGTTGCAAGATACGCAAAGCCGCGCCGATCCCAAGGGCCTCTATGAACTGGTCGCGGCGCCGACGCTCACGCCAGGCGATCTGATCCTGGTCGAGGCGGGCGATCTGATCGCCAGCGACGGCGAGGTGGTCGAGGGCATCGCCTCGGTCGATGAATCCGCCATCACCGGCGAATCGGCCCCGGTCATTCGCGAGAGCGGCGGCGATCGCTCGGCCGTCACCGGCGGCACGCGGGTGCTCTCGGACTGGATCAAGGTGCGCATCACCGCGGCTCAGGGCTCGACTTTCCTCGACCGGATGATCGCCCTCGTCGAGGGGGCGGAGCGGCAGAAGACGCCGAACGAGATCGCGCTCAACATCCTGCTCGCCGGACTGACCATCATCTTTGTCGCCGTGGTGGCGACGATCCCGAGCTTCGCCCACTACGCCGGCGGCGCGGTTCCCGTGGTGATCCTGGTGGCGCTGTTCGTGGCCCTCATCCCCACCACGATCGGCGCGTTGCTCTCGGCGATCGGGATCGCCGGCATGGACCGGCTGGTGCGCTTCAACGTGCTCGCGATGTCCGGGCGCGCCGTGGAAGCGGCGGGCGATGTCGATACGCTGCTGCTGGATAAAACCGGCACCATCACGCTTGGCAATCGCCAGGCGACGGAGTTCTTCCCGCTCGGCGGCGTGACTCCGGCGGAACTGGCTGATGCCGCGCAACTCGCCTCGCTGCCCGACGAAACCCCGGAAGGTCGCTCCATCGTCGTGCTGGCGAAGGAGAAATATGGCATCCGGGGCCGCGACATGGCGCCGATGGGCGCCCAGTTCATTCCGTTCTCGGCCCAAACCCGGCTCTCGGGCATCGATTTCGGGGACTCGGTCATCCGCAAGGGCGCGGTCGATGCGGTGCTGGCTTTTGTGCGAAACGGCAAGCACCCCTCCGAAAACAGCGGGGTCGGCGTGCAGGTCAAGATTGCTGAGGCCGCCATCCGCGAAATGACCGCGAAGTCGGAAGAAATTGCCAAGGCGGGCGGGACGCCCCTGGCGGTCGCCAAGGACGGCCGGCTGCTTGGCGTGATCTATCTCAAGGACATCGTCAAGGGTGGCATTCAGGAGCGTTTCAAGGAACTGCGGCGCATGGGTATCCGCACGGTGATGATCACCGGCGACAACCCATTGACCGCCGCGGCGATCGCCGCCGAGGCCGGCGTCGATGACTTCCTCGCGCAGGCGACGCCCGAGGCCAAACTGAAGCTGATCCGCGCCGAGCAGGCGCAGGGCAAGCTGGTCGCGATGTGCGGCGACGGCACCAATGACGCGCCCGCCCTGGCGCAGGCGGATGTCGGCGTCGCGATGAACACTGGCACGATGGCGGCGCGCGAAGCCGGCAACATGGTCGATCTCGATAGCGATCCGACCAAGCTGATCGAGATCGTGGAGATCGGCAAGCAGCTTTTGATGACCCGCGGCGCATTGACGACGTTCTCGATCGCCAACGACGTGGCGAAGTATTTCGCCATGATCCCGGCGATGTTCCTGGCTTTTTACCCGCAGTTGCAGGCCCTGAACGTGATGCGGCTCGGCACCCCGCAAAGCGCCATCCTCTCGGCGATCATCTTCAACGCGCTGATCATCGTGGCCCTTATCCCGCTCGCCCTGCGTGGCGTCGCCTACCGCCCGATCGGCGCCGCGTCGATCTTGCGGCGCAACCTGCTGATCTATGGCGCGGGCGGCATCATCGTGCCGTTCGTCTGTATCAAGCTGATCGACATGCTCGTGACCTCCATCGGGCTTGCGTGAGGAGACCCCCCATGATGAAGCATTTGCGCCCCGCCATCCTGATGATCGTCATCATGACCGTCATCACGGGCCTCGCCTACCCGATGGCGATCACCGGCATCGCCCAGATGGTCTTTCCCCATCAGGCGAATGGGAGCCTGATCCAGCGGAACGGCAAGGTGATCGGCTCGGCCCTGATCGGTCAGAACTTCGCCTCCGACAAATACTTCCACGGCCGCCCGTCGGCGACCACCGAGACGGATCCCAAGGATCCGAGCAAAACCATTCCGGTGCCCTATGCCGCCGACAACTCCACGGGCTCCAATCTCGGGCCCACCGCGAAGGCGCTGGTTGATCGCGTGAAGGGCGACGCGGCGACGCTCGCCGCCCAGAACCCCGGCACGCCCGTTCCGGTCGATCTCGTCACCAGCTCGGCCTCGGGGCTTGATCCCGATATCACGCCGGCCGGCGCGCTGTTTCAGGTGCCGCGCGTGGCCAAGGCGCGGGGGCTGGCGGAGGAGCGGGTGCGTCAGCTGGTGCAATCCCAGATCACCGACCGGCTGGCGGGCGTCCTTGGCGAGCCGCATGTCAATGTGCTGGAGCTCAACCTCGCACTCGATGCGCTCGGGCATTAAGGAACTTGCGCCCGAGGGGCCGGGGCGCGCAAAACAATCGCCATGGCGGAGGCTCTGAACCGGGACGGAAGACCCTCGCCCGAGGCCCTGCTCGAGGCTGTCGGGCAGCCCGGGCGCGGGCGGCTCAAGCTCTTTCTCGGTGCCGCGCCCGGCGTGGGCAAAACCTTCGAAATGCTGACCTCAGCGCGGGCACGGCTGCGCGAGGGCGTCGATGTCGTCATCGGCGTCGTCGAGACGCATGGCCGCGCCGAGACCGAGGCGCTGCTGCGCGGCCTGCCGGTGATCCCGCGCCGGCAAGTCACCTATATGGGCCATACCCTGGCGGAGATGGATCTCGATGCCATCCTCGCCCGCCGCCCGGCGCTCGTGCTGGTCGATGAACTCGCCCATACCAACGCGCCGGGCAGCCGTCATGCCAAACGCTACATGGATGTCGAGGAACTGCTGGAGGCTGGCATCGATGTCTATACCACACTCAATATTCAGCACGTCGAGAGCCTCACCGATGTCGTGGCGCAGATCACCCATGTGCGGGTGCGCGAGACGGTGCCGGACAATATCATCGACCGCGCCGATGAGATCGAGCTGATCGATCTCACGCCCGAGGATCTGATCCAGCGCCTCAAGGACGGCAAGGTCTATGTGCCGCAGCAGGCGGCGCGCGCGATCACGCATTATTTCCGGCCCGGCAATCTCGCCGCCTTGCGCGAGCTGGCGCTGCGCCGCACCGCGCAGCGCGTCGATGCGCAGATGGTCAACTATATGCAGAGCCACGCCATTCCCGGTCCCTGGGCGGCGGGCGAGCGGGTGTTGGTCTGCATCGACGACAACCTGGCGGCGAGCGCGGTGGTGCGGCACGCGCGCCGCTTCGCCGATCGCATGCGGGTACCTTGGACCGCGCTGCATGTGGAAACCGCCCGCCTGCCCCGGCTCGGCGAAAGTGCCCAGGACCGCATCGCCGAGGCCTTGCGCCTGGCTGAGCGGCTCGGCGCCGAGGCGGTGACGATCCCTGGCGAGGACGTCGCCGATACCGTCCTCGAATATGCGCGGGCGAATAATTTCACCCATGTCATCGTCGCCAGATCGCGCCGCGCGGGGTGGCGGAACCTGCTGCATGGCCGGGTCGAGCGGCGGCTGATCGCCAAGGCCGGCGAGATCAACATCCATCTCCTCGCCGCCGCCCCCGAGGCCTCGGCGGACGCGCCAAAAGGCCTGGGGAAGCCCGCCGCCGCGCCGCGCCGACCGCTCGATCTCCGGAGCTATGGCGGCAGCATCGCTTTTGTCGCCGCCGGGCTCGCCGTCGCGATGGTGCTGCGCCATGTGCTCGCGGTCTCGGACGTGGCGCTGGTGTTCCTCACCGCGGTTCTCGTCACGGCGATCACCTATGGGCTGTTTCCCGCACTCTTCGCCTGTCTCGTCTCGGTGCTTGCCTATAATTTCTTTTTTCTGCCACCCCTCTACACGTTCACCATCGAAGATCCCGAGAACGTCGTCGCGCTGTTTTTCTTCGCGGTGGTGGCGGTGATCGCGAGCAACCTCACCGCGCGGGTGCGCGCACAGGCGATTACCGCGCGGGCGCGGGCCAAGACCACCGAGGAGCTTTATCAGTTCAGCCGCAAGCTCGCCGTCGCGGTCGATCTCGATGATCTCTTGTGGGCGACGGCGCATCAGATCGCCCTGATGCTCAAGGTGCGCGTCGTGCTGGTGTTACCGGAAGGGGCGGAGCTTGCGGTGCGCGCCGGCTATCCGCCCGAGGACATGCTGGAAGCGGCCGATCTGGCGGCGGCGAAATGGTGTTTTCAGCATAATCGCGCCGCCGGGCGCGGCGCCGATACGCTGCCTGGCGCGCGCTGGCTGTTTTTGCCGATGCGCACCGGGCGTGGCCCGCTCGGCGTCGTCGGCATCGACCGCGACGACCCCGCCCCGGCGCTCAGCCCCGATCAGATGCGGCTTTTGCATGCGCTCTCCGACCAGGCGGCCCTCGCCATCGAGCGGGTGAAACTCGCCGAGGATGTCGAACGCGCCCGCCTCGCCGCCCTCTCCGATCGCCTGCGCGCCGCCCTTCTCACCTCGATTTCGCACGATCTGCGCACGCCGCTCGCCTCGATCATCGGCTCGGCGAGCAGCCTGGCTTCCACCGACGGCGTGCTGGAACCCGCGGTACGCGAGGGGTTGTTGCGCACCATTCTGGAGGAGGCGGAGCGGCTCAACCGCTTCATCGGCAATCTTCTCGACATGACCCGGCTCGAGGCCGGGCGCGTCGGCCCGAGCCTGGAACGCGCCGATCTCTCCGATATCGCCGGCGCGGTGCTCAGGCGGGCCGAAAAACTGCTGGCTTCGCACCGGGTGGTGGTCGATCTGCCGCCCGATTTGCCGATGCTCGAGATCGACGTGGTGCTGTTCGAGCAGGTGCTGTTCAATCTGCTCGACAACGCCGCCAAATACGCCCCGTCCGGCACCACGATCACCCTCGGCGCCCGGCGCGAGGGGGCGCGGGTGCTGATCGAGGTGAGCGACGAGGGCGAGGGCATTCCGCCCGGCGATCTTGAGCGCGTGTTCGACAAGTTCTATCGCGCCCGAGGGGCCGACCAGCGTCGCGCCGGCACTGGGTTGGGGCTTGCGATCTGCCGCGGCTTCATGGAGGCGATGGGCGGCACGATCAGCGTTGCCAACCGTCCCGACCGGAGCGGCGCGGTTTTCACCCTCGCCTTGCCGGTTCCCGTCGAAACCGAGCCGCAGCCCGAGGGGGAGGCATGACCGGCGGGGCGCCGCGCGTGCTGATCGTCGATGACGAGCCGGCGATCCGCCGTTTTCTCCGCGCCGGGCTCGCGGCCCAGGGCTACGTGCTTTCGGAGGCCGAGACCGGGGCTGGCGCGCTCGCCGTGATCCGCCGCCACGGCGCCGATCTCGTCGTGCTCGATCTTGGCCTGCCCGATCTCGATGGGCTGGAGGTGATCCGGCAGGCCCGCGCGGCCGGGCTCGCCGTGCCGATCATCGTGCTTTCGAGCCGTGGCGCCGAGATCGCCAAGGTGGCCGCACTCGATGCCGGGGCCGATGACTATGTCACCAAGCCCTTTGGCATCGATGAATTGCTCGCCCGTCTCCGCGCCGCGCAGCGCCATCAATTGCAGCGGCAGGGCGAGATGCCGATTTTTCGTTCGGGCGATCTGACGATCGATCTGGTGCGCCGGATCGTCACGGTGCGTGGGCGGGAGGTGAAATTCTCGCCCCGCGAATATGACCTCCTGCGGCTGCTCGCCGCCCATGCCGGCAAAGTGCTGACGCATGGCATGATCCTGCGCGAGGTCTGGGGGGGCGAGACCGATGTGCAGTATCTGCGCATCTATATCCGCACGCTGCGCCGCAAAATCGAGTTGTCGCCGGAGCGCCCGGTCTATATTCAGACCGAAACCGGCGTCGGCTATCGGCTGCATCTGGTCGAACCCGAGGAGGTCGCCGGCGATTCTCCCAACCCTGAGTGCGAGGCCTGAGCGATGGATTTGCAGCGCCTGCTGACGCCCGCGCGCGTCATTCTCAATCTCCGCGCCGCCGACAAGCGGGCGCTGTTGCAGGATCTCGCCGGGCGCATCGCGCCATCGGCGGGGCTGGAGCGCGAGGCGGTGCTGGCGGCGCTGTTGGCGCGGGAGGAACTCGGCTCGACCGGGGTCGGGCGGGGATTCGCGCTGCCGCATGCGCGCCTCGACCGGCTGGAAAATTTCGTTGGCCTGTTCGCGCGGCTCGCGGCACCCATCACTTTCGATGCCATCGACGAGCAGCCCGTCGATCTGGTGTTTTTGCTGCTGATCCCAGGCCAGGCGGCGAATGAACATCTCGCGGTGCTGGCCGCGATCTCCCGCCGGATGCGCGATCCGGCCTGCGCGCGCCGCCTGCGCCAGGCTGCGAGCGAGGCCGAGGCCTACGATATATTGACGGCTGCCGAGGCCTGAAGTCGTTCGCCCCGCCTGTAGCGTCGCTCGTCGTGGCCGGGTAGTCTTTGGCTCGCGACAGGGGGAATGGCGATGCGGGACGGATTGGGGCGGGAAGTGCGGGCCTTCGCGGCGGGCAAGATGCTGGCCTGGGCGGAGGCAGGCGTCGGCCATGCGGTGTTCAACCAGCCGGATAAGCACAACGCCATCTCGCTCGACATGTGGGACGGGCTTGCCGCCATCCTCGATGAATTCGCCGCCGACCCGGGGATACGGGCGGTGGTGCTGGAGGGGGCGGGCGAGCGGGCGTTCGTCTCGGGCGCCGATATCGGCCAGTTCGACGCCGAGCGCGGGGACGCCGAGGCGCAACGCCATTATGAGCGGCGCACCCGGGCCGGGCGGGCGCGTCTCGCGGGGTTCGAGAAGCCGGTGATCGCTGCCATCAGGGGCTACTGTCTGGGTGGCGGGCTCGGCATCGCGCTGGCGGCCGATCTCCGGTTGGCGGCGGCCGACGCGGTGTTTGGCATTCCCGCGGCCAGGCTCGGCCTTGCCTACGGCTATGACATGACGCGCGCCCTGGTGGCCGCTGTCGGGCCAGCCGAAGCGTGCATGCTGCTTTTTACCGGCGAGCGGGTCGGCGCCGCCGAGGCGCTGCGCATGGGGCTCGTCAACCGCGTCGTCCCGGTTGCCGAATTCGCCGCCGCGGCTGCGGCTTTGGCGGCGCAAATCGCCCAAAATGCGCCACTCTCCATCCGCGCGGCCAAGCTTGCCGTGGCGGCTGCGACCGCCGATCCGGGTCTCCGCGACATGGCCGGGCTGGAGGCGGCGATCGCCGCTTGCTTCAACAGCGCGGATTATCGCGAGGGCCGGAGCGCCTTTCGCGAAAAACGCCCTCCCCGCTTCACCGGCGCCTAGGGGTGGTTTCCAAAGGCATTGCCTTTGGTGGGGGTCCAGGGGGCAAGGCCCCTTGGTCTTTTTCCTCCCATGCGCCCGATCTCTCCCGCGAACGCGCTCTGGGCGGCCGCGTCGCCGGGATCGACGAGGTCGGCCGCGGCCCGCTCGCCGGCCCGGTGCTGGCGGCGGCGGTGGTGCTGCCCGCTGATCCGCCGCGCATCCTGACAATGCTGCTCCGCGATTCGAAAGAACTTTCCGCCCCGGCGCGCGAGCGGGCGGCGGCGGCGCTCCGGTGCGCCGAGGGGGTAGAGATCGCGCTCGGCGCGGCCTCGGTCGCCGAGATTGCGGCGCGCAACATTCTCGGCGCCAGTCTTCTGGCCATGCGCCGCGCCGTTTTGCGCCTGCCGCGCCTGCCGGATCATGCCCTGGTCGATGGCAATCGCGCGCCCGATCTCTCGTGTCCGGTGGTCTGCGTGGTCGGTGGCGATCGGCGGTCGCTCACGATCGCGGCGGCCTCGATCATCGCCAAGGTGGCGCGCGATCGGCTGATGGCGCGGCTCTCGGCGCGGTTTCCCGCCTATGGCTGGGCGGAGAATGCCGGCTATCCGACGAAAACCCATCGCGCGGCGCTGGTGGCGCAAGGGCCGTGCCTGCACCATCGTCTGAGCTTTGCCGCCGTGCGGGCGCTGATTGCCGATTGACGGGAGTACCTGCTGGCCCGCACCATGGGACGATCTTTCAGGGCCACCGGGAATCCGTGAACCGCATCTTCGAATTGCCGCTTGATCAGGTGCTGGTGGGCGAGAGCGTGACCCTGATGGGCATGCTCCCGAGCAACTCCGTGCACTGCGTGTTCGCCGACCCTCCGTATAACCTGCAATTGCGCGGCACGCTGCGTCGGCCCGATGACAGCCTGGTCGATGGCGTCGATGAAGAGTGGGACCGCTTCGAGGATTTCGCCGCCTATGACGATTTCACCCGCGCCTGGCTGACGGAATGCCACCGCCTGTTGCGCAAGGACGGCACGATCTGGGTGATCGGCGCTTATCACAACGTCTTTCGCCTCGGCGCGATTTTGCAGGATCTCGGCTTCTGGATTCTGAATGACGTGATCTGGCGCAAGGCCAATCCGATGCCGAATTTCCGCGGCCGGCGCTTCACCAACGCCCACGAGACGCTGATCTGGGCGGCGCGCGGCCGCGATTCGCGCTATCGCTTCAATTACCAGGCGATGAAGGCGCTGAACGACGATGTGCAGATGCGCAGCGACTGGCTGATCCCGCTCTGCACCGGCGCCGAGCGTTTGCGCAACCAGCACGGGATCAAGCTGCATCCGACGCAAAAGCCCGAGGCGCTGCTGCATCGCGTGCTGCTGGCGAGCACAGCACCGGGGGAGATTGTGCTCGATCCGTTTCTCGGCACCGGCACCACGGCGGCGGTGGCGAAGCGGCTGGGGCGGCATTTCATCGGCATCGAGCGGCACCCCGCTTATGCCGAGGCGGCGATCGGGCGGGTGCGCAAGGTGCGCGCAGCGCCGGCCGAGGGGATCGCGATCACGCCTTCGAAGCGCGAGGCGGCGCGGATTCCCTTCGGCAGCCTGGTCGAGCAGGGGTTGGTGCCGCCCGGTGCGCGCCTGCATGATCGCGCCCGGCGGCTTTCGGCGCTGGTGGCGGCGGATGGCACGCTACAGGCGGAGGCTGGGGCGGGCGAGATGGTGCGGGGCTCGATCCATCGCGTCGGCGCGGTGCTACAGAACGCGCCCTCCTGCAATGGCTGGGTATTCTGGCATATCGAGCGCGACGGTGGCCTGATCCCGCTTGACGTGCTGCGCAGCGAACACGCCGCGGCGGCGCGGCGCCATGAGGTGGAGCCGCCCGAGCCGGAGACCGGGCGCGGCGCCACCATCATCCCCCTACCTCAGCCAAGCAGCGCCTGAGCGCAGGCTTCCAGGATGGCTTCGGTATCAAGGCCATAGGCGCGGTAGAGATCGGGGATGTCGCCGCTCTGGCCGAAATGCGCGACGCCGAGCGGCACCACGCGCTGGCCGCGCACCGCGCCGAGCCAGGCATGGGCGGCGGGATGGCCATCGAGCACGCTGACCAGGCTGGCTCGCGCATCGAGCGGCGCGAGCAGGCGCTCGATATGGCACGAGGCGTCGCGCGCCCCCTCGCGCCGCGCCGCGAGGGCGGCGAGCCAGCCAGCATGCAGCCGGTCGGGGCTGGTCAGCGCCAAGAGACCCGCGCTTTCCTCCTCGTCGTGCAGCTCCGCGAAGGCGGCTTCGACCTCGGGGGCGACCGCTCCCTGATAGGCGAGCGCGATGCGGGCGCCTGGGCGCGGAGGCACGACCCAATGCCCGCCGGCGATCACCGCGTGCGGATCGAGCGTGCGCTCGGGCTGCCTGAGCGCACGGGTGGACAGCCGCAGCCAGACCGCCGAGCCCTCGGGTTCCTGCATATGGACGAAGGCATGGCGCAGCAGGATCGCGAGTTCATCGACATGGGCGGGTTCGAAGGCGGCGAGTTTGTCGGCGCCGATGCCGATCAAGGGCGTGTTGATCGATTGGTGCTGGCCGCCCTCGGGCGCCAGCGTCAGCCCCGAAGGGGTTGAAACCAAGAGGAAACGGGCATCCTGGTAGCAAGCATAGATCAGCGCATCGAGGCCGCGATTGACGAAGGGGTCATAGACTGTGCCGATCGGCAACAGGCGGGCGCCATTGAGGCCATGCTGCAAGCCGGCGGCGCCGAGCAGGAGGAACAGATTCTGCTCGGCGATGCCAAGTTCGATATGCTGGCCGGCGGGGCTCATGCCCCAGCGCTGGGCGGAGGCGAGCTTGGCGTCGCGGAACACGTCGTTGCGGGTATGGCGATCGTAGAGCCCGCGGCGGTTGACCCAGGGCCCGAGGCTGGTCGAGACGGTGACATCGGGGCTGGACGTCAGGATGCGGCGGGCGAGATCGGCGCATTCGCCTTTGCCCCGGCCGATCTCGGCGAGAATCTCGCCAAACCCCGCCTGGGTGGAGAGCATCCGCCCGGCCAGACGGGGGGGCAGCGGCAAGACCGCCGGTACCGTGACTACCGGTGCCGATAGCCGCCTTCCCTCGGGGGCGAGCGGGGTGGCGAAGGGGCGGGTGGCGATGAAGCGGCGGAGTTCCTCGGGCGCCACCGCGAGTCCTTCGAAGGGATCGAGTTCATGGCCGTCGCGGATATTCATGCGGGCGCGGAATTCGGCCATCTGCTCGCGCGTCATCAGCCCGGCGTGGTTGTCCTTGTGGCCGGCGAAGGGCAGACCCATGCCCTTGATGGTGTAGGCGATGAAGCAGGTTGGCTGGTCGCCCGAGGCCGCCGCGGCGCGCAGCGTCTCGATGATGGCAGCGATGTCGTGGCCGCCGAGATTGGTCATCAGGGCGGCGAGATCGTCATCGCCGAGCGGGTCGAGCAGCGCCCTTATCTCGGTCGAGCGCCCGAGATCGGCGAGCACCGCCTGGCGCCAGGCGGCGCCACCCTGGAAGGTGAGAGCGGCATAGAGGCTGTTCGGGCAGTCATCGATCCAGCGCCGCAGCGCCTCGCCGCCGGGCTTGGCGAAGGCGCGCTCCAGCCGGTGGCCGTATTTGAGGGTGACGACATTCCAGCCCATGTCGCGGAACAGGCCCTCGATGCGACCGAACAGGCGATCGGGCACCACCGAATCGAGGCTCTGGCGGTTGTAGTCGATGATCCACCAGACATCGCGGACATCATGTTTCCAGCCTTCGAGCAGCGCCTCGTAGATATTGCCCTCGTCAAGCTCCGCATCGCCGGCGATGGCGATCTGGCGGCCCGGCGCGAGGCCGGGGCGGGCGAGGCCGTGCTGATGGACGTAGTCCTGCATCAGGGCGGCGAAACTGGTGAGCGCCACGCCGAGCCCGACCGAGCCGGTGGAGAAATCGACCTCGGCGCCGTCCTTGAGGCGGCTCGGATAGGATTGTAACCCGCCGAAGGCGCGCAGGCTGGTCAGCCGCTCGCGTGGGAGGCGGCCATAGAGATAATTGACGGCGTGGAAGACCGGCGCCGCATGCGGCTTCACCGCAACCCGGTCCTCGGGGCGGAGCAGGGCGAAATAGAGCGCCGTCATGATCGCGGTGACCGAGGCGCAAGAGGCCTGATGGCCGCCGACCTTGAGCCCGTCGCGGTTGGGCCGGATATGGTTGGCGTGATGGATCATCCAGGCCGAGAGCCAGAGCAGCTTGCGCTCGATCGCGCTGAGCAGTGCGAGGTCGGGCGTGGCGGGACGAGCGGGTGGGGCGAGGATTGGCAAGACGCGCGACATCGGCGGCTCCGGGGTTGCGGGGCAATTGTGCCGCGTTTCGCGGCTCTTGCCCAGCGCCCGGCGCTTGTGGCGGCGCGCCGGCTGCGCTATGTGGCGCACCGCACGGCCGCGCTCGCGGGCGTGGTGGAATTGGCAGACACGCCAGATTTAGGTTCTGGTGGCGCAAGCCGTGGGGGTTCAAGTCCCTCCGCCCGCACCACCCGGCCGTCTGGCTCAACAGGGATTTCCAAGGGCGATGCAGGTTACCGAGACGCTCTCCGAAGGGCTCAAGCGCGCTTATACCGTGGTGCTGCCGGCGGCCGCCATCGAGGAGCGCCGGATGAGCCGGCTGGTCGAGCTTGGCAAGACCCTGACACTGCCCGGCTTCCGCCCCGGCAAGGTGCCGCTGCCTATTCTCCGGCAGCGGTTTGGCAGCGCGGTGACGGGCGAGGTGCTCGACCAGAGCGTGAGCGAGGCGATGCAGCGGATTTTCGCCGAGCGCGGCCTGCGCCCGGCGATGCAGCCGAAAGTCGATCTCGCCGGCGACGCGGCTCCGGCGCCGGGGCGCGATGTCGAGTTCACCCTGGCGCTCGAGGTGCTGCCCGAGATTGTTCCGCCGGATTTTTCCACCCTCTCGCTCACCCGGCTCAAGGCCGAGGTGGCGCCAGAGGCGATCGACAAGGTGCTGGCCGAGATGGCGACCCGCCAGCGCCGGCTGGAGCCGGTCGAGGTGCCGCGCCCGGCGGTCAGGGGAGAAGTATTGACGCTCGATTTTATCGGCCGTGTCGATGGCGTCCCCTTCGCCGGCGGCACCGCGAGCGACATGGAGGTCGAGGTCGGCGGCGAGGGGTTCATTCCCGGCTTCAGCGAGCAGCTTGAAGGGCTGGCGCCGGGCGAGACACGGTCGATCACGGTGCGCTTTCCCGAGACCTATGGCGTCAAGGATCTTGCCGGCAAGGAGGCGGTGTTCGATATCACCGCCAAGAAGCTCGCGCGTGTCGTGCTGCCCGAGATCGATGCCGCCTTCGCCGAGCGCATCGGCTTCGACAGTCTCGATGAATTGCGCGAGACCGTCGGGCGGCAGATCGGCCGCGAATACGAGCAGCTCGCGCGGCTGAACCTCAAACGGCAACTGCTCGACCAGCTCGCCGAGCGGGTTTCCTTCCCGGTGCCCGAAGGCATGGTGGAGGCTGAGTTCGCCCAGATCTGGGCGCGGCTCGAGGCCGACCGCACCGCCGGACGGCTCGATGCCGAGGACGCGGCGAAGGACGAGACCAGCCTGAAGGCCGAATATCGCGCCATCGCCGAGCGCCGGGTACGGCTTGGCCTGCTATTGGCCGAGATCGGGCGGGCGCATAATATTTCGGTCGGCGATGACGAGATGAACCGGGCGATGCGCCAGGAGGCGGCGCGCTATCGCGGACAGGAGGCGCAGATTCTCGAAATGCTTCGCAAGAATCCACAGCTTGCCGAAACCCTGCGGGGGCCGATCTTCGAGGAAAAAGTCGTCGATTTCCTGATCGCGTTGGCCAAACCGGAGGACAAGACGGTATCTGCCGAGGAGCTGAGTACCGCTGCCGAAGGCTAAGCATTGGCAGGGCCGCGTCAGCTTCCTATTTACCTTTCCGGATCACAGTAATCAGCGCACCGGCTTCGGCCGGCGCTTTTGGGGAAGCACGAGGCATGAGGGATCGCGATCCCGTCGAGGTTTACGGCAATACGCTGGTGCCGATGGTGGTGGAGCAGACGGCGCGCGGCGAGCGCGCCTTTGACATCTATTCGCGCCTGCTCAAGGAGCGGATCATCTTCCTCACCGGGGCGGTGTTCGACCAGGTGAGCGCGCTGATCTGTGCCCAGCTGCTGTTTCTGGAGAGCGAGAACCCGGCCAAGGATATTTCGTTCTACATCAATAGCCCGGGCGGGGTGGTCTCGGCGGGTCTGGCGATCTACGACACCATGCAGTATATCCGCAGCCCGGTGAGTACGGTGTGCGTCGGCCAGGCGGCCTCGATGGGCAGCCTCCTGCTCTGCGCCGGGGCGAAAAACAAGCGCTTCGCGCTGCCTAATGCGCGCATCATGGTGCATCAGCCCTCCGGTGGCGCGCAAGGCCAGGCGACCGACATCGAGATCCAGGCGCGCGAGATCCTGACATTGCGCAAGCGGCTCAACGATATCTATGTCCGCCACACCGGCCAGCCACTCGAGGCGATCGAGCGCCGGCTGGAGCGCGACGCCTATATGTCGGCCGAGGAGGCGCGCGATTTCGGCCTGGTTGACGAGGTCGTGGAAAACCGCCCCGTTCCCGCCGAAGGCACCAAGACGTGACATCGGGCGCGCCGCTCCGGGGTGCGGCGCCTCGGCGCCGCTCCGGCGGCGCCGCGCCGCTCGCCGCGCGCATGATCCTCGGGCGTCTGTCGTCCCCATGCGGGACGCCGTTGCGCGCCCCTTGAGGAGGTTTCCGTCGCGATGTTTTCCGGGTGGAGTTTTAGTTTTGTTCTCAACCTCTTCGCGACGCTTGTTGTCAAGGGTCTCGGGGGCTAGAGTTGGGGCGTTGATCCCCGGTGGGTCGGGGCGGGAGTTGGCATGAGTAAATCAAGTGACTCGAAAAACACGCTCTACTGCTCGTTCTGTGGCAAGTCGCAGCATGAGGTGCGCAAGCTCATCGCTGGCCCGACAGTGTTCATCTGCGATGAATGCGTCGAGCTGTGCATGGATATCATCCGCGAGGAGCACAAGACGCATCTCGTGAAGTCGCGCGATGGCGTGCCGACACCCAAGGAGATCTGCAAGGTTCTCGACGACTATGTGATCGGCCAGGCCCACGCCAAGAAAGTGCTGAGCGTCGCCGTCCACAACCACTACAAGCGCCTCGCGCACGGCCAGAAGAACAACGACGTCGAGATCGCGAAGTCGAACATCCTGCTGGTCGGCCCGACCGGCTCGGGCAAGACCCTGCTTGCCCAGACCCTGGCGCGCATCCTCGATGTGCCCTTCACGATGGCGGA
Source organism: Pseudomonadota bacterium (assembly GCA_021801255.1). Classification (GTDB taxonomy): domain Bacteria; phylum Pseudomonadota; class Alphaproteobacteria; order Acetobacterales; family Acetobacteraceae; genus Acidibrevibacterium. The sequence continues at coordinate 19,639 of JAJYYH010000064.1, forward strand.
TGCGACGACGCTGACCGAGGCCGGCTATGTCGGCGAGGATGTCGAGAACATCATCCTCAAGCTGCTCCAGGCGGCGGACTACAATGTCGAGCGGGCGCAGCGCGGCATCGTCTATATCGACGAGGTCGATAAAATCAGCCGCAAATCGGATAATCCCTCGATCACCCGCGACGTCAGCGGCGAGGGCGTGCAGCAGGCGCTGCTCAAGATCATGGAGGGCACCGTCGCCTCGGTGCCGCCGCAGGGCGGGCGCAAGCATCCCCAGCAGGAATTCCTGCAGGTCGACACCACCAATATTCTCTTCGTCTGCGGTGGGGCGTTTGCCGGGCTGGAGAAGATCATCGGCGCCCGCGGCAAGGGCGCGGGCATCGGCTATGGCGCCGAGGTTCGCGCCAGCGACGAGCGGCGAATGGGCGATATCCTGCGCGAGGTTGAACCCGAGGATCTGCTTCGTTTCGGGCTGATCCCGGAATTCATCGGCCGTCTGCCGGTGGTCGCCACCCTCGACGACCTCGATGAGGCGGCCCTGATGGAAATCCTGACCAAGCCCAAGAACGCGCTGGTCAAGCAATACGCCCGTTTGTTCGAGATGGAGGGGGTGAAGCTCACCTTTACCGAGGACGCGATGAAGGCGGTCGCGGTGCGCGCCATCGGCCGCAAGACCGGCGCGCGCGGTCTCCGCTCGATCATGGAGTCCATCCTGCTGTCCACCATGTTCGACCTCCCCGGCCTCGACGGGGTGGAGGAGGTGGTGATCAACCGCGAGGTCGCGGAGGGCCGCTCCAACCCGCTCTTCCTCTATGGCAAGGAGCGGGCCGAGACCAGCGCCTGAGGCGCGCAAGTGGCGCGGGCGCATGTCAAGATCTTGCGCGACATCAGCGTCCTGCCGATATCCGATAAGAACGGTGCGATGGTGTGCCCCAGGTGGGACGCACGGCGCGCCAGGCGGCGGTTGTTGCGCCGCTCCCGCATGAGGAAACCGGGCAGACCGCATCTGGCTGCCCTGAGGAGGTTTTGATGACGCAATCCGATCGGCCGGAGAAGGCGGTTTCGGATCTTGCCGGCGCGGTCATCGCCGATATTCTGCCGGTGCTGCCGCTGCGTGATATCGTCGTGTTTCCGCACATGATCGTGCCGCTTTTCGTCGGACGCGAGAAATCCGTGCGGGCGCTGGAAGCGGTGATGAAAGAGGATAAGCAGATCCTTCTCGTCGCCCAGAAAAACGCCGCCCAGGACGATCCCTCGCCCGAGGATATCTATCGGGTCGGCACCGTTTCGACGGTGCTGCAGCTCCTCAAGCTGCCGGATGGCACGGTCAAGGTGCTGGTTGAGGGGGCGCGGCGCGCCCGCATCACCTCGTTCAAGGAGACCGGCCCGTTCTTCGAGGCCTTCGTCGAGCCGCTCCCCGAGCGCCTTGGCGAGACCAAGGAGCTGGAGGCGCTGAGCCGCACCGTGGTCTCGCAGTTCGAGCAGTATATCAAGCTCAACAAGAAGATTGCGCCCGAGGTGCTGGTCTCGCTCAATCAGGTCGAGGAGCCGGGCAAGCTTGCCGACACGGTGGCCAGCCATTTGGGGCTCAAGATCGCGGAAAAGCAGGATCTGCTCGAACAGGTCGAGGTCAGCGAGCGGCTGGAGCGGGTGTTCGGCTACATGGAGGCCGAAATCGGCGTCCTGCAGGTGGAAAAGCGCATCCGCGGCCGCGTCAAGCGCCAGATGGAGAAGACGCAGCGCGAATATTATCTCAACGAGCAGCTCAAGGCGATCCAGAAGGAACTCGGCGAGGGCGAGGAGGGGCGCGACGAGGCGGCCGAGCTCGAAGCCAAGATCAAAAAGACCAAGCTTTCCAAGGAGGCGCGGGAGAAGGCGCTCTCCGAACTCAAGAAACTCCGCACCATGAGCCCGATGAGCGCCGAGGCGACGGTGGTGCGCAACTATCTCGACTGGATCCTGGGCATTCCCTGGAAAAAGCGGAGCAAGGTCAGCAACGATATTGTCGCGGCCGAAAAAGTGCTCGATGCCGACCATTATGGTCTCGAGAAGGTCAAGGAACGCATCCTCGAATATCTCGCCGTGCAGGTGCGCTCGAACAAGGTGCGGGGGCCGATCCTTTGCCTCGTCGGGCCGCCAGGGGTGGGGAAAACCTCGCTCGGCAAATCGATCGCGCATGCCACGGGGCGTAATTTCGTGCGCATGTCGCTGGGCGGCGTGCGCGACGAGGCCGAGATCCGCGGCCACCGTCGCACCTATATCGGCTCCATGCCGGGCAAGATCGTCCAGGGAATGAAGAAGGCCAAGACCTCCAATCCGCTGTTCCTGCTCGATGAAATCGACAAGCTCGGGGCTGATTGGCGGGGTGACCCGACCTCGGCGCTGTTGGAGGTGCTTGATCCCGAGCAGAATTCCACCTTCAACGATCACTATCTCGAGGTCGATTACGACCTCTCGGACGTGATGTTCGTCACCACCGCCAACAGCCTGCGCATGCCGCAGCCCCTCCTCGACCGCATGGAGATCATCCGCATCCCCGGCTACACCGAGGACGAAAAGGTCGAAATCGCGCGCCGGCACCTCATTCCCAAGCAGACCGAGGCGCATAGCCTCAAGCCCGCGGAGTGGTCGATCACCGAGGACGCGCTGCGCGAGCTTATCCGCACCTACACGCGCGAGGCGGGGGTGCGCAATCTCGAACGCGAGATCGCTTCCCTGGCGCGCAAGACGATCAAGGAAATCATCACCAAGAAGACGAAGAAGGTCACCATCACCCGCCGGAACCTCGAGAAATACGCCGGGGTGCCGCGTTTCCGCTTCGGCGAGGCGGAGGCGGAGGACATGGTGGGCGTCGTCACCGGCCTCGCCTGGACCGAGGTGGGCGGCGAGATCCTCACCATCGAGAGCGTGCTGCTGCCGGGCAAGGGCAATATCCGCCAGACTGGCAAGCTCGGCGACGTGATGCAGGAGAGTGTGCAGGCGGCGCTCAGCTATGTCCGCTCGCGCTCGATCACTTTCGGGATCAAGCCGACCCTGTTCGAAAAGCGCGATATCCACGTCCATGTGCCGGAAGGCGCGACGCCCAAGGATGGTCCCTCGGCTGGCATCGCCATGGCGACCAGCATCGTGAGCGTGCTGACCGGCATCCCCATCCGCCGCGACATCGCCATGACCGGCGAGATCACGCTGCGCGGCCGGGTGCTGCCGATCGGCGGGTTGAAGGAAAAACTGCTGGCGGCGCTCAGGGCCGGCATCACCACGGTGTTCATTCCCAAGGACAACGAGAAGGATCTCGCCGAGATCCCGGATAACGTGAAAAAGCACCTCAAGCTGGTGCCGGTGGCGCATGTCGATGAGGTGATCGCCGCCGCGCTGGTGCGCAAACCCGAGCCGATCGTCTGGGAGGAGCCGGCCGAGCCGGTGGTCCCTCCGGTGGCCGAATCGGCGGCGGCTCTGTTGCCCCATTGAGGGTCCGTGCCGGCGGTGGGACACTCGAAATACCCTACCGCCGGGCACAACCGGTGGTTTTCTAGGGATTATCGCGGGAAACCGCTTGCCTTTCGTTGACGGCAGCGGAACGGCCCCTCTACTGTCCCAACCGCTCTGCCATCAATTTCCACACACCTGTTTCGAGGGAGGCTTATGCGTGAATAAGATGGATCTGGTTGCGGCCGTGGCCGAGGAGGCCGACCTGCCCAAGACCAAGGCGAGCGAGGCGGTGGATGCCGTGTTCGCGGCGATCGAGGGGGCGCTGAAGAAGCAGGAGGAGGTGCGCCTGGTCGGCTTCGGCACGTTCGTTACCGCCAAGCGCAAGGCGACCACCGGGCATAACCCGCGCACCGGCGAGGAGATCAAGATCCCGGCCTCGAATTCGGTCCGCTTCAAGCCGGGCAAGACGCTCAAAGACGCGGTGAACTGAGAGGCTCGGAATCCCCGTGATTTCGGGTATGGTTTTGGTTTGGCGCGCCGCCGCCTGACAACCGGGCGCGCCGGCCAGCCGGGGCGGTTAGCTCAGCGGTAGAGCGTCTCGTTTACACCGAGAGGGTCGGCGGTTCGAACCCGTCACCGCCCATTCGCGACCTTGACGAGGCGGCGTGCCGGCTCTAGAGCCGCGTCCTGGATTGCGGGTGTAGCTCAGTTGGTTAGAGCGCCGGCCTGTCACGCCGGAGGTCGCGGGTTCGAGCCCCGTCACTCGCGCCATGCCTTGCCCTGCCGCGTCTTTCCCTGTCGCGTGCAAGCCGCGGTTATTTTACCGGCCACCCCGTAGCTTCCGCCGGGCAATCGGGGTAATCTCCGCTGCGGTGCAAAAGGGGGTCGATTGGATGCCGCCATTATTGCTGAATTATCTGCCGATCGTGGTCTTCCTGGTGATCGCCGGTGGCATCTCGGTGGCAATGGTCGCCGGATCGATCCTGGCCGCGCCGCAGAAGCCCTATGCCGAGAAACTCTCCGCCTATGAGTGTGGCTTCGAGGCTTTCGATGAAGCTAGGCGACGCTTTGACGTGCGCTTTTATCTCGTTGCCATTCTGTTCATCATCTTCGATCTGGAAGTGGCGTTTCTTTTTCCCTGGGCGGTCAGCCTGGCCCATCTCGGTCTGTTCGGCTTTCTCTCCATGGTCGGGTTTCTCGCGGTGCTGACGGTCGGCTTCATCTATGAGTGGCGCAAGGGCGCGCTCGATTGGGAATGATCCAGAGGGAGGGCCTCGCATGAGCGCGCATTCCGCCGAGCTGGCCTGGAACCGCGACGCCTTGGCGCCAGGGACCGAGCAGGACGCGGTGATCAAGGGCATCACCGGGGAGATCGCGGGCAAGGGCTTCGTCGTGGCGCAGCTCGACAAGCTGGTGAACTGGGCGCGCACCGGCAGCTTGTGGCCGATGACCTTTGGGCTGGCCTGCTGCGCCGTCGAGATGATCCACGCCTATATGCCGCGTTATGACCTTGATCGCTTCGGCGTCATCCCGCGCGCCAGCCCACGCCAGAGCGATGTCATGATCGTCGCCGGCACACTCACCAACAAGATGGCGCCGGCGCTCCGCAAGGTCTATGATCAGATGCCCGAGCCGCGCTGGGTGATCAGCATGGGCAGTTGCGCCAATGGCGGCGGCTACTACCACTATTCCTATTCGGTGGTGCGCGGCTGCGACCGCGTGGTGCCGGTCGATATCTATGTGCCGGGCTGCCCGCCGACCGCCGAAGCGCTGGTCTATGGCATCCTGCAATTGCAGAAAAAAATCCGCCGCACCGGAACCATCCTCCGTGGCTGAGGCCGCTTTGAGCGTGCCGGACGTTCTGGCACGGGAAATCATGGCGCTGCCTGGCGTCGCCGGGGTTGCCGTCGAGAAGGGCGAGGTGGTGGCGCACGCGCAACGCGACGCGCTGATCCCGCTGATGATGACGCTGCGCGATGATCCGCGTTTCGCCTGCGAGCAGTTGATGGATCTCTGCGGCGTCGATTTTCCGGCACGGCCCGAGCGTTTCGAGGTGGTCTATAATCTGCTCTCGGTGTCGCGCAATCACCGCGTCCGGGTGATCGTCGCCACCGACGAGGCGGCGCTGGTGCCCTCGGTGAGCGCGATCTGGCCGGCGGCCACCTGGTGGGAGCGCGAGGCCTGGGATCTGTTCGGCATCCTGTTTTCCGGCCAGCCCGATCATCGTCGCATCCTCACCGATTACGGTTTTGATGGGCATCCGCTGCGCAAGGATTTCCCGCTCACCGGCTATGTCGAGGTGCGCTACGACGAGGAGCGCAAGGCGGTGGTCTATGAGCCGGTCCATCTGACCCAGGAGTTTCGCTCCTTCGATTTCATCTCGCCCTGGGAGGGCATCACCACCCTGCCGGGCGACGAGAAGGCGCATGCCGCGCGCGCGGGCGCGCGCAAGGGCGCGGAGGGATGAGTGGCATGAGCGAGGCGCGCGCCCCAAAAATCGTCGAGATCGACAGCCACGCGATCAATTTCGGCCCGCAGCATCCGGCGGCGCATGGCGTGCTGCGTCTCGTGCTGGAAATGGATGGCGAGGTGATCGAGCGCGCCGATCCGCATATCGGCCTGCTGCATCGCGGCACCGAGAAGCTGATCGAATACAAGACCTATATGCAGGCGGTGCCGTATTTCGACCGTCTCGACTACGTCTCGCCGATGTGCGAGGAGCAGGCTTTTGCCCTTGCGGTCGAAAAACTGCTCGCGATCGAGGCGCCGGAGCGCGGCAAATGGATCCGCACGCTGTTCGCCGAGATTACGCGGATTCTCAATCACTTGCTCAATCTTACCACCTACGCGCTCGATGTCGGCGCGGTTACGCCGCCGTTCTGGGGTTTCGAGGAACGCGAAAAACTCCTGGAGTTTCACGAGGCGGCCTCGGGGGCGCGGTTTCATGCCAATTATTTCCGGCCCGGAGGGGTGGCGAAGGATTTGCCGGCCGGGCTTGAAGAGCGCATTGCCGCCTGGGCGGAGGCCTATCCGAAATTCATCGATGACTTTGAGGAATTGCTGACCAGCAACCGGATCTGGAAGCAGAGGACGATCGATATCGGGGCTGTTTCGGCGGAAGATGCGCTCGCCTGGGGATTTTCCGGACCGTGTCTCCGCGCCAGCGGGGTGGCGTGGGATCTGCGCCGGTCGCAGCCCTATGACATGTATGATCGCGTGGAGTTCGATGTCCCCGTGGGGCACAACGGCGATTGCTATGACCGCTATCTCGTGCGCGTCGCCGAGATGCGCGAGAGTGTGAAAATCATCAGGCAGTGCCTGGCACAGATGAAGCCCGGCCCGGTGAAGGTGCGGGACCACAAATTCACGCCGCCGCCGCGCGCCGAGATGAAACGCTCGATGGAGGCGCTGATCCATCACTTCAAGCTCTACACCGAGGGCTACCATGTGCCGGCGGGGGCGACCTATACCGTGGTCGAGAGTCCGAAAGGCGAGTTCGGCGTCTATCTCGTCGCCGATGGCACGAACAAACCCTATCGCTGCAAAATCCGCGCGACAGGGTTTGCGCATTTACAGGCAATCGACATGATGGCGAGGCAGCACATGCTGGCGGATGCCGTGGCGATTATCGGTTCGCTCGACGTGGTGTTCGGCGAGATCGATCGGTAGGTGATGATGTCCGGGAACCAGAGAGAGATCCAAGCGGTGCATGGCGAGCCCGCGAGTTTCGCCTTCGATGCCGAAAGCGAGGCGGCGATTGCCATCATTCTGAAAAAATATCCCACCGGGCGACAGGCGAGCGCGGTGCTGGCGCTGCTCGATCTGGCGCAGCGGCAGATGAAGCGCGCCACCGGAAGCGCTTGGCTGCCGCGCCTTGCAATGGACACGGTCGCCGCGCGGCTCGGAATGCCCCCCATTCGCGTCTATGAGGTTGCGACTTTCTATTTCATGTTCAACACCAAGCCGGTGGGTAAATGGCATTTGCAGGTCTGCACCACTACGCCCTGCTGGCTGCGCGGTTCCGATGAAGTGGTCGCGACGTGCAAGCGCGCCACCGGGATCGAACATTTCGGTGAGACCAGCGCTGATGGTTTGTTCACCATGACCGAGGTCGAGTGCCTCGGTGCCTGTGTCAACGCGCCGATCCTGCAAGTGAACGATGATTTCTACGAAGACATGGACGTGGCCAGCACCGAGCGGCTGCTGGCGGCGCTGAGGCACGATACGCCGCCGCCGCCGGGCTCGATGACAGGGCGGCAGGCTTCGGCGCCGGAGGGCGGGCCGACGACGCTCACAACGCTTGCGCAGCCAAGTGCCGGAGAGTGATGCGATGCTCGGCGACAAGGACCGCATCTTCACCAATCTCTATGGCCTACAGGACTGGCGGCTGAAAGGCGCGCGGGCGCGCGGCGATTGGGACAATACGGCGGCGATCCTGGCGCGCGGGCGCGACGCGATCGTTGAGGAGATCAAGGCATCGGGTCTGCGCGGTCGTGGTGGCGCCGGTTTTCCCACCGGCATGAAATGGTCGTTCATGCCCAAGCAACCCGACGTCCGCCCCTCTTATCTTGTCGTCAACGCCGATGAAAGCGAGCCTGGCACCTGCAAGGATCGCGACATCATCCGCCACGATCCCCATAAACTGATCGAGGGCTGCCTGGTCGCCTCGTTCGCGATGGGGGCGCATGCTTGCTACATCTATATCCGGGGTGAATTCTACAACGAGGCGCGTCATCTCCAGGCGGCGATCGACGAGGCCTATGAGGCGGGGCTGATCGGCAAGAAGGCCTGTGGTTCGGATTGGGATTTCGATCTCTATCTGCATCGCGGCGCGGGTGCCTATATTTGTGGGGAAGAGACGGCGTTGCTTGAAAGCCTCGAAGGCAAAAAAGGCATGCCGCGGCTCAAGCCACCCTTTCCCGCCGCCGTCGGCCTCTATGGTTGCCCAACCACGGTGAACAATGTCGAGAGCATCGCGGTCACGCCGACGATCATGCGCCGGGGGGCGGCGTGGTTTTCTGCACTCGGGCGGCCGAAAAATACCGGCACCAAGCTGTTCTGCATCTCTGGCCACGTCAACAAGCCGTGCAATGTCGAGGAAGAACTGGGTATTCCGTTGCGTGAATTGATCGATCGCTATGCCGGCGGCGTGCGCGGGGGGTGGGATAATCTGCTCGCTGTCATTCCCGGCGGTTCCAGCGTGCCGGTGCTGCCCAAGGAAATTTGTGATACCGTATTGATGGATTTCGACAGTCTGCGCGATGTCAAAAGCGGGCTCGGCACGGCCGCGGTCATCGTCATGGACAAATCGACCGATATCATCAAGGCCATCGCGCGGCTCTCGCGTTTTTACAAGCACGAGAGCTGCGGCCAATGCACGCCCTGCCGCGAGGGCACGGGCTGGATGATGCGGGTGATGGACCGCCTCGTCGAGGGTCGCGCCGAGAGCGCGGAGATCGACATTCTCGAGCAGGTGACGCGACAGGTGGAGGGGCACACGATCTGTGCGCTGGGCGATGCCGCCGCCTGGCCGATCCAGGGTCTGATCCGGCATTTCCGCCCCGAGATCGAGGCGCGCATCGCCGCGTTCCAGGCGCGCGGCCTCAAGCTGGCGGCGGAGTAGACGGATGGCCAAGGTGACGGTGGATGGCATCGAGGTCGAAGTGCCGAACGGCGCCTCGGTGCTGCAGGCGGCGGAACTCGCAGGCCGCGAGATCCCGCGTTTTTGCTATCACGATCGGCTGTCGGTGGCCGGCAATTGCCGGATGTGTCTGGTGGAAGTGGAGAAATCACCGAAGCCTGTGGCTTCCTGCGCTTTTCCCGTGGCCGACGGGATGGTGGTCAAGACCGACAGCCCGATGGTGCGCCAGGCGCGGCGTGGCGTCATGGAATTCCTCCTGATCAATCACCCGCTCGACTGCCCGATCTGCGATCAGGGCGGCGAATGCGATTTGCAGGATCAGTCCATGGCCTATGGCATGGACCATTCCCGCTACCGCGAGGCGAAGCGCGCCGTGCGCGACAAGAATCTCGGCCCGCTCGTCAAGACGGTGATGACGCGCTGTATCCAGTGCACGCGCTGTGTGCGCTTCGCCGCCGAGATCGCCGGTGTGCCGGAGCTGGGGGCCACCGCGCGCGGCGAGAACATGGAAATCGGCACCTATGTCGAGCGGGCGCTGAGTTCCGAATTGTCAGGCAATCTCATTGATATCTGCCCGGTAGGCGCGTTGACCTCAAAACCCTATGCCTTTGTGGCACGCTCATGGGAATTGAAGAAAACCGACGCGATTGACGTTTTTGATGCCGTCGGCTGCAACATCCGTATCGATTCACGCGGACCCGAGGTGCTGCGCATCCTGCCCCGGCTCAACGAGGATGTGAACGAGGAGTGGCTTGCCGACAAGTCGCGTTTTGCCGTCGATGGTCTCAAGCGGCGCCGCCTTGATCGGCCCTGGGTGCGGCGTGGTGGCAAACTCGAGCCGGCGAGCTGGGATCAGGCCTTCGACGCGATTGCCGCGCGTTTGCATGGTCTCGATGGCGCGCGTATCGGGGCTATCGTCGGCGACCTCTGCGATGCCGAAAGCATGCTGGCGCTCAAGGAGCTGATGGCCGCACTCGGTTCGGCCAATCTCGATGCCCGCCAGGACGGCGCGCAGCTCGACGCGACGCGGCGGGAGTTTTACCTGTTCAACACCACGATCGCCGGCATCGAGGAGGCCGACGCCATTCTCATCGTAGGCGCCAATCCGCGCCGCGAGGCCCCGGTTCTCAACGCGCGCATCCGCAAGCGCTGGCTGGCGGCGGGCGTCTCCGTCGCGGCGATCGGCGCGCCCGCCGATCTGACCTATCCGGTGCGGTGGCTGGGCGCGGGGCCGGACGTGCTGGCGGCGCTGCGTGCCGGGAGCGAGGGGTTTGCCGCCACCTTGCGCGCGGCGAAAAAGCCGATGGTTATCCTCGGCGAGGGCGCGTTGCGGCGCGCCGATGGCGCGGCGATATTGGCGGCGGCCTGGATGCTTGCGGCCGAGATCGGCGCGCTGAGCGCAGATTGGCATGGTTTCAACGTCCTGCACAACGCGGCCGCCCGCGTCGGCGCGCTTGATCTCGGCTTTCTGCCAGGGCCGGGCGGCAAGGATGTCGCTGCGATGCTGGAAGGCGGGGTCGATCTGCTCTGGCTGCTCGGCGCCGACGAGATCGATGGCGCGCGGATCGGCGCTCAGACCTTCGTCGTCTATCAGGGGCATCATGGCGATCGCGGCGCGGCACGCGCCGATGTCATCCTCCCCGGCGCCGCCTATACCGAGAAGAACGGCACCTACGTCAACACCGAGGGGCGCGTGCAGCGCGGGGAATTCGCGGTTTTTCCGCCCGGCGAAGCGCGCGAGGACTGGCGCATTCTGCGCGCCTTCAGCGCCCGCGTCGGACATCCCTTGCCCTATGACGATCTCGATGCGCTGCGGCGGCGGATGGCCGAGGTCAACGCGGTTTTTGCCCGCATCGATGATTTACCACGCCGCGGCGCCGTCGATTTAAGCCCGCCGGCGGGCGATCCGGCGGCGCTGCTGTCCACACCTTTCGCGCCGGCGGTGGTGAATTACTACCAGACCGATCCGATCAGCCGGGCGAGCCCGACCATGGCTTCTTGCACCGCGACCTTTCATCAACCCCTGGCGCAGGCGGCGGAGTAGGCGCCATGAGCGAGTTTTTTGCGACACCGCTCGGTCTCGTTGTGTTGATGGTGTTGGAGACGCTGGCCATTCTGGTGCCGCTGCTGCTTGGCGTCGCCTATGCAACCTACGCCGAGCGCAAGATCCTAGCGGCGATCCAGCTCCGCAAGGGGCCGAATGTGGTGGGCTGGTGGGGGCTGCTGCAGGCTTTTGCCGATGCCGGCAAGATGCTGATGAAGGAGACCATCATCCCGACCGGCGCGAACCGGGTGCTGTTTTTGCTCGCGCCGATGATCACTTTTGTCCTGGCCATGATCGCCTGGGCGGTGATTCCGGTGAACGATGGCTGGGCGGTCGCCAAGATTAATGTCGGTATCCTCTATCTCTTCGCGATCAGCTCGCTCGGCGTCTATGGCATCATCATCGCTGGCTGGGCAAGCAATTCGAAATACGCGTTTCTCGGCGCGATGCGTTCGGCGGCGCAGATGGTGAGCTACGAGGTCTCGATCGGCTTCGTCATGGTCTCGGTGCTGCTTTGTGTGGGCAGCCTCAACCTCAATGACATCGTGCTGGCGCAACGCCATATCTGGTTTTTCATACCGCTGTTCCCGATGTTCGTGGTGTTCTTCATATCAGGCCTCGCCGAGACCAATCGTTCGCCCTTTGATCTGCCGGAGGGCGAAAGCGAGATCGTTGCCGGGTTTTTCGTCGAATACAGCGCCATGGCCTTCGCGCTGTTTTTCTTGGGCGAATACGCCAACATGTTCCTGATGAGCGCCATGACTTCGATCCTTTTTCTCGGCGGCTGGCTGGCGCCGTTCGGGATCGCGCCGTTCACTTGGCTGCCTGGCCCGATCTGGTTCATCCTTAAAATACTCCTCTGCATGTTTGTCTTCATCTGGGTGCGCGGCACGTTTCCACGCTACCGCTACGACCAGTTGATGCGGCTCGGGTGGAAGGTGTTCCTGCCGCTCTCGCTGTTCTGGCTGGTGCTCACCGCAGGCGTGCTGATGGCGACCGGCTGGCTGCCGGGGGGAGCCGCTTGATGGCCGAGAGAAGCGCGCCTATGCGCTCTGCCGAGAAGGAGCGTTGAGCGAGATGGCATTTCTGGACCGCACCGCGCGCAGCCTGTTGCTCGGCGAGTTGCTGATCGGGCTGGGCCTCACCTTGCGCTACTTCTTCAAGCCCAAGGCAACGATCAACTATCCTTTCGAGAAAAACCCGATCAGCCCGCGCTTCAAGGGCGAGCACGCGCTCCGCCGCTATCCCAATGGTGAGGAGCGCTGTATCGCGTGCAAGCTCTGCGAGGCGATCTGTCCGGCGCAAGCGATTACCATCGAGGCCGAGCCGCGCGCCGATGGCTCGCGCCGCACCACGCGCTACGACATCGACATGACCAAATGCATCTATTGCGGCCTCTGCGAGGAGGCCTGCCCGGTGGATGCGATCGTTGAGGGGCCGAATTTCGAATTCGCCACCGAGACGCGCGAGGAACTAATGTACAACAAGGACCGGCTATTGGCGAATGGCGACCGCTGGGAAAGCGAGATCGCCAAGCGGCTCGAACTCGATGCGCCGTATCGCTGAGCCGCTGCTGGGCACCGGGCAGAGGGCCAGAGCCACATGATCATGATGATCGCCTTCTATATCTTCGCGGCCATCCTGCTCGGCTCGGCGGCACTGGTGGTGAGCGCGCGCAACCCGGTGCATTCCGTGCTGTTCCTGATACTCGCGTTTTTCAACGCGGCGGGTCTGTTCCTGCTCGCCGGGGCCGAGTTCCTGGCGATGATCCTGGTCATCGTCTATGTCGGGGCAGTGGCCGTTCTGTTCTTGTTCGTGGTGATGATGCTCGATGTCAATTTCGCGCAGCTCCGCGAGGGCTTCCAGCGCTACGCCCCGATCGGCGCGACGGTCGGGCTGGTGCTGTTCGCCGAACTCGCGATGGTGCTGGGTGGCTGGCGTGTCGCCCCCGGCATCACCGCGCTTCGCGCCGCCCCGATGCCGGCGGGAATGCAGAACACCGCGGCACTCGGCGATCTTCTTTATACCCACAACATCCTCTTGTTCCAGCTTGCCGGGCTGGTGTTGCTGGTGGCGATGATCGGGGCGATCGTGCTGACGCATCGCGATCGTCGCACGTCGCGCCGTCAGGTGATCGCGCGCCAGATGGCGCGTAGCGTCGCCGAGACGCTGGAGCTGGTTGCCGCGCCGCTCGGCGCCGGCGTTGCGCCGGGTGAATTCCGTCGCCCGAAGCCCCTCGAGGAAGCCGCGGCGCCGCATCCCGTTGCGCCGCATCAGGGGGAGGGGCACTGAAATGGCGATGATTGGGTTGGGTCACTATCTCGTGGTGTCCGCGATTCTCCTGGTGCTCGGGGTGTTCGGGATTTTTCTCAATCGCAAAAACGTTATCGTTATCCTGATGTCGGTCGAGCTCATCTTGCTTGCGGTCAATCTCAACCTCGTCGCGTTTTCCGCGGCCCTCGGCGATCTCGTCGGCCAGGTCTTTGCCATGTTCGTCCTTACCGTGGCGGCGGCGGAGGCGGCGATCGGGCTCGCGATCGTCGTCGTCTATTTCCGCAACCGCGGCTCGATCGAGGTCGAGGACGTCAATCTGATGAAGGGTTGAGGATGATCTACGCCGTCGCTGTTCTCGTCCCCCTATTCGGCTCGGCGGTTGCCGGTCTGCTCGGCCGCGCCATCGGCGATCGCGCCGCCCAGGCGGTAACCATTCTCTGCATGATCGTGGCCACGATTTGCGGCGAGACGGCGTTTATCCAACTCGTCTGGGGAGGCGCGCCGACCGGCACAGTGCGACTTGCCGAATGGGTCTCGGCGGGATCGTTCCATGTCGATTGGGCGCTGCGCTATGACACGCTCTCGGCGGTGATGGTGGCGATGGTCACCTTCGTTGCGACTCTCATCCACATCTACAGCATTGGCTACATGGGCCACGAGCATAAGCCGGTAGCCCGCTTCTTCAGCTATCTCTCGCTCTTCAGCTTTGCGATGCTGATGCTGGTGACGGCGAATAATCTGTTGCAATTGTTTTTCGGCTGGGAGGGGGTAGGCCTCATGAGCTACCTCCTCATCGGCTATTGGTATGAGAGGCCGAGCGCCTGCGCCGCCGCCATCAAGGCTTTCGTGGTCAACCGCATCGGCGATTTGTTCTTCGCGGTCGGCATCGCGATGGTGTTTTTTCTTTTCGGCTCGGTTTCCTTCAGCACCATCTTCGCTGCCGTGCCCCAGCATCTCAATGATACCTACGCGCTGTTCGGGACGAATTATCGCGCGCTCGAGGTGATCTGTATTCTGCTGTTCATTGGCGCGATGGGCAAATCGGCGCAGATCGGGCTGCATGTCTGGCTGCCTGACGCGATGGAGGGGCCGACGCCGGTTTCGGCGCTCATTCATGCCGCGACCATGGTTACCGCCGGCGTGTTCCTCATGGCGCGCATCTCGCCGATCCTCGAACATGCACCGGTGGCACTCGGGGTTATAACGGTGATCGGCGCCAGCACCGCACTGTTCGCCGCGACCATCGGCTGCGTGCAGAACGACATCAAGCGGGTGATCGCCTATTCCACCTGCTCGCAGCTCGGCTATATGTTCATCGCCGCCGGTGTCGGCGCCTATCAGGTCTCGATTTTTCATCTCGTCACACATGCTTTTTTCAAGGCGCTGCTGTTCCTGAGCGCGGGCTCGGTGATCCACGCGATGTCGGACGAGCAGGATATGCGACGCATGGGGGGTCTGTGGAAAAAAATCCCGCTCACCTACACCATGATGTGGGCGGGCAGCCTGGCGCTCGCCGGTATTTTCCCTTTTGCCGGTTATTACTCCAAGGATGCAATCCTCGAGGCGGCTTTCGCTGACGGCAGCCCGGTTGCGATCTATGGCTTCGTCTGCGGCGTGCTCGCGGCCTTTCTCACGGCGTTCTATTCCTGGCGGCTGCTGCTGATGACCTTCCACGGTCGCTCGCGTGCTGATCACCATGTGCTCGAGCATGTACATGAAAGCCCGCTGGTCATGACCGGGCCGCTGATCGTGCTGGCGGTCGGTGCCTTGATCGCGGGCTTCTCGCTGCGCGGGCTTTTCATCGGCGCCGATTGGCATGCCTTCTGGCGCAACAGCGTCGGCGTTGCCCCGGGCAACCATATTCTCGCGCGCATGGAGGAGATCCCCGCCTGGGCGGCGCTCGCGCCAAGCGTGCTCGCGCTGCTTGGCATCGCGCTGGCTTACATCATGTATGTCGCGGTGCCAACGCTGCCGGCGGGGATTGCCGCGCGTTTCGCGCCGATCTACCGTTTTCTGCTCAACAAATGGTATTTCGACGAACTTTATGACGCGGTTCTGGTGCGCCCGTTCTTCGCGTTGGCGCGGCTGCTGTGGCAGGTTGGCGATGTCACGATCATCGATGGGGTACCCAACAGCATCGCCCACATTGCCGAGGATTCCGCCGAGCAGGCGGTCAAGCTACAGACCGGCTCGATCGCCGTCTATGCCTTCTCGATGCTGATTGGCGTGGTGTTGCTGATTACCATTTTCCTGATTTTCCGGTGAAATGATGAACCAGGCCGGTTTCCCGCTGCTCTCGCTGATTACCTGGCTGCCGCTGCTCGGCGGCGCCGTCATCCTCTCGGTGCGCGGCGATGAGGCGACGGTTGCCACCAACGCCCGCTGGACAGCGCTTTGGACCAGCCTCATCGTCTTCGCGCTCAGCCTTTTGCTCTGGGGTGAATTCGATTCTTCCGAGGCCGGATTCCAGTTTGTCGAGCACCTCACATGGCTGCCGCAATTCGGCGTGAGCTATCGCATGGGGGTCGATGGCATCAGTGTGCTGTTTGTGCTGCTTTCCACCGCGCTGACGCCGATCTGCGTGCTGGCAAGCTGGGAGTCGATAAAGAAAAACGTGCGAGAATACATGCTCGCCTTCCTTATCCTCGAGACCATGATGGTGGGCACATTCTGCGCGCTCGACTTCGTTGTTTTCTATATGTTCTTCGAAGGCGTGCTGATCCCGATGTATCTCATCATCGGCATCTGGGGCGGGCCGCGGCGGGTCTACTCGGCGCTCAAATTCTTCCTCTACACGCTTGCGGGTTCGGTGCTGATGCTGCTCGCCCTGCTCGCCATCTGGTACTTCGCCGGCACCACGGATATTACCGTGCTGCTGCATACCCAATTCCCGACCAACATGCAGTACTGGCTGTTCCTCGCCTTCCTTGCATCGTTCTCCGTGAAAGTGCCGATGTGGCCGGTTCATACTTGGCTGCCCGATGCCCATGTCGAAGCGCCGACCGCGGGCTCGGTTATTCTTGCTGGCGTGCTGCTCAAGATGGGGGCCTACGGGTTCTTGCGCTTTTCGGTGCCGATGCTACCGCAAGCCTCGACCTATTTCGCGCCGCTGATTTTTGCACTCTCGGTGATCGCGGTGATCTACACCTCGCTGGTGGCCTTGGCGCAGACCGATATGAAGAAGCTGATCGCCTATTCTTCGGTCGCGCATATGGCGATCGTGACCATCGGCATCTTTACCTTCAACGCCCAGGGGATCGACGGCGCGTTGTTCCAGATGCTCTCGCATGGCATCGTCGCGAGCGCGCTCTTTCTTTGCGTTGGCGTGATCTATGACCGGATGCACACGCGTGAGATCGCGCGTTATGGCGGCCTCGTCGAGCGCATGCCGGCCTACGCCGCGACCTTCATGCTGTTCACCTTGGCGAGCATGGGCCTGCCAGGAACTTCCGGGTTTATTGGCGAGGTGCTGGTGATCTTTGGCTCCCTCAAGATTAATTTCTGGCTCTCGCTACTCGGCGGCAGTGGCATGATCCTGGGCTGCGCCTATATGCTCTATCTTTACCGGCGGGTGATTTTCGGCCGGCTTACCCGCGCCGATCTGCAAGCCATTCTCGATCTTTCGCCGCGCGAGGTCGCGGTCTTTGCGCCGCTCGTGCTGCTCACCCTGTGGATGGGGGTTTATCCCGCGAGCTTCACGCATTTCTTCGAGACCTCAGTGAACGCCATGGTAAGCCAGCATCAGGCGGCGCTCACGGGCGGCGCGACCCGCCTTGCCGCGCGCCTGCCGGACCAGAAGGTGCTGCCATGAACGGGTCTCTCGCCACCCCCGAAATCGTGCTGGCTCTTTGCGGCATGGGGATATTGTTATTCGGCGTTTTGCGCCGCGGCGATGGGGGCTTGATCTGCAGCATGCTGACGATCGGCGCGCTGTTGCTCGCCGCCGTTCTGGTCGCCGGCGGTGCGTTCGGTCTGGCCTTTGAGGGGCAGTTTCTCGTCGACCCGATGAGCGTGTTCAGCAAGTTCCTGATCCTTGCCGCGGCCATCCTCGGGGTGGTGCTCTCGCTCGACTACAATGCGCGCGAGGGGATCGGGCGCTTCGAATTCCCGGTGCTGATGCTGTTCGCAACCCTCGGCATGATGGTCATGGTCTCGGCCGGGAACATGATGAGCCTCTATCTCGGGATCGAATTGCAGTCGCTTTCCATCTACGTGCTCGCCGCTTTCGCCCGCGATGATGTGCGCTCGGCCGAAGCCGGCCTGAAGTATTTTGTCCTTGGCGCGCTCGCCTCGGGGCTGCTGCTCTACGGCATCACGCTGGTCTATGGTTTTTCGGGGAGCATGGATTTTGCTGCCATCCGCCAAGCGCTCAGCGATCCGACGCGGGTTTCCGAAGGGCTGATCGTCGGCGTGGTGTTCGTCATCGCGGGCTTCGCCTTCAAGGTCGCGGCAGTGCCGTTCCATATGTGGACACCCGATGTCTATGAGGGCGCGCCGAGCCCGGTCACGGCATTTCTCGGCACCGCGCCGAAGGTCGCGGCGATGGTGCTGTTTCTCCGCGTGATGGTGGGGCCGTTCGGTCATGTGCTGATGCAATGGCAGGCGCTGATCGAGATTGTTTCGGTCGCCTCGATGATCCTCGGTGCCCTCGCCGCCATCGGCCAGAGCAATATCAAGCGGCTCATGGCCTATTCCTCGATCGGCCATATGGGCTATGTGCTAATCGGGCTCGCCTGCGGCAACGCCGCCGGTCTGCGTGGCGCGCTGGTTTATCTCGTTGTCTATGTCTTCATGTTTCTGGGCACGTTTGCCGTTATCCTGGCGATGCGCCGGCGTGGCCAGGCGGTCGAGACGATCGCCGATCTCGCCGGGCTCGGGCGCAACGATCCGGCGCTGGCGATGGCGATGGCGGTGTTCATGTTCAGCATGGCGGGCATTCCGCCGCTTTCGGGCTTTTTCGGCAAACTCTACGTGTTTCTCGCCGCCGTTCAGAGCGGGTTGTGGACGCTGGCGATCATCGGCGTGCTGACCAGCGTGGTTGGCGCCTTCTATTATCTCCGCATCGTCAAGGTGATGTATTTCGATGCGGCGCGCGAGGCGTTTGATCGGCGCCCAGCGTCGCTCTCGGTGGTCGCGGCGGCAACCGGCCTCTTCACCACCTTCTTTTTCATCGCCCCCGCTCCGGTGCTCGATGCCGCGCAGGCGGCGGCGCGCGTGTTGTTCGGGTGAGCGCCCCCGCCCCCGGCGCGGGCGGGGTGTGGCGGATCGAGCGCTATGAGAGCCTGCCCTCGACTTCCGATCTTTGTATCGCGCGGGCGCATGCCGGAGAGGCGGCGGGGCTGGTGGTGCTTGCCGGCCGCCAGAGTGGTGGGCGCGGCCGGGCCGGGCGGGTTTGGCTGTCGCCGCCGGGGAATCTCGCGCTGTCGCTGCTGTTGCGCCCGGAGACGCCGCTCGCCGAAGCCGGGCAATGGGCGCTGGTGGCCGGGGTGACGCTGATCGAGGCGCTGCTGGCGGTATTGCCGCGGGCGGCGGGGCGGCTGGCGCTGAAATGGCCGAACGACGTGATGCTGGAGGGGGACAAACTCGCCGGTATCCTGATCGATAGCGCGGCCGGCGCGGCGGGTCGCATGGCATGGCTGGTGCTGGGCTTCGGCGCCAATCTGGCCACGGCGCCGGAGCTGGCCGAACGCCCTACCGCCGCTCTCGCCGGTCTCGCGCCCCCGCCGAGCCCCGAGACGCTGGCCGCGGCCCTGCTGGAGCGGCTCGACGCCTGGCAGGCGGTATGGCGAGAGCGCGGCTTTGATCCGCTTCGCGAGACTTGGCTGCGTCACGCCCATCCCCTCGGCACGGCGCTCTCGCTCATCCAGGGGGCGCGCCCAGTCACCGGGCGCTTCGCCGGGCTGAGCCCCACGGGTGCCTTGCTGCTGGACACCGGGGACGGCATAGAGGGTTTTTCAACGGGGGATGTCATGCTGGGAACGGCGTCGCGATCGGCGCCCCAGGTGGTGTCAAAATAGGGATCGGCGGTCATGCTGCTGGTGGTCGATGCCGGCAATACCAATGTGGTTTTCGCGGTGCATGATGGCCTGGGCTGGCGCGGCACCTGGCGGATCGCGACCGAGGCGCAGCGCACCTCGGACGAATACGCGGTTTGGCTGCTCGCGCTTTTCGCTCATGCCGGGCTGAAGCCGGCCGAGGTCGATGGCGCGGCGATCGGCACGGTGGTGCCGGCGGCACTCTATCATCTGCGCCGTCTGTGCCGGGACTGGTTCTCGGTCGAGCCGCTGATCGCGCGGGCCCATCTCGACTGGGGGTTCGAGATCCGCGTCGATCAACCCGAGGAGGTCGGCGCCGATCGGCTGGTGAACGCTTTGGCCGCGCATCAGCGCTATGGCGGACCGTTGGTGGTGATCGATTTCGGCACCGCGACGACCTTTGATGTCGTCGAACGGGGCGGCGCCTACAGGGGTGGCGTGATCGCGCCGGGGATCAATCTCTCGCTTGAGGCGCTGCACCAGGCGGCGGCGCGGCTGCCGCGCATCGGCATTGGCCGGCCGCAATCGGTGATCGGCCACGGCACGGTCTCGGCCATGCAATCGGGGATGTATTGGGGCTATATCGGGTTGATCGAGGGGCTGGTCGCGCGCATCCAGGGCGAGGTTGGCGAGGCGCTGAAAGTGGTGGCGACCGGCGGTCTCGCGCCGCTCTTCGCCGAAGGCACCCCGGTGATCGAGCGTATCGACCCCGATCTGACCCTCGAGGGCCTGCGGCTGCTGGCGCAACGCAATCCGGCGCCCACATTGTCGCGTGAGAGGGCTCGCCTCGGCGACATTGAATAGAGCAGATAACGAAAGGGCGTAATGGACACGGCAGGCGATGATTTCGCCTTCCTGCCTTTGGGCGGGACGGGCGAGATCGGCATGAATTTCAATCTCTATCGCTGTCAGGGACGCTGGCTGGCCGTCGATTGCGGCATCGGCTTCGCCGGCCCGGCGCTGCCCGAGGCGGAAATCCTGGTGCCCGATCCCGGCTTCATCGCGGCGCGACGCTCCGCCCTGCTCGGCCTCATCCTCACACATGCGCATGAGGACCATATCGGCGCGGTCGCCCATCTCTGGCCCACCCTCCGCTGCCCGGTCTATGCAACGCCCTTCGCCGCCGCCATGCTGCGCCGCAAACTCGCCGAGGCGCAGTTGCTGCAGGAGGTCAAGCTGCATGTCGTCCCGCCTGGCGGGCGGATCGATCTGCCGCCGTTCGCGGTCCAGATGCTGCGGGTCGCCCATTCGATTCCCGAGGCGCAGGCCTTGGCGATCGAGACCCCGCTCGGCCGGGTGCTGCATACCGGCGACTGGAAACTCGATCCCGAGCCGCTGGTGGGCCCCCCGACCGACGAGGCCGCCTTCGCCGCTTTCGGCGATCGCGGCGTGCTTGCGATGATCTGCGATTCCACCAATGCCATGGTCGAGGGCCATTCGGGCTCGGAGGCCGAGGTGCGGCGCAATCTCGCCGCTCTCATTCGTGGCCTCAAGGGGCGCGTCGCGGTGACGTGTTTCGCCTCCAACGTGGCGCGCGTGGAAAGCATCGCGCTTGCGGCGCAAGCGGCGGGGCGCAGCATCGCCCTGGTCGGGCGGGCGCTCCGCAATCTCGACGCCGCGGCGCGCGGCACCGGCTATCTTGCCGATATCCCGGCCTTCGCCGCCGAGGAGGATGCCGGCTCGATCCCGGATGATCATCTCCTGATCCTGATTACCGGCAGCCAGGGCGAGGCGCGCTCGGCGCTGGCGCGGGTCGCCGCCGATACGCATCCCGAGATCGCCCTCGGGGAGGGCGACACGGTGCTGTTTTCCAGCCGGATGATCCCGGGCAATGAGCGGGCGATCGGCATCGTGCAGGACAATCTGGTGCGCCGGGGCGTGCAGGTGATGACCGAGGCCGACCATATGGTGCATGTCTCTGGCCATCCGGCGCGTGATGAGCTGCGGCGTCTGTACCGGCTGGTGCGGCCGCGTTTCGCGGTGCCGGTGCATGGCGAATGGCGCCATCTCGCGGCCCATGCCGAATTGGCCGCCGCGCTTGGCGTGCGGCCGATCCTGATCGAGGATGGCGACATCCTGAACCTCGCGCCGGGCACGCCCGAGGTGGTGGACAGCGCCCCGGTCGGCCGTCTCGCGGTCGATGGCAAGCGGCTGGTGCCGCTGGCCGGGGGCGTGATGGCGGCGCGGCGGCGGATGTTGCGGGAAGGGGTTGCGGTCGCGAGTTTTGCCGTCGATGCCGCCGGGCGGCTTCGCGGCCGGCCTCGGCTCAGCGCGCCGGGCCTGTTCGACCCCGAAGACCCGGAAGCGATGGTGGTTGCCGAGGAATTCGCGACGACGCTGGCCGATCTTCCCGAAGCCTTGCGGCGTGACGAGACGGCTTTGGCGGATGCAGCGCGGGCGGCATTGCGGCGGGTGCTGTCGCGGCGCCTGCATAAACGGCCGATCGTTGATATCCATTTGCTGCGGGTCTAGCGATGGGATGGTTCACCGACCTCGTTCTCTATGCGCTGATCTGGTGGGTGCTACTGTTCGCGGTATTGCCGTTCGGGGTGCGGCCAGAAGCCGATCCCGATCCCCGGAGCGGCTGGCGTGGCGTGCCGGCACAGCCTTATTTGGGCCGCAAAATTCTGGCGACGACGCTGATCGCGACGTTGGTCTGGGGCGGCTGCATGGCGGTGATTGAAAGCAGCTGGCTAAGTTTCCGCCATGGTATTTTGGCGGCGCCCGATAACGCGGCAGATGTTGATAAAAAATCAGGCAATAGATAAAATCTATGGCCGCGTTTGGCCGGATTGCATTAAAAACGTGTAAATAACACGAATTGTTATGGACAACGGCGACATGTTCGCCGATCCTCACGGCGAGGACGAGGTTTACCCCTCATCCTGCCGTGTGACTGGCGTTTCCTCCCCAAACTTGGCTCGCGGCTAACGCTGCGAGCCTCCTTTGTTTTTTACTTGCGTGTGACCCTTTCGTCACGTGTTTTCAGCGCCGAAATCACGATTTCACGAATTTTTATGCAAGAGCCATATTGTGCAGCGCAATAAAATTGCTGCATTGCAATATCAAGGGCGCTCTGGTCGCACTAATGCGGTCAGATCGGCGGCGAGCTGGGCGATGGCTGGGTGCCAGTTGCCGGGGGTTTCCTGGCGGTAGAGGCGCAAGCTGGGATACCAGGGGCTGTCGGTACGGGCGGTGAGCCAGCGCCAGCAGCCATCGAAACGCGAGAGCAGCCAGATCGGTTTGCCCATCGCGCCGGCGAGATGGGCGACCGCGGTATCCACCGCGATCACCAGGTCGAGATGTGCGATGATCGCCGCGGTATCGGCGAAATCGGTGACGTCCGGCATGGGATCGAAAATCGTCATCC
>JAJYYH010000063.1 GCA_021801255.1 Pseudomonadota bacterium
ACCGGCCCGCACCCCCGCCCGGCCACCCAATGCCAATATACTGACGTTGGGTGGCCGGGCGGGGGTGCGGGCCGGTGCCGCGTTTCAAACTGACCCACTACCGCCAGCGCGCCAAGCTTGACAAGCCCGCCGCGCTGGCCTACCCAGCCGGCCTTCGCGCGAGGCGAGACGAACGAGGCCCGAGACACCATGAAGATCCGCAACAGCCTGAAATCCGCCAAAGTGCGAGACAAGAACTGCCGGGTGGTGCGCCGCCATGGCCGGGTTTATGTCATCAACAAAAAGAACCCGCGCATGAAGGCGCGCCAGGGATAATTGCTGCCCCAGGAATAATTCTCGCCACGTCTGACCCCCCGCCGCTTGCCAGGGCGCCACGCCGGGCGCATTTTCCGGCCAGTAGCCCGGGAATGTGAGGGTGCGATGATCGAATTACCGCCGCCGAAACCCGAAACGCTGGCCGCGCGCCCGCGCCTTATCGCAGGTCTCCGCGCGCTCGTGCCGGAAGACGGGGTGATCGCCGAGGCGCTGTGCCTGAAACCCTACGAGACCGACGGGCTCGCCGCCTATCGCCAGGTGCCGCTCGCCGTGGTGCTGCCGGAAACCACCGAGCAGGTGGCCGCGGTGCTGCGCTTCTGCCACGAAAATGGCGTGCGCGTCGTCCCCCGTGGCGCCGGCACCAGCCTCTCGGGCGGGGCGCTGCCGCTGGCCGACGCGGTGGTGGTCGGCTTGATGCGCATGAACCGCATCCTTGATATCAACTACGCCGATCGCTACGCCGTCGTGCAGGCGGGCGTCACCAATATCGGCATCACCGACGCGGTGCGCGAGCGGGGCTTTTTCTATGCCCCCGATCCGTCGAGCCAGCTCGCCTGCATGATCGGGGGCAATGTCAACATGAACTCCGGCGGCGCCCATTGCCTGAAATACGGCGTCACCGCCAACAATCTCCTCGGCCTCCGGATCGTCACCATCGCGGGCGAAATTCTCGAGATCGGCGGCACCCATCTCGACGCCGCCGGGTATGACTGGCTCGGCCTGCTCACCGGCAGCGAAGGCCAGCTCGCCATCGTCACCGAAATCACCGTGCGCATCCTGCGCGGCCCCGAAGGCGCGCGCGCCATGCTCGCCGCCTTCCGCGCCAACGAAGTCGCCGGCGCCTGCGTCGATGCCATCATTGCCTCGGGCATTATTCCCGTCGCGCTCGAATTCATGGACCGTCCGGCGATCCATGCCTGCGAGGCGTTTGCCCATGCCGGCTATCCGCTCGATGCCGAGGCGATGCTGATCATCGAGGTCGAGGGCAGCGCCGCCGAGCAGGATGACCTGCTCGGGCGCATCCGCGCGATTTGCGAGCGCTTCGATCCGATCAGCCTCAAGGTCTCACAAAGCGCCGAGGAATCGGCGGCGATCTGGAAGGGCCGCAAGGGCGCGTTCGGCGCGGTCGGGCGCATCAGTCCGGATTATCTCTGCATGGACGGCACCATCCCGACCAGCCGCCTGCCGGAAGTGCTTCGCCGCATCGGCGAAATGAGCGAGAGCTACGGCCTCAAGGTCGCCAATATCTTCCATGCTGGCGACGGCAATCTCCATCCGCTCATCATGTTCGACGCCAATGATCCCGAGAGTTTCCATAGCGCCGAGACATTCGGCGCCGATATCCTGAAACTCTGCGTCGAGGTTGGCGGCTGCCTCACCGGCGAGCACGGCGTCGGCGTGGAAAAACGCGATCTCATGCCGGTGCAGTTCAACGCTCGCGAACTCGATCAGCAGCGGCGCATCAAAACCGCTTTCGATCCGGACTGGCTGCTCAACACCGCCAAGGTTTTTCCCCTCAAGCCGGATATCGCACACGCGGCATGAACGCGATCGCACCGGAAGCCGAGGGGGAAATCGCCGATGTGATCGCCGAGGCACATGCGCACGCGACGCCGCTGGCACTGGTCGGCAACGAAACCAAGTCCAACGCGATGTTGCGCCCGGTGCAGGCAGCGGCGACGCTCACGCTTCGCAACCATGCCGGGATCAGCCTCTATGCGCCGAAGGAACTGATCATCGCCGCGCGCGCCGGAACGCCGCTTGCCGAGATCGAGGCCGCGGTCGCCGCCGAGGGGCAACAAATCATCGCCGAGCCGCCCGATCTCTCAGCCCTGCTCGGCGGCGCGGGGCAACAGACGCTGGGCGGCATCGTCGCCTGCAATCTTTCCGGCCCGCGCCGCATCACCGCGGGGGCGATGCGCGATCATGTGATGGGCGTGCGCGCGGTGAACGGGACGGGCGAGGTGATCCACTCCGGCGGGCGGGTGCTCAAGAACGTCACCGGGCTCGATCTTTGCAAGCTGCTGAGCGGCAGTTACGGGACGCTCGCGGCGCTCACCGAGATCACGCTGAAAGTATTGCCGGCATCCGAGGCGGTCGGCACGGTGGTGCTCGCGGGGCTCGAGGCCGAGCGCGGTGTTGCCGCACTTGCCGCGGCGCTGGGCTCGCCTTTCGGGATTTCGGGCGCGGCCTGGCTGCCGCGCGAGGCGGCGGCCCGCGTGCCTGAACTCGCCGCTTTCGATGCCGCGGTGACGCTGGCGCGGATCGAGGATTTTATCCCGAGCGTCGCCTATCGCACCGAGCGGCTGCGCGCTGAGTGGGCGGGGTTTGGCGCCGCGGCGATCCTTGAGGATGCGCCGAGCCGCGCGCTGTGGCGCGCGGTGCGCGATACCGCCCCGCTCGGCCACGCGAGCGGGGATGCGATCTGGCGGGTCTCGGTCGCACCCTCGGCGGGACCGCGGATCGTCGCGGCGGTCGCGCGCCTCGGGGGAAACTGTTTTCTTGATTGGGGCGGCGGCCTGGTCTGGGTTGCCGCTCCGGCGCGCGCCGAAAACCATGCCGCCATCACCCATGCCGCGCGCGCTTCGCGCGGGGTGTGGTGGCTGATGCGCGCGCCCGACGCCTTGCGTGCCAGCCTCGATGTCGTGCCGGAAGAAGCGCCGGCGCTGGCGCGCATCACGCGGCGGGTGAAGGAAGCGTTCGATCCCCAGGGCATTCTCAATCCCGGCCGCCTCTTCGCTGGGCTCTGAAATCGGTCATGCAGACAAATTTCACGCCGGAACAACTGCGCGATCCCGATATCAAGGTTTCCAACCAGGTGCTGCGCACCTGCGTCCATTGCGGCTTCTGCACCGCGACCTGCCCGACCTTCGTGCTGCTCGGCGACGAACTCGATAGCCCGCGTGGACGCATCTACCTGATCAAGGACATGCTGGAGAGCGGCCGCGCGGCAAGCGAGGAGGTCGTGCTCCATGTCGATCGCTGTCTTTCCTGTCTCTCCTGCATGACCACCTGCCCTTCGGGCGTGCATTATATGCACCTCGTCGATCATGCCCGCACGTATATCGAAAACACCTATCGCCGCCCCTGGCACGAGCGCGCGCTGCGTGGGCTTCTGGCGCAGGTGCTGCCGCGCCCGAAATTGTTCCGCCTGGCCTTGATCGGCGCGCGTTTTGCCCGACCGTTGCGCGGCCTCGTGCCACGGCGGGGCATGTTCGGCAAACGTCTGGCGGCGATGCTGGCGATGGCGCCCGTAAAATTGCCGCCGAGCGCCATCGAGCGGCCGGCGAGCCACCCGGCGAGCGGCCCCCGCCGCCAGCGCGTTGCGTTGCTGGCCGGTTGTGCCCAGCAGGTGCTCGATCCGGCGATCAACCAGGCGACCATCCGCCTGCTGACGCGGCTCGGCGTCGAGGTGGTGGTGGCGGAGGGCGCCGGGTGCTGCGGCGCGCTCACCCATCACATGGGCCACCACGCGGCGGCGATGGCGGCGGCGCGCGCCAATATCGCCGCTTGGAGCCGCGAGATCGAGGGCGAAGGGCTGGACGCGGTGATCATCAACGCCTCGGGCTGCGGCACGACGGTGAAGGATTACGGCTTCATGTTCCGCGCGGAGCCCGAGCCCTGGCGCAGCCGCGCGGCGCGGATCGCCGAACGCGCGCTCGACATCAGCGAGTTTCTGACGCGCCTCGATTATCGTCCGAGCCGGCCGCCCCCGGGGATCAAGGTCGCCTATCACGCGGCGTGCAGTCTGCAACATGGCCAGCAGATCACCGCGGCGCCGAAAGCGCTGCTGCGCACGGCCGGTTTCGCGGTGGTGGAACCGCGCGAGGGGCATCTCTGCTGCGGCTCGGCCGGCACCTATAATTTGCTGCAACCCGATATCGCGACGCGGCTCCAGGCGCGCAAGCTCGCCAACATTGCCGCGACCGGCGCGGAATTGATCGCGGCGGGCAATATCGGCTGTCTCACGCAACTCGCCGGTGGGGAACTACCCGTGGCGCACACCGTGCAGCTGCTCGATTGGATGGCGGGCGGGCCGGCGCCGCCCGGGATCACGCAAAAGTCGGTGATCACGCAAAAGTAATAACCTGTAGCGGTTCTCCGCCGCCACGACCATTGCGCCCGGTCGTTGCATTTGGTTACACCAAGCAAGCGTCGCACGATTTATCTTCTTGCCGATGAGCCGTAGGGGGCCGCGTGTCGACGGGTCGGGAGAAGGGTAATGGGGGCCATGACGGGAAATACGGCGCTGCTGGTTCTCGGCATGCATCGCAGCGGCACCTCGGCGGTGACGCGGGTGCTCAACCTGCTGGGCGCGGCGCTGCCGAAGCGGCTGGTTCCGCCGGGGCCCGGCAATGTCCTCGGCCATTGGGAGCCGGTCGAACTGGTGGCCCTGCACGAGACGATGCTGGAAGCAGCGGGCTCGCATGTCTACGGCCTGTTCGACATCGCGCCCGAATGGTTCGGCTCGGCCGCGGCGGTGGCGTTCGCACGGGAACTCGCAGCGCTGATCCGCCGCAATTATGCCGAGGCGCCGCTGATCGTGGTCAAGGATCCGCGCCTCGCCCTCCTCGTGCCGGTGTGGCAACAGGCCCTGGCGCTGCTGAATATCACGCCGCGCTATGTCCTGCCGTTTCGCGATCCGCGCGCCGTTGCCGCCTCGCTCCGCCGCCGCGAGAGCCGCCATGAGGGCGCCGCCCTGTGGCCGCCCGAGCGCGGCATGCTGCTCTGGCTGCGCTATGTTCTGGCGGCCGAGCGTGCGACACGCGGCAGCCCGCGCGCTTTTCTCTCCTTCGATGCCCTGCTCGCCGATTGGCCCGCCGAACTGGCGCGGCTGGCGCTCCAGCTCGGGCTGTCCTGGCCGCGCGGCGAGGCCGAGATGGGGCGGGAAATCACGGCTTTTCTCAACCGCCGTGAGCGCCATGAAGCGGTTTCCCGGCTCGATGCCTGGCCCGATACCGTTCTGCCGCAGATCCCCGAAGTCTATCGTGCGCTCGCGACCGCGGTGGCCGTGCCGGAGAGCGGGCGTCGCGTTTTCGACGCCGCCGCCGTGCCGCTGGCGGCGGGGGCTGACATGATGCGCGTTTACGTCGATGCGCTGGAGGCGGAAGTGCGTCGGCTCAGGCCGGTGCAGTACCAGGTAGAAGCGGTGCTCGGCTCGCGAAGCTGGCGGCTGACCGCGCCGCTCCGTGCCTTGCGGCGGTTGCTGCCACAGGCCCCGCCACCCGCGCCGGGTCAACGCATGCCGGATCAACGCATGCCCGACATCGCCGTGCCCGCGCCGATCCCGCATGACGCCGCGCCACAACCTGCTCACTGACATTGCCGGCCTCACGGTGGGACACGCCGACGATGCGGCGCTGGCCTCGGGGGTAACCGCCGTGCTCTTCGATCCGCCGGTGGTTGCCGCCGTGGCGGTGCTCGGCGGGGCGCCGGGCGGGCGCGATCTTGGGATGCTCAGCACCGATGCGACGGTTGAGCGCATCGATGCCATCGTGCTCGCCGGTGGCTCGGCTTTCGGCCTTGATGCGGCGGGCGGCGTGCAGGCGGTGTTGCGTGCCGCTGGGCGCGGTTTCGCCATTGCCGGGCAGACGGTGCCGCTGGTGGCGCAGGCGATCCTGTTCGATCTCGCCAATGGCGGCAATAAATCTTGGGGCGAACGGCCGCCCTATTGGGATTTGGGCCGCGAGGCCGCGCGCGCCGCGCGGGGCGGCGCCTTCGCGCTCGGCAGTGTCGGCGCCGGAATGGGCGCGACAACCGCGACGCTGAAAGGCGGACTGGGCTCGGCGAGCGCGCTCTGCCGCTCGGGCCATACGGTTGCGGCACTGGTCGCGGTCAATGCGCTCGGCAGTGCGGTGATTGGCGATGGGCCGCATTTCTGGGCGGCGCCGTTTGAGCGGGACAAAGAGTTCGGTGGTCTCGGCTGGCCGGATCGCTTGACCGAGGCGGATCTCGCGCCACGGCTGAAGACCACGCCCCACACCGCGACGACGATCGGGATCGTTGTCACCGATGCACTGCTGAGCAAGGCAGAGGCCAAGCGCCTCGCGATCATGGCGCATGATGGTCTGGCGCGCGCGATTTTGCCGACGCATGCGCCACTCGATGGCGATACGATTTTCGCCGCTGCCACGGGAGCGCGCGCGCTCAAGGATCCGGCACACGATCTCGCCGAACTTGGCCACGCGGCAACGCTGGTGATGGCGCGCGCGATCGCGCGCGGCGTTTTTGAAGCGCGCGCGCTGGCACTCCCTCACGCGCAACCAGATTGGCGGAGCCGCTTCCGACCTCGCGCATGAGTTTCTCGGCACGGCCGACACAATCGACAAAAAGGGCGCCATTCCGGCGCCCTTTTTCACGTTGGGAGACGCGACCTACTCGTTGCTTTCGTCGCTTTCGTTGCTTTCGTTGTTCTGGTTTGTCGGCGCCGGCGCGGGCTCGACGACGGGTGCAACTTTGCGGGTCCGCCGTGACGCGGGCTTGCTGGCCGGCGATTTCGCGCTGGCGCGGCGCCGTGTCGTGGCCGCCGCCGTCGCGGCGCGGGCGCGGGTCGGCTTGGCAGCGCGGCTGCGTGTCGTCGCCGTGGCCGCGCGAGCGCGGGTCGGCTTGGCGGCTGCGCTCTTGCGGGCGCTCGCGCGTGGCGCGGCCTTGGCGGCGGTGCGGCGGGTCGGCGCCTTTGCGGTCTTGCGCGTTGCGGTCTTGCGCGAAGCTGGCTTGGCGGCGGCCTTGCGTGTCGTGGCGGGCTTCTTCGCCGCTACCGTCCGCTTTGTCGTCGTGGTTTTCTTTGTGGCAGCCTTGCGCGTTGTTGCCGCCTTCGCGGTCGCCCGCGCCGGCTTCTTAGCCGCCGCGGTAGTTTTGCGGGCGGTTGGCTTGCGCGTCGCGCCGCCGCGCGTTGCCGCGCCGCGACGTGTGGTGGCTCGCACGGCCAAGGTCGCGGCGCGTGGCGAGCTGGGTGTCGTGTTGTCAGTGGTCACGTGTGAACTCCATTACTGTTGGCGTCTTTTACTGTCGTCGTGTGTCGTCATGGCTCAAGCATAACCTCGGAAGCCTGACCGACGCCGGTGCGCATAGAGGTTAGCACAACTCTATCGCCCTCTCTTGCGTCACCCATGCCTCTTGCATCACCTCGGTCTTTTGTTCGCTTCCGCTGCCTCCCACGCTTGTCTTGCTCAGACCTGCACCCGCATCGTCGGCGATCTCGGCAGAGACCCGAGACAATCAAGCGAGATGCCGGCACGGGATCGGATGCATGATATGGAACGAGTTTATTTTGCTTTGGCCATCTTCTCCATCGACATGCGCTTCTGCCGGAACCAAAGCGCGACTCGCATATGCGCATGCCATTTTCGCTATTCAACGGATTGTACGAATAAGTCAACAAAAACCGTACCGCGATCGCCCCGAAGCGCGTTTTTTTCGACCGCGACGCCGCAGTCAAAAAAACGCCGCGACCAGGAGGGACGCGGCGTCTGGTCTTTCGCAGTGATCGTCTGGTTATTAACGATCCTTCAACGCCGGCACTTCGCGCTGCGCCACGCCGTTATAGACCGAGAGCGGGCGGATCAGGCGGTTGTCGGCGGCTTGCTCGAAGACATGCGCCGCCCAGCCGGTGATGCGCGAGGCGACAAAAATCGGCGTGAACATCGGGATGTCGAAGCCCATCATGTAGTAGGCGGGGCCGGCGGGAAAATCGAGATTGGGGTGGATGTTCTTCTTCGCGAGCATCTCGGCGGCGAGGATGCGCTCGATCTCAAGCCACTTATGCTCGCCCGTCACCTCCGCCATCTTTTCCATGTAGCGGGTCATCGTCGGCACCCGAGAATCGCCGTTCTTATAGACGCGATGGCCGAAACCCATGACCAGGGCCTTGTGGTCGAACCTGCCGGTGAGCCAGGCCCGCGCCCGCTCGGGCGTGCCGATCTCGGTCAGCATGTGCATCACCGCCTCGTTGGCGCCGCCATGCAGCGGCCCCTTGAGGGCCGCGATCGCCGCCGTTATCGCGCCGTGAATATCGGCCTGGGTCGAGGTGACGGTACGGGCGGTGAAGGTTGAGGCGTTGAAGCCGTGCTCGGCATAGAGGATCAGGCTGACATCGAACGCCTTCACCACTTCCCTTGCCGGCACCTTGCCGAAGCACATGTGGAAGAAATTCTCGGCGAAACTCAGATCCTCGCGCGGGTTGACCGCGCGCTTGCCCTGGCGGTTGCGGTAGTCGAGGGCAATGGCCGTCGGGATCTTGGCGAGCAGCCGAAGCGCCTTGTTGCGCGTCGCGGCCTCGCTGTTGTTGGCGGCCTCGGGATCTTCGAGCCCCATGAAAGAGACAGCGGTGCGGATGGTATCCATCGGATGGGCGCGATGGGGGAACTCCCCGATCACGCGCTTGAGCCGCGGTGAGAGCTTGCGCTCGGCACGCTCGGCTCTCTCGAAGGCGGCAAGTTGCCGGCGATTCGGCAATTCGCCATGCCAAAGCAAATAGGCGACCTCCTCGAAGCTGCAATGCTCGGCGAGATCCTGCACCGCATAGCCGCGATAGGTGAGGCTGTTGGTCTCCGGCATCACCTTGGAGACCGCGGTGACATCGGCATAGACCCCGACCAGGCCTTTTTTCACTTCGTTTTCACTCATCGTCCACTCCCCTTTGTCGCTGTCAGAAAAACTCGGTCGCCGTCAGAAAATTCCCGGCTTGCCGGCGATCAAACGCGCCCCCGGCAACGCCACGTTGAGAAGATGCAGCTCGTCCGCCTTGAGCGCGGGCAGCGATTGCGCCACCTCCAGGAAACGGTTCGCCTCCCGCGAGGTGATGATGCCCTCGGTCAGCGTCTCGAACTTGCGGATGTAGTCCGCCCGCTTGAAGGGACGCGCGCCGAGCGGATGGGCATTGGCCACCGCCAGCTCGTCGGTAATCACCGAGCCATCCGTCATGAACACTTCGACGCGCCCGCCGAACGCCTTTTCATTCGGATCGGTGCTGTGATAGCGCCGCGTCCATTCCGGATCCTCCCGGGTCTCGATCTTGTGCCAGAGCGCCACCGTCTCCGCCCGCCCGGCGCGCGCCGGCGCGTAGCTCTCGACATGGTGCCAGCGCCCATCCTCCAGCGCCACGGCGAAGATGTACATGATCGAGTGATCGAGCGTCTCGCGGCTCGCCTTGGGGTCCATCTTCTGCGGATCGTTGGCGCCGGTGCCGATGACATAGTGGGTGTGGTGCGACGTGTGGATGACGATGCGCTGGATGCGCGTCAGATCATCGATGCGCTGGCGCAGGCGAAAGGCGAGGTCGATCAGCGCCTGGCTCTGGTACTCGGCGGAATGCTCCTTGGTGAAACTGTCCATGATCGCGCGCTTGGGCTCGCCCGGCGCCGGCAGCGGCACATGATAGACGGCATCGCGCCCTCCGAGCATCCAGGCGATCACCGAATCCTCGCCCTCATAGATCGGGCTCGGCGCGCCCTCGCCGCGCATCGCGCGATCGACGGCCTCGACGGCGAGCTTGCCGGCATGGGCCGGGGCATAGGCTTTCCACGAGCTGATCTCGCCCTTGCGCGACTGGCGAGTGGTGAAGCTCACATGAACCGCCTGCTGCACCGCCTGATAGATCACCTCCACCGGCAGCCGGAGCAGAGTGCCGATGCCCCCCGCTTGCGCCGGGCAAAGATGGGCGATGTGATCCTTCTTCCATTCATGAAGGCAGATCGCGCGCACGAGATCGATCTGGATCTCATAGCCGGTCGCGATCGCGCGGATGAGATCGCGCCCCGAGCGCGCCATGGTCTGTGCGACCGCGAGGATCGGCGGGATATTATCGCCGGGATGGGAATAATCGGCGGCAAGGAAGGTGTCGTGCATATCGAGTTCGCGCACCGCCGTGCCGTTCGCCCAGGCCGCCCATTCCGGGCTGACGCGGCGGCCGGCGGGAAGGCCGAACACCGTCGCGCCGTCGCGTCGCGGATGGCCGATCGCCATGCCGCGCGCCGAGACCACCGGGCGGCGATTAATCGCGGCGATGGCGACGGCGGCGTTATCGATGATGCGGTTGATGATCATCGCCGCGACATCTTTCTCCACCGCGACCTTGTCGGCGGCGACGGCGGCGATCTTCCAGGCGAGCTGATCCTCGCGCTTGAGTTCGGATTTCGAGGGATGGACGCGGACTTCGTGGATTTGCATGCTTCTCCTCCGTGATTGCGACCGTTGTTGCGCGTGCACTTTCGTAGGGGCGCATCGGTGCGGCGGCAAGCTACGCGCCGCCGCCCGCTAACCCGGCTGGGTACCCGGGGCGTTCTTTTTCAACCTCTCAGGACAACTCGGATCGTGCCAGCCGTCTCGCCTCGAACGCCTGCCACAGCAGCAGCACCGGAATGCCAATGGCGAGATCGCGCGCCCGGCGGATCAGCGAGAGGCCGAGCGCGAGATCGGGGGCGAGGCCGAACAATGCACCGATCCCGGCCAGCGCCGCTTCCTGCACACCGAGATAGCCCGGCACAAGAAAGGCAAAGTTCAATCCGACCTGCAAAATCGCCTCGATCGCAAGCGCTGCCGGGATGTCGATCCCGGCGCCGAGCAGATAAAGCGCGAGCCAAGTCACGAGCCCGGTGCCGATCCAGCCGATAAAATGCAACCCCGCGGCGAGCGCCAGGCGCGGGACGCGATCGTAGATTTGCGCAAGCTCGCTATCGAACGCATCGATCCGCGCCGACTGGTTGTGCAGCCAGCCGGCGGAAATGACGCCCCCAACCTTACGAAAAATCACTGCCGCGCCCTGTTGCAGGATGACAAAAACGGCGCCGCCGACAATGGCGAGCACAAGGCCGATGGCCAGTGGCCAGACCAGGGCGGAGTCCGGGGCGCGCAGCGTCAGCACCACCAGGCCAATCGCGGCAAACGCCATTTGGGCGAGGAATTCGGTGGTGATATCGACGACCGTGGAGGCCACGGCGCGGCGCTTGGCAATGCCATGCAGGGTGACCGCCCGAGCGCCGAGCACGAAACCGCCCATTTGCGAGAACGGCAGGCAATTGCCCGCGGCATCCCGCACCATTCGTCCCCAAACATAGATCAGCGGCGATCCCTCGGCGAGCAGGGTGCGCCAGGCCAGGCCGAGCAGGCCGAAGAGGCCGAACTGGGCAAGCAGCAGCCAGAAAAAGCCGCGCCAGCCGAGCGAGAGCGCGGCATCCACAACGCCGCTCGCGCCGAACCAACCGATCAGCACGGTGCCGAGCGCGAGGCCGAGCAAGGCGAGGATGATAGGCAGTTTTTTCACGAAAACGTCTCTACCGGGAAATAAACCCCGCCCCCTACACCGCCCCCGCTGTTTGTGGAAGAGCGGGGATCTTGTAGTAGATGTGCGGCGACGGCGTGGCTCTGGCAGCCGCGGCCGTCTGTAATGGAGGGCTGAAATGACCGCTTCCGGCCCGAGTTTCCTGACCGGCGCCACCGGTTTCATCGGCGCCGCCGTGGCGCGCGCCCTGCTCGCGCGCGGTCATGCCGTGCGCGCAATGGTGCGACGCGGCAGCCCGCGCGACAATATCGCTGGCCTGAAGCTCGATCTGGTCGAGGGCGATCTGACGGATGCCGCCTCGCTCGCCCGCGCCGTCGCCGGCTGCCGCTACGTCTTTCACCTCGCCGCCGATTATCGGCTCTGGGTGCCCGATCCGGCGGCCATGCTGCGCGCCAATGTCGAGGGCACCACGGCGCTGATGCGCGCCGCTCAGGCCTCCGGCGTCGAGCGCATCGTCTATTGTAGCAGCGTCGCGGCGCTCGGCCTGCGCAAGGATGGCGCCCCGGCCGACGAGGAGACCCCGGTCGACGAGGCCGAGATCGTGGGCAACTACAAGCGTTCGAAATATCTCGCCGAGCAAGCAGTGCTGGCGATGGTGCGCGAGAGCGGGCTGCCGGCGGTGATCGTCAATCCCTCCGCCCCGGTCGGTCCGCGCGATATTAAGCCGACGCCCACCGGCCGCATGATCCGCGATGCTGCCGCCGGGCGGATGCCGGGCTATCTCGAGACCGGGCTCAACATCGTCCATGTCGAGGATGTCGCCGAGGGCCATCTCCTGGCGCTGGAGCGCGGCGTTATCGGCGAGCGGTATATCCTGAGCGGCGATAATCTGATGCTCGGGACGTTGTTCGCCATGATCGCCCGCCGCGCCGGCCGCCGGCCGCCACGCCTCAAGCTCAGCGAAGGGATGCTGTGGCCGATCGCGCTGCTGAGCGAGGGGTTGGCGCGCACCCTTGGCATCGCGCCGCTGGTAACGCGGGAGCACTTGATGATGGCGCGCAAGCGGATGTTTTTTTCCTGCGCCAAGGCAGTGGCGCAACTCGGCTACAACCCGCGCCCGGCGGAATTGGCCCTCGCCGATGCAATCGATTGGTTCGAGAGCACCGGCCGGCTGCGGCGCGGCAGGCACACCGCATGACCCTGCTGGCCATGCTCGCGGCCCTCGTCTGGGTCTATTTGCTGGCATTTCATGGCCGCTTCTGGCGGGTCGGGCCGGGGCTGCCGCCGGTCCGCCCAGTCGATCCACCCCGCGTCGCGGTCATCGTGCCGGCGCGCGATGAGGCCACGGTGATCGGCGCTAGCCTCGCCTCGCTGCTCGCGCAGGACTATCCCCGCTTCTCGGTGGTGCTGGTCGATGACGGCAGCACCGACGGTACCGGCACGATCGCGCGCGGGTTCGCCGATCCGCGGCTCAG
The DNA here is from genome assembly GCA_021801255.1 of Pseudomonadota bacterium. Lineage (GTDB taxonomy): Bacteria > Pseudomonadota > Alphaproteobacteria > Acetobacterales > Acetobacteraceae > Acidibrevibacterium. The sequence continues at coordinate 13,009 of JAJYYH010000063.1, forward strand.
CGTGTTTGCCGGCGCGCCTAAGCCGGCCGGCTGGAGCGGCAAGCTCTGGGCGGTGGCGCAAGGCGTCGCCGTGGCCGACGCGCCGTTCCTGCTGCTGACGGACGCCGATATCGTGCATGAACCCGGCCATCTCGCGGCGCTGGTGGCGAAGGCCGAGGCCGAGCGGCTCGATCTCGTCTCGGAGATGGTGCAGCTGCGCTGCCAGAGCCTCGCCGAGCGCGCGCTGGTGCCGGCTTTCGTGTTTTTCTTCCAGATGCTCTATCCCTTCGCGCGGGTGAACGACCCGCTCGCGGCGACCGCGGCAGCGGCTGGCGGCAGCATTCTCATCCGCCGCGCCGCACTCGAGCGGATCGGCGGCATCGCCGCCTTGCGCGGGGCGCTGATCGACGATGTGACGCTGGCGCGCCTGGTCAAGCGCGGCGGGCGTATCTGGCTCGGCCATAGCGGGCTCGCCCTGAGCTTGCGCCCCTATCCCAGCTTTGGCGATATCTGGCGGATGATCGCGCGCACCGCTTTTGTCCAGCTCCGGCATTCCTGGATGCTCCTCGCTCTTGCCACCCTGGCGATGGCGCTGGTCTGGTTGCTGCCCCCCATTCTCGGCGTGTTCGGTCACGGCGTGGCGCGGCTGCTCGGCCTCTTCGGCTGGATCGCGGCGATTTCCGTCTATCAGCCATCGCTTCGTCGCTGCGCTCTCTCGCCGCTCTGGGCGCTCGCATTGCCCCTGATCGCCGCCTTCTATATGGCGGCCACCATCGGCTCGGCGCTCGATTTTGCCCGGGGGAAGGGCGCGGTATGGAAATCGCGGGCCTATCGGGAGCGCGCGGCGTGAGCGCCTCCGCCAGCGTCGAGGCGTGGTCGGGTAAGGATCGCGGCCATGAGAATTTTCCCGTGGGCTCGCTGCTCATCCGCCCCGATCTGCGCCGCCATGTGCATGCCTTCTATGGCTTCGCGCGCAATGCCGACGATATCGCCGATTCAGGGCAACTCCCGCCCGAGGAAAAAATCGCCCGTCTCGATGCGATGGAGGAAGTGCTGCTCGGCCGGCTCGCCGATGCCGCCGCCCCTTCCGCCGCGCGCCTGCGCCTGAGCCTCGCCGAAACCGGGGTGGCGCCGCGTCATGCCCTGGATCTGCTGCACGCCTTTCGTCAGGATGCGACCAAGCGGCGCTATGCGAACTTTGAGGAACTTTACGCCTATTGCCGCTATTCGGCGATGCCGGTCGGGCGGCATGTGCTCGATCTCCATGGCGAGGACGAGGCGACCCATGCCGCCTCGGATGCGCTCTGCACCAATCTCCAGATTTTGAACCATCTGCAGGACGGCGCGGCCGATCTCGCCGCTCTCGATCGCTGCTATCTGCCGGCCGATCTGATGGCCGCGCATGGGGCGAGCATCGACGATTTGCGCGGCGCGCGCGCGAGCCCGGGGCTGCGCGCGGTGCATTTCGCGCTGCTCGCCCGGGTCGCTGAACTCGACGGCCTCGCCCGCGCCTTGCCGGGCCGGGTTCGCGCCCGCCGCCTGCGGTTGGAAACCGCCGTCATTCTGGGCCTGGCGCAGCGGCTGGCGGCACGGCTCCGCCGCTTCGACCCCGTGGCGATGCGGGTGAAGCTCGGCCGCGGCGATGTCGCCGCAGCCGTGCTCGGTGCGCTGCGCTTTCTGCCATGAGTGCGCCGCTCGGGCTGGATGCCGCCGATCTCGCGGCGGTCGAGGCCTTGGTGCGTGGCGCCGGCACCTCGTTCTATCACGGCATGCGCATTCTGCCGCCCGATCGGCGGGCGGCAATGTATGGCCTCTACGCCTTCTGCCGCGCGGTCGATGATATCGCCGATGAGCCGGGCAGTTTTGCCGAGAAACACGCCGCCCTCGATGGCTGGCGGGCGCGCGTTGCCGGATTGGCGCAAGGCGAAGCCGACGATCCGGTCACCCGAGTACTTGCCGCGGCAAGCCTGCGCTTCGGCCTGCGACGCGACGATTTCCTCGCCGTCATCGACGGGATGGAGATGGATGCGCAGGCGGCGATTGTGGCGCCCGATCTCGCGACGCTCGACCTCTATTGCGACCGCGTCGCCGCCGCCGTCGGGCGGTTGTCGGTACGCGCCTTCGGCGACGCCTCGGAAGCGGCCGATCGCGTGGCGCACGCGCTGGGCCGGGCGCTGCAATTCACCAATATTCTCCGCGATCTCGCCGAGGATACGGCGCGCGGGCGGCTCTATCTGCCGTGCGAATGGCTCGACGCCGAAGGTGTGCCGCACGATCCGGCGGCCGCGCTTGCCGCGCCGGGGCTCGCGCCGGTCTGCGCCCGGATGGCGTCTCTCGCGCATGCGTATTTCCGCGCAGGCGAGGCGGCGATGGCGGAATGCGATCCCCGCGCGATGCGCCCGGCGCGGCTGATGGGCGCGACCTATAGGGCGCTCCTGGCGCGGCTGGAGCGGCGCGGCTGGGCGCATCCCGATCGGCCGGTCTCGCTCCCCGCCTGGCACAAGGTCTGGCTGGTGCTGCGCCATGGCGTCGGATAAATGCGCGCGCATGTGATCGGCGCCGGGCTCGCCGGGCTGAGTGCCGCGCTGGCGCTCGCCGATGGCGGGTGGAAAATCGCCCTCTATGAGGCCGGGCCAGTGGCGGGCGGGCGCTGCCGCTCCTATTTCGACCGTGAACTCGGCTGCCGCATCGATAATGGCAACCATCTCGTGCTCTCGGGCAACCGCGCCGCCTTCGCCTATCTCCAGCGCATCGGTGCCGCCGACAGCCTAGGCGGGCCAGGCCAGGCATTGTTCCCGTTTATCGACCGTGCCGATGGCGCGCGCTGGGCGTTGCGGCCCAATCGCGGCCGCCTGCCGTGGTGGATTTTTTCCCGCGAGCGGCGGGTGCCGGGAACGCGGGCCACGGATTATTTTTCTCTGCGGCGCGTTCTCAGCGCATCGCCGGAACGAAGTGTCGCCGCACTCGGCTTGCCGGCGGCGCTCTACCGGCGGCTGATCGCCCCGCTGGCCATCGCCGCTCTCAACACGCCGCCCGACCAGGGCAGCGCCACCCTGCTCGCCGCCGTGGTACGCGAGACGCTGGCGCGCGGCGGGGCGGCGTGTATTCCAGCCTTTCCCCGTGTCGGGCTTTCCGAGAGTTTCATCGATCCGGCGTTGGCGGCGCTCACGGCGCGCGCGGCGGAGGTTTTTTTCGCCCGCCGCATCGTCTCCCTCACGATCGAGGGCGGCCGCGTCACCGCGCTCGGCAGCGCCAGCGGGCCGATCGCGGTGGCAGAGGGTGAGCCGGTGGTGCTCGCCGTGCCCCCGCCCGTCGCCGCCGATCTGCTCCCCGGCCTGATGGTGCCCGATGCGTTCGAGGCGATCCTCAATGTCCATTTTCGCCGCGCGGCCGATCCTGGCCCGGCCGGATTCTGGGGGGTGATCGGCGGGGTGGCGGAGTGGGTTTTTGTGAAACCCGGCATCGTCTCGGTCACCATCAGCGCGGCCAACCGGCTGATCGAGCTTCCCGCCGAGGAAATCGCCGCCCTGGTCTGGCCGGATGTGCGGGCGGCCTGCGATCTTGCGGGCGCGATGCCGCTCTGGCGCGTGGTCAAGGAAAAGCGCGCGAGCTTTGCCGCGACCGCGGCGCAGAGCCGTCGCCGCCCATCGGCCCGCACCGGCCTCGCCAATCTCGTCCTCGCCGGGGACTGGACCGCGACCGGCTTGCCCGCGACCATCGAAGGTGCCATCAGATCAGGCCGCCAAGCCGCCGAGATCATGCTGCACCATGCCCCACGATAGCGCCCTGTTCGATCTTCTTCCCGATGACCGCCTCGATGCGGCGATCGCCGCGGCGGGGCGCGCGCTTGCGCGAACGCAAAGGCCGGATGGGCATTTCGTCTATGAGCTGGAGGCGGACGCGACGATTCCGGCGGAATATGTTCTGCTGGAGCACTATCTCGACCGCATCGAGCCGGAACTCGAGCGCAAGATCGGCAATTATCTGCGGGAAACCCAGGGCACGCATGGCGGCTGGCCGCTGTTCCATGACGGCAAGCTCGATCTCTCGGCCAGCGTGAAAGCCTATTTCGCCCTCAAGGCGATCGGCGATGACCCAGAGGCGCCGCATATGCGGCGCGCCCGCGCGGCTATTCTTGCCGCTGGCGGCGCCGAGCGCGCCAATGTCTTCACCCGCATCCTGCTCGCCCTGTTCGGCGAGGTGCCGTGGCGCGCCGTGCCGGTGATGCCGCTGGAGTTGATGATCGCGCCTCGCTGGTTCCCGATCAATCTCTGGCGCGTTTCCTACTGGTCGCGCACGGTGATGGTGCCGCTTCTGGTGCTGATGGCGAAGAAGCCGCGCGCGCGCAATCCGCGCGGCATCACCATCGCCGAATTGTTCCGTACCCCGCCTGGCGAAATTCGCGACTGGATCCGCGGCCCCTATCGCTCGAATTGGGGACGGTTCTTCAAGGGGCTGGATACGGTGTTGCGCGTGCTCGACCCGCTCGTTCCGGCGCGCGTGCGTGCGGTTTCGCTCAGACGTGCCGTTGCCTTCGTACGCGCGCGGCTGAACGGCGAGGATGGATTGGGCGCGATCTATCCGGCGATGGCCAATAGCGTGATGATGTTCGATGTGCTGGGCTACCAACCCGATCATCCAGAGGCCGCGATCGCCTGGGCGGCGGTGCGCAAATTGTTGGTGATCGAGAACGACCTGGCCTATTGCCAGCCTTGCGTCTCTCCGGTCTGGGATACCGCTTTGGCCGGCCACGCTCTCGCCGAAGCGGAAGGCAATGCCGCGCCCCCGGTTGCCGCCGCCTGCGCCTGGCTGGGCCCGCTCCAGATCACCGATGTCGTGGGCGATTGGGCGGCGGCACGCCCGGCCGTGGCACCGGGTGGCTGGGCTTTTCAATACGCCAACCCCTACTACCCGGATGTCGATGACACGGCGGTGGTGGGGATGCTGCTGCACCGCGCCGGCGATCCCGCGTTTGCCCCGGCGATCGCGCGGGCGCGGGCGTGGATCATCGGGTTGCAATGCCGGGGCGGCGGCTGGGGGGCGTTCGACGCCGATAACGATCACCAGTTCCTCAACCACATCCCGTTCGCCGATCACGGCGCGCTGCTCGACCCGCCGACCGCCGATGTCACCGCGCGTTGCGTTTCCTTTCTCGCCCAGATCGGCATGGCGGCCGACGATCCGGTGCTCGCCCGCGCCGTTGCCTGGCTGCGCGCCGAGCAGGAGCGCGATGGCAGTTGGTTCGGCCGCTGGGGAACCAATTACATCTACGGCACCTGGTCGGTGCTGTGCGCGCTGAACGCCATCGGGCTTGCCCATGACGACCCGGCGATCAGCCGCGCGGTCGCGTTTTTACGCGCCACCCAGCGTGACGATGGCGGTTGGGGCGAGGACGCCGAAACCTATGCCGGGGCGCCGCCGGGGCGCTACAAGGAGAGCACGCCGTCGCATACCGCCTGGGCGGTGCTCGGGCTGATGGCCGCCGGCGAGGTCGCCGATCCGGCGGTTGCGCGCGGTATCCGCTGGCTTGCCGAGGCCGCGGGGCGGGATGGCGAATGGCAGGAAAAACCCTATAACGCCGTCGGTTTTCCGCGCGTCTTTTATTTGCGCTATCATGGCTACAAACAATATTTCCCGCTCCTCGCGCTTGCCCGTTTTCGCGCGCTCCGGCGGGGTAACACGCGCCGTGTCGCCTTCGGATTCTGATTTTTCCTTCACATCCCCCGTTTTCATCGTCGGGCTCCAAGCCGAGGCGCGGCTGGTGCGCGCGTTCGGGCTGGTTGGGATCGGCGTTCACGCGGCTGCCGAAATGGCCGCGCGCGGCGCTCCGGCGCTGATCAGCTGCGGGCTTGCCGGCGGCCTCGATCCGGCGCTTTCGCCCGGCGCGATCATCATTCCGCGCGTCGTGCTGAGCGCCGAGGGGGAACGCTTTGCGGCCGATCCGCGCCTGATCTCCGGGCTGGGCGGGGCGACCGCAGAGGCCCTGCTCGATGTGCCGCGCGTCATTGCGCGGGCAGCGGAGAAGGCGCGGCTGTTCGCCGCAACGAAAGCCGCGGCGCTCGATATGGAAAGCGGGGCCGTCGCGCGTGCCGCGCGGGCGCGAGGGATCCCTTTTGCGGTGCTGCGCGCGGTCTGCGATCCCGCCATGCGTGACCTGCCACCGGCTGCCCTGATGGCGCTTGATCAGCGCGGCGCGATTGGATTGGCCCGTGTGCTCGCCTCCCTCCTCGCCCAACCGCGGCAGATTGCGGGCCTGCTGGTGCTGGCCCGCGATGCCGCTGCGGCGCGCAGCGCACTCCGCCAGGCACTGGCGGGGCTCAGCTTTCCCGGCTTTCCCGGCCATAAAGCAGCAGCAGCACGAGGATGATGACGCCATAGATGATGCTGCGACCATATTCCGCCATGTTCATCGCGAGCAGCACGCTGATCAGCGCGACGAGACAGATGGCGCCGGCGACCGAGCCGAGATAGTGCCCGCGCCCGCCGAGGATCGAGGCGCCGCCGATCACCACGGCCGCGATCGACTGGAACAGGAACGGCTCGCCCATGCCGAGCGAGGCCTGGCCGCCGAAACCCACCAGCATGATCCCGGCCAGGGCTGCGGCGAGGCCGGAGAGCGCATAGAGCCCGATGATGGTGGCGCGCACGCGCAGCCCCGCGAGTTCGCTGGCGCGCAGATTGGTGCCGATCGCATAGGTCGCGCGGCCAAACACGGTGGCGCCGAGAATGAACGAGACGATCGCGATCACCGCCAGCCAGAGCCACAACGCGGTCGGCAGGAACAGGAAAACGCCATGCGCCAGCGCCTGGATCGCGGGCGGGGCGTAGGAGGCGCAAGAAGCGCAGGTCATGCCGCCGCTCAAACCCAAAGTGAGCCCCTCCATGATGCCGTTCATGGCGAGCGTCATCACCACCGCAGGCACGCCGAGAAAGGCGATGCCCAACCCGTTCACCGCGCCGACCGCGGCCCCCATGCCGAGCGTGAGGAGAAGCGCCGAGAAGGCCCGCGCATCGCTGCCGCCCGAGCTGGTGGCGAGGAGAATCGCCGCTGCGTTCAGCACCCAGGGGACGGAGAGATCAATACCGCCGATCAGAATGACGAAAGTTTGCCCGGCGGCAACGAGACCGACGAACACCGCGACGGTGAGAACCGCCAGAATGCTGTCGGGCCGGACGAAGCCCGGGCGCACCACGGCGCCGAGCGCGAACAACAGCACCGCCGCCGCGAAAGCATAAAGCGCGCGCCGCCATGTCTCATCGAGGCTGCCAGCCCCCCTCATCGCCGCTTCCGCACGAAGCGGCCCAAGCCTTCGGCGAGCACCACCGCGATCACCAGGAACGCGCCCTCGTAGAAGGATTGGTAGAGCGGATCGATATGGGCGAAGAACAGGATGTTGACGATCATGGTGGTGACGAACGCCCCGAGCATGGCGCCGATCGCCGAGCCGCGTCCGCCGAACAGGCTGACGCCGCCCAACACCACGGCGACGATCGAGGTGAGGGTGTAGCCGTTGCCGGTGGTGGCATCGCCGGCGGTCGCGGTGGCGACGAGGAACAGCCCGGCGGCGGCGGCGAAAAACCCGCTCAGCGTATAGGCGAGCAGCTTGGCGCGCAGCGGGTTGATGCCGTTCGCCGCAGCCGCGCCCTCGTCATTGCCAATGGCGATGATCGCGATGCCGGCCTGGCTGCGTCGGAACGCTGTCCAGAACAGGCCGAGCAAAACCACATAGAGCAGGGCGGCGGGGACGGAGGGATTGGTCAAAAGCGCCGTGTAGCCCTCTGGAACCGCGCCTCCCGGCTGCGGCAGAATGCGGATCGCCAGCCCCTGATAGATCGAGAGCGTGGCAAGCGTCACGAGGATCGGCTGCAAGCGCCCATAGGCGACGAGGATGCCATTCACCAGGCCGAGCCCGGCTCCGGCAAGGAGAATGAACGCCGAGGCCAGCGCCATCCGCGCGGGCGTCGCGCCGAGCGAGATCGCGCCGAGCGCATTGGCGAGATCGACGACGCCGCCAACCGAAAGATCAAGCCCGCGCGTCAGCACCACCAGCGTCTGGGCCATCGCGGCCAGAACCAGGGGCATGGTATTATTGACCGTCGAGGTGAGTTCGAACCCGCCGGGAAGGCGTCCCTCGGTCAGGCCATAGATCAGGCCATAGAGAAAAATCGAGAACACGAGAAGAAAAATCACCAGCACCAGCCCGATATTCCGGGCAATCGCGTGGGCGAGCAGGGAGCGGCGCGCGGCGCGCGGCGGCATCAAGCGGCAAGCCGCTCGCGCATCGCGGCGGCGACGATCTGCTCGGCGGTGAGGTCCAGTGCGGGGAGTTCGGCAGCGATCCGTCCCTCGCGCAGCACCAGGACGCGATGGGCGAGATGGGCCAGCTCCAGGGCGTCGGAGGAATAGAACAAGATCGCGCTCCCCGATCGCGCAAGCTCCATCATCAGCTCATAGATTTCATGCTTGGTCGCGACATCGACGCCGCGGGTGACATCGTAGAAAAGCAGGATCGGGCAATCGGCGAGCAGCCAGCGCCCGAGCAGCACTTTTTGCTGATTGCCGCCGGAAAGCGTGCCCACCGGAATGGCCGCATTCGGTGCGCGTACGGCGAGCCGCGCCATCAGCCGCGCCGCTTGCGCCCGTTCGGCGGCGCGGCCGATGACACCAAACCGGCTGAGTCGGTCGAGTACCGCGAGCGTCAGATTATCGCGCACCGAAAGTGGCAGGAGCAGCCCCTCGGTCTTGCGGTCTTCGGGCACGAGGGCGATGCCATTGCGGATCGCCCCGCGCGGCGAGCGCAGCCGGACCTCGCGCCCGCGCAGCAGAATTCGTCCCGCATGCGGGCGCTCGGCGCCGAACAGCATGAGGAAAAGCTCGCGATGGCCATGCCCCGCGAGTCCGCCGACGCCGAGGATTTCCCCCTGATGGAGCGTGAAGGAAACCCCCGCGAGGCGGCCGCCGGCGAGATCCGCGACGCTCAGCATCGCGTCCGCCCGTGCCGATGGCGCCGCGGGCAGCGGCGGGTAGAAGGTTTCCACACGCTGGCCGGTCATCAGCGTGACCGCTTCCTCCTCGGCAAGCGTCGTGAAACTTCCAACATCGCGCCCGCCGCGAAAGACCGTGATGCGATCGGCGATAGTCTCGACTTCGTGCCAGCGGTGCGAGGTAAAAACGATGGTCGTGCCGGTGGCGCGCAGGCGGCGGATTTGCGCGAACAGCCACGCGGTTTCGCGCTCCATCAAGGCCGAGGTCGGCTCGTCGAGCAGCAGGATGCGCGGTTCGTGCGAGAGCGCGCGGACGATCTCGATCACCTGGCGCGCGGCGAGCGGCAGATCCTCGATCAGCGCGCGCGGATCGATCTCGGTGATGCCGAATTTTTCGAGCACCCTTCCGGCGGCGGCAACGAGGCGGCGCGGGCTGGTAAGGCCCAAGGCGTTGCGTGGCTCGCGCCGGAGCAGCAGATTCTCCGCGACACTCATCCAGGGCAGGAGCGTGAGTTCCTGGAACACCGTCCAGCACCCCAGAAGATGCGCGTCATTCGGCCCGCCATGGACAACCTTGGCGCCATCAATGCGGATCGTGCCTGAATCGGGGCGCACACGACCGCCGAGAACCTTGATCAGCGTCGATTTGCCGGCGCCGTTTTCGCCGACGAGCGCGTGTACTTCGCCGGGCAGGGCGCTGAAGGAGGCGTTGTCCAGCGCCTGCACCCCGCCATAAGCCTTGCTCGCGGTGATCGCCTCAAGGCTCGGCGCAGCGCTCATGCGCTCGGCAGATCGACGTCGAGCCGCCCCGCGCAGGCTTTACCGTCGAGCGCGGCATCGACGCAGATTTTCACCGTGGCATGCGGGCCGGCATCGGTGAAATCGGCGAAGAAACTGTCGGGGAGATCGGGAAACACGGTCTCGCCGACTTTCACCGTCTCGCTGGTGACATAGGGGAAGGGGATAGTGATGTTTTTCTTCGGGTAATCGCCCTTGAGCGCCCGGCGTGCGAGTTCCAGCGAAATCACCGAGAGGAACGGCGGCTGGCCGATCGAAATGCCATCGACCTGATGGCCCATGTAGCCGGTGAGGAATTTGCGGAAGCCGTTTTCCGCCTCTCCCGCGGTCGGCGGCAGCTTGCGCCCGGCGGCGATGAACGCCTTGAGGACGCCATCGGTGCCGCCCTGGCACCAGATGCCGTCGATCGGCGGCAGCGAGGGCAGCGCGGCGGCGGTGTTGCGCTCGGCGGTCGCGCTGTCCCACATACCCGTATAGCGGCTCACCACCTTGATATCGGGATGCTCCGCCCAGATACTCTCGGCGCCCTTGTTGCGGTCGAGATCGACATGGGTGCCGGCGACGCCGGTAACCATGATCACATTGCCCTTGCCGCCTATTTTCTTGGCGACGAACTCGGCCCCCATGCGGCCGAAGGCGAATTGGTCGGTATTGACCTTGAGCGCGCTCGGGGCGGTGACGACGTTGTCGAAAGAGACGACGAGAATGCCGCGATCGGTGGCCTGCTTAATGATGCCGTCGAGCCCGGTCGGGGAAGCGGCGTTGAGCACGATCGCGTCCACGCGCTCGGCGATCAGGTTGGAGAATTGCTGCGACTGCTTGGAGACGTCATTGCCGGAATTGAACCAACTGCCCTCGATCTCGGCGGCGAAGGGCTCCATCAGCAGCGCCGCCTTGAACAGATTCTCCATCTCGATCCGCCACTTGTTGCCGATATACGAGTTGGAGAGCGCGATCTTGAGTTTTTTGCCCGCCGCGGCGCGGGCGGAAACCGGCAGCGCGAGTGCGCCCGCGAGGCCAAGACTGAGCAGGTTACGGCGGTCAAGTTTCGCGGTCATGTTTCCCCCTGACGGTTTGCGGTCGCGCATGAGTATCGCCGCTGTTTGCAATCTTGCGTTGATCTTGCCCGATCATCGGGGGCTTGTCGAGCCAGCCGGCGTGATCGGCGATGGGATCTGGGGCCAGTGGCCCGAGCGCGTTGCGGGCAACGTGCTCACCTTGCAAATTACAGGCGCGATCTCAAGTGGGCGCGATCTCAAGTGCTCAAGTGGGCGCGATCTCAAGTGCGAGATGACCGTCGAACAGCGGCGCGGTGAGGCGGCGCGTTTCGCGGCGCGCGAGCGCTTCGAGCAAGGCGAGGCTTTGCGCGGCGGGATTGCCCGCGGTGAGCGCCGCCAAGGCAGACAGTCGCGGCGGGGTGAGCGGCGCCGGGCGGGGGACGAAGCCGCCCGCGAGGCGCGCCAGCGGAGACGCGGCGCGCAGTGCGGGCGGCGCGAGCAGCAGGGCCAGGGCGAAGGAGAAGTCGGTGCGCCGGCAGGCGCTGAGCGGGAACGGCATCGGCGCATCGAAGAGGCAGAACAGCACCGGCTCTCCCTCCACCGTGATCTCGGCGAGGGCTTTCAGGAGACCATTGGCGAAGCTCGCGTCGTGGGCGGCGAGCGAGTCCGCGGGCGCGCGGCTGGCATGCGCGATGCTCCAGTAGCCAGCGGCCTCGTTATGCACGGAATTGTGAAAGAGGGTGGGCGAAATCGCCTGATCCGCCGCCCGCGGTTCGGCGAGCGTCGCGAGCAGGCTGTTGACCAGCGCTCCCTCGCCGCTGGAACTCACGAAAACGGCGCGTAGCGTGGCCGGCGCGATGCCGCTTCCGGCCAGTGCCTCCTCGGCCACGGTGAGGGCGAGGCGGGCCGCGGGACCGGCGCGCCGGCGCTCATTGGCAGGCAGTATGGCAGGGGGTGGCGGATCGGTGGGGCATGGCACGAAGGACGCCGCCTCGGTGAGCACGGCACATCCCTGGGCCCATCCCTCCAGCCCTGGCCCCCAGAGCCCGACGCCCCAGATATCCGCGCGCATCATCCCGCGCGGCCGAAAATCAGGCTGCAATTGGCCCCGCCGAAGCCAAACGAATTGCTCAGCACGCGCCCGATCGGGCGGCTCTCGTTGTCGAGCAGCACGCGGGCGCGAAAGCCCGGATCGAGCCGCGTGACGCCGAGACAGCCGGGCAAAAAACCCTCGTGGAGTGCGAGCAGCGCGATCACCGCCTCGACGATGCCGGAAGCGCCGAGGGTGTGGCCCGTAAACCCCTTGGTCGAGCTGCACGGGGTCTGATCGGCGAAAATCTCGAAGACCGCGCGGTCCTCGCTTGCGTCATTGGCGGGGGTACCGGTGCCGTGGAGGTTGATGTAGTCGATCGCCGCGGGCACGAGGCTGGCGCGGGCGAGCGCGTCGCGCATCGCGGCGATGGCGCCCCGCGCCTCGGGATGTGGGGCGGACATGTGATAGCCATCGCTCGATTCGCCATAGCCGAGCAGCGCGAAAGGCGCTTCGCCGTCGCGCTCGAGCAGCGCTAACCCCGCCGCCTCGCCGATCGAGAGCCCGGCGCGCGCGGCATCGCAGGGCCGGCAGGGAAAAGGCGAGATCAGGCCGAGGGCGGCGAAGCCGGCGAGCGTCATGTGGCAGAGACTGTCGGCCCCACCCACCACGGCGGCATCGATCACGCCGGCGGCAATCAGTTGCGCGGCATCGACGAAGCTGCGCGCCGCCGAGGCGCAGGCGGTCGAGACCACGAAGGCCGGCCCTGCGAGGCCGAGGGCGGCGCGCACGAAACGGGCGGCGGAGAAGAAATCTTGCGTGTGGGCAAAGTCGAAATCGGCAGGCAAGGCCCCGCTCGCCGGATCGCGCTGGCGGAATGCCGCCTCGCCGGCGGTGATGCCGGAGGTCGAGGTGCCGAGCACGACACCGATGCGCGCTGGCCCGACGCGCCGCGCGGCGGCGGCGACCTGGGCGTCGAACCCATCGGCGCGCAGCGCGAGATCGAGCAGGAGATTGTTGCGGCAGGTGAAGCGGGCGAACGCCCCCGGCAGGTGATGCCCCGCGACGCCGGCGACGCGGCCGATGAACCCGCCGCCGGCGGCGGGGGCGAAGTCATTTTCGGTGAGGCCACTGCGGCGCGCCCGGAGGGCCGCGAGGGTTGCCGCGGCGCCGGTGCCGAGCGCGTTCACGACGCTCCAGGCGGTGATCGGGAGCGGTTTCACGCTGTTTGCCGGGCGCGCGCGCTCACGGCCAGCGCACTTCGGGCGGCAGGCTCATCAGGATCGCCTCGATATTGCCCCCGGTTTTGAGCCCGAACAGCGTGCCGCGGTCGTGCAGGAGGTTGAACTCGACATAGCGACCGCGCCGCACCAACTGGTGGTGCCGCTCCGCCGCGCTCCAGGGCGCGGCCATGCGGCGGCGGACGATGCGCGGATAGGCCTCGAGAAACGCCTCGCCGACATCGCGGGTGAAGGCGAAATCGGCCTCGGCGTTGCCGGTGAACAGGTGATCGTAAAAAATCCCGCCGAGGCCCCGCGGCTCGTTGCGATGGGGAAGAAAGAAATAGCGGTCGCACCATTCCTTGAAGCGGGGATAATAGGCCGCGTCGTGGCGCTCGCAGGCAGCGCGGAGCGCCGCGTGGAAAAGGCCCGCGTCGTCCTTGGCCGCGGCGCTTTCCGGCCACATCGGGGTGAGATCGGCGCCGCCGGCGAACCAGCCCTCGGTGGTGACGATCAGGCGGGTGTTCATGTGCGCCGCCGGCACATGCGGGCTCCAGAGATGGGCGACGAGGCTGATGCCGCTCGCCCAGAAGCGCGGGTCGGCGGCGGCGCCGGGAATTTGGGCGGCGAATTCCGGGCTGAACGCGCCCCAGACGGTCGAGACGTTGACGCCGACTTTTTCGAACACCCGCCCGCGCATCACCCGCATCTCGCCACCCCCCCCATCGGCCTCGCCGGGCGCGGTGGGACGGCGCCACGAGCTGGCGACGAAGCGCCCGGGCGGGGCCTCGACGGCCGCGCCTGGGGCGCCCTCGATGGCTTCGAAAGCGTTGCAGATCCGCTCGCGCAGGCTTTCGAACCAGCGCCGCGCTGGCTCTTTGAGCGGATCATGGGGGCGCGTCGGGGGCGCGGCGCTGGTGGGGATCGACATGGTGGATTTTATGGCGACCTCGCGCGCTGGTGTCGATGGGGCCGCGCCGCCCCAGGGGATGAGGTTGCAGGGATGGCACGGCAACCCTAGTATGGGGTCGTAATCCTACAGCGCCAGGCACGCCCCGAATGGGGCGGGGTTGGGGTTGTGCGATATTCCGAGGCAAACCATGTCCCGCCAGATGGGCGGGAACCGAGGTAATGATGGCCAATAGCGCTGCTTTGCCGGCCCATCCGCAAGGATCGGGTCAGGCGCCGCAAGACGGGGCGACCAAGCGTGATTTCCTCAAGCTGCTAGCCGGGGCAAGCGCCCTGGTCGGCGTCGGGGCGATCGCCTGGCCGCTGATCGACAGCATGAACCCCTCCCAGGACGTGCTGGCGCTCTCCTCCATCGAGGTCAATCTGACGCCGATCCCGGAAGGCTCCGGCATCACCGTGCTGTGGCGCGGCAAGCCGATTTTCGTGCGCCACCGCACCCCGGCGGAAATCAAAGCCGCCGAAGACGTGAAGCTCAGCGAATTGATCGAGCCGCAGGCGGACGCCGATCGTGTCAAGGCCGGCCACGCGCAATGGCTCGTGCTGATCGGCATCTGCACCCATCTCGGCTGCGTCCCACTCGGCAACAAGCCGACCGATCCACGCGGCGAATGGGGCGGCTGGTTCTGCCCCTGCCACGGCAGCCAGTACGACACGTCGGGGCGCGTCCGGCACGGGCCGGCGCCGCTCAATCTCTATCTGGTGCCTTATGCGTTCGAGAACGACACCAAGATCAAGATCGGCTGAGAGAATTTTCCTTAAGTTTTATACGTAACGGAGCGGATCGCGATGGTCGGCCTTTACAAAAGTGACTTCAAGAACCCGGTGGTGAACTGGATCGATACAAGGATGCCAGTGTTCACCTTGATGCAGAAAGAGTATGCCGCCTTCCCGACGCCGAAAAATTTCAACTATTTCTGGAATTTCGGCGCCCTCGCGATGGTCAATCTGATGATCATGATTGCCACCGGGGTGTTCCTCGCGATGAACTACACGCCCAATGTCGCGATGGCGTTCAACAGCATCGAGCACATCATGCGCGACGTGAACTGGGGCTGGCTGATCCGCTACGCCCACATGAACGGCGCCTCGATGTTTTTCATCGTGGTCTATATCCACACCTTCCGCGGTCTCTATTACGGCTCCTACAAGGCGCCGCGGGAATTGCTCTGGATGCTCGGTGTCGTCATCCTGCTGCTGATGATGGCGACCGCCTTCATGGGCTACGTGCTGCCCTGGGGGCAGATGTCCTATTGGGGTGCCACCGTCATCACCAATCTGTTCTCGGCGATCCCGCTGGTCGGGCCCTCGATCGTCACCTGGCTCTGGGGCGGTTTTTCGGTCGATAACGCGACGCTCAACCGCTTCTACAGCCTGCACTATCTGCTGCCTTTCGTGATCGTGGGCGTGGTTTTCTTCCATGTCATCGCCCTGCACATCACGGGCTCGAACAACCCGCTCGGCATCGATGTGAAATCGCCGCAGGACACCATCCCCTTCCATCCCTACTATACCATCAAGGACAGCGTCGGGATCTGCGTCTATCTTCTCGTGTTCGCGGCCCTGGTGTTCTTCTCGCCGAATTTCTTCGCCAGCCCGGACAACTACATTCCCGCCAATCCGTTGCAGACGCCGGCCGAGATCGTGCCGGAATGGTATTTCCTGCCCTTCTACGCAATCCTGCGCTCGGTGCCGAACAAGCTCGGCGGCGTGATGATGATGTTCGGCTCGATCATGGTGCTGTTCGTGCTGCCCTGGCTCGACACCAGCCCAGTGCGGAGCGCCCGCTTCCGTCCGATCTACCGGCAGGTGTTCTGGCTGCTGGTAATTGCTGTGCTCGCGCTTGGCGCGGTGGGCGCGCATCGGCCGCAAGGGATCTGGGTGGTGATCGGGCGCGTGGCGACGCTCTATTATTTCCTGCATTTCCTTGTCATCCTGCCGATTCTGGGCAAGCTGGAGCGGCCACTGCCGCTGCCCGAGAGCATCAGCCGGCCGGTCATCCGTGGTGGTGGGCCGATGCCTGGCGGCGCGCCCGCGAAGCCGATGGAGAAGCCGTGATGCGGTTCAAATACGTTGCGCCCGCCCTCCTGCTCGGCGCCGCCCTCGTCACCGCGCTGGGCGCCGCGCCGGCGGCCGCGCAGCAGGACGTGGCCAAGTTCAAGCAGTCACAGCCGACCGAGGCGCCAAGTCTGCCAAAACTCGCCTGGAGCTTCGATGGGCCGTTCGGCACCTTCGATCGCGCTTCCGCGCAGCGTGGCTTTCTGATCTATCAGCAGGTCTGCTCGGCCTGTCATTCAATGGATCAGCTCTACTACCGCAATCTCTCGGGGATCGGCCTCTCGGAGGAACAGATCAAGGCGATCGCGGCGAGCGTGCAGGTGCCGGGTGGGGTCAACGACCAGGGCCAGCCGATCGAACGGCCGGGTCTGCCGTCCGATCATTTCAAGGCGCCATTCCCCAACGAGGAGGCGGCGCGGGCGGCGAACAACGGAGCGCTGCCGCCTGACCAGTCGGTGCTCGAACTCGCGCGCGAGGGCGGCCCCAACTATCTCTATGCGATCCTCACCGGCTACCGCGACCCGCCGGCCGGGCTGAAGATGCAGCCGGGCATGAGCTACAACCTCTATTTTCCTGGCTTTCAGATCGCCATGCCACAGCCGCTCCAGGATGATTCAGTACAATATACTGATGGCGTGAAGCCGACCCTCGACCAGGAAGCCAAGGACGTCGTGACCTTTCTCACCTGGGCCGCCAACCCGGAGATGGAGGAACGCAAACAAACCGGCGTTCGCGTCGTGCTGTTCCTGGTCTTCCTCACGGGCGTCACCTACGCGACCAAGCGCCGCATCTGGTCTGATTTGCACCATTGAGACAAGGCGAGGAACTCCACCTTCCACCCGCTGGGGCTTGAGACCCGAGCCCCTTCCCCGTCAAGCCTTCAGGAAATAGGGTCCAGGGACATTGTCCCTGGGGAGGCGAGGGGTAGAGCCCCTCGCGCCGTGCTTCCCGCTGGGGGCAGCCCTCTCGCCTCGCCTTCAGTTCGCCGCCTTGAGAAAATCGAGCAGCTTGGTGAGGGCGGTGGTTTTGTCGGTTTTGTCGAGCACCGCCAGTTCCGCAGCCAGACGGTCGAGCGCCGCCTCGAAGATCTGGCGTTCGCTGAAGCTCTGCTCGGGCTGACCGGCGTTGCGGCGCAGGTCGCGCACCACCTCGGCGACCGCCAGCGGATCGCCAGAGTTGATTTTTGCCTCGTATTCCTGTGCCCGGCGCGACCACATCGTGCGTTTGATGCGGGGCCGGCCCTTGAGCACCGCGAGCGCCTCATCGAACAGCTTGCGCGTGGCGAGCTTGCGCAGCCCGGCGCTGCGCGCCTTGGCCACGGGCACGCGCAGCGTCATGCGGTTCTCTTCGAAGGTGATATGGATCAGTTCGAGATTATGTCCGGCGATTTCCTCGATGGCGATCCGTTCCACCTTGCCGACGCCATGGGTCGGATAGACGACATGATCGCCGGCGGCGAATTTCTCCGCCTTGGCGGGTTGGCGTGGCGGCGGCCTGCCGGTGCGATCGTCACGTGCGGGCCCGCCCGAGAGTCCTCCGCCCGCACTTGCCCCGCCCGAGCCTCGCGCCTTGTCGGCGGTGGCCACGGCTGGCGGCGTGGTCGTCTCGGATTCCGCCAGGGACCGTTCAGCGGTTCGGGCAACAGGGGCAGCGGCGGCCGCGGCAGCTTTCATTCATAGATCCTCGTCTCTTGGGGCGAACAGAACCCGAGCGGCCTTGGGGCCACCGCATCTGCCTGATCCACCCGGATGCCTCGCTAGAGCGACACGCTCGACAAACGACCCTCGTGCAGAGCACCCTTCCCAGCAGCGCATGGCTGCCAGGTGGTCGCCACCGAGCGCTCCTCCAGTATCACCAAACCTTAACACATTTTGCCGGCGCGGTCACCCTGGCTGGCAGCCACGCCCGCGGAAAATCATTTCTTGTCGAACCGCCAGCCTCAGAGCCTGAAAATCAATCGAACTTGAAAAACGCTGCTTTCTGAAACCATTGGTTTTCCCGATCAACTCCGGCGCGCGGACATTCCTCGTCAAACTCTCAGGGCTGGGCCACAATCTCAGGGTTGGCCAGGCTCGCTGGAAAACAGTTCGGCCTTGCCCGGCTTGTCCTTCCACTCATCGGCATCGGCCGGAGGCGTGCCCTTGCGGGTGATGTTGGGCCATTGCGCAGCATAGATCCGGTTGGCCTCCAGCCAGGCAGAGGCGCGGTCGTCGCTGTCGGGAACGATGGCTTCGGCCGGGCATTCCGGCTCGCACACGCCGCAATCGATGCACTCATCGGGATGGATCACCAGCATGTTCTCGCCGACATAGAAGCAATCGACCGGGCAGACCTCGACACAATCCATGTATTTGCAACGGATGCAGTTCTCCGTGACCACATAGGTCATCGCTGTCTCCTCGATGGTAATGCGCCAATTCCCGCCTAGCGCGGCGGATATGCCGCCGATTCGGCGCTTGCGCAAGAGAGCGGCGGCGCGGTTTGCGGGCGCCCCGGAGGACAAGGGGCGCTCTCGGGAATAACCGCGAAGAGGAGAGCGGCGTCCCGCGCCGAGCCGCGGCGTGGGGCGAGCGCCCGCACGCGGAGCACGCGCACGTCAGCGCCGAGAAAAACCGTCAGTACATCGCCGATACGGATGCGGAAATCGGGTTTTGCGGTTGCCTGGCGATTGATCCTGATCCGCCCCAAAGTGACCAGTTCGGCGCAGGCCGTCCGGGTTTTGCGGATGCGTGCGCACCACAGCCATTGATCGAGCCGCTGGGACGCCGGCGCGGGGGTGGCTTCAGCCATGCCGGATACGCAACGCCGCGAGCGCTGCGAACGGGCCTTGGGCCGGCGAAGTCCCACCCTCTGGCCCGCTCCGCGGCAGGGTTGTCCGCAGCGCCCGGAGCAGCGGCGGCGCCGCCGCGTCTTGCGCGGGGATTACCCGCACGCCAAGCCGGCGCAGCACGGCGGGCAGCGCCGCCGCCTTGATCCCGAGCCGGCCGGCGAGACCCGCGGGGATGGGGCAAGCGCCGGCGCGGGTGGCATGGGCCAGTTCGCCGGCGACGCGTTCGGCGACATCGAGCCGGAGCAGTGCCGGTCCCGCCGGGAGCCAGCCGAGGGCAAGCGCAAACCCCTCGCCCGCCGCCGCGTCCCACTCCGGCGGCGGGGTCAGCGCGATGCGGCCGGGCGGCGGCAGCTCGGGAACCGCAACCCCGCGCGCCAGCGCCAGAAGCTGGGCGCGGAGCGCCATCGCGGCGGGTTTCAGCAGTGCCGGCATGAGCATGGCGAAGCGCCCGCCAATAATCCCAAGGCGCCGCAGCCGCGCGCGCGCATGCGCCAGCGTCGCCGGCGCGTCCTCGCCCAGATCGGCCGTAGCGACCACCCCCAGCCCCTCGCGCAACAGATGCAGGACACCGCGCAGCGCGGGGTCGTGCGCGGCGGCCGCGCTCGCGGCAAAAAGCGGCGCGAGTTCGGCGGCGATCCGTGCGTCGAGAAAACCCTGCACGCGCCGCCGCACCTGTTCCCGCGCCTTGCCATCGAGGAGTGGATTGTCCAGCGGCTCGGCGCGCGGCTGGCGCAAGCTCGGGCCGGGGCGGAGCCGGGCGACCGGCACGCCCTCCCAGGTGATGCGCTGGTCGCGGGTGAGGGTCAGCGCGCTATCCGGCAAACCCTGGAATACCGTGACCCGGCGCGCGATTTCCGCGCCCAGCGCCCGGCGGGCGGCACGCTCGACCAGCCGGCGCTCCGCGCCCGAGGTGCGCGGGTCGGGCAAAAAGGCAAACCCCGCGACCTTGCCCACGGCGTGGCCCTCCACCACCACCTCGCCGTGGCGGGTGACGGCGGAAAGCTGGGTCGCGCCGCTTTCTTCGAGGCGGCGCAGCAGGTGCGTCGCCCGGCGATCGACGAAGCGCGCGGTCAGCCGCTCGTGCAGCGCATCCGAGAGCAGATCCTCGACCGCCCGGGCCCGCGCCTGCCAGTGCGGCGCATCGGCCACCCAATCCGGCCGTGCCGTGATATAGGCCCAGACCCGGACACCGCTCAGACGCTGCATCAGCGTGTGGATATCGCCATCGGCGCGGTCAAGGGCCGCGATGTGGCTAGCGATCCAGTCGGTGGGCAGCGTTTCGTCACGCCCGACATGGTGAAAGACGCGGGCGCAGAAGCGGGCGTGGCTGTCGTCGCCGAGCTTGCGGAAATCCGGGATCGAGACGGCCTCCCACAACTGGGCGACGCGGCGGGGACGGTCGGCGAGCTTGCGGATCTCGGCCTCGCGGGCGAGTTCGGCAAGGGTCAGCAGATCGGTCGCGTCATTGCCGCGGATCAGGCCGGGGCGCGGTGGCGGCGCTTGGAGGCTTTCGAGCAAAGCGGCGGGGCTCGCGAAATCAAGCGCGGCATTGCGCCAGAAAATTTGCGCCAGCGGCTCGAAGCGATGCGCCTCGACGGCATCCGCCAGGGCGGCGTCGAGCGGCGGACAGGAGGCGGTGGTGCCGAAGCCGCCATCGCGCAGCCCGCGCCCGGCGCGCCCGGCGATCTGGGCGAGTTCGGGGGCGGTGAGCCGGCGCGGCCGGCGGCCGTCGAATTTGCCGAGCCCGGCGAAGGCGACGTGATCGACATCCATGTTGAGGCCCATGCCGATAGCGTCCGTCGCCACCAGGAAATCGACCTCGCGGTTCTGATAGAGCGCCACCTGGGCGTTGCGGGTGCGTGGCGAGAGCCGCCCCATCACCACCGCGCAGCCGCCGCGCCGGCGCCTTATGGCCTCGGCGATGGCATAGACCTCCTCGGCGCTGAAGGCGACGATGGCGCTGCGTGCGGGCAGCCGGGTGAGTTTCGTGGCGCCGGTGTGCAGAAGCTGCGAAAGCCGCGGCCGGGTCTCGATCTCGGCCGCGGGCACCAGGGCGCGGAGCAGCGGGCGGAGGGTCTCGGCGCCGAGGAACATGGTCTCGACCAGCCCGCGCGCGGCGAGCAGGCGTTCGGTGAAGATATGGCCGCGATCGGCATCGGCGCAAAGCTGGATTTCATCGACGGCGAGAAACTCGACCGGGCGGTCGAGGGGCATGGCCTCCACCGTGCAGGAGAACCAGCGCGCGCCCGGGGGCACGATTTTTTCTTCTCCGGTAATCAGCGCGACCCGCCCCGCTCCCTTGGCCGCAACCATGCGCTCGTAATTCTCGCGCGCCAGGAGGCGCAGCGGAAAGCCGATCATGCCAGAGGCGTGGGCGAGCAACCGCTCGATCGCGAGATGCGTCTTGCCCGTATTGGTCGGGCCGAGAACCGATCGGATACGCGGCGCGAATCCCGCCATGGAACGGAGTTTCGGGTGGCGCGCGGCGGAATGCAAGCGGCTTTCGCGGCAACCGGGTGGGGCGGCGCAGTGCCTGAAAATCAATCGAGTTTGAAAAAGGCTGCCCTATGAAAAAACTTATTTTTCGATCGATTCTGGGGCGCGCGGGTATTTGTGTTCCAACTCTCAGGCGTATCTCGCGGCGCACAATAGCCGCGTGGCGGGAAGTTCGAGGGTCACCCGGCTGCCAATGCGCGGCGTGGCCTCGATGGCGAGCCGCCCACCATGCGCCTCGATCAGGGCGCGGGCGAGAGTGAGGCCGAGGCCGATGCCGCGGCTGTCGAGGCCGTTGCCACCGCCCGGCTCGGGGACCGCAAGACCCGTCCCCTCATCGCTCACCGCCAGGGAAAATCCCTCGGCACGGGCCTCGGCGGTGATTTCAATCCAGTCCCCATGGTGCGAGGAGCGTGCGGCGTGGCCGAGAATGCGGATCAGCGCCTGGCGCAGGGCACGCCGGTCGGCCAGGAGCGAGAGGGTGGCGATCTCCGGGGCGACGCGCCATTGCCGCTGGCTCGGCCCAAGCGACGCGGTGATGGTGGCGACCGCCTCGTCGATCAGTGGCGCCAGCGCCAGCGCCTCCTCATGGAGCACCTTGCGGCTCGCGCTGGGTTCGAGATGCGCCTCGAGATCATCAGCGAGGCCAAGCAGGCTACGGCTCAGCCCGGCGATCGCCGCGGCCGAGGCGCGCGCCGCCGCGATGCTCCCGAGCGCCTGTGCTTCGCCGAGCAGACGGAGCGTGGTTTCGCGGCATTCGTGCAAGGCGAGGCCGACCAGGCGGGCGAGGGCCGCACGCCCGCTTTGCGCAAGCTCGGCTTTGG
This sequence comes from Pseudomonadota bacterium, assembly GCA_021801255.1. GTDB lineage: Bacteria > Pseudomonadota > Alphaproteobacteria > Acetobacterales > Acetobacteraceae > Acidibrevibacterium. The sequence continues at coordinate 35,190 of JAJYYH010000063.1, forward strand.
CCTGGGCGCGCGCGCGCGCCGCGCGCCAGGGCAGCGTCGCCATCAGCCCGCCCAATCCCACCCCGAGCGCCGTTCCCGAGAGAAAAACCGCCATCCTGTCCATCACGGCATTCTGTCACGTCGATGGCAAAGTGCCGGTTAACGCTAGGCGAAATTTTACCCTATTCCGCCGCCGCGCGCAGCGCCGCACCGCCAGCGAGCGGGGCAAGCGGGGTGAGAAAGGCGAGGACGGCGAGGAGGAGGAGAAAATGCGGCCGCACCGGCAGGCCTACGGCCGCGGCGCTGCTGGCGCTGGTGGCGAAAATCAGCACCGGCACGGCGAGCGGCAGCACCAGGAGCGGCAATAGCACGCCGCCGCGCCGCGCTCCGAGCACGATGGCCGCCCCGGCCGTGCCGAGAAGCGAGAGCGCGAACGTTCCCGGCACCAAGCAGGCGAGCAGCACGGGCAGGCCATTCGGGCTAATGCGTAGCATCACCGCGAGCGGGCCGGCGGCGAGCAGCAGCGGCAGGCCGGTCGTGAGCCAGTGCGCGGCGGCCTTGGCCAGGGCGATGGCGGCGGCGGGCAGGCCGGAGAGCAGCAACTGATCCAGCGTGCCATCCTCGAAATCGGCGCCGAACAGCCGGTCGAGCGGCAGCAAAGCCGCGAGCAGCGCACACACCCAGACGATCCCCGGCGCGAGCCGTCCCAGCGTCTCGGGGTTGGGGCCGATCGCGAGCGGGAACAGCAGGCCGGCGAGGAAGAAAAACAGCAGCACGGCAATCGTATCAGCGCCGTGGCGGAGTGAGAGGCGGAGGTCGCGCCCGATGAGCGCCAGGAGAAGGCTCATTGGAGCGCCAGTTCCGCTGCCCCGGCGAGCGGCAGCGGCAGATGGGTCGCGGCGATCACCATCCCGCCCTTGTCGCGATGGGTGGCGAGCATGGCGCCCAAGCGCTCGATCGCGGCGGCGTCGAGCCCGTTGGTCGGCTCATCGAGCAGCCAGAGCGGCGCGGCGGAAAGCAGCAGCCGGGCCAGGGCCAGGCGGCGTCGCTGTCCCGCCGAGAGAAAACGCGCGGGCAATGGAGCGAGCCGGGCGAGATCGAGCGCCCCCAGCGCCGCCCCGATCGGACGATCGGCATGGCGGGCGAAGAACCGTAAATTCTCCTCGACCGAGAGCGCCATCTTCACGGCGTCCTGATGGCCGAGATAGGCGATCTGCTCGGCCCAGGCCGCGCGATCCGCAAACGCCGGGACGCCGGCCCAGAGCAGCGTGCCGGCCCCCGGCGCCAGCAGCCCGGCCAAGAGTCGCAGCAGCGTCGATTTGCCGGCGCCGTTCGGCCCCATCAGCAAAAGCGCCCCGCCGGGGGCGAGCTGGAACGAAATCCCCTCGAAAACCAGCCGCTCACCCCGGAAGGCCGCGAGATCGCGGGCCTGCAAGAGGTTGGCCCGCAACAGGGCGGGGGCCGCCGCTTCGTCGGTTCTCGCGGCGCTCTCGGGCATGCTGCTCCGTCGTGCTTGTCGCAGGGCGGGGTATGGTCTAAGCGACGCCGTGTTGCAATGCACCCGCCGGCGGCCGGAGTGGGCGTCGCGCGGGCGCGAAGCCAGAGGAAAGAGGCGCCATGAAGACCATCGGGCAGGACAGTCTCAACCTTCGCCGGACGCTGCGGGTGGAAGGCAAGAGTTACGAATATTTTTCCCTGCCCGCCGCCGCCGAGGCGCTCGGCGACATCTCCCGCCTGCCGTTCACGCTCAAGATCCTGCTGGAAAACATTCTCCGCTTCGAGGACGGCGCGACCTACAAGGTGGCGGACGCCAAGGCGATCGTCGCCTGGCAGAAGGGGGCGCATTCCGAGGCCGAGGTGCCGTTCCGCCCCGCCCGCATCCTGATGCAGGATTTCACCGGGGTTCCCGCCGTCGTCGATCTCGCGGCGATGCGTGATGGCATCAAACGTTTGGGCGGCGATCCCGCCCGCGTCAATCCCCTCGTGCCGGTCGATCTGGTGATCGATCATTCGGTGATGGTCGATGTTTTTGGCACCCCCGACGCGCTGGCGCGCAATGTCGAGATCGAGTTCGAGCGCAATGGCGAGCGCTATGAATTCCTCCGCTGGGGCCAGGAGGCGTTCGGCAATTTCCGCGTCGTGCCGCCGGGCACCGGCATCTGCCATCAGGTCAATCTCGAATACCTCGCGCAAGCCGTGTGGACCAGCGAGGTGGCAGGCCAGACCTACGCCTATCCCGACACGCTCTACGGCACCGACAGCCACACCACGATGGTCAACGGCCTCGGCGTGCTCGGCTGGGGGGTGGGCGGGATCGAGGCCGAGGCGGCGATGCTCGGCCAGCCCACCGCCATGCTCATCCCCGATGTCGTGGGCTTCCGCCTCACCGGCAAATTGCCCGAGGGCACGACGGCGACCGATCTCGTGCTCACCGTCACCGAAATGCTGCGCAAGAAAAGCGTGGTCGGTAAATTCGTCGAATTCTATGGCCCCGCCCTCGACCATTTGCCGCTCGCCGACCGCGCCACCATCGGCAACATGGCCCCGGAATACGGCGCGACCTGCGGTTTCTTCCCCATCGATCGCACGACACTCGACTATATGCGCCTCACCGGGCGTGACGCGCATCGGCTTGCCCTGGTCGAGGCCTATCTCAAGGCGCAGGGTTTGTGGCGTGACGAGACGACGCCCGAGCCGCGGTTTTCCGATACGCTGGAGCTTGATCTCGGCCGCGTCGTGCCCTCGCTCGCCGGCCCGAAACGGCCGCAGGATCGGGTGACACTCGGTAACGCGAGCCGCGCGTTCAAGACCGAACTGACAAAAAGCCTGGGCGTGCCCGCCAACGACGTCGCGACGCGCGCGAAAGTGGCGGGCAAGAACTTCGATATCGGCCATGGCGACGTGGTGATCGCGGCGATCACCAGTTGCACCAACACCTCCAACCCCGCCGTGCTCATCGCCGCTGGCCTTGTCGCGCGCAAGGCCCGCGCGCGCGGGTTGAAACCGAAACCCTGGGTGAAAACCTCGCTCGCGCCGGGCTCGCAGGTGGTCACGGATTATCTCAAGAGCGCCGGTCTCGACGCCGATCTCGATGCCTTGGGGTTCAATACGGTGGGCTATGGCTGCACCACCTGCATCGGCAATTCCGGCCCGCTCGACCCGGCGATCGCGGACGCCATCGAGGAGAAGAAACTGGTCGCGGTCTCGGTGCTTTCGGGCAACCGCAATTTCGAGGGCCGCGTGCATCCCAATGTCCGCGCCAATTATCTCGCGAGCCCGCCACTCGTCGTGGCCTACGCGCTGCTCGGCACGATGGGCGAGGACATCACCACGGTTTCGCTCGGGACCGGAACGGACGGCAAGCCGGTCCACCTCAAGGATCTCTGGCCAAGTTCGGCGGAGGTCGCGGCGGCCATCGCAGCCCACGTCACGCGCGAGAAATTCGTTGCCCGCTACAGCGATGTCTTCAAGGGGCCGGCGCAGTGGCAGCGCCTCAAGCTCGCCACCCATGAGGCGACCTATCGCTGGAACGACGGCTCGACCTATGTCAAGAACCCGCCCTATTTTAGGGATATCGCGGCCGAACCGCCGGGTATCGCGGAAATCAAGGGGGCGCGGGCGCTGGCGATTTTCGGCGATTCCATCACCACCGATCACATCAGCCCCGCCGGCAGTATCAAGAAATCCTCGCCCGCCGGGGAATACCTCCTCGAACACCAGATCAACGAGCGCGATTTCAACAGCTATGGCGCGCGGCGCGGCAACCATGAAGTGATGATGCGCGGCACCTTCGCCAATATCCGCATCAAGAACGAAATGGTTCCCGGCATCGAAGGCGGCGTCACCAGGCACCAGCCTTCGGGCGAACAGATGTCGATTTTCGCTGCCGCCATGCGCTACGCGAAGGAAGGCGTGCCGCTGATCGTCATTGGCGGCAAGGAATACGGCACCGGGTCGTCGCGCGACTGGGCGGCGAAGGGGCCGATGCTGCTCGGCATCCGCGCCGTCATCGCCGAGAGTTTCGAGCGTATCCACCGTTCCAATCTGGTCGGCATGGGGGTGTTGCCGCTCACCTTCCACACGGGCGTGGACCGCAAATCGCTGCGCCTGGACGGCACCGAGACCTTCGACCTGCTCGGCATCGAGGAGCTGAGGCCGCGCATGGATCTGACGCTTGCGATCCATCGCGCCGATGGCGCCATGGAAAAAGTCGCGCTGCTGTGCCGTGTCGATACGCTCGACGAGGTCGCCTATTGCCGACACGGCGGCATCTTGCCCTACGTGCTGCGAGGCATGGCGAAGGCCGCCTGATCGCGCGCCGGGCGCGGCTGATCTCCGGGCTGCGGCGCTTCCTCGCAGCGCCGCAAGCCGATCTTTCGCGCCTGCCGATCGCGCTCGATCTCCGCGCCATCAGCATCGCTGAAGGGGTGCGGGCGGCGCTTTCGACCGCGGTGATGGTGGCGCTGGCGGGCTGGCTCGGCTGGCCGCCCTTGATGCAAAGCGCCCTGGCGGCGCTTTTCACCTGCATGTGCGATCCCGGCGGGCCGGTCAGAAGGCGGGTTCCGGCGCTGCTCAGCTTCACTTTTCTCGGTGCCGTGACGCTGCTGGCCTTCGGCTTCCTGCGCGGTCTCGGCTATGGCGCCATTCCGCTCGCCTGCCTCGCCGTGTTCTGCTTCAGCTTTCTCCGCGTCTATGGCCAGGCGGCGCAGCAAGTAGGCGCGCTGCTCACCGTGGTGTTGCTGCTGGCGCTCGATCGCCCCTGGCCAGACGCCGCGACGGCGTTCACCATGGCTGGCTTGTTCGTTGCCGGCAGTCTCTGGGCGGTGCTGCTGACCCTGGTGATCTGGCGGCTCCACCCCTACCGCCCGGTGCGCCGGGCGGTTGCGGACGTGTATCGGGCGCTCGCGCTCCTCGCTGATGATCTGCGCCGCACCAGCGGTTCAGGCGATGAAGCGGCGTGGGAGGCGCATGCGCGGGCCTATCGGCGGCGGGTGCGCGAGGCCTTGGAGCAGGCGCGCGCAGTGGTGCGCGCGACCTTGCGCCAGCGCGGCGCGCAGAGCCCGCGCGCGGCGCAGAGCTTGATCCGGCTGGAGACCGCCGAGCAGCTTTTCGCCGCGCTGATCGCGCTCGAGGAAACCCTCGCGCAGTACCAGCCCGAATCGCCGCAAGCGGCTCCGGGCCGCGACGTGGCGGCGCGTCTGCTGCGGCGCCTTCCGTCCCTGCTCGGCGTGCTCGCCGGCTTCATCCTGCACGACGAGGCCGCGCGGCCGGCGCGGCTCGAGCGCGCCATCGCCGCGATCGAGGCCGGATTCGCGACGCTCGCGCCGGGCGATCCCGTGGCGCGAATTGGTGCCGCGATCGTCGATCGGCTGCGCATCGCCTTCACCCTCAGCCTGCCAGCGGGGTTCCTCCCCGCGGCCGGACCCGACGGCGCGCCGCCGCCGCTCGCCGAGCGGCTGCGCGGCCCGCTCAGCGCCAATCTCTCCCCGGCCTCGGCGGCGCTGCGCCATGCCGCGCGCACCGCCCTCGTCACCGCCCCGGCGCTCGCCATCACCTTTCGCGAAAACGGCACCTATCAGCACTGGCTCACCATCACGCTGGTTCTGACCATGCAGCCCTATTTCGCCGTCACCCTGCAACGCGCCATGGAGCGCATCGGCGGGACGGTGCTGGGCGGGCTGCTCGCCGCACTTCTCACCCTGATCTGCCATACGCCCTGGCAGATCGCGGGCGCGCTGTTTCCCCTCGCGGTGATCGCGCTGTCGGTGCGAACCGCGAGTTTCGGCCTCTATATCATGCTGCTCACCCCGCTCATCGTGCTGCTCTCGGAACTCGGCCATGCCGGGGCGAGCGGCATCGAGATCGCGGCGATGCGTGCGGCTTACACCTTGGCCGGCGGCCTGCTGGCGGTCGCCGGCGCGCTGATCCTCTGGCCGAGCTGGGAGCCCGAGCGGCTGGCCGGCGAACTCGCCGCGGCACTGCGAGCCCATGCCTGCCACGCACGGGCAGAATTCGCGCTGCTGCTCGACGCCGATGCGGCCCGGCTTGCGGCGGCCGAGGCGGCGCGGCGGGGAGCGGGCATCGCCAGCAACAATCTCGAAGCCTCGCTGGCGCGCGCGTTGAATGAGCCGCGCCGGGGCCGCCAGGCGATGCTCGATGTCGCACTCGTGATCGATGCCGCGCTGCGGCGGGTAGCCGGGCGGCTGATCGCCATGCGGCTCGACGCATCCGTCCCCGCTGCCGAGGATCGAATAGCCTTGGCCGCCTGGGGCGCGTGGATTGCCGTGGCGCTCGAAACCCTCGCCGCCGATACCGCCGCCGCCCTTCCCCCGCCGCCTGAGCGCCTGCCGCGGGAGAGTGCGAGCGCCGAGGCGATCGGGCGCCTCGCGCGGCAGGTGGAATTGATCGCCGGCGCCCTGCAACGCGCCGCGCGGCAGGGCTGAAGCTCAGGCCGGAGCGCGGCCGAGACTGTAGAATTCATCGTTCGGGCGCATGCTCATCGCATTCGCCAGCCGGTTCGACATGCCGAAGAACGCGGCGATGGCAACGATGTCCCAGCTATCTTCCTCGCTGAAGCCGGCCTCGCGCAGGCGCGCGTAATCGGCTTCCTCGATGGCGTAGGCCGCGGTGGCGACCTTGACCGCGAAATCGAGCATGGCGCGCTGGCGTGGCGTAATATCGGCCTTGCGGTAGTTGGCGGCGATCTGCTCGGCGATCAGCGGGTTTTTCGCCCGCACGCGCAAAATCGCGCCATGCGCGATGACGCAATATTGGCACTGGTTCACGCTCGACGTGGCGACCACGATCATCTCGCGCTCGGCCTTGGAAACCCCGCCCTCCTTGTTCATCAGCGCGTCGTGGTAGGCAAAAAAAGCGCGGAACTCCGCCGGCCGATGGGCAAGCGCCAGAAAGACATGGGGCACAAAGCCAGATTTTTCCTGCACGGTCGCGATGCGCGCGCGGATATCCTCGGGCAGATCGGCAAGCCGCGGGATGGGAAAACGGCTGATCGGTGGGCTGGACATGGGTTTCTCTCCGGTGTCGGGAGAGAAAATCCTATCCCGCTCGGGCCGCGCACGCCAGCGTGCCGCATGCCAGCCTGCCAAGTCGCGGCCCAGGGCAATCGGGGCAAGGGTGCTTGGGGCGTTTCTGGAATAGGGACCGCGTGAGGGCCAGGGGTTTCCCCCCTGGACCCCAGCAAAGGCAAAGTCTTCGCTCTACCCTTCGGAGAGGGGGCAGCGTCGCTACATTCGCACTTGGCTGATCTGCATGGTGGGCTGGATGTCGGTATAGTTCGGCACATCCGCCATGATTTCCTTGGCGTGCGGGCCGAACGCGCCCTGGAAACTCTCGACGCTGTCGAAATAGAGATGCGCCGCGCCGACGAAGGGGGCTGGGCTGTTGGGTGCGCCACCGGCCATGCCTTCATCGACCTCGGTGCGTTTCAGCGCCGCGCCGAGCTTATTGATCACCATCGGAATATGCTTGGCGCAGTAATAGTCCATATCGAAGCGGGATTTTTCGCCCCGCGGATAGAGTACGCTGACCTTGATCATGTTTTCCTCCCTCGTCTCGGTTGCATCGGCGCCGGGCGCTGGGCCGGCCCGCGCCCCAGCCATAGCGCGCGGCGGCGGCGCGGCAAAGGGGGCGGCCTCAGGTCGGGCGGTGTTCGGGATGGCGGAGCATCCACAGCCGCTCATGCGCGGCGACCAGGCTTTCAATGGTGCGCCGGCGATTGCCCTCGGCCGCCGTGGGACGGCGGCTCAGCATCAGTTCCAGCACATGCAGCAATTTTTCCGCCACTTCGTAATCCGCCTGATCGCAGGCGTGGTGGAAGGCGATCAGGATTTTATCAGACAGCCGGCGGCTGTAGCGCGGCACGCCACCTTCGGGTTTCCCGGTTTCCTCGCTTTCGCCCATGTCAGGATCGCCTTCTTTTTGTTGTGCGGCGTGTTTGGCGGAAGGGGATAGAGCAGCATCTCGCTTCGGTCTTCCACGCCGGCGGGGACCGATTTTTTGCACGTCCGAACTCACTTGTCTTGTCCCAATTTTTGTTTGATGCCAGCCGCGAGTTCGTCCGCCGTGGTTTGCGGGCCAAACAGCGCGGCGAGCCGGCCTTCGGGGTCCATCAGATAAATGAACGAAGAATGATCCATCGTATAGGGACTTCCATCCTTGGGCGTTTCCTTGGCGTAATAGACCCGATAGGCGCGCGCCGCATCCGCGATCGCGGCGGGCGTGCCGGTCAGGCCGATGATGCGCGGGTCGAATTGCCCGACATAGCGGGCGAGCACCGGGGGGGTGTCGCGCTCGGGGTCGATGGTGATGAAGAGCGGCGTGATTTTTTCCGCCCCCCCTTTGCCGAGCTTATCGAGCGCGGTGGCGATGGTTTGCAGCGTCGTCGGGCAGACATCGGGGCAAAAAGTATAGCCGAAATAGACCAGCATCCAGCGCCCGCGATAATCCTCGGCCGAAACCGGCGTGCCGTGCTCATCGATGAGATGGAAGCCGCCGCCGATCGCGGTGCCGGCGGGGAGCGTGATGCCGACCGCGCCACCGCGCCCGGCTGGCGAGAGCCCGGGAAGGCCGGTCAGCCAGAGCGTCGCGCCGGCGAGCGCCAGCACGGCCAGAATTGCCGGCAGGATCAGGCGGAGGGCGCGCGACATGGCGGAGCGGAACATACTCCCGTATGCAAGTGGTGCAAGGCGGCGAATTCAGCCGGCAAGTGGCTCCGGGGTGGCAAAAACGCTCTCGGCAAAAGCTTCCTCCCAGGTGCCGATGGTCGCGGCGCGGCTGTATTCGGTGGAGCGGTTTTCGAAGAAATTGGCATGTTCGACGGCGTTTAGCATCTCATCGAGCCAGGGCAGCGGGTTTTTTTCCACCGTGTAGAGCGGATCGAGGCCGAGCTGGGTGAGGCGGCGGTCGGCGATGTAGCGGATATAGCGCTTGACCGTCGCCCCATCGAGACCCTCCACCGCGCCCGCCTCGAAAGCGAGATCGATGAAGGCGTCTTCGTGTTCGACGATGGTCGCGCAGATTTTCGCCAGATCGCGCCGGAGATCATCGTTCCAGACTTCCGGATTTTCGGCAACAAACGTGCGGAACAGACGGATCACCGAAATGCAGTGCAGGGTTTCATCGCGCACCGACCAGGAAATGATCTGGCCCATGCCTTTCATTTTGCCGAAACGGGGAAAATTCAGCAGGATGGCAAAAGACGCGAAAAGTTGCAGCCCCTCGGTGAAGGCGCCGAACGCGGCCATGGTTTTGGCGATTTCATAACGGCTCGCAACGCTGAAACCCTGCATATAGTCATATTTATCCTTCATCTCCTTGTATTTGAGAAACGCCTGGTACTCGGTCTCGGGCATGCCGATGGTGTCGAGGAGATGGCTGTAGGCGGCGATGTGGATGGTCTCGGTATTGGAAAACGCCGCCAGCATCATCAGCACTTCGGTGGGTTTGAACACCCGCGCGTAGTGCTTCATGTAGCAATTATTTACTTCCACGTCCGCCTGGGTGAAAAAGCGGAAAATCTGCGTCAGCAGATTGCGCTCGGCCTCGGAGAGATTCTTGTGCCAGTCCTTCACGTCATCGGCGAGCGGCACTTCCTCGGGCAGCCAATGGATGCGCTGCTGCATCAGCCAGGCATCATAAGCCCAGGGATAGCGGAAGGGTTTGTAGACAGGGTTTTCGGTGAGGAGGTCGAAGCTGACCGGCCTCTGTTCAAGGTCATTCGCCATGGCATGCATCTCCTTTTCCGCACTCCGCGCTTCTATTTATCCGTCTTTCTTCCGTCCGTCATGGCCGGGTTTTTTCCTTGGCCATCGCTTTGGTCAGGGTAGGCATTCGTAAAGATCTCTCCAGTCCGGCTTGGCCGCTTCGATCAGCGCGATTTTCCACGCACGCGGCCAGTGCTTGATGTTCTTCTCGCGCTGGATCGCTGCCCGGATAGCGGCGTGATGTTCGGTGAACACCAGGCGCTTCAGGCCATAGCGCCTGGTGAAACCCTCAACCAGACCTTCGCGATGTTCATGGTCGCGGCTCCAGGAATATTCCTTTGGGCGGCACATGGTTTTTTGTGGGGGCGGCCTTTCCGCAATAAACGCACAAAAATCCGCTCCCCATTTTTTGCGGTCATATAAATTCTCCCGCGATAAGTTAACTTCTAATCCTAGATGCTTGTGTCTCCTAAAAGAACGGTTTCCAAAGGCCCAGCCTTTGGCAGGGTCCAGGGGCGGAGCCCCTGGCCTTGTCTTATTTTTTCTTGCTATTCCTTTTCCGCCAGCGCGGACGGCGAGGTTCAATACCCCATATGCTGCTGCATGGTTTCGTGATCCGGCGGCACTGGTGCGTTGGATTGGGCGCAGCCGAGCGTCAATCCGAGGGAGACCAGCATCAGGGTCCAGACGAAAGCGCGCATTTTTCCGCTCCTTTGTTACATGCCGTTGATCCGCGGCATCTCGCCCGGCACGTCGGGCTGGATGTAAACCGGCCCCCGCACGCAGCCCGCCGCCAGGGCGAGCGCGCCGAGGAGAAGCAGGCGCCTGACGATCGCCACTATTCCACTCTCCCGCCGCCGCCGTGATGCCAGTTGTCATTCTAACACCGTCGCGGCGTTCGCCGCGCACATTTCCGGCATTGCGTGGGGTGGGAAAGTCATTGACAGGCGAGACATTCCTCATAATCGGCAACCCGCGCCGGGGCTGGTGCCGGCGTCGCTTCGGCGCTCGGAGGGGGCAGGAATTCCTCGGGCCGGATGGCCTTTTCGCTCACGTTATCGGCGCGCTGGATCGAGAGCGAGCGGCAGTAATAGAGCGATTTCAGCCCGCGCTTCCAGGCCAGGAAATGGATCTGGTGGAGGTCGCGCTTGTGGACATTGGCGGGGAGGAAAACATTCACCGACTGGCTCTGGCAGATATAGGGAGTGCGGTCGGCGGCGTGCTCGATCACCCAGCGCTGATCCAGCTCGAACGCGGTCTTGTAGACGGCTTTTTCGTGCTCGGTGAGGAAATCAAGGTGCTGCACGCTCCCTTTATTGAGGGTGATCGTGGACCAGATGTCCTCATTGTCCCGGCCTTTCTCGGCGAGCAGTTTCTGGAGATGGCGGTTGCGCACGGTGAAGCTGCCGGAAAGCGTTTTCTGGAGAAAGACGTTGGCCGCGATCGGCTCGATCCCGGGGCTTGCGTTGCCGGCGATGATCGAGATCGAGGCGGTCGGCGCGATCGCGAGTTTGTTGGAAAACCGCTCGGAAAAACCATATTCGGCGGCATCCGGGCAGGGGCCGCGCTCCTCGGCGAGGAGTTTGGAGGCCGCGTCCGCCTGGGCGCGGATGTGCTGGAACATGCGCTTGTTCCAGACTTTGGCGATCACGCTCTCGAACGGCACGTTCTCGGATTGCAGAAAGGAATGAAAACCCATCACGCCGAGCCCGACCGAGCGCTCGCGCATCGCCGAGTATTTCGCCCGCTCCATGCCTTCCGGCGCGCGGTCGATGAAATCCTGGAGCACGTTGTCGAGGAAGCGCATGACGTCCTCGATGAACAGCGGATGGTCCTTCCAGGCGAACCAGTATTCGAGATTGAGCGAGGAGAGGCAGCAGACGGCGGTACGCTGGCGGCCGTGCTGGTCGATCCCGGTGGGCAGGGTGATTTCCGAGCAGAGATTGGAGGTTTTTACTTCCAGCCCGGCGAGTTTCTGATGCTCGGGGCGCAGCCGGTTGACCTGATCGGAGAACACGATATAGGGCTCGCCGGTCTCGACGCGGGCGGTGAGGATCCTGATCCAGAGTCCGCGGGCCGAAATCTTGCGCACCACCGCGCCATCTTTCGGCGACAAGAGCGCCCAGGGCTCATCGGCGGCGACGGCGCGCATGAAGGCGTCGGAAACCAAAATGCCGTGATGCAGGTTGAGCGCCTTGCGATTCGGATCTCCCCCGGTGGGACGGCGGATTTCGATGAATTCCTCGATCTCGGGATGGCTCACCGGCAGATAGACCGCCGCCGAGCCGCGCCTGAGGCTGCCTTGCGAGATCGCCAGCGTCAGGCTGTCCATCACCCGGATGAAGGGGATGACGCCCGAGGTCTTGCCGTTCTGCCCGACGCGCTCGCCGATCGAGCGGAGGTTGCCCCAATAACTCCCGATACCCCCGCCCTTGGAGGCCAGCCAGACATTCTCGTTCCAGAGACCGACGATGCCATCGAGGCTGTCGGAGGCCTCATTGAGAAAACACGAAATCGGCAGGCCGCGCTCGGTGCCGCCATTGGAGAGCACGGGCGTTGCCGGCATGAACCACAGCCGGCTCATATAGTCATAGAGCCGCTGCGCGTGGCCGGCATCGTCGCCGTAATAGCTCGCGACCCGGGCAAACAGATCCTGATACGATTCGCCCGGCAGCAGGTAGCGGTCATCGAGCGTGGCGCGGCCGAATTCGGTCAGCAGCGCGTCGCGCGCGGGATCGACATGGATCTGCTGGCGCCCCGGCAACTGGATATCGACGTCGAGCATCTTTCTCACACTCCCGGAACAGCGGATTATCGAGCCTTCTATCCTGCGTACGCCGCGCGCCGCGTCAATCTATATCTGGGTAGGTTAACGACATATGACCACAAACTGTGGTGTTGAAAGGGTTTTTACGCCTCGATCCCGGTTTCTCCCAGGCTCTCGTCGGGGCTCTCGCCGCTCGGGCGGAGCCGGCTCGGCAGCAGCGCGCCCTGCTCTTCTAGCACGGGATAGGCGGCGGCGGCGACCAGATGGCCGTTGATGCGCAGGGCGTCGCGCAGCACCTCGAGATGGAAGGCGCTGGTTTCGGTGCTGTCGATTCGCCCCTCCCGCAGCCGCGCGAAATGCGCCGCCGTCGCCTGTGCCTCGAGATCGCGGAGCGCCTCTTTTTCGGCCGCGAGCGTGCGCGCGGCGCGGGCATCGGCGGAGAGGAACACGGCGGCGGCGCTGCGGAGGTTACGCTCCAGCCGCTCCATCAGCGCGTCGAGTTCGCGCGCCCCCTCGGGCGAAAGCGGCAGGCCCCGCTTGATGCGCCGGGCGGCGAGGGCGAGGAGGTTTTTTTCGACGACATCGCCGGCATGTTCGATCTGGGTGGTGAAGGCGAGCACCTGGGCCAGTCGCTGGTGATCGGCCTCGCTCAGCGCGTCGGGGTCGATGGCGGTGAGATAGGCCTTGATCGCCGCGTTCAGCCGGTCGAGCACGTCATCGCGGCGCTTGGTCTCGCCGATTCGCCGCCGCTCGCCCTGGATCAGCGCGGCGCGCGCGCCCTCCAGCATGCTCGCCAGCACATCGGTCATGCGCAGCGCCTCGCGCGCCGCGGCGGCGATGGCGATCGGCGGCGATTCGCGCGCCGCGGCATCGAGATAGAGCGGCTGGGCGGGGTCGGTGGCGGCGACGCGCGCCGGCAGCATGCGCCGGAGCAGCGCCGCATAGGGCGCGAGCAGGGGGAAAAACACCAGGGCGAGGATGAGGTTGAAGGCGGTGTGGAAATCCGCGACGGCGCGCGCCGGGTCGGGTTCGATCACCACCAGAAAGCGCCCGATCGGGTCGAGGGCGGCGAGCGCCAGGACCACGCCGAGAACGCGGTTGATGAGATTGCCCATCGGCAGCCGCCGTGCCGCCGGATCGTCGCCGGCCTGGGCCTCGAGCAGCGGATTGATGGCGGTGCCGATATTGGCCCCGAGCACGAGGGCGAAGGCGGCGTCCGGCGGCACCACCCCCTTGGCGGCGAAGGACATGATCACCAAAACCACGGCGACCGAGGAATGCGCCGCCCAGGTCAGGAGGGCGGCGAGGATAACGCCCATCACGGGTTGCGTGGTCAGGGCGCCGAGCAGCAGGCGCAGGCTCGGCACGTCCTCGTAGGGCGTGATGACGCCGAGCAGCAAATGCAGCGCCAGCAGCATCAGCCCGAGCCCGATGCCGACGCGGCCGAGATCGCGCGCCTGGGTCGCGCCGCCGCGGCGAAAGGCGATGACGCCGGCCAGGATCAAAAGCGTTGCGATGCGCGAGACATCGAAGGAGAGAAGCTGGACGATCAAAGTGGTGCCGACATTGGCGCCGAGCATGACGGCGAGCGCCGGGACCAGATCGACCAGCCCCTCGGCGGCGAAAGCCGCGACCATCAGCCCGGTCGCGGTGCTGCTCTGCAACACGGCGGTGACGCCGAGACCGGCCAGGAAGGCGGCGAGCCGGCGGCTCAGCGCGACGGCGAGAAAGCGCCGGAGCGAGGGGCCGAAGGCGCGCTGCACCCCGGTCTGCACCATGTGCACGCCCCAAAGCAGCAGCGCCACCAGCCCCGCCAGATCAACCAGCGTGAAGGTTGCATCCACTCGCCCACCTCCCTTTGGTTGCTGGTGTGTACGGACTGTCGGGAAGTTAGATGCGGCGCCCCCCAAGGCAAGAAATTTTATCGCCACCCATTGCGGCGCCGGTTCAGGAAACCGAACTGCCGCAACCCAGCGCCCCGCCGCTGGCCGGGAGAACCGTAAAACCGTGGCTCACCAGCACCTGGTCGCCGGCAAGAATGGTGAAGGTCCAGCGTCCGGGCGCCAGCTCCCAGCGCTCATCAAAGGTGAAGCCGACGAAATGCAGGCCAGGCGTCGCGGGCGCGTCGAACAGATCGACGCTGCCGGTGGCGCCATCGGGGCGATGCAGCGGGGGGTGGGTGATGCGGATGGTGAGCGCCCCGGCGCTTGCCCCGGTCTCGGCGTAGATCAGGCCGAAGCTCCGGCACAGCTCCGCCGGCACCTCGTCGGTCTGGCGCAGGAGAGGCGGCAGCGCCACCTGATCGACGCCGCTCAGGGTCTCCTCGCGCAAGCCCTGCCCGACCTCGCCGAGCGGCGTGGCGGGGCCGAACAGCCCGGCGGAAACCACGACGATCTCGGCCGGCGCGGCGGCCATCAGCGCCAGCGCGAGCGCCGCCGCAGCAAGCCCCCAGGTCGCGCCGATGCCCCGGCGCCGCGGCGATTGACGCCGGGCGGCGAGGCCGTTATAGCAAAATTTGCAAATGCGAATAACTCTCATTACATCCGTTTCCTGCAACGAGGCCCCATCGATGCGCATCTCTCCCCTCCTCCCCGCCGCTTTTTTCGCCGCCCTCTTTGTCCCCGCGGCCTTTGCGGATGACGCGGTGAGCCGCGATGTCGAGATCCACAACCATGTCTTTGCCCCCGCCGAGATTAACGTGCCGGCGGGCAAGCCCATCGCCTTGCACATCAAGAATATGGACACGACCGCGGAGGAATTCGATTCCTCGGCGTTGAAGGTTGAAAAAGTGATCGGCGGCAACGGCGCGGCGGTCGTGCATCTTCGCCCGCTGGCGCCCGGGCGCTATAAGTTCGAGGGTGAGTATCACGAAAAAACCGCGCAAGGCGTGGTGATCGCGCAATAACCGCAGGCCGAGAGGGAACCGCGCCATGTTGGCGGCATTGCTGATCGTCTTTCGCGAGGTCATCGAGGCCGGGCTGATCGTCGGCATCGTGCTGGCCGCGACGCGCGGCGTTGCCGGGCGTGGGCGGATGGTGGGAACGGGGATCGCCGCCGGCGTGCTCGGCGCCTGTCTGCTCGCCGCCGGCGCGGGGCGGCTGGGCGCTGCCTTCTCGGGCAATGGCCAGGAGATTTTTCAGGCCGCCGTGCTCGGCACCGCGACCCTGATGCTCGCCTGGCACACCATCTGGATGGCGAGCCACGGGCGCGCCATCGCCAGCGACATGCGCGCTTTGGGCGGCGCGGTGAGCGCCGGGCGCCGCCCGCTCGCCGCCCTTGGCATCGTCGTTGCCATCGCGGTGCTGCGCGAGGGCTCCGAGGTGGTGCTTTTCCTCTATGGCATCGCACTTTCGGGCGGGGTCTCGGCGCTTGGCATGGTCGCCGGCGGAGCGCTCGGTGTCGCCGCCGGGGCGCTGGTGGCCGTTCTCCTCTATCGCGGCCTCATCGTCATTCCGGTGGGCAAAATGCTCTCGCTCACCGGCGGGCTGATCACCCTGATGGCCGCCGGCATGGCGGCGCAGGCGGTGGCGTTCTTGCAGCAAGCCGGGATCACCGAACTGTTCGATCAGCCGGTGTGGAACACCTCCTGGCTGCTCACCGACGAATCGCTCACCGGGCGGCTGGTGCATACCCTGATGGGCTATACCGCCGAACCCGATGGCTTGCAGCTTTTCGTCTATGCCGCGACGCTGACCGCCATCTGGAGCCTCGCCCGCGCCTTCCGCCCGGCCCCACGCGCGGTGCGCGCGCCCGCCGCCGCGGAGTAAGCGGATGGACGCGGCGGCGACACTCGGCGCGCTCGCGGCGGCGCGGTTTTCCTGTCGTGGCTTTCTCGACCGCCCCGTGCCGCGCGCCACCATCACGCATATCCTGACACTCGCGCAGCGCACCGCCTCCTGGTGCAACGCGCAGCCCTGGCAGGTGATCGTCACCAGCGGTGCCGCGACCGAGCGGCTGCGCGCGGCCCTCCTCGCCCATGCCGAGACCGCCCCGCCAACGCCCGACTTCCCCTGGCCCAGCGCCTATCACGGCGTCTATCAGGCACGCCGGCGGGAATGCGGCTTTCAGCTTTATGAAAGTGTGGGCGTCGCGCGTGGTGATCGCGGCGCGGCGCGGCGCCAGGCACTGGAAAACTACCGCCTGTTCGGCGCGCCGCATTGCGCGCTGATCACCACCGATGCCGCGCTCGGGGTCTATGGCGCGATCGATTGCGGCGCCTATGTCGGGAATTTCATGCTCGCCGCTCGCGCGCTCGGCATCGATTGCATCGCCCAGGCCGCGCTTGCCGCCTATCCCGACTTTCTGCGCGACCATTTCGGCCTTCCCCGCGAGCGCCTGATCGTGTGCGGCATCTCCTTTGGTTATGCCGATCCCGCCCATCCCGCCAACCGCTTTCGTACCGCACGGGCCGAAATCGCCGAGGTCGCGCGCTTCGTCGAGGAATAAAGGGCGTTGCGAAAAAGACGCGCCCCAATGGGAAGACGGGGCAACGCCTCGGCCACGTGCATCGCGGAGAAAAAATTCAATTAAGGATTTCACAACTTCAGGGTGAATGCGCTATCGTCCTTTCGCCTTTCCAAAATGGGCGTCTGACCAGAATGGCCGCGTGACGATCGCATGACCCAATCTGTCCTCCCCCGATGACCCGCATCGTCCTCGATGCGCGGGCCCTGCAGGACGAGAATTATGCCGCCAAGGGGATCGGCCAGCACGCGCTCGTCCTCGCCGGCCTGCTGCGCGGCATCGCCGGCGCTGAACTCGCCCCCCTGACCGATCCGCTCTTGGCCCCGATGCGCCAGGTGGCCTCCTGTGCCGGCGATGGCGCGGCGCTGTTCAACGCCGATTCCTGCTGGATCGACCGGATGAAGGGCGACGTCTTCATCAATCCCTCCCCACTCACCCACGACACCGCGCCGCTCATCGCCGCCGCGCGCAACGGCTTGCGCACCGGCGCCGTGGTGCATGACTTCATCCCGCTGCGCCAGCCAGGTTTCGCCGCCGACCCCGAGCGCGCGGCCGAATACCACTATCGGGTCGCGAGCCTAGCGCGCTACGACTTCCTGATCGCCAACTCGGATTTCACCGCGGCCGAAATCCATCGCCTGCTGCCCGGCTATGAGCGGCCGGTGATCACGCTCCATTGCCGCGCCCGCTTCGCCCCCGCCGCGCCGGGCACGGTGCCGCATCCGCCGGCGCTCGCCGGGATTCCGCCGGGTGAGGCCTATCTCCTGCTCGCGGCGGCCGATGACCCGAGGAAAAATCTTGATCTGGCGATCCAGGCGGCGGGACGGTTTCGTGCGCTGGGTTTCCATCTCGTCGTGGCGGGCGGCATCGGCGCCGAGCGGCAGCGCGCGCTCGCCCGGCTCTATCCCGAGAGCTTCGTGCTCGCCCCGCCGCGGTTTTTGCCGCGGCTTTCCGACGAGGCGCTGCGCGCCGTCTATCTCGGTGCCGCCGCCGTGCTCGTGACCTCCCACGACGAGGGATTTTCGTTGCCGGTGGCTGAGGCGATCGCGCTCGGCCGCCCGGTCGCCGCCTCGGCGATTCCCGCCCATGCCGAGCAGATCGCCGATCCAGCGCTGCTTTTTGACCCGCGCAGCGTCCCCGCGCTGATCGCCGCGGCCGAGCATGCGCTCGCCCGTGGCGCCGATCCCGCCTGTTTCCACCCCCTCGACCATGCGGGTGAGGCGGAGGCGCTGGCGGCGCTCGTCGCCGGTAATAGCGCTGCCCCGGCGGAACCCGGCGCGCGCCGCGCCGTCCTGGTCGGCCCGGCCTCCGACAAACCGAGCGGCATCGCACTCTACAGCGATCTCACCCTCCAGGCCCTCCGCGCCCAAGGCGGCGCATTCGAGTATGTCGATGTCGATGCGTTCGACGCCGAGGCCTTCTACGCCTGGCTGTTCGCGCACCAGTTCGACGACATCATCTATATCCTCGGCAATAACGAGGTTTTTCACGCGCGCTGCTTCGTGGCGCTGCAGAACGTGCCCGGGATCTGTATTCTGCATGACAGCCGGCTTTTCGAGTTTTTGCTCAACCGCCACGGCCCGCACGAAATCGTCCGGCTCTGGCGGCTGCGTCATCCCGACCGCCCGATCGACATCGCGACGGTCGCCGATTGGCAAGCCGAGCGGCGCCTTTTGCCTTGCTCCTTCCTCGAGCCGCTGACCACGCGGGCGGGTGCGATCCTGGTCCATAGCCGCGCGCTCGCCCGTCATATCGCCAGCGAATACGCCTATCCTGCCGTCCATTACGTGCCATTCGCCGTGCAGATGACCGAGGAGGAACGCGATTTTGTCCGCGCCCTGCGGCGGGGGCGGGAGAAAGCGGCGGCGGGCGCGGGCGTGCGGCTCGTCATGCTCGGCGAAACCGAGGCATCCAAGGGCTGCGCCGAGCTGATCTACGCGCTGAAAATTCTGCTGCTCCAGGGCGTCGAGGCGACGCTCACCTTCGCCGGCAAGAGCGAGGAGCCCTATCATGGCGAGTTGAGCGCGGCGGCGTCCGCCCTCGGCCTCGCCGATCGCGTGAGCTTTCTCCGCTACGTCTCGCGCCAGCGCTATCTTGAGGCGCTGGCTGGCGCCGATATCGTGATGCAGCTCCGCTACCCGCTGTTCGGCCAGGTTTCCGGCCCGGTCGCCGATGCCGTTTCCTGTGACGTGCCGCTGATCACCACCGAGGAGCTGGCCGAGGGAATGGAGGTTGCCGGGCATTGCGCCGCGGTGCCCAATAGTTTTTCCCCGCTCCACATCGCCGAGGCGGTGCGCGGCCTGCTCGCGGCGCCGCCGCCGGCGCGAGAGACCGGCGCCCTCGCCGGGCGGCTCGGCATGGACCAGTACGCGAGGCGGCTCCGCGCGCTCTGTCCGGCGCTCGCGGCCTGAAGACCAACGCCAGGGGGAAATCGGCCGGTGCTATTCATTCGATGCGGTCTATGTCGATATCTCGCAATTCACCGCCGAGCCGCTCCGCACCGGGGTGCAGCGGGTATTGATCCGGAGCCTCGCGCATTTTCCGCAGGAGCGCATCCTGCCGTTCCGGCTAGTCGATGCCGGCCACGTGGCGGTTCTTGATCCGGCGGTGGTCGGGCTCTGCTGCCGCTATTTCGAGGCGCCGAGCGCCAGCCGCCGCGACGCGCTCCGCCTGTCCGAGGCCCCTGGGCAGGCGTGTCCCCCCGGGCCGGCGCACCCGGCGGAGACGCTGCTCATCAAGCTGATCGCCGCCCAGCCGCTCGCGGTCATCGAGAGCGCCCGCTTCTTCCGCCGCGCCCGGCGCATCATCAATCTCGAGGCCTTCGGCAATGCCGAGCGCGCCCGCTTCTATATCGGCTGCCCAGCGGCTTATCGCCACAAGGTGCTGCATTTCATCCATGATTTCCTGCTCTTCGAAAAGCCCGAGCTGTTTCCCCAGCTCAATTGGCGGCACGCCAGCGACTATGTGTTTTTGTTCGAGGCCCTGAGCGTCGCCGGCGGCTATCTGGTCGCGACGCCGGAACTTGGGCGCAAGGTCGCGCGCTATTTCAACCGCCCGGCCGCCGATGTGCATTTCGTCCCCTTCGGCGGCGATCTCGCCCCGAGCCGGGCCGCCCCGCCGCGCCCGACTATTGGGAAAAGGCGCCGCCGGATCACCGTGCTCGGCACCATCGAACCGCGCAAATTCCCCCTCCTCGTCGCCGGCGCGCTCCAAACCCTCGCCACGCGCCATCGCGATCTTGAGTGCGTGATGATCGGGAGCTGGGGCTGGGTCGATGAGGACACACGGGCGGCGATCGCGGCGATTTTCGCCAGCGGCGCGGTGCGCCATGTCGAGAACGCGAGCGATGCCACGCTCCGCGCCCTGCTCGTCGAGACCGATCTCGCGATTTACGTTTCCTCGGCGGAAGGTTTTGGCCTTCCCGTGATCGAATTCGCCGCCCTCGGCGTGCCACTGATCACCAATCGCGCCGTGCCGGCGGCTGAACTCGTCGCCGCCGAGGCGGTGGTGCTGGACGAGGTGAGCGAGAACGCGCTGATCGCGGCGGCCGAGCACCTGCTCCAGGAGGCGCGACCGCGCCGGCCCTATTACCGCTGGAGCTGGGCCGATAGCGCCGCCGCCATCCTGCGCGCCGGTGGACTGGCGATGACGGAAGCCCCGGGACCCGTTGACCTCCATGCCGGCTGGCGCGACGCGATGCAGCTGGTGCGGCGCCTGCGCGCGGCAAAGCTTGATTGGGAGACGCTCAAGAGCACGGTCGCGGCTTTTCTCGCGGCCGAGCGGCCAGCGCTTGCGACCCTTGAGGCCGGCGCGCGGGCCGAGCTTGTCGAGGCGCTTTCCGAGATCGTCTCCGACAATCTCGAACGCCTGCACTGGGCCGATCTCAAATCCGCCGAGCCCCTGCTCGGCGAGCTGCTGGCGGCCCTCGCGGCCGCCGATGCGCTCGACGGGTTAGGGCGTGCTTTCCATGCCTTTCTCGGTCGCCCCATCGATCCCCGCGCCGCCGCCGAATCGCGCCAGTTCGCCCCGCCGGCGCGCCGCCTCGCGCGGATCATCGAGATCATCCATTGCGACGAGGCGGGCGCCTTTCTCGGTGATGCGATGAGCGCGGCGCTGCGCTATCTGATCGGTGCCGTGGCGCGTCTGCTCAACGCCACGCTCGATGACCGCTTCGATCTTTTTGATCTGTTTGCCGTTCTCGGCCTGGCGCCGCCGACGCTCGCCGATATCCGCCGCGCCGAGCCATGCGGGCCAGCCGCGGGCGAGCGCCTGGCCCTGCTCGCCGCCTTTGCCAGCCGCCGCCCAGCGGAGGGGGACGCCATCGACCTGCTGCTCGAAGCCCTCGCGGGATTTCTGCTTGCCGGCCAGGGTGCGCCGGACGGCGAGAGCGAGGAGAGGGGCGGCGAAAGGGAGGAGGAGGCAAAGGAGGAGGGTGAAAGCGGAAGCGCGCCGGCGCGCGTCACCACGCTGGCGCTCGATTCACCGCTTTTGCTGCGCGGCTGGTATCCGCTCGAGGAAGCCGGCGCCGCGCCGTTTCGCTGGATGGAGAGCGCCGGGCTGATCGTCAATCCCGACCACCGCCGTCCGGTGGCCGAGGTGCGGCTGCGCATCGGCGCGGTCTATGGCGCGGCCGAGCCGCAGGTCGCCGGTCTGCTCGGCTATCGTCCGGCGAGCGTCGCGGTGCACCGCGACGCGGCTTCGGGCGAATGGCTGGTCTCGCTCGCCGCAGCGGCGGCGCCGGTGCGGGCCGAAACGGTCGAGGTGCACAGCCTCGCCAGCGGTTGCCCCGCCGAGGACGAGGCGGGGAGCCACGACCGGCGGCGTCTGTCGCTCTGCCTGCGCGAGGTCGCTTTCGTCTATGGCGGCGATGGGACGCACACGTGAAAGAGGGACACGCTATTCAGGGCGTGGCGCTATTCAGGGCGTGGCGCTAGCTTTCTTCACGGTCTTGCTCGCGGTCTTGCGGGTCGGGGCGACCGGGCACGGGGTCAGGGTGGTCGGCTGCGGGATCGCCTGGGCGGTGGCGAAACCAGGCAGCGCCGTGCCGTCATGCAGCGCCAGGGCCTGATCAAACAAGCCGACATTATGGGCGCAGAACAGCGTGCCCTGTTGCTCGCCAATCTCGGATTCACTGTTGGCGAGCAACGTCGTGTACTGGTCGTGCTGCTGGCGCGCGCTTCGGCCATAGGCACGCCCGAAATAGCCATCGAGGGCCTTTTCCTGGCGCACCAGGTCTGCACGGTAGCGGGTCACGAAATCGTTGTATTTTTCGCGCGCGTTGCAGGTCAACGCGGTAACCATCAAGCGACTCTTGAGGGCCGCGACGTTGAAGGCGTTGAGATCGGCGGGACGGGCGCAGGCACCGGCTTCGGCGACATAGGGTATGAGCAGTGCCGCGGCGAACGCCCCGGCGCGCAGCCGGCGCGTAAGACGGCCAAATCCTGACGGGCGTCCTGGTTCTCTGGGCATGCGGCACTCCAACACTCTGGCCTTGTCATCCGCGCGATAGAGACACTTTCACCGCCCGGCAAGAGGGCGGATCGTGGATCGCGCGCGGCGCGCTCAGCGCGGCACGGAAAAACCGAGAAAGCCCATCGCCAAATCCGGCGTGCCAGCGAAAGCGGTTGACCCAGCATCGCTGGCGGCGCTCGCGATGGGGACGCCGTGATAGGCGATCTGCTGCGCCGCGACGATCCGCTGGCCGCCGGAGAGCGGCTTGTCGCCGGGCTTCCCCGCCTTAGAGGCGCTGCGCGCGGGGATCGGCGGCGGCGGTTGTGCGTCGCCTTCCGCGGTATCGCTCGCTGCGCCACGCATCGAGAGCAGCGTAAAGGTGATGGGGTTGCGGCCGAGATCGATCGAGAGTTCGAGCGGCGTCTCGCCCAGCACGTCGCGGGCGTCGAGCCGCGCGCCGCGCGCCAGGGCGTCGCGGGCCGCGGCGAGATCGCCGCGCTCGATGGCGTCGAACAGGGCGTCGTTGGGCGACATCTCGGCCGCCGGCCGCGAGGGCGGGGCAATGCTGTCGGTGGTCGAGACCGATCCCGGCAGAGCGGGCGCGAGTACCGGTTTGTCATCGGCGTTCGAGCCGGCCGGTCCACTGCCACTAGCGCCGGCACCGCCCATGCTCGGCGAACCACCGATCCCCGGTGTCGCGACCTGCGCCACGGCCAGCCCGGGAAGCCCCAGGGCGAGCGCCAGAACGGTGGGCAGGAACCGGACCGGTCTCGGCGCGCGGCGGCGACTGGACTTGGCGCCCAGGCCGGCCTTGGCGTCCAGGTTCGCGGAACGAGCGCCAGGGGAAGAAGTGCGGCGGGGCATCGTCATGAAAATCCCTCGCATGCGTCAGAGGACGAAAACCTATTCAACTGCAAAAGAACCCCCTCCTCGGAACATTGGTTTTCCCAACCGATTGCTGGGCGCGAGGGCATTCTTTTTCAAACTCTCAGTTCAGCCACCAGAAGCCGACATTGAGATAGGCCGCATAGGCGGTCCAGAGCCCATAGGGCAGTAGGAATGCCATGGCAAGCCTATCGAGGCGCGCGAAGGCGCGGAGCGTGAATGCGATCAGCAAGAGCAGCACGGCGATGACGATGAGACCGGCGAGCGGGCTTTCGAGGCCAAAAAACGCCGGCGTCCAGAGCGCGTTGCACAGCAACTGCCAGCCCCAGAGACGCAGCGCCGCCGCCCGCCGCGCCGGTGCCCGCGCGCCATCGCGCCAGATCCGCCAGGCGGCGATGCCGATCATCACATAGAGCACGGTCCAGACGATGGGAAAAACCCGATTGGGCGGCGTGCCGGGCGGACGGGTAAGGGAAGGGTACCAATCATGCACCGAAAGCTCGGTGATGGTTCCGGTGGCCCCGCCCACCAAGAGGCAAAGCCCGACAAACCCGACCAAGGCAAACAGCAGCGACCACGGCGAGGAGGCGCCCGGGGACGTGCCACGTTCGGGAGAATTGATATTCTGGAAGACACCACCCTCCGCGTTGCGCGGCCTTGGCCGCAAATGGCACCGCTCGCTCAAGCGCGAGATTAGCGGCTTTCCTGCCGCCAGGCGATCACCACGACCGCCAGAATGATCGCCAGCGCCGCCCATGCCGGCAAGAGGGGCAGAGCCGCGACCCCGGTCACGATATGGGCATCATTGCGGGTCAGGCCAATCCAATGTGCCCCCGACGATCGCGCTTCGGGCATGGTGCGGCGCAGCGTCGGGGCGCCCTCGGGCACCAGCCAATGGATCCCGCCGCCGCTCGCCCGTACCAGCGGCGCGAGCTTGGTCGCGGTGGCGCGGAGATCGGCCATTTCGATAGGATCGCCGCCACCCGCCGCGGCATAGGCCGTGCGGGAGCCATCGCCGATGCGCCAGACGCCGGGAAGCGTCGCCGGCAGGCTGGCGCGGTCCTCGCCCGGCGCCGCCGGGGTTAGCGTCACCGCCGTTTCATGCCCTTCGGGATCGGTCACCGTCACGGTCTCGGGGGGGTGCGCGGCGATGCTGCGGCTGGTGATTTCGAGCCGCCCCCCCGTGATGCGCGCCGCGAGCGCGTTTTCCTCGAGTTCCGGCTCCTTCATCAGCCAGTGCGCGACGCGCCGCAGCAATTCCGCCTGCGGCCCACCGCCCTGGTGGCCCCTCGACCAGAGCCAGATCTGATCGGAAAGCAGCATCGCGACGCGCCCCTTGCCGACATGATCGAGCAGCAGGAGCGGCTGGCCGTCCGGGGTTTGCATCACCACCTGGCCATGCACGTCGCTAACCGCGATATGGCGATACCAAGAGCCCCAGCTCGGGGGCGCGCCGTCGTGCCAGCCGGGGAGTTGGGCGGTGACCGGATGGCGCGCGCCGAGCGCGGTGATCTCGGGGCGGAAGGCGCCCTCGGCGACCGCGCCGTCGCCTTCTTGCGGCTGGGCCGGCAGGATATCGGCGAGCGGGGTGGCACTCAGGCTGCCGGGGCCGGCGAATTCCGGCCCGACGCTGAGCAAGAGCGCGCCACCACGGCGGACATAGTCGGCGATGTTGCGGAGATAGGCCGGAGGCAGAATGCCGCGATTCTGGAAGCGGTCGAGGATGATTAGGTCGAACTGGCTGATTTTCACCTGGAACAGCTCACGCACCGGAAAGGCGATCAGCGCCAGCTCATTGAGCGGCGTGAGGTCGTCCTTCTCGGGGGGGCGGAGAATGGTGAAATGTACCAGATCAACCGCCGGATCGGCCTTCAGGAGCCGCCGCCAGGTACGCTCCCCGGGATGCGGCTCGCCGGAGACGAGCAGCACGCGGAGCCGGTCGCGCACGCCGTTGATGGTCACCACGGCGCGGCTATTGAGCGCGGTGACGGCGCCCGGCAAGGGATCGGCCTGCAGCTCGATCACCGTCGGGCCGGCCCGCGTGATCGGGATGCGCAGGGTATGGGGGGTGCCAATCGGAGCGGGTTCGCGGCGCGGTGGATCGCCGTCGCGACGCAGCGTGATCACGGTTTCGGCGGCCGGATGGGCGACCCCGAGATCGTCGATCTCAATGCGGAGCGTGACGTCGTGGCCGACGATGCCGTAGCTCGGGGCTTCGAGCACGCGCAGGCTGCGGTCGGTTTCCTCGCCGCGCGCGGGGATCAGCACATGGAGCGGCGCTTTCCCCCAATCCGGCCGGGCCGGGATGTCATGCACCTGGCCCGCGGTGATCGCGACGATGCCGGCGAGGCGATCGCGCGGGATATCGGCCAGCGCGCGGCCGGCAGCGGCGAAAAGCTGCGTGCCGCCATGGCCGGTATCGGGCACGACGACGCTTTGCAGGGTGAGATCGCCCATCCCCCCCGCCGCAGCGGTAATCTCCCGCCGCGCCGCCTCGGCGACTGCCGCGCGGTCGCCGATCCGCATGACGGCACTTTGATCGATGACGAGAAGCGCGATATCGGCCAGCCCCTGGCGCGTCTCGCGCACCAGTGTCGGCCCGGCGAGCCAGAGCAGCAGCACCGCGAAGGCCAGGGCCCGCCAGCCCACGCCGCGCGCCCGCCGCCAGAGGGCCAGCGCAAGCACCAGCAGGGAGATCGCGGCGAGGGCCGCGAGCACGTCTAGCGAAACGAGAGGGGCGAAGCGCAGCGCGGCGAGGGTGTCATGGGTATTCATTGTCCGAGCCGCTCCAGGATCGCCGGGACATGCACCTGATCGCCCTTATAATTGCCGGTCAGGGCATACATCACGAGATTGACGCCGAACCGGTAGGCGAGCAGGCGCTGGCGGTCGCCGCCGGGGATGACGGCGTAGGGATGATGGCCTTCGTCATCGACCGCCCAGGCGGCGGCCCAGTCATTGGCGCCGATGATCACCGGGCTCACGCTGTCATTGCTGCGGTCCTGGTCGCGCTGCACCCAGACACTGGCGCCGTCATAGCGCCCGGGGAAATCGCGGAGCAGGAAAAACGTGCGCGCCAGCACATGATCGACGGTGAGCGGCGCGAGCGGCGGAATCGCGAGTTCCCGGCCGAGCCGGCGCAGCGCCGCCGCGCCACCCGGGTTGAAATCCGCCCCGGCCGCGGCATCGCGGGTGTCGATGAGGATGATCCCGCCATGGCTCATGTAATCGTTGAGCGCGTTCACCTCGGCCGGAGAGGGGCTCGGCGCGTCGGCGAGGATCGGCCAGTAGAGCAGCGGGTAGAAGCTCAGATCGTCCTCGCCGGGCTTGACCGCGGCCGGCGTCGCGAGCGCCGCCGCGGTGCGCTGGTTGACATAGTCCGAGAGCCCGGCAAGCCCGGCGCGGGAGACCTGATCGACCGTGCCATCCCCGGTGACCACGTAGGCCAGCCGTGTCTCGAGCGCCGGGTTGGGGCTCGCCGGCCATTCGGCATGAGCCGCGAGCGGGAGCGCAAGGAGGAGGGTGAAGCCTGCCAGCCGTGGCCGCAGCAAGCCGCGCAAGCCGAGCGAGACGATCAGATCGAGCGCCAGGAGCGCAAGGGCCATGCCGAGCAAAAGCGGCCCGAAATCGCGCGTCCGGCCGATCGCGGCGAGCGAGGCCTGCTGCGCTCCGGCGATCGGGGCGCTTGCCGCGAGCGGCGGCAGACCATCGGCGAGGTTGCGCGCTTCCCGTGCGTTCTCCGGTCCATAGAGCCCCGGCGGCGCCGCTGGCCCGGCCGGGGTGGTGGCGAGCGCGTTGGCGGGAAGGGCGCGGGCGGCGGGTGGCGGCGGGCCGAGCACGCCGAAGCCATCGAGGGTCTCGGCCGGGGCGAGCGGCGTCGCATCGGGGGTTGCCGCGACCCCGGCCGAGAGCTGCACGATGCGCCGCAGCATGTCCACGAAGAGGCCGGAGAGCGGCAGATTCGACCAATCGTCATTGGCGGTGACGTGGAACAGCACGATCCGCCCGGGCCCACGCGCCGCGCTGGTCACCAGCGGCGTGCCATCGGAGAGCGAGGCCCAGGTCTCGGAGGCAAGCCGCGCCGAGGGCTCGGCCAGAACCTGCCGCGCGATGCTGACCTCCGCCGGCGTCGGCAGGCCGGCGAAGGGAGAGTCCGGCGGGAAGGGCGCGAGATGGGCTGGCTTGTCCCACGACATCGCCCCCCCCAGCGTGCGATCGCCGAGCAGCAGCGGCACCGGGAGGAAGTCATCGGGATGGGCGGCCAGGCGCGGGCCGGCAAAGCGCACCAGCACCCCACCCTGCGCGAGGAAACGCGCCACCCCCTCGGCCTCCACGCCCTCGCCGAGCGGCCGGTCGGCGAGGATCAGCACCGCCAGCTTGCTTGCCAGGAGGCGCGCGAGATCGCCTTCGCGGATTTCGGCGAAGGGCGCGAGCGCCCGGCGGAGATAATAGAGATCGCCAATCAGCGGCGCATCGGCGGCGGTCGCATCGGCGGCGGCGAGCCCGACCGGGCGGCGCCGCCAGCGTTCATCGAGCAGCACCACGCCCCCCGCCGAGGCGGGGCCGACGAGCACCAGCCGGGCGAGCTGGTTGCGCAGTTCGGGCGGCAAGGCGATCGCCCGCTCGGCCGTCGCGGCACCCGGCGCCCCCCGCAGCTCGACCCGCGCCAAAGTCCGGCCATCGCCGGTCTCAGCCAGGATGGCGGCGGGGGGTGTGGCACCGCCGGGGATTTGTGCCATGCGGGCGATCAGCGCCGCAGCGGTGGCCCGCGGGGGCAGCAGCAGGCGGAGAGGGACCGGGGCACGCAACTCCAGCACATGGCCGGCGGCTTTGAGCGCGCCGGCGAAGGCGGGGTCGCCCCCGGTCGCAAGGCCATCGGCGAGATAGACGATGCCGGCGTCGCGGACCGCCGCAAGCGCGCGGGCGCTCGCGTCGCGGTCGGGCGGCCAGGGCAGGGGCGCGAGGGCGGCCAGCCGGGCGCGCGCCGCGGCGACCGGGAGCGCCGGGCTGAGCCGGGGCGGGCTGCCATCGGCGCTGGGCGCGGTGGCGAGGAGCGCCACATCGCGGCCGGCGCGCGCCGCGCGATCGAGAATACCTTGTGCCGCTGCGATGCGGGCCGACCAGTCCGCCGCCGCCGCCCAGCCGTTATCGATCACCAGCAAAACCGTGCCCTGCCCCGGCAGCGCGGAACCCGCCTCGCGGAGCGGCCCGGCAAGGCCAATGATCAGCAGCACGGCCGCGAGCAGGCGCAGAACGAGCAGCCAGAGCGGCGTGCGGGCGCTGGTTTCCTCCTTGGTCGGCAAGCCGAGCAGCAGCCGGATCGCCGGGAAATTCTGCCGCCGCGGCGCCGGCGGCGTCACCCGCAGCAGCCACCACAGGAGCGGCAGGCCGGCCAGCGCCAGCAGCAACCAGGGCGAGGCGAAACCGAACGCGGCCACGCCACGCATCAAGCGAGCGCCGTGTAGAGCGCGAGCAGCGCGGTCTCCGGCGGCTGATCGGTGGTGTGGCTGAAAAACCCGAACCGCGCCGCCCGCGCGAGATCGGCAATGCCCGTGATCTGCGCCGCGAGGCGGTGTTGATAGGCCTCGCGCACCGCCTCGACCCGGGGGATCAGGGCCGCCGGTTCGCCCTCCAGCCCAAGAAATCGTATCCGTCCGTCATAGGGCAGGGCGCGCTCGGCGGGGTCGAGGGTCTGCACCAGGAACCCGGCGACCGGGATGGCCGCGAGCCGGGTGATCATCGTCCGGATCTCGTCGAGGGGGGCGAGAAAATCGCCGAACATCACGATGCGGGCAAAGCGCGGCAAGGGAGCATCACCCGGCAGCGCGAGGTTGGCACTTCCCGAGGCGGGGGCGCGATCGAGGGCCTCGGCAAGACCGGCGAGGCCGGCGGCGCCGCCGGCAAGCGGGCCAGAGTCGAGCAAGCGCACCCGCTCGCCCGCCTTGAGCAGCAGCGCGGCCAGCGCCAACAGCAGCAATTCGGCCCGCGCGCGCTTGTCGGAGAGGTTCCGCGCCGAGTGCCAGCGCATCGAGGCCGAGGCGTCGCGCCAGAGAAAACAAGTCTGCGCCGCCTCCCACTCGGTTTCGCGGACATAGACGCGGTGCGATTTCGCCGATTGCCGCCAGTCGATCCGGCTGCGCGGATCGCCCTCGGAGAACGGCCGGAACTGCCAGAAACTATCGCCCTGGCCGACCCGGCGGCGGCCATGCACGCCTTGGGCGACGGTGGCGGCGACGCGCTCGGCGGCAAGCAGCAGCGGCGGCAGCCGCGCGGCGAGCGCTTCCGCGCGGCCGGTCGCGGCGGCCGCGCTCATTCGAGCCGCTCCACCAGCCGCGCGATCACCGCATCGAGGCGCACGCCCTCGGCGCGCGCGGCGAAAGAGAGGGCCATGCGGTGGCGCAGCACCGCAGGCGCAAGGGCCGCGACATCCTCGATACTCGGGGCCAGCCTGCCATCGAGCAGGGCACGGGCGCGGGTCGCCAGCATCAGCGCCTGCGCGGCGCGCGGCCCGGCGCCCCAAGCGAGCTGGGTGCGGATCTCCGGATCGGCGGCGCTCTCGGGACGGCTGCCGCGCACCAGATCGAGAATCGCCGTGACCACCCCCGCGCCAATCGGCAGGCGACGGATCAGCCGTTGCGCCGCGCTCAGTTCCTCGGCCCCGATCGCCGGACGCAGGCGCACGCGCGCCTCTGAAGTGGTGGCGAGCAGCATCGCCCGCTCGTCTTCGAGCGCGGGATAGCCGATATCAATCTCCATGAGAAACCGGTCGAGCTGCGCCTCGGGCAGCGGGTAGGTGCCCTCCTGCTCGATCGGGTTTTGCGTCGCCAGCACATGGAACGGCCGCGGCAGGGCGTGGCGGGCGCCGGCGATCGCCACCTCACCCTCCTGCATCGCCTGCAACAGCGCCGATTGCGTGCGCGGGCTGGCGCGGTTGATCTCATCGGCCATCAGCAACTGGCAAAACACCGGGCCGGGGAGAAAGCGAAAGCTCCGCTTGCCATCCGCGCCCTCGTCGAGCACCTCGCTGCCGAGAATATCCGCCGGCATCAGATCGGGGGTGAACTGCACGCGCCGCGCCGCAAGGCCGAGCACCGTTCCCAGGGTCTCGACCAGCAGCGT
Organism: Pseudomonadota bacterium; assembly: GCA_021801255.1. Classification (GTDB taxonomy): domain Bacteria; phylum Pseudomonadota; class Alphaproteobacteria; order Acetobacterales; family Acetobacteraceae; genus Acidibrevibacterium. The sequence continues at coordinate 65,577 of JAJYYH010000063.1, forward strand.
CTTGCCCAGGCCGGGCACGCCGACCAGCAGCACATGGCCACCCGCCAGGAGGGTGATGAGCGTCTGCTCGATCACCGCGCGCTGGCCGAAGATCGCCTGCCCGATCTCGGCGCGGATCGCCGCCAGACGCGGGGCCAGCGCCTCGATCTCGGCGACAATCGCCGCGTCGCTCTGGTTTGCCGGGAACATCCGCCGGCCACTCCTCTTTCCGGTTGCACGACGCCGCCCGCGGCGAGGAATCTCTATGCGCGCTCTTTCATCGCCGCGGCAAGCATCCCTATATGTGGGGCGGTGCTTGCGGGTGACGAGGTCTCGCATGGCAGGCGGGACCGCAGGCGGGGAGCGGGCTATTTTACGCCAGATTTGGCCATGGCGAAGAAGCGGGAGTGACGTTGAACCATGAAGATGTCGCAACCGGTGGGCGTGCTGAACGAGATCGGTTCGCTGAGCAAGACAGATCAAACGATCGAGGCGGGGAGGGTCCAGTGAACGACGCATCGCCGCAAGAAAGCCGCACCGCGCAGCCAGCATCTTTTGAGCCGCGCCTGGCCATTCCGCTCCGTCCCCCGGGCCCGAGACCGCCGCCCGAGCGCGCGCTCGCCGCCCCGAAACCGCCGCGCCGGCCCGTTGAATGCGGCGACCTTCCCTTTCTCATCCGTCGCGATGGCACCTGGCTCTATCGCGGCAGCCCGATCGGGCGCAAGGAAATGGTCTGCCTCTTCGCCTCTGTCCTCAAGCGCGAGGCCGATGGCAGTTTCTGGCTGGAAACCCCCGCCGAACGCGGCCGTATCGAGGTCGAGGACGCGCCCTTTCTCGCCGTCGAACTCGACTGGCGCGGCAATGGCCGCCAGCAGGTGCTGAGCTTCCGCACGAATGTCGATGAAATCGTCACCGCCGGCCCCGATCACCCGATCCGCATCGCCCACGACCTCATCACCTGCGAGCCGACCCCCTATCTCAAGGTGCGTGAGGGCGCCGGACGCTACGCCGTCGAGGCGCGCATCACGCGAGCGGTCTATTATGAACTGGTGGCGCTGGCGGTGCCGAACCGCGTGCTGGGGCGGGAATTGCTCGGCGTCTGGAGCCGCGGGCGGTTTTTCCCGCTCGGCGAGATGCCCTCCCATGACGACGAATAGCCGCCGCCGAGGGCCGGCCGCCGCTGGCCCGTGACGGAGAACGAGCTGCGCGCCCGCCTCGCCGCGCTCCCCCTGCAAGGTGGGCCGGCGCGCGAGGATCTCGGGTTTACCGAACCGCCGATCGCCGCCGCCGTGCTGGTGCCCCTGGTGCTCGGCCGGTGCCCCTCGGTGCTACTCACCCGGCGCACCGAAACGCTTGCCCGTCACGCGGGCCAGGTTAGTTTTCCCGGCGGGCGGATCGACCCCGAAGACGCCTCGCCCGAGGCGGCGGCACTGCGCGAGGCCGAGGAGGAAATCGGCCTCGACCCGGCCCGGGTCGAACTCGCCGGACGCCTGCACGATCACCTCACCGGCACCGGTTTTCGCATCACGCCCGTCCTCGGCCTGTTGCCGCCCGGTCTCGCGCTCTGCGCCGCCCCGGACGAGGTTGATGCGATTTTTCATCTGCCGCTCGCCACCGTCCTCGACCCCGCCGCCCCGCAACGCCGCCAGGCGATGTGGCGCGGCAGGATGCGCGAGTTCTGGGTGTTCCCCCACGATAAGCATTATATCTGGGGCGCCACCGCCGCGATCCTCTTGCAACTCGCCGAGACCCTGCGCGCCCGATGAGCGGCCCCGCCCGCCGCATCGCCCCGCCCGATTTTCTCGCTAGCCCGGAGATCGCCGCCGTGCTCGCTGCTTTGCCCGGCGCGCGGCTGGTGGGCGGCGCGGTGCGCGATACCCTGCTCGGCCTGCCGGTCGGCGATATCGACCTCGCCACCCCTTGGCCGCCGCAACAGGTGAGGGCGGCGCTCGAACGCGCCGGGCTTCCCGCCATCCCGACCGGGCTCGCCCACGGCACCATCACGACGCTTGCCGGGCCCCACCATGTCGAAATCACGACACTGCGGCGCGACGTCGCGACCGACGGCCGGCACGCCCGCGTCGCCTTCACCGATGCCTGGGAAGAAGACGCAAAGCGGCGCGACTTCACCCTCAACGCCCTCTCGATGACCCCCGACGGCGCGGTGTTCGACACGGTGGGCGGGCTCGCCGACCTCGCGGCGGGACGGGTGCGCTTCGTCGGCGATCCGGGCGCGCGCCTCGCCGAGGACTATCTCCGCCTGCTCCGCTTTTTCCGCTTTCAGGCGCGCTTTGCCCGCACGCCGCCCGATGCCGCGACCAGGGCTGCCCTTCAGGCCGCCATCCCTGGCCTCGCGCGGCTCTCCGCCGAGCGCGTCTGGGCCGAACTCAAGCGCCTGCTCGCCACCCCCGATCCCGCGCCCGCGATCGCCCTGATGGCCGAACTCGGCGTGCTCGCCGCGATCATCCCCGAAGGCGCCGACCCCAGCCGCGCCCTGCCCGCACAGAGCGATCCCATCCTCCGCCTCGCCGCCCTGCTCACCGGCGATCCCGCGCGTCTCGCCGATCGCCTCCGGCTCTCGCGGGCCGAGCGCAAGCGGCTGATCGCGCTGCGCGCGCCACCACCCGACCCCGAGCGCCTCGCCGCCGCCCTTGCCGAAACCCCCCCCGATATCCTCGCCGGCCGCGCGCTGCTGGCCGGCAATCCCGCCCTCGCCGAGGCCATCCGCGCCCACGAAATTCCCCAGTTCCCGCTCTCGGGCGAAGACGCGCTCGCCGCCGGCATCCCGGAGGGACCGGAAATCGGCAAGGCCCTGGCCGAACTTCGCCGCTGGTGGCAAAACACCAACTGCACCGCCAACCCCACCACCTGCCGCGCCGAACTCTCCCGCTACGCAGCGAGCCGATCATGCCCATGAGAGGAAGAAGAGCAGGGGCGCTGCCCCTGCACCCCGCTGGGGCCAGTGGCCCCAGACCCCCATCCTGGAGAAGGTGGGTCGCAGGGGAGGCGCAACTCATGGGCGGCAAACGCATTTTCGCGCCCCCCCTGCGACCCGCCTCCCTTCGGGACAGGCTCCAGGGACATTGTCCCTGGCGAGGGTGCGGGGGGCAGCGCCCCCTGCTCTTTCTTTCTTCATCTCGCGCATGAACGGCACGATGGCGTTGCTGGGGCGGCTGTGGCGGGAGCAGGTGCGTCGGCAGTGGGGGCGGATTGCGGTGGTGGTGCTGGCCACCGCGTTGATGTCGGGCGCGACGGCGCTTTATCCGGTGGTGATCGAGCACGCATTTTCGCTTTTTGCCGCCAGGGACGCGCGTATTCTTTATCAAGTGCCGGCGATTGTGCTGGTGATCACGTCGGTCAAGGCGCTGGCGCAGTATGTCCAGAACGTAGTGGTGCAGCAGGTGGTGCTGCTAGCCATTCGGGGATTGCAGGAAAGTATGTTCCGGCATCTTGTGCGCGCCGATCTGGCCCGGCTGGAGCGTGAGGCGCCGGCGCAGTGGGCGGCGCGGTTCACCACCGACGCGACGGTGATCCGCGAGGCCCTGACGCGCGCGGTCAATGGGGTCGCTGACCTGTTGACGGTGGTCGGGCTGGTGGCCTCGATGATTTATCTCGACTGGCTGCTGAGCCTGATCGCGGCGGCGCTTTATCCCTTGGCGGCGCTGCCGATCGCGCGGATTGGGCGGCGGGTGCGCCGGGCCTCGGGGGGAATGCAGGAGCGGATCGGCGAGACCGCGGCGATTTTGCACGAAAGTTTCGCGCAGGCCCGGATCGTGCGCGCCTATCGCCTGGAGGAGATGGAGGAGCGGCGGGCCGCGGCGACGTTTGGCCGGCTTTATCAGGCGTTGCTGGGGATGGCGCGGGCGCGGGCGCGGATCGATCCGGTGCTCGAAGTGCTCGGCGGCGTTGCGGTTGCGGCGGTGATCGGGTTTGCCGGCTGGCGGGCGGCGATGGGGGGCGCGAGTATCGGCAATTTCACCGGGTTTGTCGCCGCGCTGCTGATTGCGTCACGGCCGCTCCGCGCGTTGGGAACGATGAACGCGGCGTTGCAGGAGGGACTGGCGGGGCTGGCGCGGGTGTTCGCGGTGATCGATGAGCCGCCCTCGGTGGTTGATCGTGAGGCGGCGCGGGACTTGCCTTCGGGGCGTGGTCTTGTGGTGTTCGAGGACGTGCATTTTGCCTATCCCGATGGCCGGGCGGGGCTTCGGGGCTTGTCGTTGGTCGCCGAGCCGGGGCGAACGCTGGCGCTGGTCGGGCCGTCGGGGGCGGGGAAATCGACCGCGCTCGCGCTCATCCCGCGCCTGATGGATGTTGGCGCCGGGCGGGTGATGGTTGATGGGGCGGATGTGCGGGAGATCGCGATCGCCAGCTTGCGTGATGCCATCGCCTATGTCGGCCAGGATGCGCTGCTGTTCGATGACACGATCGCCGCCAATATCCGCATGGGCCGGCCAGCAGCGCGCGACGACGAGGTCGAGGCGGCGGCCGCGGCCGCGGCGGGGGCGTTCATCGACGCGCTGCCCGAGGGGTTCGCGACCCGCGTCGGGCCCGGCGGGCAGCGGCTTTCGGGCGGCCAGCGCCAGCGCGTGGCCCTGGCGCGGGCGATTCTGCGCAATCCGCGTATTCTGCTGCTCGACGAGGCGACCAGTGCGCTCGATGCCGAGAGCGAGGCGGCGGTGCAGGCGGCGCTGGCGCGGCTCCGTGCCGGGCGCACGACGATCGTTGTTGCGCATCGGCTCTCCACCGTGCGCGAGGCTGACCTGGTGGTGGTGATGGCGGACGGCCGGGCGGTCGAGCAGGGCGGGCACCGCGCGCTTTTGGCCGAGGACGGGCTCTATGCCCGGCTGGTTCGCACGCAGGCTTTCGCGCCGTAAAATTTTCTGTTTGTTTCGCGGGCGTGCCGCTAAGCTTAAGCTTCGGCCGATAGGCTTGCTGACCGAACCGTTCAGTTCTATCTGTCGCGGTGGACCGGCATCACTTGATGCTTGGGCCGGGCTTTCTGGCTTGGGCCGGGCTTTCTGGGTCGGCGGGAGTGTTGGGCATGGCTGACTATCCGGATGCGGCGGAGCAGGTGCGCAAGGAAGCCTCGGGCGCGACGCGGCGGGTGAAGCGTCGTCTGCCGTGGAAACGCGCGCTGCTGGCCCTTATCGGGCTCGGCGTCATCGCCGGGGCGAGCTATTACTGGTATCTCACCAAGGACGAGGAGAGCACCGACGACGCCTATACCGATGGCCGCGCCATCAGCATCGCGCCGCAGGTCGCCGGCAATGTGGTCAATCTCGCGATCGATGATAACCAGTTCGTCCATCGCGGGGATTTGCTGGTGGCGATCGATGCGCGGCCTTTCCGGGCGGCGCGCGATCAGGCGCGTGGCCAGTTGGAACTCGGGCAGGCGCAGTTGCAGAGCGCCCGGCTCGCCCTCACGATCGCCCAGATAACCTATCCCGCCAAGCGCGCCGCCGCCGAGGCGCAACTGGCCTCGGCCGAGGCCGCCGAGGTCAAGGCCGAGGCCGATCTCAGGCGCCAGCGCAATCTGCCGGTCGCGGCGACCACGCGGGAGAATATCGATGCCGCCGTCGCCGCCGCGGCCGAGGCCACGGCGCAGGTGGAACAGGCGCGCGCCGCGCTCAAGGAGGCTGATCTCGTGGCGGAAAATATCGCCGTCGCCGAGGCCCAGGTAAAACAGCTCGCGGCCCAGGTGGATGCGGCGAAGGCGGCGCTCGATCAGGCCGCGATCAATCTCGGCTATACCGAGGTCACGGCGCCGCAGGACGGCTGGGTTACCAAGCGCAATGTCGAGCTTGGCACCTATGTCCAGCCCGGCCAGCAGATCCTCGCGATCGTCTCGCCGGAGGTCTGGATCACCGCTAATTTCAAGGAAACCCAGCTTGATCGCATGCGGCCGGGGCAAAAAGTGGCGATCCATGTCGATGCCTATCCGGGGCTGACGCTGGCCGGCCACGTTGACAGCATCCAGAAGGGCTCGGGCAGCAAGTTCACCGCTTTTCCGCCGGAGAACGCCACCGGCAATTTCGTGAAAATCGTCCAGCGCGTGCCCGTCAAGATCGTCATCGAGAGCGGGCTCGACCCGAAACTGCCACTGCCACTCGGCATCTCGGTCGAGCCTACCGTCAAACTCCTCGATTAGGTGGCCTCATGACCGCGCCTGCCACAGCGCCCGGAGCGGCCTCCTGGGCGCCCGCCGCCAACCCTTGGGCGATTGCCCTGGTTGTCACGCTGGCCGCCTTCATGGAGGTGCTGGATACCACCATCGTCAATGTCTCGCTACCCTATATCGCTGGCAGCATGTCGGTGAGCAACGACCAGAGCACCTGGACGCTGACCTCCTATCTCGTCGCCAACGGCATCGTGCTGCCAATTTCCGGCTGGTTGTCGAGCCTGATCGGGCGCAAGCGCTATTTTCTCCTCTGCATCGGCGCCTTCACGCTGTTTTCCTTTCTTTGCGGCAGCGCCACCAGCCTTTCGGAACTGATCGTCTTTCGCCTGTTGCAAGGATTTTTCGGCGGCGGGCTGCAACCGAGCCAGCAGGCGATCATTCTCGACACATTTCCCCCGGCGCAGCGCGGTCGCGCGTTCGGCGTCGTCGCCATGGCGATCATCGTGGCGCCGGTGCTCGGCCCCACTTTGGGTGGTTGGCTCACCGATCACTACAACTGGCGCTGGATTTTTTTCATCAATGTGCCGATCGGGCTGATCACGCTGCTCGGCGTTGCCCGTCTGGTCGAGGATCCACCTTGGTTGGCGGCGCTTGAGCGCACCCGCGCGCGGCGCGGCATCGACTATATCGGGCTCGGCCTGATCATGCTCGGCTTCGGCGCGTTGCAGGTGTTCATGGATCGCGGCGAGGACGCCGACTGGTTCGGCTCGCCCTTCATCGTTCTGATGGCCGGGCTCGCCGCTTCCAGCCTGATCGCGGCCAGCGTCTGGCTGTGGCAGGCGAAGGCGCCGGTGGTCAAGCTCCGGGTTCTCAAGGATCGCAATTTCGCCATCGGCTGCCTGATGATTTTCGCAACCGGCCTGGTGCTCTACGCGAGCGCGGTGATCGTGCCGCTGCTCGCGCAGACCGTGCTCGGTTATACGTCGTTCCTGGCTGGCCTGTTGCTCGCGCCGGGGGCGGCGCTGGTGATCGCGACCATCCCCATCGTGATCGCGTTGATGGCGCGGGTCGAGACCAGGCTGATCATCGCGTTCGGCTTTTTCACCCTCGGCGCGGCGCTGATTTTCTCGCGCGCGCTCGCGCCCGATATCGATTTCACCACGCTGCTCGCCATGCGCTCGGCGCAGAGCTTCGGGCTGGCCTTCCTGTTCGTGCCGATCAGCACGATTACCTTTGTTACCTTGCCGGCGGCCGACAATGCCGATGGCACGGCGCTGTTCACCATGTTCCGCAACCTGGCGGGCTCGATCGGCATCGCCGCGGCGACCGCGCTGATCACCGAGCGGGCGCAGGTGCATCAGGCGTTTCTCGCCCCCCACCTGACGGCCCTCGATGCCCCGTTCACGGCGCTGCTGAACCAGCGCACGGCGAGCCTGCTGGGCCAGGGGATGGCGCCGTCATCGGTCCATCAGCAGGCGCTCGGCATGATCGAGCAGACGCTGCACACCCAGGCCTCGATCCTCGGCTATATCGATGTCTTCGGCTATGCCGCGCTCGCCGCCTTCATGGTGGTGCCGTTCGCCTTTCTGCTGCGCCCGGGGCGCGGCAGCGCGCCCGGCGCCATCCATTGACCCCGCGCCGCGCGGGGCCATCTGCCCGAGGCGGCGTGCTTTGCGTTCGCCGGGTACTATGCGAGGTTAACGTAAGCGAGGTTGGGGACGGATGCGAAGGCTGCGAAACGCGTTGATCGTGACGCTCGGTCTTGCCGGCGGGCTTGCCGGCCCGGCGGCGGCGCAGTTCGGCGCTGCCGGGCCGCCAGCGGTTGGCGTGGTGCGGGTCGAGCGCCAGCCGGTGACCGAGACCAGTGAATTCGTCGGCCGCATCCAGGCCACCGACCGGGTCAATCTCGTGGCGCGTGTCACCGCTTTCCTGGAAGAGATCCATTTCACCGAAGGCGCCGAGGTCAAGAAAGGCGCCCTCCTCTATCGCCTCGAACAGCCGCCCTTCCAGGCCGATCTCCAGGCCAAGGCGGCCACTGTTCAGCAAATGCAGGCGCAATTGCAGAACGCCGAGATTACATTGCACCGTGCCGAGACGCTGCTGCACACGCCCGCCGGCCAGCAATCGACGGTTGATGACGCGCGCGCCAACGAATTGTCCTATCAAGCGCAGATGATGCAGGCCCAGGCCAATCTCCGCGTCTCGCAGATCAATCTCGGCTATACCGAAATCCGCGCCCCGATCGATGGCAAGATCGGCCGCACGGCGGTGACCATCGGCAATGTCGTGAGCCCCTCCTCGGGCACGCTCACCACCATCGTCAGCCAGGATCCGATGTATGTGGTGTTTCCGGTCTCGGTGCGTGAGGCTATCGATCTGCGTCAGCGCTACCGCGACAAGGGTGGGCTCGACGCCGTGCTGATCCGCGTCCGCCTGCCTGACGGGCGGCTCTATGGGCAGGCCGGCAAGGTTGATTTCGTCGATAACACGATCTCCGCCAATACCGATACGATCATTCTCCGCGGGGTCATCGCCAACCCGCTGCTGGCGGCGGAGAAAGAGGCAAGCGTCGTCGCCGCGCGCGAGCTGACCGATGGCGAGTTCGTGAGCGTGCTGCTGGAAGGGATCAATCCGGTCGAGGCGCTCACCGTGCCGCGCGCCGCGGTGCTGTCCGACCAGACCGGCGATTATGTCTATGTGGTAGGTGCGGGCAACAAGATCGAGCAGCGGCGCGTGCAGTTGGGCCAGTCGAGCCCGACGACGGCGGTGGTGATGAGCGGGCTCTCGCCGGGCGAGATGGTGGTGCTCGAGGGCTTGCAGCGGGCGCGCCCTGGCCTCGTCGTCGCGCCCGGCCCGGCGAGCCCGCCGCCCAACGCGCATGCTGCCGCCGGCGGCGCTGGCGCGAAGCAGGACTGAGAAGGTGATCTCGGCGGTTTTCGTCGATCGGCCGCGGCTCGCGATGGTGATCGCGATCATCACCACGCTCGCCGGCCTGCTCGCCATGCTGCGCATTCCAGTGGCGCAGTTCCCCGATATCGTGCCGCCGCAGGTGACGGTGACGGCGGTTTATCCCGGCGCTTCGGCCGATGTCGTCGAGACCAATGTCGCGCAGCCGATCGAGGGCCAGGTGGTCGGCGTCGATCGCATGCTCTACATGAAATCGAACAGCGGTAACGACGGCAGCTACACCCTCAACACCAGCTTCGCACTTGGCACCAATCCCGATATCGACGTCGTCAACGTCAACAACCGGGTGCAGACGGCGCTCTCGCAGCTCCCCTTCGAGGTCCAGCAGGAAGGCCTGGTGGTCCAGAAAAAATCCGCCGCCGTCCTGCAATTCATCGTGCTTTACAGCGAAACCGGCAAGCAGGATCCGCTGTTCATCACCAATTACGTGATCATCAACGTGCTTGATGCGATTGCGCGCACGCCGGGCGTCGGGCAGGCGTCGCTGTTCGCCAAGATGAACTATTCGATGCGTATATGGTTTGATATCCAGCGCCTCGTGAGCCTCAACCTCGCGCCCTCGGATGTCATCGCGGCGATCCAGGCGCAGAACGTGCAAGCCCCGGTGGGCCGCATCGGCGCGCGGCCGATCAAGGGCGATCAGCAATTCCAGCTCAATGTCCAGACCCAGGGTCAGCTCAAGACCCCGGCGCAATTCGGCGCCATCGTGCTGCGCGCCTTCCCCGATGGCTCGGTGCTGCGGGTGCGCGATGTCGCGCGTGTCGAGATGGGAGCGCAGAACGAGGATAGCGAGAGCCGCATCGATGGCCGCCCTGGCGTGCCGATCGGCATCTATCTCTCGCCCGGGGCCAATGCGGTCGCGACCGCGACGGCGGTCAACCAGACGCTGGCGCGGCTCAGCCAGCGTTTTCCCGCGGGCATGAAGGCGCAGGTGATGTATGACAGCACCACCTTCGTCTCGGACACCATTCACGAAGTGATCCGCACCCTCACCGAGGCGTTTTTGCTCGTCGTCCTCGTGGTCTATCTCTTTCTCGGCAATTTCCGCGCGACGCTGATCCCGATGGTCGCCGTGCCGGTGAGCCTGATCGGCACCTTTGCCGCTTTGCTGGCACTCGGCTACTCGGCCAATACCGTCTCGCTGCTCGCCATGGTGCTCGCGATCGGCATCGTCGTCGATGACGCGATCGTCGTCGTCGAGAATGTCGAGCGGGTGATGGAGGAGGAGCCGGAGATTTCCCCCGCCGAGGCAACCAAGAAGGCGATGCGCCAGATCACCGGCCCGATCATCGCGATCACGCTGGTTTTACTTTCGGTGTTCGTGCCCGTGGCCTTCATTCCCGGCCTCTCGGGAACGCTGTTTCGCCAGTTCGCGGTGACCATCAGTTGCGCGATGCTGATTTCCGCGATCAACGCGCTCACCCTCTCGCCGGCGCTCTGCGCGGTATTTCTTCGCCATGAGGGGAAAAAGCGCGGGATCATGGGAGGGGTGCTGCGCGGCGTCGATTTTCTCCGCGACGGCTATGCCGCGATCGTGCGGCGGCTGTTGCGCGTGGCCGCGCTCGCGCTCGTACTGATCGCAGTTTTTGCTGCCTCCATCTGGGGATTATCGCTCCGCACGCCGACCGGGTTTCTCCCCGAGGAGGATCAGGGGGCCTTCTTCGTCGCGGTGCAATTGCCCGACGGCGCCTCGGTCGCGCGCACCGCGGCAACCACCCGCGAGGTCGAGGGCATCCTGCACAAGATGCCGCAAGTCGCCAACACGCTCTCGATCATCGGCTTCTCGCTGCTCGATTACGTCTCCGAGCCCAATGCCGCGTTCATGGTCGCGCGTCTCGCACCCTTCGCCGACCGGCGTGGCGCGGCGAACGCGGCGCAAGCGCTGATCCGCCAGATGTTTGGCGCGGCCCTCGGCATCCGCTCGGCAATCGTTTTCCCCTTCAACCTGCCCCCGATCATCGGACTTTCGACCTCGGGCGGGTTCGAATACGATCTCGAGGGTCTGGAGGGTCAGGACCCGGTGGCGATGGGCAGCGTCATGAACGGCCTGCTCGCCGTGGCCAATCGCGACCCCCATCTGGCGCGCGTCTTCTCGACCTTCACCGCCTCCAACCCCTCGATCTATCTCGATATCGACCGCGAGAAGGCGCAAGCGCTCGGGCTCAACATCAACGACGTGTTCACCGCGCTGCAAGCGACATTGGGTGGAATCTACGTCAATAATTTCAGCCTGTTCGGGCGTACCTGGCAGGTCAATATCGAGGGCGAGGCGGCGAACCGGCGCGATATGTCCGATATCTGGCAGATCTATGTGCGCAACAATGTCGGGCAGATGGTGCCGCTGCGCTCGATCGCCGAACTGCGCATCATCCAGGGCCCGCAGGTGATCGTGCGCTATAACAACTACCGTGCGATCTCGATCCTCGGCAGCCCGGCGCCCGGCGTCTCCTCGGGTGATGCGCTTGCCGCCATGGCGGCGATTTCGGCCAAAACCTTGCCGCCCGGCTATGCTTTCGAATGGACCGGCACCGCCTATCAGGAGCAGCTCGCCGCCGGGCGCACCGGCCTCATCCTCGGCCTCGCGGTGCTGTTCGCTTATTTGTTTCTGGTCGGACTCTATGAGAGCTGGATGATCCCGATCCCGGTGCTGTTGTCCGTCGTCGTGGGCGTCACCGGCTCGTTCATCGCGTTGCTGATCGCTGGCTTGCCGCTCGATCTCTACGCCCAGATCGGCCTCGTCGTGCTGATCGCGCTGGCCGCCAAGAACGGCATTCTGATCGTCGAATTCGCCAAGGAGCAGCGGGAGGCCGGACATTCGATCCGCGACGCCGCCGCCCTGGGCGCGCGCATGCGGTTCCGCGCGGTGATGATGACCTCGGTTGCTTTCATCCTCGGCCTGGTGCCGCTGGTCTGGGCCGAGGGCGCGGCGATGCTGAGCCGGCGCGGCGTCGGCACGGCGGTATTCGGCGGCATGATCGCGGCAAGCTCGGTCGGCATCTTCCTCATCCCGATGCTGTACATGAGCTTCCAACGCCTCCGCGAATGGGGCAAGGCACGCTTTTCGCGGCGGGGCGTAGAGCGCCAAAAGGTGGAGATGCCGGGGGAATGAGCCGGCGCCTGCATCCGTACCGCGCCACTTGGCCTTGGCCGGCGGCGCGTACATCTGTAGCGTGATGTTGAATGGGAAGCGGAGAGCGCAAGCGATGACCAAATTCGGCCTGGCCCAACCCGTGCGACGCATCGAGGATCCGCGCCTTCTCAAAGGCGATGGCCGCTATACCGACGACATAACGCCGCCCGGGACGCTGATCGGCGTGGTGCTGCGCAGCCCGCACGCCCATGCCCGCATCACCGCGATCGACACCAGCCGCGCCAGGACAGTGCCGGGCGTGGTCGCGGTCTATACCCATGCCGATCTCGCCGAGGATGGCATCGGCGGTCTGCCCTGCGCTGTCCCGCTCAAGAATCGCGACGGCAGCCCGCGCTTCGATCCGCCCCATCCGGTGCTCGCCGATGGCGTCGTGCGCCATGTCGGCGATCCGGTCGCCTTCATCGTCGCCGAGACCGCGCAAGCGGCGCGCGACGGCGCCGAGGCGGTCGATGTCGCCTACGATATCCTGCCCGCGATCACCGATCTGGCGCGCGCCACCCAGGCGGACGCACCGCTGGTCTGGGCCGGGGCTGCGCGCAATATCTGCTTCGACTGGGAAACCGGCGATCGTGCCAAGACCGAGGCGCTGTTCGCCAAGGCCGCGCATGTCACGCGCCTCACCGTGGTCAACAACCGCGTCGTCGTCAACAGCATGGAGGCGCGCGCCGCACTCGCGGAGTTCGACGCCCGCGACGCACGCTGGCGGCTGACCACCAACACCCAGGGCGGCTGGCTGCTCAAGCAATTGCTGGCGGAGGCGGTGTTCCGCGTCCCGCAGGAAAAATTCCGCGTGATCACCCCCGATGTCGGCGGTGGCTTCGGGATGAAGATTTTCCTTTATGCCGAGCACGCGCTCACCTGCTACGCCGCGCGCAAACTCGGGCGGGCGGTGAAATGGCGCTCCGAGCGCTCGGAGGCGTTTCTCTCCGATACGCAAGGCCGCGCCAATCTCACGGAAGGTGAGATCGCGCTCGACGCGGCCGGCAAGGTTCTCGCGCTCAGAACCCGGAACTATGCCGACATGGGCGCCTATCTCTCGACCTTCGCACCCTTCATCCCGACCCTGGCGGGAACCAAGGTGCTCGCCAGCGTCTATGGTTTTCAGGCCATCCACGCCAATGTCATCGGCGTTTTCACCAACACCGTGCCGGTTGATGCCTATCGCGGCGCCGGCCGCCCGGAAAGCAACTACCTGGTCGAGCGCTTGATCGATGCGGCGGCGCGTGAACTCAAAATCGACCCCGTGGAGCTGCGCAAGCGCAATCTCGTGCCGCCCGCCGCCATGCCCTTCACCTCGGCGATGGGCCAGACCTATGACAGCGGCGATTTTGGCCGGGTGATGGACGCGGCGCTCCTCAAGATCGACTATGCGGGCTTCCCCGCCCGCCGCGCCGAGGCGCGGGAGCGGGGCCGGCTGCGCGGCATCGGCATGGCCTATTACCTCGAGGCCACGGGCGGCGCGCCCTCCGAGCGGGCCGAGATCCGCTTCGCCGGAGATGGCGGCGTCGATCTCTATGTCGGCACGCAATCGACCGGCCAAGGCCACGAGACCGCCTATGTCATGCTCACCGCCAACCGGCTCGGCATCGACCCCGACAATATCCGCGTCCACCAGGGCGATACCGACGAAATCCCGACCGGCGGCGGCACGGGCGGTGCGCGCAGCCTCTACTCCGAGGGCCAGGCCATTCTTGTCACCACCGCGACCGTGATCGAGAAGGGCAAGGCCGCGGCCGCCGAGATGCTCGAAGCGGCGGTCGCCGATATCGTGTTCGACGATGGGCGGTTTTCCATCATCGGTACCGATCGCGGCGTTGATATTCTCGAACTCGCCCGCCTGCAGCGCGAAAAATTCGCCGCCGGCAAGGACGTGACGCTGCTTGACGCCGCGGAAGTGGCGGAAATCAGCAGCCACACCTTCCCCAATGGCTGCCATATGGCCGAGGTCGAGATCGATCCCGAGACCGGGGTCGCGCGCGTCGTGCGCTATGTCGTCTGCGACGATGTCGGCAAGGCGGTCAATCCGATGATCGTGCGCGGCCAGGTGCATGGCGGCGTGGCGCAGGGGCTGGGTCAGGCGCTGCTGGAGCGCACCGCCTACGATCCGCAATCGGGCCAGCTGCTTTCGGGGAGTTTCATGGATTACGCGGTGCCGCGCGCCGATGATCTCCCTGATATCGAGGTTGATCTGATCGAGGTGCCGTGCGGCACCAACCCGCTCGGCGTCAAGGGCGCGGGCGAGGCCGGCGCGGTCGGCAGCCCGCCGGCGGTCATGAATGCCCTGCTCAACGCGCTTGCCGAGCGCGGCGTTGTGCATCTCGATATGCCGGCGACGCCTGAACGGGTATGGGAGGCGCTGCACCAGGCGCGCCCTGCGGCATAGGCAAGGGCTTTTATCTTGGGCCTGCTTAGGCGCCGAGCCCGAAATAGGCGCGGTGCAGGGCGTTGTCCGCGTGCAGTTCGGCGACGCTGCCGGAAAACCCAACGCGCCCGCCCTCCAGCGTAAAAACCCGCTCGGCGAGATCGAGAAATTTCACGTTCTGCTCGGCGATCAGCAGCGCCAGGCCAGTGGCGTGGAAGCGCCTGAGAATGCCGATCACCTGGCCGACGAAAAGCGGCGAAAGCCCGGCCGAGGGCTCGTCCATGATGAGCAGGCGTGGCGCGCCGGCCAGGGCCTTGGCGATGCCGAGCATCTTGCGCTGCCCGCCCGAGAGGCTGCCGGCCAAGGCGCCGCGCCGCGCCGCGAGATCGGGGAACACCGCGTAGAGTTCATCGAGCCGGCGCCGGAGCCGCGCGGGCGGGCTGAACTGGCCGCCGATCGCCAGATTTTCGGCAATGCTGAGTGCTGTGAAAACGCCGATCTCCGACATATAGGCAAGCCCCCGCCGCACCCGCCGATCGCTCGGCCAGGTGGTGATCTCCTCGCCCTCCAGGCTGACCCGCCCCGCCCAGGCCGGCATCAGCCCGAGGAGCACTTTCAGCAGCGTCGTCTTGCCAGCGCCATTGGGGCCGAGCAGCACCACGCTCTCGCCCGCGCCAACCGTGAGCCCCGCGCCCCACAGCACCCGCACCTTGCCGTAGCCCGCCGCCAAGCCTTCGGCGCGGAGCAGATCAGCCGGCATGATCGCTCCCGAGAAACACCCGCACCACTTCGGGGTGCCGCACCGCCGCCGACAAATCGCCCTCGAAAATCTCGCGCCCGGCATTCATCACGATCACCCGGTCGGTGACGCTCTCGAGGAATCCGAGCAGATGCTCGACCACGAGCAGCGCCATGCCGCCGCGCGCCAGTGCCCGCAGCCGCTCCGCCATGCGCGCAAGCTCCGCCGGATTGAGCCCGGCGGCCAGTTCATCGACGAGCAGCAACCGCGGCGCGGTGGCGAGCGCGCGCGCGAGATCGAGAAGTTTTTGTTGCGCGCTGTTGAGATCCTCGGCGCGGCGCGGCGCCAGGCTATCGAGATCGAGGCTCGCGAGAAGGGCTGGAATATCGGCGCGCGGACCCTCGGCGTGGCCATAGAAAGCGGCGAGTTCGACATTCTGGCGCACGCTGAGCGAGGCGAAGGGGCGCGGCGATTGAAAAGTGCGGTTGATGCCGAGGCGGGCGCGCCGATGCATCGCATTGCCGCCGAGCGGCCGCCCGGCAAACCGCATCTCTCCGCCATCCGGCGCATAGAGGCCGGAAATCACGTTGATACACGTAGTCTTGCCCGAACCGTTCGGCCCGACGAGACCCAGAACCTCGCCAGGGCCGAGCGAAAAACTGACCCCATCGAGCGCGCGAAAACCGCCGAAGCGCTTGACCAGGCCAGCAATTTCGAGAAGGGGCTCAGGGGACATCGATCCCCCTTCGGCTCAAGAGCGAGGCGAAACCACGCGGCAAAAACAGCACGAGACCCACGATCAACGCGCCGTAGATGAGCTGAAAATACTGCGGCACGCTGATGCCGATCACATTGTAGAGCCCATAGAGCACCAGGACGCCGGCGATCGGGCCGGTGAGCGTCGCGGCCCCGCCGAACAGGGTAAAAACGATGGCGAAAATGCTGATCGAGATGTCGAACGCGGTTTCGGGGTAAAATACCGAGATGTGCCAGGCGAAAACCCCGCCCGCGAGGCCAGCGATCAACGCCGAGAGCAGCCACGCCACCACCCGCCCGCGCAGTACCGGAATCCCGGCCATCGCCGCGCTCACCGGATCGTCACGCATCGCCTGCAACGCCAAACCGAACCGCCCATGCCGCAGCCAGGCGACCAGGCCGAGCACAAAGGCGAGAATGACGAGCGCCACGGCATAGCTCGCGCGCGGGGCAAAGACGCTGGCCAGCGACACCCCATAGGGCCCCTTGGTGATATCGGCGAGCGCCGGGTTGGCGATGATCTGATAGACCATCTGCGCGGCGGCAAGATTGGCGATGGCGAAATAAGCGCCCGAGAGCCGCAGCAGCGGCGTGAGAATGAGCCCCAAGACCACCCCGGCAAGCCCGGCGAGCAGCAAGGCGAGCAGCGGCGGGGCCGCGAGATGCATCACGGCGAGGGCAAATCCATAGGCGCCCGCACCAAAAAACCCGACATAGCCGAACGGCAGATAGCCGGTGAAACCATAGACCGCGTTCAGCCCTTGCGTGAGGATCAGGAACAGCACGAAATTGAACAGCAGCAGTTCGTTCTGATAGAACAATGGCAACAGCGCGAACAACAGCACAACCGGCACGCCGACCCGCAAGAAATCGCGTGCCGCCCTAGGCAAGCCGCACCCGCCGCCCGAGCAGGCCGCTCGGGCGCACCAGCAGCACCAGAATAAGCAACAGATTGGGCAGGAGATCCGCCCAGGCACTAAGGTAGGTCTGCATCATCAACAGCCCGACGCCATAGACTAGGCCCCCGAGCACGGTGCCGAGCGGATTGCCGAGCGTGCCGACCACGATCACCGCGAAGGCCGCGAGATTGATGGTGCTGCCCATCGCCGGGGTGATGCTGCCGAGCATGAAGGGCGCGAAGACGCCAGCCAAGCCGGCCAGCGCGAGCCCGATGCCAAAGGCGATCGCCGAGACCCGATGGATATCGATGCCCGACGCGCGCGCTTCCTCGCGGCTCGCCATCACCGCGCGCGTAAGAAGGCCAAGGCGGGTGTGATAAAGATAGAGATAAAGCGCCAGCACCGCGGCGAGCGCGACCAACGCGCTGATCACCCAGGCGCGCGGCAGGCTCTGGCCCCAGAGATGCACCGCGCCGATCCCCAGCACGCGCGCCGGGATAGAGCGCTCCGAGGAGCCAAAGGCGATCGCGGCAAGCGCCTCGATGATCTGCTGGACGCCGAAGAACAGGATGAAGGAGAGCATCTCGGCATCACGCGATGCCGCCAGACGCGGCACGACGAGATAATAGAACGGCAAGCCGAGCAGAAAAAAGCCAATGACGATCAGGGGCGCGGCCGAGAGCGGCGAGAGTGCCGCGAGATGGAACAGGAAATAGGCGGCAAAGCTGCCGAGCATCAGCACGTCGCCATGCGCGAGATTGACGATGCGCATGACGCCGAACACGAGATTGAGCCCGAGCCCGATGAGCGTGAAATAGCAGCCGAAAACCACCCCACCGAGCAGCGCGTGCAGCAGCATCCGCCGCCCCTCAGGGCGCGTTGATCTTGGGTTTCGCGGTGGCGAACTCATGCGGATAGACGACGGCGAGCTTGCCATCGGGGCCGAACTGCCCGATCGGGGTCAGCTCGCCGATCTGCGCCCCGTCCTCGCGCAATTCGAACGTGCCCACCAGGGTCTTGAGCTTTCCCGAGAGCCCGAAAACCGCCTGGCGCAGGTCGGCTTGCGAGAGACTATCGGCGTGGGCCAAGGTTTCTCCGATGACGAGCCCGGTGACATGCCCGGCGATGGCGTTCCAGCCGAACTCGACGCCGCCCCCGCCATAGGCTTTTTCGAACGCCGCGCGCAATTCCTCGACCGTCATACCAATCTCGGGCTTGAGCGTGAGGCCGAGCGCGGTGACATAGGTGAACACGCCGGCCAAGCCTTGCGCGCCGACATTCTTCATCAGCACGTTGGTCTCGATCCCCGGATAGAGCGTGAAGACGGCCTTGAATTTGTGGTCCTGATCCTGAAGATTGCGAAGAAAGGCGATATCGTTGCCGACATAGCCGAGTTCGAGCACAATGTCCGGATTGGTCGCGGCGATATTGTCGATGAGCACTGAATAGTTCGAGGTGCTGGTCGGAACACCCTGATCGAAGACGATCTCGGAGGGCGATCCCGCTTCCTTCAGCGCGGCGCGGATGGCGCTTGCCTGGGTGCCGGTGAAATCATTGGTGGCATAGAGAATGGCGACGCGCTTGAGGCCGAGAGCGGCCGCGTCGCTTTTCAGGAACTCCCAGAGATAGCGTGGCCAGACCGTCGAGACCGGGTCGGCGAGCAGCGCGATATAGGGATTGTCCTTGCTGAAAAACGCCGCGCCGGTGCCGGTCGGATCGAACAGGAACATCTTGTGTTCGCGCGCGATCGGCACCGCGACGGCGGTCAGCACCGAGCCCGAATCGCAGACCAGGAGATCGACCTTGTCCTGGGTGATGAGCTGGTTGATGAGGATCGCGGCGGTACCGGGGTTGCTCTGATCATCGTAGGAAATCAACTTGAGTGGAATTTTTTTGTTGAACGCCTTGACGAAGGCGCCGCCCGCCGCGTTTTGCTGATCGACCCAGAGTTTCAGCGTGTCGTACACCGGCATCGAGATGCTGGCATAGGGGCCGGAGGCGGCATGGAGATGGCCGATCTTGATTTCCGCCGGCGCCGCGCCCTCGGCGCCCGCGGCGATCGGCGAAGCGATGGCCAGCGTGATCAGTAACATCAGCAGCGCGTTCAAAAAACCGCGCCTGCGCCCTTGGTTCATTCCATCCTCCCCGTTTTTTGCCGCGCCGGAGTTTTACGGCCAGGCGGCCAAACCCGTCAATGCGGCCCGCCGCCGCCCTATTTCCGACGCCGGCGCGTGATCACGCCGTCGCGCTCCAGCGCCGCGATGTCGTCCGGCGCGAAGCCGAAGCCGGCCAGCACGTCATCGGTATGTTCCGCGAAGCGGGGCGGGGCGGTGCGCGGGCCGCCGGGCGTGCGCGAGAGCTTGATCGGCGTCCCGAGACCCTGCCAGGTGCCGATCTCGGCGACCATGAAGCGCGCGTGCGCGTGCGCGCTCGCCAGCGCCTCATCGACCGCGCGCACCGGCCCCGCCGGCAACCCGGCACGCAAAAGGCGGAGCGTCAGCGCGTCGCCATCGACCTCGGCCAGCACCGCTTTGAACGCCGCGATCAGCGCCGCGCGATGGGCGAGGCGGTCGGCATTGGTGCGAAACCGCGCATCCTCCGCCAGTTCGGGCCGGCCAAGTTCGGCGCAGAGCTTTTTGAACTGCGCATCATTGCCGGCGGCGATGAAGATATCGCCGGTGCGGGTGGCATAGGTCTCATAGGGCGCGAGATTGGGATGCGGGTTGCCAGTCGGCATTGGGCGGCGATGATTGAGAAAATAATTCGCCGCTTGCGGGTGCAAAAGTGCCATTCCACAATCATGCAGCGTCATGTCGAGATACTGCCCACGCCCTGATTGATGCCGCTCGTGCAGCGCCATGAGAATGGCGATCGCCGCATAGAGACCCGTGGCGAGGTCGACGACCGGCGTGCCGATCCTGACCGGCCCGCTCGCCGGGTCGCCATTGACGCTCATCAGCCCGGTCATCGCCTGCAAAATGGCGTCATAGCCGGGCAAGCCACCCAGCGGGCCGTCCGCACCGAAGCCCGAGACGCGGCAATGGATCAGCCCGGGAAACCGCGGGGCGAGGGTTTCGTGATAGCCGAGCCCCCATTTTTCCATCCCGCCCGGCTTGAAATTCTC
Source organism: Pseudomonadota bacterium (assembly GCA_021801255.1). Classification (GTDB taxonomy): domain Bacteria; phylum Pseudomonadota; class Alphaproteobacteria; order Acetobacterales; family Acetobacteraceae; genus Acidibrevibacterium. Next base: position 85,672 of record JAJYYH010000063.1, read on the forward strand.
CACCAGCACATCGGCGCCTTCGAGCAGGCGGAGCAGCACGCGCCGGCCCTCGGCGCGCCCGAGATCGAGCGCCAGCGCGCGCTTGCCGCGGTTGACGCCGAGGAAATAGCTGGCATCGCGCGTGCCATCCGGCTGTTCAAGAAAAGGCGGCCCCCAGTCACGCACTTCATCGCCCTGGGGCGGCTCGATCTTGATCACCTCGGCGCCGTGATCGGCGAGGATCATGGTGCAGTAGGGGCCGCCGAGGACGCGGGTGAGGTCGATCACCTTGACGCCCTGGAGAGCACCCGGCGAGAGGGGCATGCCGCTCATGCGCAGTCCGTTCCGTTCTTGTTTTGCTCAGTTGCCCCAGACGCGGGCACAGAAAGCCGGATAGGTTTCGCGCATCTCGGCATAAACCGGGCCACGCAGCAAGGCGAGTTCGGTGGCACTCGGCGCCGGCGTCTCCGGCACGGTTGCCGGCGCGTCGTAGGCAAACCCGGTATGCTCGGCGATGCTCGCCGCGCTCTCGCCAGGATGACAGGACGCCAGACGGAAACGCCCGTTCACGAAACGAAAAACCGCGCGCCCGGTGACCAGCGCCTGCGCCGTGCCACGGCGGAAATGCCCGGGCGGCGAAACGCCGGGCGCCGAGATCCAATCGACGCGTGGCACCAGCACGCGCCGCGTGTGCTCCTCGCGGAACAAAATGGTGCGCGGCACCATGAGATACATGAAGGCCGAGCCGAAACTGCCGGGGAATCGCACCCCCTGCCCCGGCCATGCGCCGGTGCCGATCAGGTTGATATTGGCCGCCCCGTCGATCTGTCCGCCGCCCAGGAAAAACAGATCGATCCGCCCCTGTCCGGCGAGATCGAACAATTCGCGCGTGCCCTCGCTGAACGGATTGCCCTTTATTTTATGCAAAAGCGAGAGCCGCACGGGATGGCCGATTTGCTTGATCAGCCAGCACGCGGCAGCGGGAATGGGGCTCGCCGCCCCCACAGCGATATGCCGCGCCGGCGGCGCCTCGGGGTCGAGGATCAGCCGCGCGAGCGCCACCGCGAGGCGCTCCTCCGGAGCAATCGCGCCGCTCATGTCAGGGCGGGGGCGCGCTGCACGAAGCGCGCGAGATAATCGGCAAAACCCGCGGCGCTCCGCGCCGCCCGCGCATAGGCCGCGATATGCTCGGCATCGGCGGGATATTCGTCGAGCAGCCCAAGCGGGGCGGCGCCCTTCGGGGCAAGCGCGATGGCGCCGACATAGACGCCGCTGATCACGCCAGGCGCCAGCCGCTCATCCTCCAGCATGTCGCCGGCGATAACGCGCTCGACACTCACCAGCGCCTCACGCGCGGCATGCGCCATGGTCGCAAGATCACGCCGCCGGCCGACCCAGACATTGCCCGCCTGGTCCGCGAAGGGCGCATGAAACAGCGCGAAATCAGGCTGGATGGCAGGGATCAGCACGATCGGGTCGGGCGTGGGGGCGAAGGGATTGTCGATCACCTTCCAGTCCGGGCGATGGGCGAGGATATCGCTGCCGAGGAGGCCGCGCAGCGGCAGGAAGGGAACCCCCTTCTCAGCCGCCTGCAGCGCGGTATGGATCGCGGGACAGGTGGCATCGCGCAGCCGCAACCCGCCCGCGGCGAGAGCGGTGGTAAAGCGCGGCGCGGTGCCGGCCTCCCCGAGACTGACCGCAGAGGTCTCGATCTCGGCAACCGCGCCAGCCCCGATCAGGAGATCAAACAGAAATCCGCCGACCGGCACGCCAAGCAGGCGCAGATCGCGCGCGCCACGCCGGATCAGGGCATGGACCAGCGCCACCGAGCCCAGCGAGTGATCCGGCGGCAGCGCCAGCAGCGCGCCATCGGGGATGGTTCGCGCGAGATCATCGACATTCGGTAAATCGGCCATGACGCTCTCCTCACTCTTGCGCGACAAAGCGCTCAAGCCAGTGGATGGTGTAGTCGCCGGCACGAAAATCGGCCGCCTCGACGAGGCGCCGATGCAGCGGCAGCGTGGTCTGGATGCCATCGATGACGAATTCATCGAGCGCGCGCGCCAGCCGCGCGATGGCATCCTCGCGGGTCGCGGCGTGCACGATCAGCTTGGCGATCAGGCTGTCATAATAGGGCGGCACGACATAGCCGGCATAGAGCGCCGAATCGACGCGCACCCCGGGCCCGCCCGGCGGATGATAGACGGCAATCTGCCCCGGCGTCGGCATGAAGCTTTGCGGATCCTCGGCATTGATGCGGCACTCGATGGCGTGCCCGGAAAAGCGGATGTCTTTTTGTCCGTAGCCGAGCGGCTCACCGGACGCGATGCGGATCTGCTCGCGCACGAGATCGATCCCGGTGATCATCTCGCTCACCGGATGCTCGACCTGGAGCCGTGTGTTCATTTCGATGAACGCGAACTGGCCGTCCTGGTAAAGGAATTCGAGAGTGCCGGCGTTGCGGTAGCCGAGCTTGCCAAGAGCGGTGGTGACCCGCGCGCCGAGGGCGGCGCGTGCTTCGGGGGCGAGCGCGGGGGAGCCCGCTTCTTCGAGCACCTTCTGATGGCGGCGCTGCAAACTGCAATCGCGCTCGCCGAGATGCACGACATTGCCGGCGTTATCGGCCAGCACCTGAAGCTCGACATGGCGCGGACGATCGAGATATTTCTCGATATAGACGGCGTCGTTGCCAAAGGCGCTAGCCGCCTCGGCGCGCGCGAGGGAAAATGCCCCGGCAAGCCCCGCCTCATCCGCGGCAACCTTCATGCCGCGCCCGCCGCCCCCGGCGGCGGCCTTGATCAGCACCGGATAGCCGATCCGCTGGGCCACCCGGCGGCCCTCCGCGATATCGGCCACCACCCCCGCAGAGCCCGGCACCAGCGGCACGCCGAGCCCGGCCATCGCCTCCTTGGCGGCGATCTTGTCGCCCATCATGCGGATATGCGCCGGGCTCGGCCCAATGAAGGTGATGCCATGCGCCTCGACCATCTCGGCGAACCGGGCGTTCTCGGAAAGAAAGCCGTAGCCGGGATGGATGGCGTCCGCTCCGGTGATGGCGGCGGCCGAGAGGATGGCGGGGATGTTGAGATAGCTCTCGCGTGCCGGCGGCGGGCCGATGCACACGCTCTCATCGGCGAGCCGCACATGCATCGCCGTCGCGTCCGCCGTCGAATGCACAGCAACCGTCGGGATCCCGAGTTCGCGGCAGGCGCGCTGGATGCGGAGCGCGATCTCGCCGCGATTGGCGATCAGGATTTTCTGGAACAACGCCATGTCATTCGCGGCAACCGGTCATTCGATGAGCATGAGCGGTTCGCCAAACTCGACCGGCGCGCCGGCGCGCACCAGGATGCGGCTCACCTCCCCCGCTTTCGTTGCCTTGATCTGGTTAAAAGTCTTCATCGCCTCGATCAGCAGCAGCGTCTGCCCGATCTCGACGCGCTGGCCGAGGGTGACGAAAGCCGGCGCGCCGGGTTCCGGGGCGAGATAGACGACGCCCACCATCGGGCTCAACACCGCGCCGGGGTGGCGCGTGAGATCCTCGCTCGCCGCCGGCTCGGCGGGTCCCTCCGGTGGCGGCCGGTGCGGAAGGGAAACCCGCTGCGCCGGCGCCGGGCTGCGCTTGATGCGGATGCGGCGATCCTGCTCGGCGATCTCGATTTCGGTGAGCCCGGTCTCGTTCAGGATGGCGGCGAGCGCGCGAATGGCCGCTGGATCGAAGGGCACGCCGCTCACGCCCCGTCCTCCCGCAACAATTCCGCCATCGCTTCCAGCGCCAGCGCATAGCCGCGCGCGCCGAACCCGCAAATCATGCCGTTCGCCGCCTCCGAGCTATAGGTATGGTGGCGATAGGGTTCGCGCTTGTGGATATTGGTGAGATGCACCTCGATCACCGGGCATTCGAGCGCCAGCAGGGCATCCATCAGCGCCACCGAGGAATGGCCATAGCCGGCGGGATTGAGGATCACCCCGGCGGCCCGGTCGCGGCATTCCTGAACCCAGGAAATCAGCTCGCCCTCGCCATTGGTCTGGCGGAAATCGATCGCGAGATCGAGCGCCTCGGCGGCCTCGGCGCACAGTGCCTCGACGTCATCGAGCGTCGTCACACCATAGAGTTCGGGCTCGCGGGTGCCGAGCAAGTTGAGATTGGGGCCGTTGAGCACGGCGATCAGGGGACGGGTCATGCAGGCGGCGATAGCATATTCCCCCGCTTCCCTCCAACTTCTCCGCGCAAATTTATGACGGAGCGATGAAATTCGCCTCTTGCGCTGCCCGTCGGGGGGGATTATGTCGGCCGTCACGCAGCAACGCACGTGCCTCTAACCTTAGTGGTTACGCAACGACGTCAAGCGTTCTGGCAATCGTCTGGTCGCTGGTTCGTTCGACCGTTTCGCAACTCCGCCCGCCGCTTATCCGAGGTGGGCGCCTGTTTCCTGGGGAGGCACGGTGCTATGACGCCGAAGATTGCCCGTTTTTTTGCCGATACGCAGCCGGCGCTGCCCTGCCTCGTCGTCGATCTCGATCGCATGGCGGAAAATTTCCGCGCGCTGCGCGCCGCCCTGCCGCTGGCGCGGATCTATTATGCGGTCAAGGCCAACCCCGCCGCGCCCATCCTGGAGCGCCTGGTGCGGCTGGAAAGCGCCTTCGATGCCGCGAGCTTCGAGGAAATCGAGGCCTGTCTCAAGGCCGGGGCGGCACCGGGGGAGATCAGCTTCGGCAATACCATCAAGAAGGCCCGCGCCATCGCCGCCGCCCATGCCGCCGGCGTCTCGCTGTTCGCCTTCGATTCCGCCGAGGAGCTGGAAAAAATCGCCCGCCACGCCCCCGGCGCGCGCGTCTATTGCCGCATCCTGGTCACCAACGAGGGCGCCGATTGGCCGCTCTCGCGCAAATTCGGCACCTCGGTCGCGGCCGGTCGCGCCCTGATGCTGCGCGCCGGCGCGCTCGGGCTCGACCCCTATGGCCTCTCGTTTCATGTCGGTAGCCAGCAGAAGCACGGCGCCGCCTATGAGGCGGCGATCGGCCAGGTCGCCATGCTGTTCACCGATCTCACCGAACGCGGCGTCGATCTGCGCATGCTCAATCTCGGCGGCGGCTTTCCCATTCCCTATCGCGAGACGGTGCCCGAGATCGACCACTTCGCCCACGCCATCACCCGCGCGCTCACCCGGCATTTCGGCAATGATCTGCCCGAGATCGTCATCGAGCCGGGACGTTTCATTGTGGGCGACGCCGGGGTGGTGCGCTCGGAGGTGGTGCTGGTCAGCCGGCGTGACCCGGACCAGCCGCTGCGCTGGGTCTATCTCGATATCGGCCGCTTCGGCGGCCTCGCGGAGACCGAGGGCGAGGCCATCCGCTATCACCTCGCCACCCGCCATGACGGTGGCCCGACCGGCCCCGTGGCAATCGCCGGCCCGACATGCGACGGCGCGGATATTCTCTACGAGAAATCGAATTATCGTCTGCCGCTGGCGCTGACCGCGGGCGATGCGGTCGATCTGCTCGCCACGGGGGCCTATGTCAGCACCTATGCAAGCCAGGGATTCAACGGCTTCGCGCCGCTCGCCGAGCATTATATCTGACGCGATACGAAACATCCCATCTCAGGTATAAGGCCAGGGCGCTGCCCTGGACCGACGGGGGCCTCCTGCCGCAGACCCTCCATCCCACAGAGGATTGCGCAGGCTATGCCGCGAGCGCCAGCCGCGCTGCGCCAACCGCCGCCTCGCTCGCGCGCGCCGGCCGGAACGGCACGCCGAGCAGCCGGGCACGGATGGCCGTGAAGGTCGGGTTGGCAGCACCCCCGCCGACCGCGCGGATCGAGGCAAGCGCCGAGGCCCCGAGTTCGCCCAGGCGCTGGTAGCCGAGCGCCTCGACCCGCGCCAGACCTTCGAGCATGCCATGCAGAAAACGCGCGTCCTCCGCCGGGCGCGGGGTCAGCCGCGGCGCCAGGGCGGGATCGCTGATGGGAAACCGCTCGCCCGGACGGAGCAGCGGATAATAGTCGAGCCCGCTCGGCACGCTGGGGTCGATCGCCGCCGAGAGCGCGGCCAGCCGCGCCGGGTCGAAATAGGCCGCGAGCACCGCGCCGCCGGCATTCGAGGCCCCGCCAGCCAGCCACATCTCGCCCAGGCGGTGGCTGTAGATGCCATAATGCGGGGCAAAAACAGGGCGGGACGAGAGCAGCTTGATCGTCAGGGTCGAGCCGAGCGAGGTCACGGCGTCCCCGGCCGCGGCGGCTCCCGTGGCGAGGAAGGCCGCGCAGCCATCGGTGGTGCCGGCGATCACCAGGGCGGCGGGGTCCAGACCGAGCGCCCGGCCCTCGGGCCCGACCGGCCCGAGCGCGCTGCCCGGCGGCACGACGCGCGGCAGATCGTCGGGACCAAGACCCAGCGCCGCAAACCAATCCGGCCAGCGCCGCGCCACTGGATCATAGCCGGTCTTGAGCGCGTTGTTCTCATCGGTCACGTCGAACGCGCCACGCAACCGCCCGGCGATCCAGTCGGCCTCATGCAGCACCCGCGCCACCCCCGGCCGCGCGCGCAACGCCAGCAGCTTGGCCAGCGGCGAGGCCGCGCCATGCGCCGCACTCTCCCCCGGCGCGAGAGCGGCGATGCGGGCAACCAGGGCCGGCGCGGCGGGGTCGTTGTAGAGTTCGGCCGGCGCGCGCGGCGACCCACCCGCATCGATCGCGACCAGCGTGCCCGACGTGCCATCGACGGCGACGCCGCGGATGGCCCCGAGCGCGCCGAGTTTGCCGAGCGTCGTCTGCACCGCGCCCCATAACGCCGCCGCATCGCGCCGCGCCACGCCGTCAAGCGGCGTGGTGGCAAAAACCACAGGCTCGCCCGCCGCATCGATCACCGCCGCGCGCACGCCGGACGTGCCGAGATCGATGCCGAGCGCGATTCCGCTCATGGCCGCGCCGCCAGGGTACGGCGGTAGTGCTCGGCCTCCCAGTTCATCAGCGCCTGCTCCTCGGCGGCACGCAAGGGGCGAAGCGGCAGCGCCGGGTCGAGCCGCGCCGTGACATCGGCCAGGCAGCGCGCGAGCGCGGCCACCCCCGGCGCCGCGTCGCGGCGCAGCAATACCCCCTGGCCCGGCACGACCAGCATCGGCGGCAGCGGCCCCTCCCGCGGCAGCGGCGCATCGAGCGCTGCCACGACGATGCCGGGGCCAAGAAAAATCACGTGATCGGGATAGAACGAGCCCAGCCGCGCCACCGCGAGCGCCAAGGGATCGGTCGCGATGGCGTGGATATCGGGCGCGGCCAGACCATAGGCGCTGCCGGCGGCGAGCCGGGCCAGGGCCGCGGTGTCGGCGGGCGGGGCCAGGCGCCGAACCAGCCGCAGCCGCGCCGCAACCGTTGCGACCAGAGCGGCGGCGGCCGCGGTATCCTCGGCCCCAACGACGAGGCCGTGATTGCCGAGCACCAGGATGTTGGTCGCGGGCCGCAGGCGCGCCATGATCGCGCGCGTGAGCGGCGGGCCGGGGCGGATATAGGGGATGAATGCCCAATCGAGCCCGGCGAGCGGGCCGGCCAGCGCCTTCTCGGCATCCCCCCGCGCCGCCCAGGCGATGGTCTCGATGCAATGCACATGGACCACGACGCGATGCGGCAAGGCGGCGTGCAGCGTCGTTTCGATCGATGGTCGCAAGCCGCCCGGATTGTCCGCATCGACGACGAAATCGCGCGCCGTCTCGGCGCGGGGATCGCCAGCCGCAAGGGCTGCCAGCAGTGGCGCCAGCCGCACCGGCACCATGATCGGGCGGCAAGCGGCATCGCGGAGCCAGGTGCCAGAGGCCTTCACCCACAAAATGCCCGCGCGCTTGAGCGAGGTATTGCCGCCTGCGCCCTGCACCAGCGCCGGATCGGCGCCGATGCGCGCGGAATAGAGCGCAAGGGCTCGGAATTCCGGATCCTCGGTGATGCCGCTCATGCCGCCTGCGCCATCCACGCCGCGAAACTGTCGATCTCCGCCGCGCTCATGTGGAGATGATGCTTGGTGCGCCGCAAGAGCACGTCCTCGGGGCGCCGCGCCCACTCGCAACGGATGAGAAAATCCGCCTCGCGGGCATAGAGCTGGCCGCCGAAATGTTGCCCCAAATCGGCGAGATCGCGCGCCCCATCGAGCAAGGCCTCGGCGCGCGTGCCATAGCTCCGCGCGTAATGATGGGCGAGGGGCGCGGGAAGAAAACCAAACCGCGCGGTGAAGGACGCGAAATAGCGCGCGAAATCGGCATCCGGCATATCGCCGCCCGGCAAGGGTGCCTTCTCCGTCCAGGCCCCGCCGAGTTCAGGCGCGAACGGCGCGAGCTTGGCCAGCGCGTGTTCGGCGAGCTTGCGATAGGTCGTCAGTTTGCCACCAAAAACCGATAAAAGCGGCGGGCCGTCGGCGGGCTGGTCAATATCGAACACATAATCGCGCGTCACCGCTGAGGGGTTTGCGGCCTTGTCGTCATAGAGTGGGCGCACGCCGGAAAAACTGTAGCGGATATCGCCCAGCGCGAGCTGATGGCGGGTGTAGCGATTGACCGCGCGCAGAAGATAGGTCTGCTCGGATGGCTCGATCGCGACCGCCTCGGCCGCGCCTTCGTAGGGAATATCGGTGGTGCCGATCAGACAAAGATCGCCTTGATAAGGATTGACGAAAATCACCCTCTTGTCATCGTTTTGCAGCAGATACGCCTGTTGCCCGGACCAGAATTTCGGCACCACGATATGGCTGCCTTTGACCAGACGCACGCGGCGCGGCGTGTTCGCGCCGATGACGCCGAACAACACGCGCTCGACCCACGGGCCCGCAGCATTGACCAGAATACGCGCCCGCACCAGGCGCTCGCTCCCATCGGGCGAGCGCAGCGTCACCCGCCACAGCCCGGCCACACGCCGGGCGGCAACCGCCTCGGTGCGTGGGCAGATCTCGGCCCCGCGGCGCGCCGCGTCGAGCGCGTTGAGCACAACCAGCCGGGCATCCTCGACCCAGCAATCGGAATATTCGAAAGCGGTGGTGAATTCCCCGCGAATCGCCTGGCCCTCGGGATCGCGGCGCAGATCGATGCGCCGCGTCGGCGGCAAGCGCTGGCGCCCGCCGAGATGATCATAGAGAAAAAGCCCAAGCCGGATCATCCAGGCCGGGCGCTGCTCGCGGCTATGGGGCAATACGAAACGCATCGGCCAGACGATATGCGGGGCCAAAGCGAGCAACACCTCGCGCTCAATCAGCGCCTCGCGCACCAGGCGGAATTCATAATATTCGAGATAGCGCAAACCACCATGAATGAGCTTGCCCGAGCGCGAGGACGTACCCTCCCCGAGATCGCCTTTTTCGCAGAGCAGAACCTTCAATCCCCGCCCCACCGCATCGCGCGCTATGCCAACGCCGTTGATGCCGCCGCCAATAACGACCAGATCGAACGGCACGCTCATGCCGCGCTCGCGGGTTCCTGCACGCCGTAATTCTCGAATTTCCGGGCGGTCTCGGCGATTTCTTCATCCGAGAGCAGCACCGGCCCACCGATCAGCAAACTGTGATAATATTGCCGCGCGATGGTTTCAAGCTCGACCGCCCGCCACATCGCCTTGGTGAGCGATTCGCCGAGCGCGATCATGCCGTGATTGGCAAGCAAACAGGCAAACCGCCCCTCGAGCGCCTGCAACGCATGTTCGGAAAGCGCCTTGGTGCCGAACGTCGCATACGGCGCGCAGCGCACATTGGTGCCACCGAAAGCCGCGATCATGTAGTGGCAGGCGGGGATTTCCCGCCGCGTGATGGCGATCGTGGTGCAGAACGTGGGATGGCTATGCACCACCGCATGCACTTCCGGGCGTGCCTTCATGATATCGAGGTGAAAGCGCCATTCACTGGAGGGCTGCAAGGGCCCCGACCAGGCGCCATACTCACCCGCGATCGGCATCACCGCGATGTCTTCCGGCCGCATCGTGTCATAGGCGACCGCGGAAGGCGAAATCAGCATATCCGTGCCATGCCGCACGCTGATATTGCCCGAAGTGCCTTGATTGATGCCAAGCGCGTTCATCTGCCGGCAGGCGGTCACGATGGCGTGGCGCAGGTTTTTTTCGGCCATGACAAGCATTCCTCTAGCAGGGGTGAAGTGGCGGCAAGCCCGCGAAATAGCGTCTGACATCCTCGGCGATCTCCCGCGCCGCGATGGTGATGGTCTTGCGCGAGGCCCCGGCGATATGTGGCGTCAATGTCACGTTCGGCAATTTCAGAAGTGGCCAGTCGGGAGGTGCCGGCTCGATCGCGAAGGTCTCCAGCATCGCGCCGCCGAGATGGCCGGAGGCGAGTGCCGTGTATAGCGCCTCGTAGTCAACAAGCGGTCCGCGCGCGGTGTTGACGAGAAGCGCCCCCGGCTTCATCGCCGCCAATTCCCTGGCGCCGATGAAACCAGTGGTCTCCGGCGTCACCCGCGCATGGAGCGTGACGATATCGGCCTCATGCAATACCTGCGCGAGATCGGTCTGCACGACCGCCGCAAGGCGATCGGCCGCCGAGATTTGCACATAGGGATCGGCGACCAGAATGCGGCAGCCAAAGGGCTTGAGCAGCGCCACCACCCGCGTGCCGATCGCGCCATAGCCCACCACACCCACCGTCATTTCCGATAATTCGCGCCCGGTTCGATCGGCGCGGTAGAGATCGCCGCGCCATTCCCCGGCGCGCAGCGCCTCGTGTCCCGCGCGGATCAGCCGCGTCTCGGCGAGGATCGCGCCGATGGTGAACTCGGCGACCGCGCTGGCATTGCGCCCCGGCGTATTGACGACGCGCAAGCCCCGCGCGCGCGCCGCCTTCATATCGATATTCACCGGTCCGCCGCGCGAGACCGCGATCATGCGCAATTCCGGCAAGCCCGCGAGCATTGCCTCGGAAACCGGCGCGAGATGCGTCACAAGCACCTCGGCCGCGCCGATGAAATCGGCGATAATTTTGGGATCTCCCTGATACTCTTTGAGCCCGTCGAGACCCGAGCGGGCATAGCCGTGCTCCATCGGCGCATCCGGCCAAGGCAATGTCATGCTCCGCGAGGCGATATCAGCCGGGCATGCCGCGGCGAGGGCGGCGGCGAATTCTTCCGGCAGCATGAAGTGATCGCCGACGATCGCAATCTCACGCATTGTGCAGCCCCTCCCTCGCGATCGCGAGACCACGCCAAGTGCTCTGCAACGCCTGATAGGATTGGCGGTAGAGCGGATAGAGTTCACGATAGCGCGCGGCAAGCGCCCGATCGGGCTGCTCCACGCGACCAAGAAGCGGCGCGACCCAACGTGCGGCGCAGTCCTGCATGTTGGAGAAAATGCCCGTCGCGACCGCGGCAATCATTGCCGCGCCCGCCGCACCCGCTTCCGCCTGCGCCACCGTGCCGACCGGACGATCGAGACAGGCGGCCAGAATGCTGCGCATCAAGGGTGATTTCGCCGCCCCGCCGGTCGCTCGCAGCGCCGCCGGCGCCCCCCCCATCGCCGCGAAACAATCCTGCGCCGCGAAGCCGAGGCTCTCAAATACCGCGCGCGCAAGCTCGGCCAGCCCCGTGGTCTGATCGATGCCGATCCAGGCGGCGCGTGCCGCGGCATCGGTGAACGGGCCGCGCTCGCCGGCGGTGGAGATGAAGGGGTGAAACAGCAAGGCGCCGGGCCGCGCGCGCGCCGCCACCGTACCCAGCGCCGCGAGAATATCCCCCTCCCCCGGCACCCCGGCAAGTGTCGCCGCCTCTTGCACCAGCCCGACCAACCAGTCGATATTGAGCGTCGCCGCCATGTTGGTCTGGGCCTGCATGACCGCGCCGGGCAGCGGAAAAACCATGCAATAGCCGGTCATCTCAGCGCTTGGCCGCACATCTTCTTCGCGCAGCGCAAGTCGCAGATGCATGCCCGTGCTGCCGAGGATCGACACCCCCGACTGACCAGCGCCGTAGATCCCACCACCAAGCGCGGTGCACACGACATCGACATAGCCGAGCACCACCGGCAATCCTTCCGCCAGACCGATCGCCCGTGCCGCCGCCGCGCGCAAAGGATGCCACTGCCGCGTGCCATCGACGATCGGTGGCAGCAAACCACGCTGATCGGCAAGCCCAAGCGCGTCGAGCACGTCCGCGGCATAGCCACGTCGCCGCCAGTCGCCAAAGGTAAAGCAGGCTTCGGAAGGATCGCTACAGCGTATGCCAGTCAGGTTGAAATAGAGCCAGTCCTTGCAATGCAAGGCCGTCGCGGCGCGGCGCAGCGTCTCGGGCTGATGTTCCTTGAGCCACAGGAGCTGGCTTGATTGTTGGCAGGCGTTGAGACCCGAGCCGGTGAAGGCGAAGGCCCGCCGTGCCGCCTCGCCCGCGCGCAGCTTTGCCACCAGTTCGCCGGCGCGGCCATCGAGCCAGAGCCAGGCAGGGCCAACGGGCTCGCCCGCCGCGTCGATCAGCCAGGTGCCGTCACCCTGCCCGGTCACGGCAAGTGCCGCAACCTCGCGCCCCGGCAAGCGCGCGCGCAATTCGGCCAACGCCGCGATCGCGTCGCGCCAGCTTCGCGCCATGTCCTGCTCGACACCACCGCCCGCGACGTGTTCGATGCGGTTAGGCCGCGCGGCGCTCGCGAGTGTCCGCCCCGCCGCGTCGAACGCTACCGCCTTGACCACCGACGTTCCTGAATCAAGCGCGAAAATCACTGCCTCGCTCATCATCCCTCCCCGCCGTGACGAAGCGCCGCCCCAGTCGCGGCATCGAAAAAATGCGCATCCTCCGGGGCAAAGCCAAAGGCGATTTTTTCTTCTACGCGCACGGCGACCTTGTGATGCGAGACGGCGACCAGAAGCTGATCGGCAAACGCGATCACGACATGCGCCTGATCGCCGAGCCATTGGTTGGAGACGATGGTCCCGGCAAGCGCGCCCTCGCCGAGCCGCAAGCGATGCGGCCGGATGCCGAGCATGACGCGCCGCCCCGGCGGCAATGCCAGACCGGGGAACGCCACCGCCGCCGCGCCCCCGAGTGCGACGCCATCCCCGCACCGCTCGGCCGTCAACACGTTCATCGGCGGCTCGCCGATGAAGGTCGCGACAAAGAGATTTTCCGGGTGATCGCGCAATGCGTCAGGCGAGCCGAATTGTTGCAGAACGCCACCCTCCATCACCGCGATGCGGTCGGCCATGGCATTGGCCTCGGTCTGGTCATGGGTGACCAGCACCGCGGTGAGATGGCGCTCCTTGATGAGAGCCTTGACGCGCCCGCGCAGAATGGCGCGAAGCTGCGGCTCAAGCTGCCCCATCGGCTCATCGAGGAGATAGAGATCAGCCTCGCGCGCGAGCGCCCGCGCAAGGCTCGCGCGCTGCTGCTGCCCGCCGGAAAGACGGCTCGGGCGGCGCTCAAGAATATCGCCGATTTCGAGCAGTTCGGCGATTTCGCGCACCTTGCGATCGACCTCATCGCGCCCATTTCGGCGCGCCAGGCCGAAGCCGATATTTTCGGCGACCGTCAGCGGTGGATAGAGCGCGTAACCTTCGAACGCCATGGCAACGCCGCGCGAAGCCGGCTCAAGCGTATCGATACGCCGCCCGGCGAGCGTGATCGCGCCTTCGGTCACACTCTCGAAACCGGCAACCATACGAAGGGTAGAGGTCTTGCCGCAGCCGGAGGAACCGAGCAAGGCAACGATTTCGCCTGCCTCCATGGCAAACGACATGTCTTGCACGGCGCGCACCGCGATCGCGCCACGACCATAGACTTTGCTGACGTGATCAAGAACGAGGCTCATGCCGCTTTTCCGGCCATGACCCGGCGGGCGGGAATACGCGCCCCGGATGCGGCATCGAACAGCAGCGCCGCGGCGGCGTCCGCCGCGACAGCGACCTGCGCGCCCGGCGGCGGGGCCGCGCCGAGCAGGCTCGCGACGATCTCCGTTCCATCGCCGGCGCGAAGCAGAACGACCAGACGCTCGTGCAAGGGCGTGGTCGCGATCACCTCCAGGCGCGCGGCATCCGGCCCCGCCGCCGCGAGCGACAGGGTCTCCGGCCGCAGGCCCAGCAGGCACTCTTGCCCCGCCGCCTCGGCGCTGGCATCGAGCACGAGACGAAACCCCGCGGCCTCGGCCCGTAAGCCGGCGGGATCGGCCACCGGCCGGCACGCCAAAAGGTTCACCGGCGGGTCGCCGAAAAGCCGCGCCACCGCCGCCGTCGCCGGCCGGTCATAGACCGTCTCGGAAGCGTCGCATTGCTCGATGCGGCCCGCGCGCAGCACCGCGACGCGATCGCCGAGCGCCATTGCCTCACGATAATCCTGCGTCACATAGAGCGTCGCCGCCTGGCTTTCGCGCAAAAGCCGGGGCAGCTCGAGGCGCATCTCGTAGCGCAGCTTGGCATCGACATTGCGCAGCGGGTCATCGAGCAGCAGCACGCGCGGGCGCCCGACCAGGGCGCGCGCGAGCGCTGTGCGCTGCTTCTGGCCATTGGAGAGCGCGCGCGGCGGATGGCTCAGCACGTGGCCGATGCGCAAGAGCTTGGCAATTTCCGCGACGCGCGCGGCGATCTCGTCGGCCTGCAGACCGCGCGCGACCAGCGGGCTCGCGATGTTGTCGCGCGCCGACATATGGGGATAAAGCGCGAAATTCTGAAAGGCCATGCCAATATTGCGCGCCTCCGGCCCACGCGCCGAGACATCCTGGCCGTCGATCACAACCTGGCCGAGAGCCCCCGGCTCGAGCCCGGCGATGGCGCGCAGCAGCACCGTCTTGCCGGCACCCGACGGTCCGAACAGCACCAGCGTCTCACCCGGCGCGACCGCCAGGTCAACGCCGCGCAGTACCTCATGGCGGCCGAACCGCGCGTGGATCGCTGCGACTTTGAGCCCGGTCATCCCTTGACCGCTCCCAGCGACAAGCCCTCGACGAGCCAGCGTTGGGCGTAAAGTGCGAGTGCCAGCGTGGGTAAAATCGAAAGCACGATGGCCGCGGCGATCTGGCCGTACTGGATACCCGAGGCGGTGACAAAGGCCAGCGCGCCCACCGTCACCGGCTGCTTGTCGGCGGAAGCCAAGATCAGCGCGAAGACAAAATTATTCCAGGCGAAAATGAACGAGAGCAGACCCGCCGCCGCGATCCCCGGTCCAGCGAGCGGGATGGCGATGCGGGTGAAAGCGCGCCACCAGGAATGGCCGTCGATCCGGTACGCGTATTCGATGTCCGGGCTCGCATCCTCGAAATAGCCGCGCACGATCCAGAGAATGAGCGGCAGGCAGATGAGCTGATAGATCCAGATGAGGCCAATATAGGTGTCGTTCAGGCCGAGATCCTGGAAATAGAGCGAAAGCGGCAGGAGAACGAGGAGCGGCGGGGCGAAGCGGAATGAGAGCATGGTGAAGGCGATGTCCTCGCCGAGCCGAAAACGGAAGCGCGCGAAGGCGTAGGCCGCCGGCACGCCGAGCACGAGGGCGAGCAGCACCGAGCAGGTCGAGAGCAAAATCGAATTCCACAAATTATGCAGGAACGTGATATCAAGAATGCCAGATGCCGTCTGCAAATGGCCGGAAATCAGCGCGGTATAGTTGGCAAGCGTCGGGGCAAAGACGAGGCTCGGGGGCAGGCGCAGGATCTCCTCGTTGGTCTGGAACGACATCACGACGATCCAGAAAATCGGAAAGAGGAAGAACAGCAGAACCAAGGTGAGTGCCGCGGCCCGCAGCAACTTATGCAGCGCCATGGGTACGCTCCCGCAATTTCAGCCACTGCTTGATGAAGACGTTGGACAACGCATAGGTCAACGCCCAGAGCACGATCATCAGCGCCGCCGATGTGCCGACATTGGTGTATTGGAAGAAGTCGAGATAGGCACGCACCTGGAACAACATCAACGAATCGCCCGGTCCACCCTGGGTCATCGCATAAACGATATCGAATTGCTGCATCGAGTCGAGCATGCGGAAGAGCGTCGCGGTAACGATATAAGGTGCTAGCATCGGCAGGGTGATCCGGAAAAACACAAAATGCCCGGCCACGCCATCGAGCCGCGCCGCCTCGAAGGGCTGCTGCGGCAGG
Source organism: Pseudomonadota bacterium (assembly GCA_021801255.1). Classification (GTDB taxonomy): domain Bacteria; phylum Pseudomonadota; class Alphaproteobacteria; order Acetobacterales; family Acetobacteraceae; genus Acidibrevibacterium. Next base: position 101,687 of record JAJYYH010000063.1, read on the forward strand.
CTGCGCAGGCCGGCCAGCAACAACACCATCATGAACGGCGTATAGACCCAGATATCGACGAGCACGACAGTAAACATCGCGCTCGACGGCGCCGAGGCCCAGCGGAAGTCGTGGACGCCGAAGAGCGCGACGAGCCAGCTCAGGACACCGAAATTTGGGTTGGTCATGAGCTTCCACATCAGCGAGGCGATCGCCGGCGCGGTCATCAGCGGCAGCAGCAGCGCAACCGAGACGATATTGTTGAAGCGTGTCCGCTCGCGCAGCAACAAGGCGATGCCGAGGCCGAGCAGCAACTCCAGCCCGACGGTGGAAGCCGCATAGACCGCCGAGACCCGCACCGTGGCCCAGAAATCGGGGTCGGTCAGCATGTCGAGATACTGGCCAAACCAGACAAATTCCCGGTTTAACGGCATCGCGAGATTGTAGCGCTGCAGGCTGTACCAGGCGGCGGTGAAGAAGGGCACCAGAATGCCGATACAGACAATCAGCGCTGGCAGGCTCAGTAGATAGGGCAGCAGCCGGGGCAGCAGCGGCCTCGCGGGCGCCTTGGCGGGGGTCGGGATAATAACGGTCGTTGACATGGCAAATCGGGAAGCGGCAGCGCGCCGCTCCCCTTGCTCCCACTCTCAGCCGATGCCGGCCTGATGCAATTGCCGATTGACGCTGTCGGCAAGTTTGTCAAGGCCCTCATCGACGCTCACTTCACGCGCCACCATGCGCTGGAGCGAGGCCGCCCATTCGGTGGTGAGATTGAAGAACAGCGGCTGCGGCGTGAAGTAGATTTTCGCGTCCGGCGCGGTTTTTTCGTACTGGTTGAGATAGCCAGGATAGGATTTGGCGATCCGCTCCTTGAACTCGGCATCCTGCCAGACGCTGTTGCGCACCGGGTTGACGACATCGCTCTTGCGCGCCCCGTAGAACAGATGATCGGTTCCCGATGCCCACTGGATGAAAGTCCATCCGGCATCTTTCTGCCTGGAGAAGTTCGACATCGCGAGCGACCAGATCCAGACATTCGAGGTCGGGCCCTTGGCCGCCGGATTGGCGGCAAACGGCGCGTAGGCGAGATGGCCGCGCTCGCGGTTGTCACCGCCGTTCATGAAATAGCCGAGGATGTCGGCGTCGTAGATCATGCCGGAGGCGCCGGCGCCAAGATCGGTGCCAACCTGATACCAGGTATAGGTTGCCCAGTTCTTCGGCCCCGATTCCTGGATCATCTGCACCCAGAGCTTGTGGAACGCCTTCGACTCCGGCGTGTTCATCGCCGCCCGGAGCCGGCCATTCGCCATGGTGAAGTCGCGCTGGCCATAGTTCGAATAGGCCGAGAGAAATCCCGGATGGATCGTCGCCCAGGAGCGGCTGCCGCGCACGCCGATGCCGTAGGGACCACCGGCATCCTTGGTGATTTTTGCCGCAACCGCCATCAGCTCTTCCATGTTCCGCGGCGGCGAGAGCTTGAGCTTGTCGAAGATCGTTTGATTATAGGAGAGATTGTTCAGCTCGAACCCCCACGGCACCGCCCATTGATGGGCACCCGGGCCGCCCAATTCAGCGCCGGGCTTGCCCGACCAGGCGGTCGAGGCGCGCAGATTGGGCAGAATGTCGTCCCAGTTATAGGTCGCCGCGGTTTTCGTCGGATCCTTGAGGTATTCGTTGAAATCGACGAGCCAGCCGGCCGGGCCATATTGCCAGGTCTGATAGGCGCCGGTCATGAACACATCGTATTGCGTCGCGTGCGAGGACAGCGCCGCAGTTACTTTATCGAAATAAACATCCTCGGGGAAAATGTCATAGGTCACCTCCATCCCCGTGAGCGTCTCGAAATTCGCGAGATCGGCGATCAAGGCGTCGGCATAGGGGTGCTTGTTGAGCAGCACCTTGATCTGGGTGCCCTGGTGCTTTTTCCAGTCGAAATCGGCGGCGAGCGCCCGGGTCGCTGCCGCGTTCAGCAGCGTCTCGGCGCTGCCCAGCGCCAGGCCGAGGCCGGCCAGACGGCGGGCGAGTTCGCGGCGACCTATCCGGCCTGCGAGAAAGGCGGTTGCGAGATCTTGTGCTTTTTCGTGCATGTTCCACTCCCTGTGGTTGGACGACGCGGGTCGGGATGGTCGAGGAGCCGCCGCGCCGTCGGCTCATCGGTGATCAGGCCGCTCAGAATGCGCGACGCGAGCACGGCGCGGAGCGCCGCGACCTTGGCGAGCCCGCCCGCGACGGCGACGACCTCCCGCCCCGCCATCGCCTCGAGCGGCAGCGCGATGACGCGATCGTGCAGATCGGTTTTTACCCGGCGCCCGGCGGCGTCGAGATAGCACCCCAGCACTTCGCCCACCGCCCCTGCCCCGCGCAGCGTCTCCGCCTCTTCCTCGGACACCACCCCGGCTTGCGGCAGAAACGTCTCGGCGCCGCTGACCTCGCCGACGCCGACGAGAAACAGCGTCGCCTCGCGGGCCATCGCCATCGCCTCCGCCACCCCACGCTGTGCCAGCAGCACCGCGCGATCTTCGGCCGTGTTGGCGAAGAACGGCACCGGCAAAAGATAGGCCTCGGCGCCGGTTTTCTCGGCCAGGCGATGGATCATGTCGAAGGGATTGGCGCTCATCTGGCGCGGCACGCCGCCGAGCAGAGAAACGAAGCGCAGATCGGGACGCGGGAAACGCGGCAGGTGATCGACGGCGGCGGCGAGGGTGCGGCCATGGCCGACGCCGATCACACGATGGCGGTTGTTTTCCAGCTCGTTGAGCAGCATCCCCGCGGCCGCCAGGCCAAGCGCGCGGAGCGGCGGATCGCTCGGCCCCAGCGTCGGGACGACGCGGCAAAAACGGAGATCGAATTCGCGCATCAAATGCCGCTCAAGCGGCATGCAGCCAGCGATCGGCCCCTCGACGAACACCCGCACCGCGCCGGCGCGGCTGGCGCGCGCCACCAGGCGATGCGCCTTGGCGGGCGCGACCCCCAAGGCGGCGGCGACTTGCGACTGGGTCAGGCCGCCGGCGTAGTAGAGCCAGGCCGCGCGGGTCGCGAGCGCGTCTTCCGGGTCGATCTCCGGGGTCATTGGGCTCGGCGTTTCCATTCGCGTTTCCACCCGATTGCAAAATTTTTTGTTATGTGAAAAAATTTGCATACCCAAGGCCGTCCGTCAAGCGCAAAATGCGTCCCCCTGAAAATGTGCCCCCGCCCGAAAATACGCCCCTTCACGCCGGCGGCGGGGCTGCGATGGACCAGCGCCGGCAGAGCGGCTATTGCGGGCGGGTTTCGCCACCTCATGGGGGAAAAATGCGGATATTGCTCACGGGCGGCTGCGGCTTCATCGGCTCGGCGGTGGTGCGCCACAGTCTCGCCGCGACCGGGCATGAGATCGTCAATGTCGATAAAATGACCTATGCCGCCTCGGAGGACGCGCTGGAGGCGGCGCGCGGCGATCCCCGCCATCGCCTGATCCGCGCCGATATCGCCGAACCCGGCGCGATGCGCGAGATTTTCGCCACCTACCGGCCCGATGCCGTCATGCATCTCGCCGCCGAGAGCCATGTCGATCGCTCGATCGACGGACCGGCCGAGTTCATCCGCACCAACATCACCGGCAGTTTTTCGCTCCTGGAGGCGGCGCGCGCGTATTGGGCGGGGCTCGGGGCCGCGGCGCGGGCGCGGTTTCGCTTTCATCACGTTTCGACCGACGAGGTATTCGGCGCCCTCGGCCCCACCGATCCGCCCTTCACCGAGACCACGCCCTACGATCCGCGCAGCCCCTATTCGGCGAGCAAGGCCGCCTCCGACCACCTCGTGCGCGCCTGGTTCCACACCTATGGTCTGCCGACGATCGTCAGCAATACCACCAACAATTACGGCCCCTGGCAATTTCCCGAAAAACTCATCCCGCTGGTCACGCTGAACGCGCTCGAGGGCAAGCCGTTGCCGGTTTACGGCGACGGCTCGAACCAGCGCGACTGGCTTTTCGTCGCGGACCACGCCGAGGCGTTGCTGGCGGTGCTGGAGCGCGGCGAACCGGGTGCGACCTACGCCATCGGCGCGCGCCAGCCGCGCTCCAACCTCGAGGTGGTGCGTGAAATTTGCGCAACCCTCGACGATTTGCGCCCCGATCCCGCCGGTCCGCGCGAGCGGCTGATCACCTTCGTTGCCGATCGGCCGGGGCATGATTTCCGCTACGAGATCGATCCCTCGCGAACCGCTGCGGCGCTGGGCTGGCAGGCCAAACACGATTTCGCCGCCGGGCTCCGGCGCACCGTCGCCTGGTATCTCGATCATGCGCCGTGGTGGCAGGCCTTGCGTGCCGAGCGCTACGGCGGCGAGCGGCTGGGCGCGGCTTAGGCGTGGGAGGGTTATCCCATCGGAACGGCCAGGGCACTGCCCCCTCTTCCCCTGGGGACAAGCTGGGGCCAGCTTCCCGAGACCCGCATCAAGGATTGCACGGGCTTCGCTCTTGGTCGGGCCCCAATGGGAAGATGGGGAGCAAAGCCCCGGGCCTGCAAAGCCATCTTCCAACGATCACCTATCTTCCAACGATCACCGTGGCCAAAATGGAGTGGGCATGAAAGGGATTCTTCTCGCTGGCGGCTCGGGCACCCGGCTTTCGCCGATGACGCTCGCCGCCTCGAAGCAATTGCTGCCGGTCTATGACAAGCCGATGGTCTATTATCCGCTTTCGACGCTGATGCTGGCCGGCATCCGCGACATCATGGTGATTTCGACGCCCGAGGATCTGCCGCAATTCCGCCGCCTGCTCGGCGACGGCGCGCGCTTCGGGGTACGCTTCGCCTATGCCGAGCAGCCGCGCCCCGACGGCATCGCCGAGGCCTTTCTGATCGGGCGGGACTGGATCGCCGGCGAGGCCTGCGCGCTCGCCCTCGGCGATAACCTGATTTTCGCCGATCATCTCTCGGTGCTGCTGCGCGCCGCCTCGGCCCGCCCGCGCGGGGCGACCGTGTTCGCCTATCGCGTGCGCGATCCCGAGCGCTATGGCGTGGTTTCCTTCGACGAGGCCGGCCACGCCCGCGACATCATCGAGAAACCCGCCCAGCCGGAATCCAACTGGGCGGTCACCGGGCTCTATTTCTATGACGAGCGGGTCAGCGACTTCGCCGCCGCCATCAAACCTTCGGCGCGTGGCGAGCTGGAGATCACCGATCTCAACCGCCGCTATCTCGAGGAGGGTTCGCTGCATGTCGAGCGGCTCGGCCGCGGCTGTGCCTGGCTCGACGCCGGCACGCCCGATAGTCTGCTTCAGGCCGCGACCTTCGTGCAGACCATCCAGTCGCGCCAGGGCATGCTGGTCGGCTGTCCCGAGGAGGTCGCGTTCCGTCTCGGCCATATCGACGCCGCGACGCTGCACGCCCATGCGATGAGCCTTGGCAAGACCGAACTGGGGCGGGTGCTTGCCGAACTCGCCGACGATCATCATGGTTGAGGCGTGGTGATGCAGATCGAACGCTTGGCCATCCCCGCGGTCATCCTCCTGACCCCGGCGAAATTCACCGATCAGCGCGGCTTTTTCTCGGAAACCTGGAGCCAGGCGCGCTGGGCCGAGGCGGGCATCGCCGGCCCGTTCGTGCAGGACAATCACAGCTATTCCGCCGCACGCGGCACCATCCGCGGCCTCCATTGCCAGATCGCGCCGGCCATCCAGGGTAAGCTGGTGCGCTGCGTGCGGGGGGCCATCTGGGATGTCGCGGTCGATCTCAGATCCGGCTCGCCGAGCTATGGGCACCATGCCAGCGCCGTGCTGAGCGCGGAGAACTGGCGGCAACTCTGGATCCCCGGCGGTTTCCTGCACGGCTTCTGCACGCTGGAACCCGACACCGAGGTGATCTACAAGGTCACGGCCCCTTACGACCGCGAGGCCGAGCGCGGCGTGATCTGGAACGATCCCGATCTGGCGCTACCCTGGCCGGTGGCGCCCGCGGAAGCCGTGCTTTCCGAGAAAGATCGCGTGCTGCCGTGTCTTGCCGGCGCCGAGCCGTGGTTCCACTACACGCCATGAAAAATGGCAAAACAATCCTGATCACCGGCGGTGGCGGCCAGCTCGCCCAGGCGCTCGCCAGCGAAGCGCGTGGGCGCGGGCTCACGTTCTCCCTCGTCGGCCGCCCGGCATTCGATTTCGACCGGCCCGAAACGCTGGACGCCACCTTCGCGCAAGCCGCCCCCGCCCTCGTCATCAACGCCGCCGCCTACACCGCGGTCGATGCCGCCGAGGACGACCCGGACGCCGCCTTCCGCGCCAACCGTGATGGTCCGGCGCGGCTGGCCGCCCTCTGCGCCGGCGCCGCCGTGCCGCTCATTCACGTCTCGACCGATTATGTTTTCGACGGCACCAAGGGTGCGCCCTATCTCGAGACCGACCCCACCAATCCGACCGGGGTCTATGGCGCGAGCAAGCTGGCCGGCGAGGAGGCCGTGCTGGCCAGCCCGGCGCAGGCGCTCATTCTGCGCACCGCCTGGGTTTACGCGGCGCAGGGAAAAAACTTCGTTCGCACGATGCTGGGCGCGGCACGCGCCGGGCGGGAGTTGCGCGTGGTCGCCGATCAGCGCGGCGCGCCGACCGCTTCCGAGGCGCTGGCGCCCGTCATCCTCGACATCGCCGCCCGGCTGGGCGGCGCATGGCGGGGGGAATGGCGGGGGATCTACCATGCCGCCGGGGCGGGTGAGGCCACCTGGCACGAATTCGCCACCGCGATCTTCACCGAGGCCGCCCGCTTCGGCGTCGCGCCGCCCGAAATCGTCGCCATCACCACCGCCGAATGGCCGACACGGGCCAAGCGGCCGGCCGACTCCCGGCTCGATTGCGGCAAGCTCGCGCGGGTCTTCGGCCTCGCCCTGCCGCCCTGGCGCGCCAGCCTCGCGCGCGTCGTCGCGGCGCTGCATGGGGGCTGATCGAGCCCGATGTCCGGCCGCGTCGCCGTGCTGCTCGCCGCCTATCAAGGCGCGCGCTTCCTGCCTGCGCAATTGCAAAGCCTCGCGGAACAAACCTATCCCGACTGGGCGCTCTACTGGCGCGATGATGGCTCGAGCGATGCGACGCCAGCCCTGCTCGGCGCGTTCCGGGCGCGGCCGAGCCATGCCATCGACGACGCGCCCGGCCGATTAGGCGCGGCAGGCAATTTCTTCCATCTGCTGCGCGCGGCGCTCGCCGAGCCCGACATGGCCTATTTCGCCTTCTGCGACCAGGACGATGTCTGGCACGCGGACAAACTCGCCCGCGCGGTCGCCCGCCTCGGCGGTCTGCCAGCGGCGCGGCCGGCGCTCTATTGCGCCCGCGCCATTCTGGTCGACGCCGATCTCCGGCCGCTGGGAGAAACCCCGCGCTTGCGCCGCGCGCCCGGTTTTCCCGCCGCGCTGACGCAAAACATCGCCATCGGCTGCACCACCGTGCTCAACCGCGCCGCCGCCGAGCTGGTCGCCGCCAGCCGCCCGCCAGCGGAAACCCTGCATGATTGGTGGAGCTATCTCCTGGTGAGCGCGGCAGGGGGCGCGGTGCTGGCCGATCCCGCCCCGGTGCTCGCGTATCGCCAGCACCGGGAAAACGCCATCGGCGCGCGGCCTTCCCTGCCAGGCCGCGCCTTTGGCGCCATGCGCCGTGGCCGGACATCCTTCGTGGCGCAGTTCCGCGCCCATCTCGCGGGCCTCGGGGAGAACAGGGCGCTGCTCCCCGAACCCCGCCGCGCGGAGGTCGCGTCCCTGGCCGCCGCCCTCGCGCGTCGCCGCCGGCGCCGGCTCGCGCTGCTGTTCTGGCCAGGTCTCAAGCGGCAGACGGCGCTCGAAACCCTCGTCTTCCGCCTCTGGCTGTTCGCGACCCGCTAAAACCCAACCCACCGGCCCAGCAAAGACGGAGCCTTTGCTACCTTATTCCTTGGGCAATGGAGACTGGGGCCGATCGCCCCAAAGTCTGAAAATCAATCGAACCTGGAAAAGAGCGCCATCTGGAAACATTGGCTTTTTCCCGGTATTATGTAGCAAACGCCACCAAATCACCAATCCTCCATGCTTCATTCCAATCTATAATGAGGCATGGAGAATGAGCACGTTATCTCAGGTCTAATCCGCAAGCATGCAGAGATTGAGGGCGAGATCATGGCCCTCAATAAAAGACTAAGGCTCCTAGCCGAGCAAAAATCCGCCATAGCTCTATCTCTCAAGACCTTCGATCCGAACTACACCCACAGGCTTTTGCCTCCGATCCGGCCCAAGAGCAAATCCAGGATATTCCCCCACGGAACATTCGCCAGGGGCATTTTAGAGGTCATGCGGGATGCCTCATGCCCTCTGACCGTCCGAGAGATAACGAATAGGTTACTAGCAAAATATGGTATTGAATTGGCGGATAAATCGGATATTAATTTTGTTTTAGGAAAGGTTCGCAAAGATCTCCATAGGAGGAAAGGGCGATTGTTTGCTGGTGAGACAAATGGCGAAGCAACATTGTGGTTTTTAATGAAACAAAATATAGGAGATGTGCAATGATCAAGTTTGATTCTTTAAAGATATCTAAAGGAGATCACAATACTATAGAAAAAATAGAAGGAGAAACTACTTTTATGTTTAACGGTAGAGAGGCACATATAAATGTCAATTTTTCTATGTCTCGCCCTAAAACCTTTGAAGATATTTATTTAGAGCTTCATAAGTTATTTCAAGTCATTTTGTCTATTGAGTCAAACAAGACTCCAGAATGAGGCTTAGCTTGCAGAAAACCAAAAAGCTATTCACAAATTCGTGATTATGCTCAGTGCAGTTTTTCTGCATAATCCCAAAATTCTACCCCTAATACCCTCGGCGGTAAAAATATTTTTCATAAAAATACGCCCACAATCTAATCAGTAGGCCAATAGCAATTCCAATTAACCCGCCAATAGAATAGAGAATAAGATGACCATAGTCGAGAGTTTGTGGTCGCCCAGCACTTGGCAACCCATTACTGCGCTCACATTTCTCTTGACTATCTGCACATTGATTTTGGGTCTGTTCACAGCCTTTTTGTGGTGGGAAACGCGCAAAGCCGTAGTCGATTCTAGAGATTCCATTACCATTTCCCGAGCCAATTCCGAAATCATGAAAAAGAGCTTGCTGCATTATCAAGCTATGGCCGAATCGGCGCGGGAGAAAACAAGAAAAATGAATGTTCCCTACAGACCTTATCTGTATTTTGGTAATAATGCCATTCTCGACCATCCTCTCAATGACGTAAATTTGTCTATAGCAAATATTGGAAGAACATCTGCAATTATAAAAGATATTTGGATTTATCAGGGAGACACTATTCCGCCCAATATGAGGGCCGAGATGTTTGATGATAGAAAAACCTGCAAATGTATCAAAGAGAACTTTATCATGTGGCCGGAGCAAAAACATATCATTATTAGCGTTCCTGATTTCGGGAAGCACAATCATATTATGGGAAGGGTAGAGTTCAGAGATGTTTTTTGGAATACTCGATGGCAAACCTTTAGATATGACAAAATTTCTTCCGACAAATGGGAGATTCGTGGCGGCCTGACATGGAATGAAGTTACAAATCCCAATGAAAATTATGAAGAAGGTTATCCATGAAATTCGTTTCATAACACCACCACATTCTTGGTGGCGTTTGCTACATAAGACCGCTTTTTCCGTCGATTTCCGAAAAAGAGGGCATTCCTTTTCAAACTCCCCGCGGGTCGCGGGCGGAGCCCTCGTCTTGCCTTCCCTAAAACCGCACCTGCGCGAGCAGGGAGCCGAACTGGTGGAGGCCGCCATGTTCGCCGTGAAAAGTCGTGGTCTGGAAGACCTGGGTATAGGAAATCCGCACGCCCTTGAGGATGACGGCGAAGCCGGCCTCCATTTCGCCGACCAGGGGGTCCATGCTCACGCCGGGGGTTGACTGGAGAGGCTCGCCCTGGAGCACGGCGTTATAGCCAAAGACTTGCGCGTCCGCGCCGGCAAAAAAATACCAGTTGAAATCGCGCACCGGCGTAAAACCATCGCCGCCCGACATGCCGGGGCGGATGCGCGCCACGCCGTAGTCGGAATCGAGCCCTTGGCCGATGCGGAAAACCGCGCCGGCGAGGCCGTAGATCCAGAGATTGCCGACGCCGGCCGTGACATTGGGCAGGGCGTCGGTTTCGAGCCCGCCGACATGGCCCGTCGGCAAGCGCCAGACCCGTTCGCTGATGAATTCGAGGATCGGCTCGTTCGGCATCTGATAGCTCCAGCCGACGGGGGTGCTCTGGCCGATCAGGTTGTGGAAATTGTGCTGCACGAACCCCGCCCCGGCGTCGGGGCCGAGAACGCCGATATCGACGCCGAGAATGCTGCGCCAGTAGTCGGTATCCTGCATCAGGGAGAAATCGGCGGTGAGCACGCCAGCATAGGGTTCGTCGCTGGCGGGTGGCGGGGCGATATCGGTGGCCGCCGGGGTGTACATCCACTGATCGAGATTGACCGAGATGCGTTGCAGCCCGTCGCCCCAGAGCGTGTGACCGATATTGGCCACGAAATCCGGCACATCGCCGGTCGGCGAGGTATAGCCCGCGCGGAGCCCGTTGACATAGTAGCGATCGGGCAAATCCGATGTGGTGATCGAGGCGTTTTCCCACTGGAAGGTGATGATCGAGTCCGGATCGGGGATGACAATGTTGGTCTCATCGGCGCGCGCTGCCGGCGCGATGAGGCAGAGGAAGAGGGCGCAACCGGCCAGCAGCAAGGCGCGGGATTTTACGAGGGCCATCGGGCAAGTCCGGTTATCGTGTCGGGTTCAGGCGCAGAATTCTTCGGCGCGGCGCAGCAGGCGGAGGAAATTACCGCCCCAGAGGGCCGCGATTTCGCCGCGCCCATAGCCGCGGGCGAGCAATTCAGCGGTGATGGCGGCGCTGTCGGCGGCGCTCATCCAGCCCTTGATGCCGCCACCGCCATCGAAATCCGACGAGATGCCGACATGCGCGACCCCGATGCGCCGGGTTACGTAGTCGATATGATCGGCGAAGTCTGCAACGCTCACGGTTTCGCTGGTGCCTTTGGCGCGCAGGAAGGCGGGCATGGCGGTGATCTGGATCAGGCCACCGCTGTCGCGCAGTGCGTCGAGCTGTTCGTCGTCGAGGTTGCGCGGATGATCGCAGCGCGCGCGGGCGCAGGAGTGGCTGGCGAGCACCGGGACGCGCGAGATTTCCACCGCCTGCAGCATGGTCGATTTGGCGGTGTGGGAGACATCGACGAGTATGCCGAGCCGGTTCATCTCGGCGACCGCGGCGCGGCCGAGAGGCGACAGCCCGCCATGCTCGGTCTCAGCGTCGCCGAGATCGCGCCGCGCGATGGCGGCGTCGGCCAGCGCGTTGTGGCCGTTATGGGTGAGCGTCATGTAGCGCGCGCCGAGGCCCCGGAACTCGGCGAGATGGGCTGGGTCGCCACCGATGGCGTGGCCGTTTTCGACCACCGGAATGACACTGATGACGCCTTCGCGCCAAGCCGCCTCGACCTCGTCGGCGGTCTCGGTGACGCGGACGCTGAGACCGTGTTCGGTGCGGCCCATGGCGCGGATGGTTTGCAGCATCTGGAGCGCGCGGGTGAAGGCGGCCTGATGGCCCTCATCGGTGCGCGGGCCTTGCGGCACGTAGGCAGCGAAGCAGCCGGCGGCGAGGCCGCCCTGGCGCATTTTCGGGAAATCGACGCAGCGCGTCGTCTCGCCGAAGGGGTCGGCTCCTTCCGGCCAGGGAATGTCGATATGGCTGTCGAGGGTGAGGGTGTCGCGGTGCAGGGCGGCAGGATCGATCATGTTCTAACGCTTCTCCCTCAAATCTCCGGCGTCAAGCAAAAGCTGCGCCGCACCATCAGAGCAGGCAGAGTTCGCGCAATACGCGTTCGAGATCTTCCGGCAGCGCGCCTGGGACATCGCCGAGCACCCCGACATCGGCGGGCGCCTCAGCCGGGGCGAGATAGCGCCAGCCCTGGAACGCCTTCACCGGACGCGGAACGATGGCCACCAGGGTGGGGTCGAGGTAGAGCGCCGTGCAGGGGGTTCCGTCCTCACGCGCCGAGGCGGTGATCGCGAGGATGCGCTGGCGCACCGAAAGCAGCCCGCCGATCACCCAGTAGATCGAGCCGCCGGCGAGGATTTCCGGGGCACGGCGGGGATGGCTGCGGGTCAGGTGGCGGAGCGGCGGGTCGGCCAGGCCGCGGCGCGCCTGAACGGACGCGAGATGCGCGCGGTCGCGGATGCCGACGGCGAGTTTCGTGAGATGCAGCACGACCCCAATGTGCGCCATCCGCGCCGCCCTGCAAGGGCGTTCAGGCGGGCAGCGGCTCGATCTCGATCGTGAGATGCGAGAGGCCCTCGACCTCGGCGAGGCGGGCGCGGTAATCGGCGAGACCGTGCGGCGCACAGGCGGCGACCGAGACCACGGCCGAGAGATGGCCGGGGCCGACGCGCCAGACATGGAGGTCGAGAATCCGCGTGCCGTCCTGCTCGAGGCTGCGGCGGATGCGCTCGGCGACCTGATCGTCGGGGGCCATGTCGAGCAGCACGGCGCCGGTCGCGCGCAGCAAGGTCCACGACCAGCTCACGATGACGCCGGCGCCGATCAGTGCCATCACCGGGTCGAGCCAGACCCAGCCAAGAAATTTCGCCCCGCTCAGGCCGAGAATAACGAGGAGCGAGACGGAAATATCGGCGAGAATATGCGCCCGGGCCGCCCGCATGTTGTTGTCGCGCCCCTCCGCGCCCCCTGGCGCGCCCTCCTGCCCATGATCGTGCGCATGGGCATGGTCATGCGCGCCCCCGAGCAGCGCCACGCTGACGATATTGACGACAAGGCCGAGGGCGGCGATCGGAATGGCGGCGCGGAACTCGATGGCGACCGGCTGGACCAGCCGCGCCACCGCGTCCCAGGCGATCAGGGCGGCGATCAGGGCGAGCACGATGGCGCTGGAAAAACCCGCGAGATCGCCGAATTTGCCGGTGCCGAAGGCGAAACGCGGGTCGGCGAGGTGGCGCCGGGCAAAACGATAGGCGAGTGCCGCCAGTAAAAGCGCGCCGACATGGGTCGCCATGTGCAGGCCATCGGCGATCAGCGCGATCGAGCCGAAGATCGCCCCGCCCACCATCTCGGCAGCCATGGTGGCGGCGCAAAATCCCACCACCCACCAGGTCCGCCGCTCGTTCTCGTCGTGCTGCGCGCCGAGAAAAACATGGCAATGCGGGTTCTTCATGCGGCGATCTTCCCTGTCAGGGCGCCCTTCCCGGTCAGGGCGCCGTTTCCGATCGGCGGTTCTGATTATCGCCGAACTGCGGGCCGCTCTCAAGGGCGCCCCGCGAAAGCCGGGGAAAGTCTCAGCAAAATGAGGCCAGGGCGCTGCCCTGGACCCGCTGGGGGCCGCGCCCCCAGAGCCGCATCGCGGAAGATAAGGGCCCCAGGGGACAAAGCCCCTGGCCAAGCTATCTTGGCAGCAGCACCATGACGCTCGCCATCGCCGCGATGCCCTCGCCGCGGCCAGTGAAGCCGAGTTTTTCACTCGTCGTCGCCTTGATCGAGACCTGGCTCGCAGCAACGCCGAGAAGCCGCGAAAGTTTTGTGGTCATTTCTGCAACATGGGGGGCAATTTTCGGGCGTTCGCAGACCAGTGTGAGATCGGCGTTGACGAGGACGCCGCGCCTTGCGGCGATCCGCCCGGCGGCGTGGTTGAGGAAAACGGCGCTGTCGGCGTCTTTCCAGGCAGCCTCCGAGGGCGGAAAATGCCGGCCGATATCGCCCTCGGCGAGGGCGCCATAGATCGCATCGCAGAGCGCGTGGATGCCGGCATCGGCGTCGGAATGCCCAGCCAGACCCTTCTCATGCGGAATGCGCACGCCGCAGAGAATGAGCGGGCGGCCGGCCACCAGGGCATGCACGTCGAAGCCGTTGCCCACCCGCGGCAGCCAGGTCGGCAAGGGTGTTTCCGTCTGAGCCAAAAGACCCTCCGTCGCGGCTAGGCAATTGCCATGCGAGCGCGCACAATCGCGGCAGCCAGGTTGCGCGTCAAGCAGCAACGGGTTAGTTTGCCCAAATCATGAGCAATTCCGCTGCTTGCTTCCCGCCGCGCGCGCTCGCCCCGATCGATCTTGGGGACGGGGTGCGGCTGGCCGCGCCGGTCATCCTCGCGCCGATGTCGGGCGTTACCGATCTGCCGTTCCGCCGCCTCGCGCGCGCGCTCGGCGCCGGGCTCGTGGTCTCGGAAATGATCGCCTCCTGGGCGATGATCCGCGAGAACCGCGCGAGCTTGCGCATGGCCGAAGTGGTGGCCGGCGAGGGGCCGAACGCGGTACAGCTCGCCGGCTGTGAGCCCGCGGCCATGGCCGAGGCGGCACGGCTCGCAGTCGGGCGCGGCGCCGATCTCATCGACATCAATTTCGGCTGTCCGGTGAAAAAAGTCGCGCTTGGCCAGCAGGCCGGCTCGGCCCTGATGCGCGATGAAGCCCGGGCGGGGCGCCTCCTGGAGGCGACGGTGCGTGCCGTTCCGGTCCCGGTCACGCTGAAAATGCGCCTCGGCTGGGACCACGCCAGCCGCAACGCCCCGCGTCTCGCCCGCATCGCCGAGGCGGCGGGCATCCGCATGGTCAGCGTGCATGGCCGCACCCGCCAGCAATTCTATACCGGCACGGCGGATTGGGAATTCATCGCCGAGGTCAAGCAGGCGGTTGCCATTCCGGTGATCGTCAATGGCGACATCCAGAACGAGGCCGATGCCGCGCGGGCGCTCGCCCGCTCCGGCGCCGATGGCGTGATGATCGGGCGGGCCTGCTACGGCCGGCCCTGGCTGCCCGCCCATGTCGCGCACTATCTGCGCACCGGGGAAACCCTGCCGCCGCCCCCGCTCGGGCGCCAGAAAACCATTTTGTCCGGCCATTTCCACGCCATGCTGGCGGAATACGGCGTCTCGGCCGGGCTGCGCATCGCGCGGAAGCACCTCTCCTGGTACACCGCCGGCCTGCCCGGCTCGGCCGCCTTCCGCGCCGCCGTCAACCGCATCGATGAGGTCGCCGCCGTCGAGCGGCTGATCGATGCGTTCTATGATCCGCTGATCGCCCGCGGCCTCGCTCCGGCGGCTGATGCGGCGTTCGAGGCGGCGGCGTGACCCGTCCGGCCTTTGCCGAGGCGAACCCCATCGCGCCGGCAGCGCTGCTTGGCGCGCTCGCGGTGCCGGTGGCGCTGCTCGATGCCGGGGGCCGCTTTCGCTACGCCAATCCCGCCGCCGAGCAGTTTTTTGGCCTCTCGGACACCCAGCTCGGCCAAATCCGGCTGCTCGATCTGGTACCACCCGACAATCCGATTTTTCAGTTGATCGCGCAGGTGCGCGAGCGCGGCATCACTGTCGTCGATCACGATCTCAACCTCGAAAGCCCGCGCCTCACCCGGCGCGGCATTACCGTCCATGGCGCCCCCCTGCCCGAGGAGCCTGGTTCCGTCGTACTGGTTTTGCAGGATTTTTCGGCAGCCCGCACGCTCGACCGCCAGCTCAGCTTTCGCGGCGCGGCGCGCAGCGTCGCAGGGCTCGCGGCGACACTCGCGCATGAGGTGAAAAACCCGCTCTCAGGCATCCGGGGAGCGGCGCAATTGCTGGAAAATTCAGCCGGCGAGGCGGATCGCGAGCTTGCCGTGCTGATCCGCGAGGAGGCCGATCGCATCCGCGCCCTGGTCGAGCGCATGGAGGCGTTCGGCGAGCGGCCGCTGCGCTGCGAGGCGGTCAATATCCATCGCGTGCTGGAGCATGTGCGCCGGCTGGCGCAATCAGGCTTCGCCGCCGGCATCCGCTTTCAGGAACTCTATGATCCCTCGCTGCCGCCGGTGGCGGGGCATCGCGACCAGATCGTCCAGGTGCTGCTCAATCTGGTGAAAAACGCCGCCGAAGCCCTCGTGGAAGCGAAGACGCCGCATGGCGAGATCGTGCTCGCCACGGCCTATCAGCAGGGCATCCGGCTGGCCGCGCCGGGGGCGGCCAGGGCGCTCCATCTGCCGCTTCTGGTCAGTGTGCGCGACAATGGCCCCGGCATTCCCGAGGATATCCGCCCGCATCTGTTTGAGCCCTTCGTGACCTCGCGGGTTGCCGGCAGCGGGCTTGGGCTCGCGCTGGTGGCCAAGATCATCGGCGATCATGGCGGGCTGATCGAGGTCGAGAGCCGCCCCGGCCGCACCGAATTCCGCCTGCATCTGCCGATTTTCGCCCCCCCCGAAACGCCGCCGGAGCGCGACGCGATCTCCGGCGACGCGATCTCCGGCGACGTGATCTCCGGTGACTTTGGCCGAGTCCGCGCATGACCCCGCCCACCATCCTGGTCGCCGATGACGACCGCTCGATCCGCACCGTGCTGACCCAGGCGCTGGGCCGTGCCGGCTATCAGGTGCGCAGCACCCAGGCGGCGGCGACGCTGTGGCGCTGGGTCGAGGAGGGCGAGGGCGATCTCGTCATCACCGACGTCGTGATGCCTGACGAAAACGGGCTCGATCTGGTTCCGCGCATCCGCCGGCTGCGTCCGGACCTCCGGGTGATCGTGATGAGCGCGCAATCGACGCTGCTGATGGCGGTGCAGGCGACCCGGCGCGGCGCTTTCGAGTATCTCCCCAAACCCTTTGACCTCAAGGAATTGCTCGCCGCAGTGGCGCGCGCGCTGGCGGCGCCGCCAGCGCCGGCGGAACTCACGCCGCCGGAGCCGCATGCCGGCGAAGAGCGTCTGCCGCTGATCGGGCGCAGCCCGGCCATGCAGGAGATCTACCGCACCATCGCCCGCCTCACCACCGCCGATCTCACGGTCATGATCAATGGCGAATCCGGCACTGGCAAGGAGCTAGTGGCGCGCGCGCTGCACGATTATGGGCGCCGCCGCGGCGGACCGTTTGTCGCCATCAACATGGCGGCGATCCCGCGCGAGCTGATCGAGAGCGAGCTGTTCGGCCATGAGCGCGGGGCCTTCACCGGCGCCACCAATCGCAGTCCCGGGCGCTTCGAGCAGGCCGCCGGCGGCACGCTGTTTCTCGACGAGATCGGCGATATGCCGCCCGAGGCGCAGACCAGGCTGTTGCGCGTGCTGCAGGAGGGCGAGTTCACTTCCGTCGGTGGGCGCCAGGCGATGCGCGCCAATGTCCGCATCATCGCCGCCACCCATCGCGATCTCCGCCAGGCGATCCGCCAGGGCCTGTTCCGCGAGGACCTGTTTTATCGCCTCAACGTGGTGCCGATCCGCCTGCCGCCTTTGCGCGAGCGCGCCGAGGATGTCGCGGTGCTGGCGCGGCATTTCCTCGATCGCGCGCGCGCGCTGGGCCTGCCCGCCAAGACGCTCGATGGCGAGGCGATCGCGGCGCTCAGGGCTTATCGCTGGCCGGGCAATGTCCGCGAGCTGGAAAACCTGATGCAGCGCCTGGCCGCGCTCTATCCTGAGGAGACCATCTCGCGCGAGGTGATCGAGGTCGAGCTTGCCGAACCGGTCGCCGCCGCGGACGCCGATCCGGCAGCGCCGGCGGCCGAACCCCTGGCGCGCGCGGTAGAACAGCACGTGGCGCATGTGCTCGCCGCCCATCGCGACGGCCTGGCTGGCGGCGGCATCTATGATCAGGTGCTGGCCGAGGTCGAGCGGCCGCTGATCCAGATGATCCTCTCGGCCACCCGCGGCAACCAGATCAAGGCGGCCGAGCTGCTCGGTCTCAACCGCAACACGCTGCGCAAAAAAATCCGCGATCACGCGATCCAGGTGCTGCGCGGCGTGTCATGATCGCCCCATGATCCGGGATCGGTTTGCAAAACCATTGCCTTTGTCGGGGTCAAGGGGCAGCGCCCCTTGCCTGTCGTTGGCGCGATGAACCTGATCGGCGTCTCGCGTCTGCGCAGGCTGCGCGCGCTGCCGGGCGCGGAACGTCCGGGATGGCTGGCCCGCCTGCTCGATCTCGTGCTCGGCAAGGTGGCCACACTGGTGCTCGCGGTGGGCGCGCTCGCGCTCGGCATCGGCACGTTTTCGGTGTTGGCCAATGGCGTGCCGCTCGGACTCCGGCCCAATCTCGTTTTCGGCCTGGCACTCGCCAATATCGTTGTGTTGCTGCTGTTGGGCGCGTTGCTCGCCGGGCGGGTCACGCGGGTCTGGGTGGAGCGCCGGCGGGGATCGGCGGGGGCGCGGCTGCATGTCCGCCTGGTGCTGCTGTTTTCCGGCGTCGCCGTGGTGCCGGCGATCGTGGTCGCGGGGTTCGCGGCGCTGATTTTCAATGTCGGGATCGAGGCGTGGTTCAACGAGCGCGTGCGCACCGCGCTCGAGGAAAGCCTGCAAGCCGCTCAGGGCTATCTCGACGAGCACCGCAACAATATTCGCGCCGACGCGCTCGGCATGGCCAACGACCTCGCCCAGGCCGGCCGTTTCCTGGCCGACGACCCGGAAACCTTCGTGCGCATCCTGGCAACGCAGGCGGCGCTGCGCGGCCTCACCGAGGCGGTGGTGTTCGAGCCCGAGACCGGCCAGGTGCTGGCCTCGGCCGGGCTGATGTCGGGGCTCGGCGCCGAGCTGCCGCCGGCCTGGGCGGTGGATGCGGCGCGCGGCGGCGATGCCGTGGTGATGGATGCCGGAGACGGCACGCGGGTGCGCGCGGTGGTGCAGATCAATTCCATCCCCTCGCTGATGCTGCTGATCGACCGCCCGGTCGATCCCGAAATTCTCGATCACATGGCGCGCGTGCAGAAGGCGGTCGCGGAATATGACCGGCTCGACCAGAACCGCTCGGGGTTGCAGATCACCTTCGTCGTGGTTTTCGCGCTCGTGGCGCTCCTGGTGCTGGCGGCGGCGATCCTGATCGGCCTGGTCATCGCCAATCAGATCGCCCGCCCGATCGGGAGGCTGATCCAGGCGGCGGAGCGGGTACGCGCCGGCGATCTCACGGTGCGGGTGCCCGAGGCCGCGACCGAGGACGAGATCGCCGGCCTCTCGCGCGCCTTCAACCGCATGACGGGTCAGTTGGGCGCGCAGCGCAGCGAGCTGATGGACGCCTACAGCCAGATCGACGAGCGCCGGCGTTTTACCGAGGCGGTGCTGTCCGGGGTTTCGGCCGGGGTGATCGGGCTCGACGCCGAGGGGTTGATCGAATTGCCCAACCGCGCCGCGAGCCATCTGCTCGATCGCGACCTGATGGCGCTGATCGGGCGCGATCTTGCCGTGGCGGTGCCGGAATTCGCCCCCCTGCTCGCCGCCGCCCGCGCCGCGCCCGAGCGCGCCCAGACCGCCGAGATCGCCATCGGCCCGGCGCAGCATCGCCGGATCCTACTGGCCCGGATCGGCGCCGATCGCGAGGCCGCGGCTGAACACGGGGCAGCGCGCGGGGAGGGCTTCGTCGTCACCTTCGACGACATCACCGAGCTGCAATCGGCGCAGCGCAAGGCCGCCTGGGCCGACGTCGCGCGGCGCATCGCCCACGAGATCAAGAATCCCCTCACGCCGATCCAGCTCGCCGCCGAACGCCTCAAGCGCCGTTTCGCCAAGGAAATCCACTCCGATCCTGACACCTTCACCCAGTGCGCCGATACCATCGTCCGCCATGTCGGCGATATCGGGCGGATGGTCGATGAGTTTTCCGCCTTCGCCCGCATGCCGCAGCCGGTGATCCGCGCGGAGGATGTCGGGCGCATCGCCCGCGAGATGCTCATTCTGCAGCGCCACGCCCACCCCGAGATTGCCTGGACGACGGAGATCCCGGCGAAGGGGCCGCTGGCGCCCTGCGACCGGCGGCTGATCGGCCAGGCGCTGACCAATCTCTTGCAGAACGCGACCGACGCCATCGCCATGCGCCCCGGCGCCGGGGCGATCTGGCTGGCGGTGCGCGAGGAGGGGGACGAGGTGCGGATCATCGTCGGCGATGACGGCGTGGGGCTGCCCGCCGAGGACCGCGCCCGGCTCGCCGAACCCTATGTCACCCACAAACCCAAAGGCACCGGGCTCGGCCTGGCCATCGTCAAGAAGATCATGGAGGACCATAATGGCAGCCTCCTGCTCGATGATCGCGGCCAGGAGCCGGGGGCGGTCGCAACGCTGGTGCTGCGGCGCCGGCAGGCGGCGGCAATGGCGATGGCGCAAGGCGACACCGAGCGGATCGGCGAGATGGGTAAGATCGGAACAGGATGATGGCGCACGAGATCCTCATCGTCGATGACGAACCCGATATCCGCCTGCTGATCGATGGGCTGCTGGCGGATGAGGGATTTGCCACCCGCCAGGCGGGCACCGCCGAGGCGGCGATCGCGGCGTTCCGTGACCGCCGTCCCGCCCTCGTCGTTCTCGATGTCTGGCTGCAGGAAAGCGCGATGGACGGCCTCGGGATTCTCGAGGTGCTGCATCGCGAAGAGCCGCAATTGCCGGTGATCATGATCTCCGGCCACGGCACCATCGAAATGGCGGTCGCGGCGATCCAGCAGGGCGCCTATGATTTCATCGAAAAACCGTTCAAGGCCGACCGCCTGCTGCTGGTCGTGCGGCGGGCGCTGGAGGCGGCGCGGCTGGCCGCGGAAAATGCCGAATTGCGCCTGCGTGCCGGCCCTGAGAGCGAGCTGATCGGGCGCTCGGCGGCGATCGAGGCCTTGCGCGCGGGGATCGAGCGGGTAGCGCCAACCGGCTCGCGGGTGCTGATCACCGGGGCCGCCGGCGTCGGCAAGGAGATCGTGGCGCGCCTGATCCATCGTCGCTCGCGCCGCGCCGAGGGGCCGTTCGTGGTGCTGAATTGCGCCACTTTGAGCCCTGGGCGTTTCGAGGAAGAGCTGTTCGGCATCGAGGCCGGCCCCGATCCGCTCACCCGGCCGCGCCGCGTTGGCATGCTGGAGCGCGCCCATGGCGGCACCTTGCTGCTCGATGAGGTGTCCGACATGCCGCTCGAAACCCAGGGCAAGATCGTCCGCGCGCTACAGGACCAGACCTTCGAGCGCATCGGCGGCGCCGCGCGGGTGCGGGTCGATGTGCGGGTGCTGGCGATTTCCAATCGCGACCTCCAGGCCGAGATCGCGCAAGGGCGGTTTCGCGAGGATCTCTACTACCGCCTCGCCGTGGTGCCGCTCCGCGTCCCTGCGCTGCGCGAGCGGCGCGAGGATATTCCGCTCCTCGCCGCGCATTTCCTCGCCCGCTCGGCGGCAAGCGCGGGCATGGTCCGGCGCGAGCTTTCGACCGACGCGCTGACCGCGCTCCAGGCCTATGAGTGGCCGGGCAATGTGCGCCAGCTCCGCAATCTGATGGACTGGCTGATGATCATGGCGCCGAGCGTGCCCGGCGAGCCGATCCGCGCCGATGCCCTGCCCGCCGAGATCGCGCTTGGCGCCCCGGCGGTCCTGGCCATCGACCCCAACGCCGATATCATGGCGCTGCCGCTCCGTGAGGCGCGCGATTTGTTCGAGACGCACTATCTCCAGGCGCAGCTCATGCGGTTTGGCGGCAATATCAGCCGCACCGCGCAATTCGTCGGGCTCGACCGCAGCGCACTGCACCGCAAGCTCAAGCAGCTCGGCGTGCATGGCGAGGACCATGATTAAAACCCGGTTGCGGGATTAACGGAATATTGGCGCGCGCGGCGCATTTATGGCAAGAACAGGGCCCCCGTGGCGAGGCGGGGTGACTTTGGAGGAGGGCGGCATGGCGCGGCGGAATCGGCGGTTGGGCGGGCTTGCGCGAAGGGCTGGATGGGCCCTGGCGGTCGGCGCCGGGCTGGCGATCGGCGCGGCGGGCCTGGCGCTCGCGGCCGACCCGTCGGCGCCAAAGTCGGCCGAGCCACCGCGCACTTTGGTCGAGGCGCTGGTCGCCGCCTATTCGACCAACCCGACATTGCTCAGCGAGCGGGCGCATCTGCGCTCGGTCGATGAAAACGTGCCCCAGGCGCTCGCCGGCTGGCGCCCGCAAGTCGCGGTGCAGGGCGAGGCCGGCTATGGCTACGGCACCCAGAGTTTTTACATCGCGCCCGGCCCGGCGACGGTGTTCAGCAACGCCCGCGACATCAGCATCGCCCAGGTTAACGTCACGCAGCCGCTCTATACCGGCGGCAAGGTGCACGCGCAGACCCAGCAGGCCGAAAACACGGTGATGGCCGAGCGCGCCAAGCTGATCGCGACCGAGCAGCAGGTATTTTCCTCCGCCGTCAGCGCCTATGTCACGGTGATCGAGGACCAGCAGCTCCTCGCCCTCAACATCAATAACGAGCAGGTGCTGACCAAGCAGCTCCAGGCGACGAATGACCGTTTCCGCGTGGGCGAGATCACCCGCACCGATGTCGCCCAGGCCGAGGCGGCGCTGGCCCAGGCGCGCTCGCAGCGCGAGACCGCGGAGGGCACGCTGCAGACCGCGCGCGCGACCTATCTCAGCGTCATCGGCGAACAGGCCGCCCGGCTGATCGAGCCGCAGCCCCTCAAACTGCCAGTCAGGAACGAGGGCGACGCCAACAAGCTCGCCGCCGCCAACAACCCCAATGTCATCAATGCGCAATTCCAGCTCGCCGCCGCGCAGGACGCGATCGATACCGCCTTCTCCAGCCTGATGCCAACGGTGAGCGCGCAGGTGCAGAATTTCGTGCAGAACAACGTCGGCTTTCCTTATAGTTCGGTGACCGGCGGACAGGCGACGCTCAACCTCAACATGCCGATCTATCAGGGCGGCTCGGAATACGCCGCCATCCGCCAGGCGCGCCAGAGCGAGCAGGCGGCGCGCAAGAGCCTCGATGAGGCCCGCCGCACCGCGGTCCAGCAGGCGACGCAATCATGGGAAACCCTGATTGCCGCGCGCGCCGCGATCGACAGCGACCGCGCCGCGGTGCGCTCGAACCAGATCGCGCTCGAGGGCGTGGAGCGCGAGGCGATCGTCGGCAGCCGCACCACGCTCGACGTGCTCAATGCCCAGCAGGCCCTGCTCGCCTCGCAGGTGACGCTGGTGCAGGATCTGGCGAGCATGGTGAACGGCTCCTACAACGTCGCCGCGGCAATCGGGCGGCTTACCGCGCGCGATCTCGGTCTGCCGGTGGCGGTCTATGACGAGACGGCCTATTATCGCGCGGTGCGCAACCGCTGGTTCGGCAGCGGCGACTACGCGACGGGCCAGCCCGGGCGTTGAGATGTCGGGTCGTTGAACCAGAACGCCGGCAAAGGATGGAGTGGGCATGAGCAATGAACGGCTTGCGGAAGGGGCTGCGGGTGATCCCTCGATGGAGGATATCCTCGCCTCGATCCGCCGTATCCTGAGCGAGGATGAGGCCAGTGGCGCCAAGGCGCCCGCCAGCGATGACGTGCTGCTGCTGGACCCTTCGATGATGGTGAACGAGACGACAAAAGTGACCCCGACCCCTGAACCCGTGCCCGCGGCCAGCGCCCCCGAGCCCGCCCCCCCCGGGCCGCCCGCCCAGGATCGCGCCGCGGAGAGCCCCGCCGAGGCGAGCGCCGGGGCGGCGGCGCCCGAGGGGCTGGTCGCTCCCGATACCGCCGAGAGTGCTGCGGTCTCGGTCCTCGGGCTGATACGCGCGCTTGCCGCCGACCGGGCGACGCCGGTGCATCGCACCGGCCCGACCATCGAGGATCTGGTGCGCGAAGAACTCCGCCCGCTGCTCAAGGCGTGGTTGGATGCGCATCTTCCCGCCCTCGTCGAGCGCCTCGTGCGCAACGAGATCGAGCGCGTGGTCAACCGCGCCGTCCCCTAGCGGCGGCTATGCAAGCTTAGGCCGAAAGCGCGTGAAAAAGCCCTTCTTTTTCTGAAGAAAAAGAAGCAAAAAGACTTTTACCCGTTTGCCTCAGATAACCCCCAACGAGCAAAAGTTTTTTGGTTCTTTTTTTCAAAAAAGAACCCCTTCCCTTTTCCGACCCGGAATCAACATGACCGATCACGACCCATTGGACAAAAACTTTTCACCGCGCGCCGTGGAAGCGCGGCTTTATGACATGTGGGAAAATTCCGGCGCTTTCGCCGCCGATCCGGCGAGCGGAAAGCGGCCTTTCACGATCATGATCCCGCCGCCGAACGTCACCGGTAGTCTGCACATGGGTCATGCGCTCACCTTCACCTTGCAGGACATTCTCATTCGCTGGAAGCGCATGCAGGGGTTCGACGCGCTGTGGCAGCCAGGCACCGATCACGCCGGGATCGCGACGCAGATGGTGGTCGAGCGCTTGCTTGCGGCCGAGGGCGTCTCGCGCAAGGAACTCGGGCGCGAAAAATTTCTGGAGCGCGTCTGGCAGTGGAAAGCCTCCTCCGGTGGCGAGATCACGCGGCAATTGCGCCGCCTTGGCGCGTCGCTCGACTGGCGGCGCGAGCGGTTTACGCTGGACGAGGGGCTGTCGGCGGCGGTGCGGAAGGTTTTTGTCCGGCTTTACCGCGAAAATCTAATCCATCGCGCGCATCGCCTGGTGAACTGGGATCCGAAACTGCAGACCGCGATCTCCGATCTCGAGGTCGAGAATCGTGAGATCAAAGGCCATCTCTGGTATATTCGCTATCCCATCGTAGGCGAGAAAGACCGTTTCATCACCGTCGCGACGACGCGGCCGGAGACCATGCTCGGCGATGTCGCGGTTGCCGTGCATCCCGAGGATGAGCGTTATCGCGATTTGATTGGTCGGCGTGCTTATTTGCCGTTGGTTGATCGTGAAATCCCGATCGTCGCTGACGAATACGTTGATCGCGAGAAGGGAACCGGCGCCGTCAAAATTACGCCTGCCCACGACTTCAACGATTTCAAGGTGGGCGAGCGGCATCGTTTGCCGATGCCGTCGGTGCTGGATCGACTGGCGCGGATTTCGCTCGCGGGATTGCGTCAGCTTCATCGCGATCTGCCAGAATTCCTCGGCAAGCTCGACGGCATGGATCGCTTCGAAGCACGGGCGCTCATCATCGAACGGCTGCAAGAGATTGGGCTCCTCGAAAAAATCGAGCCGCATACGCATCAGGTGCCGCATGGCGACCGTTCCGGCGTGGTGATCGAACCGCTGCTCACGTGGCAATGGTTCGTGGATGCCAAAGTGCTCGCAAAAGCCGCGATCAAGGCGGTGGAGCGGGGGAAAACCCGCTTCGTGCCTGAACAATGGCAAAACACGTTTTTTGCCTGGATGCGCGAGATCGAGCCCTGGTGCATCTCGCGCCAGCTCTGGTGGGGCCATCGTATCCCGGCCTGGTACGGACCCGACGGCGAAGTGTTCGTCGCCGAAAGCGAGGACGAGGCAAAACAACAGGCGCGCGCGCATTACAAGGAGGACGTCGAACTGCGTCAGGACGACGACGTACTCGATACCTGGTTCAGCTCGGCGCTGTGGCCGTTCTCCACCCTCGGCTGGCCGGAGGAAACACCGGAACTCAAACGCTATTACCCGACCGACGTGCTGGTGACCGGGTTTGACATCATCTTCTTCTGGGTCGCGCGGATGATGATGATGGGCCACCATTTCATGGGCGATGTGCCGTTCCGCGACGTCTATATCCACGGTCTGGTGCGCGATGAGCGCGGCCAGAAAATGTCCAAATCGAAGGGCAACGTCATCGATCCGCTGGCGCTGATCGACGAATTCGGCGCTGACGCCCTGCGCTTCACCATCTGCGCCGCCGCCGGGCCGGGGCGCGATATCAAGCTTGGCCGAAGCCGCGTCGAAAGCCAGCGGAGCTTTGTCACAAAACTCTGGAACGCGGCGCGGTTTTGCGAAATGAACGGCATCGCGCCGGTCGCGGATTTCGATCCGGCTTCGGCGCGGCACAGGCTCTCAAGCTGGATTCTGGATGCCGCCGACAGCGCGATCGCGGAGGCGACGAAGGCGCTCGAAGCCTATCGCTTCGATGAATACGCGCAAGTTTGCTATCGGTTTCTTTGGAATACCTATTGCGATTGGTTTCTGGAATTCATCAAGCCGATTCTCGCGGGAGCGGATGAGGACACGAACAGAAATCAGCCTCAAATTCGTGCTGTTGCCGCGCATGTGCTGGGCCTCATCCTCCGCCTTCTCCATCCGGTGATGCCGTTCGTCACCGAAACCCTCTGGCACCATTTTGGCTTCGGCGCCGAAGGGAGCTTGATCCGCGCGGCATGGCCCACCGGTTCCGGGCGGGAGCGTTCGGAAAGCCACCGCGACGTCGAACGCGTCATCGCCCTGATCTCGGAAATCCGTGCGACCCGCGCGGTGCTCAACGTCCCACCTTCGCGCCAAATCCCGCTTCTCTATCCGGAGATCAGTTTTTCGATCTTTATGGGATGGGACAGCGAAATCCGCCGGCTTGGGCGGATCTCGGACATTGAGTGGATTGCAGGCGAACCCCCCGCCGGCTGCGTCCAAATCGTGATCGACAACGGCGCGACCAAAGCCTTTCTCCCGCTCGCCGACGTGATCGATCTCGACGCCGAACGGGCGCGCCTGCGCAGGAAACGCAATGAGGCCAACGCCGAATGGAAGCGCCACTTCCACAAACTCTCGAACGCCGATTTCACCCAGCGCGCGCCGCCGGAAATCATCGAGGAGACCCGGGCAAAGATGTTCGCAGCCAGCGCCGAGGAGAACGCCATCGCGGAAGCGCTCGCGCGCATTGGTGGCTAATCGGGCAAACCACGCAAAAAATCGAGCAGCGCCGCATTCACCGCCGCCACCCGCTCCTGCTGAATCCAATGCCCCGCGCCCTCCAGCATCAGCGTCATGCGCAGGCTGGGCACCGCCTCGGGCATCGCGGCGAGCGCCCGGCGGCCGATCGGGCCGGCGATGAAGAGCGCGGGCTGTGTGAAGCGAAATCATTAAGACGCAAGGGGATTCCCCAAGCGAAAAAAGTCTGACTCATAGGGCGGCAACTGAGGCGGAGGTTGCCATGGCTATATTCTCACCGTTGCTGGAAGTTCTGGCGGAGATTCCC
The DNA here is from genome assembly GCA_021801255.1 of Pseudomonadota bacterium. GTDB lineage: Bacteria > Pseudomonadota > Alphaproteobacteria > Acetobacterales > Acetobacteraceae > Acidibrevibacterium. The sequence continues at coordinate 128,502 of JAJYYH010000063.1, forward strand.
GATCCGCGGCGGGCGGAAGGAAAGCTCTACCAACTGCCTTACGTGTTGCTATTCGCCATCCTGGCCATCGTCAGCGGCTGCAATTCGTATCGCGGCATCATCACCTTCATCGACGTCCATCGCCATCGGCTGAACGCCATCTTCGCGCTGAAATGGCGTCGCGCGCCGGCGCACACGGCCATCCGCTACATCCTCCAGGGGCTTGATCCGGCTGCGGTGGAGGCGGTCTTCCGCCGCCATGCCGCCTTGCTGCAGGCCGCGCGCGCAACGCCCGCACAGGGCAGAATCGCGTTTGCATTCTATAATATCGGGGTTATCCTCTGGGTGGTGCTGACCTTCTCTCCGCTCGGCTGGCCGCAGCTTGAGGCGGTCTATGAGCATGGTCTCGCCTATGCGCTAAGCCAGGCGTTCTATGACACAACACTGTTCTGGCAATGGACCCGCATTGTGGGGATATCATTTTCGCGTTCGGG
>JAJYYH010000036.1 GCA_021801255.1 Pseudomonadota bacterium
TCCGCCTCGCTGAGCCCTTTCTGAAACTGCACCGAATTGCGCGCCATTGGCCAACCCCTTGTTAATCCACCGCATCCGAGCAATTGGACCACAGCAGAGTCGGCTGAGCAAGGTGCGTAATCAGGAAATAATTTGCAATCTGCGTGGCTGGCCGACGAAACAGACCGACACAGCGAAGACTCTCATTTCCACCTGCATGGACAATGGCTTGATTCCGGAATACCTCACCTCGCAGTTTTCGTCCCTTCGCTCCTTGCTGGAGAGCGGCGTTCCGACCATACGAAACAGGAACGGCGGCCACGGCCAAGGGGAATCTTCCGTCCCCGTTCCCGAATACTTGGCTCGTTACGCGTTGAATCTCACAGCGACGACCATTCTGTTCTTGGTCGAAGCCCACAAAAGCTAACCGAGATTATGCACGACTGCAGGCGGTTCCCATTGCATTTATAGGGCCAGCCAAGAAGCCGATCGTCCGTTACATTGCCGCGCTCCGGTATAGCAACACGCGTCCGGCCGGCGGAATTCGCTGCTTTGGTCGTTCTCGTGCATAATCCTGGCTAAGAAACATCTGCCGGCGCGGCCAAAAGCGCGGGCGGGCTTGATGAAACCATAAACGGGAGGAAACCATGACAGACGGAATGGCCGGCAAGGTGGTTTTGGTGAGCGGCGGCGGCTCGGGGATCGGGCGGGCCAGTGCGCGGGCCCTGGCGCGCGCCGGCGCGGCCGTGGCGGTCGCCGATCTCACCCGCGAGAGTGCCGCGGCGACGGTTGCCGAGATCGTGGCCCTGGGTGGGCGGGCGGTCGCGCTGGCCGGCGATGTCAGCCGGGAGAGCGATGTCGTGGCGCTCATCGAGGCGGCGCGCGCGGCTTTCGGGCGGCTCGATGGCGCCTTCAACAATGCCGGCATCAGCCCCGCCGCGGTCGGGAGCGCCGGCGTGCCGATCGCCGCGTTGCCCGAGGCGGCGTTCCAGCGGGTGATCGCGGTCAACCTCGCTGGCGTCTTTCTCTGCCTCAAGCACGAAATCACGGCGCTGGCGCGGGAGGCCGGCGGCGCCATTGTCAATACCGCCTCGGTCGCCGGCCTCGTCGGGCTGGCCGGCTCGGGCGCCTATGTCGCGAGCAAGCACGGCGTGATCGGCCTGACCCGCACCGCGGCGCTGGAAAACGCCGCCGTGGGCATCCGCGTCAACGCCGTCTGCCCCGGCTACATCGACACGCCGATGGTGGCGCCGCACATGCCGGCGCGCGGCCCGGATATTCTGGGCAAGGTGCCGTTTGCCCGGCTCGGGCGCGCCGACGAAATCGCCGAGTTGGTGCTCTGGCTGCTCTCCGATCGCGCCTCCTTCGTCACTGGCGCGGCCTATGTCGCCGATGGCGGCTATTCCGCCGCCTGAACGGGGGGGTTTCCCGCTTAACTCTTCTTTTATAAATTTGTCTCAATGATCCGGCTGCGATGGCATATCTGCGGGCGGATCGTTGGTTGGGCTATCTCAGGCGCCGGCGCGGCGGGACGCGCGCGGGGCGGCGCGGGGCGGTCGCGATCATGGTCGGGCTCGCGCTGCCGGTGCTGATCGGCGCCGCCGGCCTCGCCGCCGATGTCGGGCTCTGGTATCGCGAGAGCGCGCGGCTCCAGATGGCCGCCGATGCCGGGGCCATGGGGGCAGCGCGGCTGTTGCAGAATTCCGCCGCCGCGCCGGCGGATTACGTCGCCGCGGCGAGCGCCGAGGTCAACGGCGTGAGCGCCAACCATCTCATCGGCACGCTCCTGGCCGCCCCGGCGGTCAGCGTGGTCGCGGGCAGCAGCGTCACGGTGACGCTCTCCAGCCAGTCCGATCGCTTCTTCACGGCGCTGTTCTCTGCCACCCCGGTAACGCTGAGCGCAACCGCGATGGCGGGTCTTTCGACCACCGCCGCGCCCTGCGTCATGGCGCTCGGCAAAAACGTGCCGATCGGCATCGAGGTCGAGAACGAGGGCACGATCACCGCGACCAATTGCAGCGTCTTCTCCAATTCCGCGACCACGGTGCAATGCGACGCGACCGCCAATCCCTCGACCGCCTCGATCTATGTCCGCAATGGCTCGATCACCGCGCAAAGCGTCGGCGCCGCCGGCACGGTGTGCGACAATACCTGGAACGGCGGCTCGGTGATCTCGCCCGCCGGCACCTCGGATGCCGCGAGCCAGAGCGATCCCCACGCGGGCCTCGCCGCCCCGCCCGCCAGCAGCACCTGCCAGCCAAGCAGCTATGGCTGGCAGAATAACGGCGTGCTCAACCTCAATCCCGGCACCTATTGCGGCGGCCTCACCATCAGCAACGGCATGACAGTGAATTTCGCGCCCGGCACCTATGTCATCACCAACGGCAATTTCGACATCACCGGCGGCTCGACGGTGGGCACCGCCGCGGGCGTGACGTTCTATCTCGGCGGCGACACTCCCGGGTCGGTACAATGGACCAACTATACCAATACGCAATGGTCGATGAGCGCGCCGGCGAGCGGCCCCTATGCCGGCATCCTGGTCTATCAGGGCGCGGGCAGCGACGGCAGCGCGCCCACCAACCAGGTGGTGGGCGGTTCGGGTCTTTCGATCAACGGCACGATCTATACCCCGAACGCCCAGTTGCAGGTCACCAATGACGCGGTGCTGACCCACCCCGCCGATGGCGGGCTCGGCATCATCGCCCAGAGCATCAACGTCGAGGGCAGCGGCCAGATCCAGGCCGGCGGCGTGGTTCCGGGCGGCGGCGCCAGCAGCTCCCAGATCGTGCTGCTGCAATGACCCGCCGCAGCCTCGTCGCGGCCTGCCGTCGGGCGCGGCGCGGCTCGGTCGCGGTGGAATCGGCGCTCGCCATCGTCTTCGTGCTGACCCCGCTCTGCTTTGGCGCGGCCGATCTCGGCCTGACCTTCGCAACCCAAGCGCGGCTCGACCAGGCGATGGAGGCGGCGATCCTGTTCGCCTGGGGCAACCCGACCAGTGCCAGCCCGAGCGCGATCCAGACCGTGGCCCAAAGCGCCTACGGGACGGCGGCGCCGAGCCTCGCCATGACCACCCCGGTGCTGGCCTGCTATTGCCTCACCATCGCCAACGGGCAGGAGACGCAGACCGCGAGCGCCTGCGGCGGCACCTGCGCGAGCGGCCAGATGGCGACCTATCTCGCGCTTTCGCTGAGCGCCTCGCTCACCTTGCCGATGCCCCTGCCGGCGCTGCCCTCGCCGATCACCCTGACCTCCGCGGGCATGGTGCGCATCCAATGAAGCGGCGCGCGAAGGGGCGAAAATCCGGCGGCTGGCGCGACCGGCGCGGCGTCGCGGCCCTCGAATTCGCCCTGAGCGGCATTCCGGTGCTGATCCTCCTGCTCGCCACCATCGAATTCGGCCGGCTGATCGCCGATCAATACGCGCTCTCGATCGGGGTCGAGCGGGCGGCGCGCTATGCCGTGGTGCATGGCAGCCAGTCTGCCGCGCCGGCCTCGGCGGCCGATATCATCGCGCAATTCTACGCCGCCGCCGCCCCCTTCCTCGCCGCCGGATCGAGCGGGCCGGTGGTCAGCGTCGCGTTCTCGCCGAGCAACGCCCCCGGCGGCCAGGTCAGCATCGCCGCCCTCTACGATTTCATCCCGGTCAGCACGCTGGAGGCGATCCCGGCGATCACGCTCAGCGCAGAGGCGAGCTACACTATTCAGAATTGAGCGTTCGTGGCGGGTTTATCGCAGCAAACCAAGGCCAGGAGCAGGACAATCGGGTGAAGAATGTTTTGTACGAGCCAGGGCGCTGCCCTGGACAAGCTGGGGGCGGCGCCCCCAGACCCGCATCCCGGGAAGGGTTCCCGGGGCTCTGCCTCTGGCCGTCAATCGCTCGCCCGCGATGACGCACGGCTTGCCTTGGCGGGGGTTTTCCGCCATATCCCGCGCGCCGGCCGCTTGCCGGTAATTCACACGCGGGGCGCCTTCCCCGGCTGATGCCGGGTCCGGTGGCCGCTGGCCTCGCCCCGCGGAGGTTCAACCGGACACGGGAAAGGAGATCGCGTCATGGCGATGCCTGAATTCACCTTGCGCCAGCTACTCGAAGCCGGCGTGCATTTCGGTCACCATACGCGGCGCTGGGATCCGCGCATGGCGCCCTATCTGTTTGGCGTGCGCAACCAGGTGCACATCATCGACCTGCAACAGACGGTGCCGCTGCTCGACCGCGCGCTCCGCGCGGTGCGCGACGTGGTGGCCGGGGGCGGGCGGGTGCTGTTCGTCGGCACCAAGCGCGCGGCCGCCGAATATGTCGCCGACTCGGCCAAGCGCTGCGGCCAGTATTACGTCAACCACCGCTGGCTCGGCGGCACGCTGACCAACTGGAAGACCATCATCGCGAGCATCAAGCGGCTGCGCCAGATCGAGGACATGCTGAGCGGGGAGGTCCATGGCCTGACCAAGAAAGAGGTGCTGAACATCACCCGCACCCGCGACAAGCTGGAGCGCGCCTTGGGCGGCATCAAGGAGATGGGCGGGCTGCCCGATATCCTATTCATCATCGACACCAACAAGGAAAAACTCGCGGTCGAGGAGGCGACCAAGCTCGGTATTCCGGTGGTCGCCGTGCTCGACAGCAATTCCAATCCCCAAGGCGTCACCTATCCGATCCCTGGCAATGACGACGCGGTGCGCGCGATCGAACTCTATTGCGATCTCGTCGCCGGCGCCGTGCTCGATGGCATCAGCGCCGAGATGGCGGCCTCGGGCGCCGACCTCGGCGCCGCGCCGGAATTGCCGCCAGCCGCCCTCGCCGATCTTGCCCCCGAGCACCCCGCCGCCTGAGCGTTTGAAAAAGCATGCCCCCGCGTCCCGGAATTGATCGGAAAAGAAGCAATGTTCCCAGAGAGTATTCGTTTTCAAGTGCGATTGATTTGCAGGCTCTGAGCAAACCGAGACCGGGAGAAGAAAATGGCTGAAATCACCGCCGCGTTGGTCAAGGAACTGCGCGAGAAAACCGGCGCCGGCATGATGGATTGCAAGAAGGCGCTGGGCGAAACGAGCGGCGATCTCGAGGCCGCAACCGACTGGCTGCGCAAGAAGGGTCTCGCGGCGGCGGCGAAGAAATCCGGCCGCGTCGCCGCCGAAGGGTTGATCGCCGTCGCCTCGGTGCCGGCCAAGGCGGCGATGGTCGAGGTCAACGCCGAGACCGATTTCGTCGCACGCAACGAGCACTTCCAGCATTTTGTCGCAACCGTCGCCAAGGTCGCGCTGCATGTTGGGGAAGACATCGCCGCGATCGGTGCCGCCGCTTTTCCCGATAGCGGGCGAACGGTGGCCGAGGAACTGACCCATCTCGTGGCCACCATCGGCGAGAACATGTCGCTCCGCCGCGCCCGCGTGCTCGCCGTGCCGCAAGGCGTGGTGGCGAGCTATGTGCATGCCGCCCTCCGCCCCGGCCTCGGCAAGATCGGTGTGCTGGTCGCGCTCGAGGGCAATAGCGAGGGCCAGGCGCTGGAAACGCTCGGCCGTCAGGTCGGCATGCACATCGCCGCGACGCGGCCCGAGGCGATCGATATCGACGGCGTCGATCCCGCGGCGCTGCTGCGCGAGAAGGCGATCCTGGCCGAGCAGGCGCGGGCCTCGGGCAAGCCCGAGGCGATCATCGAGAAGATGGTCGAGGGCCGCATCCGCAAATACTATGAGGAAGTGGTGCTGCTGGAGCAGGTCTGGGTGCATGACGGCGAGAGCCGGGTGCGCGCCGTGCTCGCGAAATCAGGGGCGCGGCTGGCCGGCTTCGCGCGGTTCCAGTTGGGCGAGGGCATCGCGCGCCAGGGCGGCGATTTCGCCGCCGAGGTCGCCGCCGCCGCCGGTCTCGCCGCAACCGAGTGAGGCGCATCGGCGGCCCGCCGCGACGTCCGTCACGGCCCTTGTTCATCGCCGGCCAGGCCAGTAGTTTGCGTTCGGCATGGGACGATCTCCTGGCATGAGCGAGCGGCAACCCTATAAGCGCGTCCTTCTGAAAGTGTCCGGCGAGGCGCTGATGGGGGAGCGCGAGTACGGCCTCGATCCCGAAACCGTGCACCGCATCGCCAGCGATATCGGCGACGTCGTGGCGATGGGCGCCGAGGTCTGCCTGGTGATCGGCGGGGGCAATATTTTCCGCGGGGTTTCGGGAGCGGCCGGGGGCATGGATCGCGCCCAGGCTGACTACATGGGTATGTTGGCGACGGTGATCAACGCGCTCGCGCTCCAGAACGCGCTGGAAAAGCGTGGAGTCGCGACCCGGGTGCAATCGGCCATTCCGATGGCCAGTGTCTGCGAGCCCTATATCCGCCGCCGTGCCGAGCGGCACATGGAAAAGGGCCGGGTGGTGATTTTCGCCGCCGGCACCGGCAACCCGTTCTTCACCACCGACACCGCGGCGGCCTTGCGCGCGGCCGAGATGAAGTGTGACGCGCTGCTCAAGGGCACCCAGGTCGATGGCGTCTATTCCGCCGATCCGCGCAAGGTCGCGGATGCCGAGCGCTACCACGAGCTGACCTATCTCGACGTGCTGTCGCGCGATCTCGCGGTGATGGACGCCGCGGCGGTCAGCCTGGCGCGCGAGAATGGCCTGCCGATCGTGGTGTTCAACATCAACGCTTCCGGCGCCTTCGCGCGCGTCATGCGCGGCGAGGGGCGTTTCACGACCATCGTCGAAGCCTAGGAAAATGTTCCGGGGGAATTGCCGTGGCGGCTGATCTCAATGCCTTGAAGCAGGATCTCTCCCGCCGGATGGAAGGCGCGCTGGAGACCCTGAAGCGCGAATTCGCCGGCCTGCGCACCGGGCGCGCGAGCCCCGCTTTGCTGGAGCCGGTGCGCGTCGAGGCCTATGGCGGCGAATTGCCGCTCAGCCAGGTCGGCACCATCGGCGTGCCGGAGGCCCGCATGCTCACCGTTCAGGTCTGGGACCGGACCCTGGTCGGCGCGGTGGAGCGGGCGATCCGCGATGCCGGGCTCGGGCTCAACCCGGCCTCCGACGGCCAGCTCGTGCGGGTGCCAATCCCGATTCTGACGCAGGAGCGGCGGGTGGAACTCGCCAAGGCCGCCGCCCGCTATGCCGAGGGCGCGCGGGTCGCGGTACGCGGGGTGCGGCGCGATGGCATGGATCACATCAAGGCGCATGAGAAGAAACACGAAATCAGCGAGGACGATGTGGCGCATTGGTCGGATGAAGTGCAGAAACTAACCGATCACTACATCAAGCGGGTCGACGAGATACTGGCGGAAAAGGAAAGGGACATCCGGCAGGTCTGAGGCTCTGATGTCGGCCACCACCAAGACTGCGGCGCGCAAGGCTCTTCCGGCGGAGCTCGGGACGGTGCCGGCGCATGTCGCGATCATCATGGATGGCAACGGCCGCTGGGCCGCGTCACGCGGCCTGCCGCGGATCGCCGGCCATCGCGCCGGCGCCATGGCGGTGCGGCGCACCATCGAGGCGGCGCTGCACCATGGCGTCGCCTGGCTCACGCTCTATGCCTTCAGCAGCGAGAACTGGCGCCGCCCAGCCGGCGAGGTCAACGACCTCACCACGCTGCTGCGCCACTATGTCAAAAGCGAGATCGCCGAACTCGCGGCCCATGGCGTGCGGCTCCGGGTGATCGGCGAGGCGGCGCGGTTTCCCGACGATATCCAGGCAAGCCTGGGCGCCGCCGAACGCGCGACGCGGGCCAATGCCCGGCTCAATCTCACCATCGCGCTCTCCTATGGCGGGCGGGCCGAGATCGTTGCGGCGGCGCGGCGGGCGGCGGCGGCGATCGCGGCCGGCGAGATCGACCCCGCGGCGCTCGATGAGGCGGCGTTCGGCCGGCTGCTCTTCACCGACGGCATGCCCGATCCCGATCTCATCATCCGTACCAGCGGCGAACAGCGGCTCTCCAATTTCCTGCTCTGGCAAGCGGCCTATGCCGAGCTGGTGTTCCTGAACGTGCTGTGGCCGGATTTTGGCGCTGTACAATTCGCCGAGGCCCTGGCCGATTATGCCAGCCGGGAGCGCAGGTTCGGTGCCCGCCCCGGCTGAAACGCGGTCCTCATCATGGGGCGATCTGCGGGTGCGGGTGCTCTCGGCCTTGGTGCTGGCCCCGCTGGCGCTGGCCGGGATCTGGTTCGGCGCGGCCTTCTGGATGGCGCTGGTGCTGCTCGCGGCACTCGGCCTCACGGCGGAGTGGCTGGCGCTCTGCGCCCAGCCGGCGCCGAGCCCCCCGGCGCTCGCGGTGTTTTTTGCCGTCGCGGCCGCGACCCTGCTCACGGGAGCGGGTCTCGCCCAGGCAGGGCTCGCCGTGCTGGGGGGCGGGGCGGCGGTGGCCGCGATCGTGGCGACGCCGCCCGGCGACGCCGAGCCGGTCTGGCGCCGGGCCGCGCTTCTCGCCTTTGGCACTTTCTATATCGGGCTCGCGAGCGTCGCGCTGGTGTGGCTCCGCGGCGATGCCGGCACAGATCCTGGCGGCGGCGCGGGCACCGCCGCCGGGCGGGATAATATCTTTTTCCTGCTGCTGGTCATCTGGGCCAGCGATATCGGCGCCTATCTTGCCGGCCGGCTGATCGGCGGCCCGAAACTCGCCCCGGCGATCTCGCCGGGCAAGACCTGGTCGGGCGCGGCGGGCGGGCTGGTCGCCGCGATCGCCGCCGGAATCGCCGTCGCCGAGACCGCCTCGGCGCCGACGGCGCTCCATGCCGGGCTGATCGCCGCCGGCCTCGGCGTGGTGGCGCAGGGCGGCGATCTGCTCGAAAGTTTTCTCAAGCGCCAGTTTCGGGTTAAGGATTCAAGCCGGCTGATCCCCGGCCATGGTGGCCTGTTCGACCGCCTCGATGGCGTTCTGACGGCTGCCCCGGCGGCGGCGGTTTTGGCGCTCAGTCTCGGGCGAGGAGTTTTGCTGTGGACCTGATCACACCCGCGCCTGATGCCGCCTTGCCGCCGGCGCCAGCGGGGCCGCGCAGCGTCACCGTGCTCGGCAGCACCGGCAGCGTCGGCACCCAGACGCTGTCCCTGCTCCAGGATCGCGCGCGCTTCCGCGTGCGCGCTTTGGTCGCCGGGCGCAATGTCGCGCTGCTCGCCGCCCAGGCCCGCCAGTTCGGCGCCGAATGGGCGGTGATCGCCGACCCCACCGCCTATCCGGCGCTCCGCGAGGCGCTCGCGGGCAGCGGGGTGCAGAGCGCCGCCGGCGCCGAGGCGGTGGTGGTGGCGGCGGCGCTGCCGGTCGATTGGACGATGGCGGCGATCACCGGGGCGGCCGGCCTGAAGGCAACGCTCGCCGCCATCGGTGCGGCGCGGGCCGTGGCGCTGGCCAACAAGGAGGCGCTGGTTTCGGCCGGCGAGGTCATGCTGCGGGCAGTCGAGGCGGCCGGGACGGTGCTGCTGCCGGTCGATTCCGAGCACAACGCGGTGTTCCAGGCGCTCGCCGACGGCAATCGCGCCAGCCTGGAAAAAATCGTCCTCACCGCCTCGGGCGGGCCGTTCCGCACCGCCTCGATCGCGGAGATGCGGGCGGCGACGCCGGAGATGGCGCTCCGTCATCCGATATGGTCGATGGGCGCCAAGATCAGCATCGATTCCGCCACGCTGATGAACAAAGGGCTCGAAGTGATCGAGGCCTCGCGGCTGTTCGCGCTCAGCGAGGCGCGCATCGAGGTGGTCGTGCATCCGCAATCGGTCATTCATGGCATGGCGCATTTCAGCGATGGCAGCGTGCTGGCGCAGCTCGGCTCGCCGGATATGCGGGTGCCGATCGCGCACGCCCTGGCCTGGCCCGCGCGCATGGCCACACCGGCGCCGCGGCTCGATCTCGCGGCGATCGGCCGGCTCGATTTTGCGCCGCCCGATGCCACGCGCTTTCCCGCCCTCGCCCTGGCGCGGGCCGCCTTGCGCGCGGGCGCCGGCGCCCCCACTGTTCTCAATGCCGCGAACGAGGTCGCGGTCGCCGCCTTTCTTGCCCGCCGTATCGGTTTCCTGGCGATTGCCGAGCTGGTGGAGCGGGTGCTCGCACGGCTCGGCGCGCCGGCGGCGGACGATCTCGCCGCCGTGCTCGCGCTCGATGGCGAGGCCCGCGAGCTGGCCGAAAATCTGGTCGGAGTGTGTTGATGGCGCAGTATTTTATTTCCGGGCCCCTGCGCTCCGTGCTGGCCTTTCTGGTCGTGCTCGGGGTGTTGGTGTTTTTCCACGAGCTTGGCCACTATCTCGCGGCGCGTTGGCGTGGCGTGCATGTCGAGGCGTTTTCCATTGGCTTTGGCCGCAAGCTCTTCGCCTGGACCGACCATTTAGGGACCGAGTGGCGGGTCGCCTGGCTGCCTTTGGGCGGCTTCGTCAAGCTGCACGGCCAGGAGCGGCCGGAAGACGCCACCCCCGAGGCGCGCGCGGCCTGGATCGCGGGGCGGACGTTTCACGAAAAACCGGTGCTCTCGCGCGCCATCGTCGTCGCCGCCGGGCCGCTCGCCAATTTTCTTCTGGCGATCGTGCTGTTTACCCTGCTGTTCGCCTTCGCCGGACGCCCGGTGGTGGAGCCGGTGGTGGGCGAGGTGATGGCGTCCTCGGCCGCCGCCAGCGCCGGGATCGTCAAGGGCGATCGCATTCTCGCCATCGATGGTGCCCCGATCACCCGCTTCGATGATATCCAGCGCATCGTCGCCGCCCATCCCGACAGCAAGCTGGAAGTCACGCTCAGCCGCGACGGCGCCACCCGGACGCTCGGTGTCACCACCGGCAGCCGCCTCGCCGCGGGCAGCAAGATCGGCCTGCTCGGCATCGCCGGCGGCACAATCCGCTACGAGCCGCTTTCGCTTGCGGCGGCGGCGGGCGCCGGCGTCGAGGAGACCTGGCGGGTGCTGGTCGAGACGGTGAGCGGGGTGTGGCAGATGATCACCGGGCGGATCGGCACCGATGATCTCGGCGGGCCGCTCCGCATCGCCCAGCTTTCGGGCCAGGTCGCGGCGCAAGGGACAGCGAGCCTGATTTCCTTCATCGCCGTGCTCTCGGTCAATCTCGGACTGATCAATCTGCTGCCCATCCCGGTGCTCGATGGCGGCCACCTGCTGTTCTATCTCGCCGAGGCGGTGCTGCGCCGCCCGATCCCCCCGCGCGCCCAGGAATATGGGTTTCGCGCCGGATTCGCGCTCCTCGTCGGGCTTTTCGTGTTCGCGACATGGAACGATCTCAGCCATCTCGGGGCGTTTCACTGGATCACCCGTCTCATCGGCTGAGCAGCCGCGGCCTCGCCAACCCCCTCCGACGTTAAAACTCGCGTTTCGGTGATCTCCTCTGTGGCGCGACCGGGGAGGCGCGGCTATTGTCCGCGCGCCGTGCGGGGCGCGGTGACAAGGCTTAGGAAGTTGGACGTTGAACATCGCGCGTGCCGCACGTATCGCGAGGCTCGGTTTGTTGGCCGTGAGCCTGCTCGCCGGCTCGGTGGCGGCACAGGAGCCGGTCGGGCCGCCCCCGGTGCCGCCGCCGGCAACCCCGGTGACGCCGCCGGCCAATCCGCCGGCCGCGCCCCCCGAAGCGGGGCATGGCGCCGAGGGCAGCGCGGCGGCGCCGGCGAAGCCGGCCGCCGGCCCGGAAATCACCCCGCCGCCGGTGGTGGTCCATCCGGTCAACCCAGAGGATGTCATCACCGCCATCAATGTCGAGGGTAACAAGCGCATCGAGGCGGGCACCGTGCTGTCCTACATGCTGCTCCAGCCCGGCGACCCGTTCGATGTCGATCGCATGGACCGCAGCCTCAAGACGCTCTACGCCACCGGCCTGTTCTCGGACGTCAATATCCGCCGCGAGGGCAATACGCTGGTGGTCAAGGTGGTGGAGAACCCGCTCGTCAACCGCGTCGCCTTCGAGGGCAACAAGAAGCTCACCGATGATCAGTTGAAGGGTCAGATCCAGCTTCGCCAGAACGCCGTCTATACCGCCTCCCAGGCCCAGGCCGATCGCACCAAACTGCTCGATTTCTACGCCCAGAACGGCAAGTTCGCGGCCTCCATCGAGCCCCAGATCATCCGCCTCCCGGACAACAAGGTCGATGTCGTGTTCAAGATCGACGAGGGGCCGACCTCGACGATCAGCCGCATCGCCTTCGTCGGCAACGTCGCGTTCAGCACCAGCACCCTGCTCGATGTGATCAGCAGCCGCGAGACGGCGTGGTGGCGCTTCCTCTCCTCCTCCGACACCTACAGCCCCGAGCGCCTCTCCTACGACAAGGAATTGCTGCGCAAATTCTATCTGCAGAACGGCTATGCCGATTTCCAGGTAACCGGGGCCAATGCCGAGTTGTCCCCCGACCGCCGCGCCTTCTTCGTCACCTTCACCCTCCACGAGGGCGATCGCTACAAGATCGCCAAGATCGCGGTGAATTCGCGCTTCCCCAAGATCGCCGGGGATTCGCTGCTGCCCGATGTCAAGCTCAAGGTCGGCGATTACTATAACGGCAACGCGGTCGAGGATTCGATCAAGGCGATTTCCAAGGACGTGCAAGCGCGCGGCGAGGCCTTCGTCGAGGTCAAGCCCCGGATCGCGCGCAACGCCGAGAAGCATACCGTCGATCTCTTCTTCGACGTCGATTCCGGCCCGCGCGTCTATGTCGAGCGCATCGATATCGTTGGCAATACCTCGACCCAGGACCAGGTGGTGCGCCGGCAATTGACCTTCGCCGAGGGCGACGCCTTCAGCCCGGACGCGGTGAAGGCCTCGACCGACAATCTCAAGGGATTGAACTACTTCGACAACGTCAACATCACCGAGGCGCCCGGCTCGGCGCCCGACAAGGTCGTGGTGACGACCCAGGTGCAGGACAAGCCAACTGGCTCGCTCAGCCTCGGCGGCGGCTATTCGACGGATATCGGGCCGCTGCTCAATGTCGGCGTCTCGGAGAATAATTTCCTCGGGACCGGCGTCAATGCCTCGATCAACGCGGTCATCGCCGAGCTGGAAACCTCGGAGAACCTCTCACTGACCGATCCCTATTTCCTCGGCAACAACCTGCTCGCCGGGATCAATTTATTCCATGTAAATAACAACTTCTACTATTTTGCCGAATACAGCGAACGGCGTACCGGTGTTTCGCTCAATCTCGCCTACCAGTTCAACGACCATTTCCGCCAGAGCTGGACGTACACTTATGCGGATCGCGAGGTTTACAACGTCTATTCAGGGGCGAGCTATTATATCCAGGACCAGGCCGGCCAGTCCAACCTCTCCCAGCTCGGTCAGGTCTTCACCATGGATTACCGCGACAACCCGATCAACCCGCATAGCGGCTTCGTCGCCCGCGCCGGCACCGACTATGCCGGACCGGTGCTCGGCGGCCAGGCCGATTTCGTGCGCGGCAAGCTCGATGCCCAGCAGATCATTCCGCTCGATGCCATCACCGGCAACAATGAATGGGCGATCTCGATCACCGGCGGGGCGGGTGAGCTTTATAGCCTCAACGGCCAGCAAACCTTTCTCGAGGACCGCTTCTATCTCGGCGGCCAGAACCTGCGCGGCTTCCTCGATGGCGGCGTCGGCCCGCACGACCCCACCACTGGCGACAGCTTGGGCGGTAATTTCATCTGGACGCAATCGACGGAATTGTGGTTCCCCCTCCCCGTCTCACCGGATCTTGGCTTGTCAGGGCGGTTTTTCGCCGATATGGGCTCTCTGCAAGGGCTACAGGAAACCATCAATCCCACGTTACATGGCAGGCCTTTCTCGAACGGTACTGTTCCTGGCACTCCCGGCTATTTCCGTCCGGGCCAGATCTACGACAACAATGGCGCCATTCGTCTCAGCGCCGGCGTCGGGGTAACCTGGAACAGCCCCTTCGGTCTGATCAATCTCGATTTAGGCGAGCCGATCATCATGCATAAATACGATATGACCGAAATTTTCCGCGTCGGCTTCGGCACGAGGTTCTGACACATGCGATTTCCGCTTTCTCTCGGGGTGCTGCTCGGCGCCGCGATCCTTACGCAAACCACGCCAGGGCGGGCGCAGCAGGGCCAGGACTGGTTCGTGCCCGGCCAGCAGCAGCCGCAGAAATCGACGGCGCCGCGCACCAATACCCATGTCAACCCGCGCAACGCCCAACCTCCGGCGGCGGGTGTCGGTGCCGGCGCCGAAGCCGCGGCGCCGCCGCCCGGCCCGCCGCCGCAGCAGCAGATGCAACTGCAACTGCCCCCGGTCCCGCAATTGCCGCCGCTGCCCAAGGGCCCGGCGCCGCCGGCGGCGGTGATCGGCGTGCTCGGCGTGCCCGAGGTGATGCGCGCCTCGACGGCGGCGCAGGAGGTCGAACGCGCCATCGGCGGGCGCCGCGCCAAGCTCAACCAGGACGCCCAAAAGGAACAGGCCGCCTGGCGCGACATGCAGCAGGCGCTGGTCAACGAGCGCAGCAAGCTCAACCCCGAGCAGATCCGCGCCCGCGAACGCGCGCTTCAGGATCGCATCACCAACGCGCAGCGCCAGTTCCGCGATCGCAACCGCATCATCCAGGAGGAGGGGCAATACGCCCTCGGCCAGATCGAGCAGACCTTGGTCGCGGTGATCCGCCAGATTTCGGAGAGCCGCGGCATGAACCTCGTGCTGCATCGCCAGCAGGTGGCGCTCAACGTCAATGAATTCGACATTACCGCCGAGGTCGCCGGAGAGCTCAACAAGGTGCTGCCGAGCGTGACCATCCCGGCCGAGGGCCAGGAGCCGCCGATGGTGCCGGTGAAGCCACCCGGACAGCCATCGGGGCAACCCCCAGTGGCGGCAGCCAACCCCGGCGCCGTGCCCGCCGGCACCCCGTCCGCCGGCACCCCTTCCGCTGCGGGCGCGCCGCCCGCGGCGACCCCGCCGCCGACCGCTCCCGGAGCGCCGGTGGCCAACGGCAAATAGGCCGGCGATGCCGGAGATCCCCGGTGATCCGCGGTTTTTTGCCCGCCTCGGCCCGTTCGACCTGGCGCGGGTCGCAGCCGCCGCGGGCGGGCAAACCGACGAGGCGGCTCCGGCCGCGCTGGAACTGAGCGGCGTCGCGCCGCTGCAAGCCGCCGGGCCCCAGGAGGTGAGTTTTCTCGACAATCGCCGCTATGCCGGCGTGCTGCGGGCAAGCCGGGCGGGCGCGGTGATCGTCCATCCCACGATGCGCGATCAGGTGCCGCCCGGCACCGTGGCAATTGTCACGGCCGAGCCCTATCTCGGCTGGGCGCGGGTGGCGGCGCTGTTTCATCCCGCCCCGCCGCCCGTCCCCGGCATCGCCCCGAGCGCCGTCGTCGATGCCTCGGCGCGGATCGATCCCTCGGCCGAGATCGGCCCGCTCGCGGTGATCGGAGCGGGCGCCGAGATCGGCCCCTTCTGCCGCATCGGCCCGCTCGCGGTGATCGGGCCAGGGGTGGTGATCGGGCGGGATTGCCGGATCGGGGCGCAGGTCACGATCAGCCATGCGATTTTGGGCGCCCGCGTCGCGCTCTATCCCGGCGCGCGCATCGGCCAGGACGGGTTCGGTTTTGCCGTGAGCGCAACTGGCTTCGTCTCGGTGCCGCAGCTCGGCCGGGTGATCCTGGAAGACGATGTCGAGATCGGCGCCAACAGCACGATCGACCGCGGCTCGGCGCAAGATACGGTGATCGGCGCCGGCTCGCGCCTCGACAATCTGGTGCAGATCGGGCACAATGTGCGGGTCGGCCGGCACTGCGTGATCGTCGCGCAAGCCGGGATTTCCGGCTCGACAGTGCTGGAGGATTTCGTCACGGTCGCCGGCCAGGCGGGGCTGATCGGCCATTTGCGGATCGGCGCCAAGGCGCGGATCGGCGGCCAGGCGGGGGTGATGGCGGATGTTCCCGCCGGGGCGGAGGTGGTGGGCAGCCCGGCGGAGCCGGTACGGGTGTTTTTCCGCCAGATCGCGACGCTGCGCCGGCTCGCCGATCGCAGCGGCGAGGCGGCGAAGGATCGCCACGCGGCGCGGCCCGGAAGGCGCGGCGCGGGCGGGGGAAACGGCAAAAACGAGGCAGGAAAGCCGGGCTGATCGAGCATGGATGCAACAGCGAAAGAAGCCAGTCCCGGCACGGTGGCGGGGGGAGGACAAACGGCGGGGGGGCGAACGATTGATATCGCCGGCATCCGGCACGCCATTCCGCACCGCTATCCGTTCCTGCTGATCGATCGGGTGGTCGACCTGATCCCCAATGTCGCGGCGATCGGGATCAAGAACGTCACCGTCAACGAGGCGTTTTTCCAGGGCCATTTCCCCGGCCATCCGGTGATGCCGGGCGTGCTGATCATCGAGAGCATGGCGCAGACCGCGGCCGTGCTCGTGGTCGAGACGCTGGGGCCGGACTCGGCGGGCAAGCTGGTCTATTTCATGTCGATCGAGGGCGCGAAATTCCGCCGCCCCGTCGGTCCTGGCGATCAGTTGCGCATCCATGTCGCGAAGCAGCGGAGCCGTGGCAATGTGTGGAAATTCCACGCCATCGCCCGGGTCGATGGCGGCGCGGTCGCCGAGGCGGTCTATAGCGCCATGATCATGGATCAGCGGGCGGCGTGAGCGCGGTTCATCCGAGTGCGCTGGTGGCGCTGGGCGCGGAACTCGGCGCCGGCGTCGAGATCGGCCCGTGGTGCCAGATCGGCCCCGAGGTGGTGCTGGAGCCGGGCGCGCGGCTGATCTCCCATGTCGTGGTCGATGGCCGCACCCGCATCGGCGCCGAGGCCGTGCTCTATCCCTTTGCCACCGTCGGCCTGGCGCCGCAGGATCTGAAATATCGCGGCGAGCCGACTGCGACGGTGATCGGCCCACGCACCGTGGTCCGCGAGCACTGCACCATCCATCGCGGCACCGCGACGGGCGCCGGCATCACCCGCATCGGCGCCGATTGCCTGCTGATGGCGGTGGCCCATGTGGCGCATGACTGCGTGATCGGCGATGGCGTGATCATCGCCAACAACGTGGTGATGGGCGGACATGTCGAGATCGGCGATGGCGCGGTGATCGGCGGTGCCGCGGCGCTCCACCAATTCGTGCGGATCGGCCGCGCCGCCATGGTGGGCGGCGTCTCGGGGGTCGAGGCGGATGTCATTCCCTATGGCAGCGTGATCGGCAATCGCGCGCGCCTCGCCGGGCTCAATCTCGTGAAGCTGAAGCGCGCCGGGGTGGCACGCGCGCAGATCCACCATCTGCGCGCGGCGTTTCGCACGCTGTTCCAGGCCGAGGGGGTATTCGCCGATCGCCTCGCCCTGGTCCGCGCGCGGTATGGCGAGGATCCGCTGGTGGGGGAAATCCTTGCCTTCATCGCCGCCCCCAGCCATCGCGGCCTGATCCGCGCCGCGCGCGCCGATCCCGCCGAAGACTGAGAGTTTGGAAAAGAATGCCCTCGCGCCCCAGAATCGATCGAAAAATCAATGTTTCAGAGGGCACTCTTTTTCAAGCTTGATGCACTTTCGTCCTCTGGGGGTTTGACATCCTCTGGGGGTTTGGAAAAATCGGCCGTATCAATGATGCCCGGCGAAGCCACCATGTCCGGCGAAGCCGTGTCCTATAAAGCCATGCCCGCCGAATCCGTGCCCCCCGAACCCATGCCCGGCAAAACCACCATGGCCCCAGAAACCATGCCCGGCAAAGCCATGCCCCCAACCACCCCAACGATCACCCCAACCACCCCAACCACCCCAGCCGCCCCAGCCGCCCCAGCCGCCCCAGCCGCCGATGCCATCCCCCATGTAGCCGGGCCCTATGTCACCGCAAGCGGCCAGCAAAAGAACGGAGAAGACGAGGGCGCCCGCCACGGCCCTGACCGTGACCCGGCACGGGCGCGATCGGGACGCCGCGATGGCCTTCCGGCCTCGCTTAGTCGCGATCATATACGTCGAGATAAGTTGCGGTTTTTCCGTCCGTCGAGGTGAGCGTGCCGCGACAGGTCATCTTCCGCTGATCGCTGGACAGGGCGCAGTTCATCGTGTCCGTCTCACCCGCCGGCCCCTTGAATGTCGCTTGCAAGGCCGTACCGCTCAGTCGGAAGGCCGCGGTCGTCGCCGAGTCGATGGGATAAAATTCGCCGTTCGCCGGGGTGTCATAGGTCTCGGTGGATTTTCGTTGCTGGGCATCCGTGGTGGTGACCGACCAGCGCACGTGAAGGCTATCCACGCGCGAGAAATCCAGAATCATATCGGCGGGCGCAGGCTCCCCCGGCGGCAATTTCGATTGGGCCTGATCCCAGTGCCACCGGCCGATGAACGGGTTCGCGTCATCCGCCCAGGCGGCGCCCGCCGCAACCAGCATCAGCGCACCGCACAATCCGAAGCCGAGCTGTTTCCCACCACACTGCCTCACGCGCATCTCCCGTTATTGCCTTTCCGACCAGACATGCGTTCGCGCCGACCCGCACCGCTCTCTTCGCGCTCGTGCCCCGGCGCGAGCCCCGGATCGCAGCATAAAAGGGCCTTCGCCGCGCACGCAACCGCGGCGGAACCACGATAAGGCCCGGCGCTCATCCGGTCGTTCCCGTCGGATGGTTCCCGCGGGCTGGACAAAACGAAAATGGCAAGCCGCGCCCCGGCCAGCGCCACGATGCCACGATGCCACGATGCCACTCAGGCCGCCCTGATCGCGGCATTCAACGCCCGCACGCCCGCCGCCGGTCCCCCCGCGTGCTGCCAAACGGCGCTGATGACGGCGAGGAAATCAGCGCCGGCCCGCACCAGGGGCGCGCAGTTTTCCGCGCTGATGCCGCCGATCGCGACGGCGGGAATTTCCATGAGCTCCGACCACCAGGCGAGAATTTCCGGCTCCGCCCGCGCCGGAGCCGCCTTGGTCGGCGTCGGGAAAAACGCCCCAAAAGCGACGTAATCCGCCCCCGCCTCGCCGGCGCTCATGGCGCGGTCGCGACTTGCGTAGCAACTCGCGCCGAGCTGAAAATCGGGGCCCATCAGGCGACGCGCCGCGGCCACGTCCATGTCCTCGGCCCCGACATGGGCGCCATCCGCCCCCATCTCGCGCACCAGATCCGGGCGGTCGTTGAGCAGGAAGGCAACGCCGCGCGATTGCACCACCGGGCGCAGGAGATCGATCGCGTACCGGAGCGCGTCCTCGGTGACATCCTTGAGGCGGAGCTGCACGGCGGCGACATCGCCGGCATCGAGCGCAGCGGCGAGATCGTCACGAAACCGTGCCGGCGCGAAAGCCGGCGGGGTGATGAGATAGAGCCGGCAGCCCCCACCTTCGCGATCGTCCCCGCCTTCGCGATCGTCCCCACCTTCCGCTGCCATGGGTCAAGCGCGCCCCTGATAGATCTCGATGACTTTTCCGAGCAAGGCCAGCGCCTCTTCCTTGGGCCGCTGAAAGCTGTTGCGCCCGATGATGCTGCCGTTCGCCCCGCCATCGCGAAGCCCGCGCACGGTCTCCAGAAGCGCCTCGGTGCCGGTGCTCTCGCCGCCCGAGAACACCACCAGGCGGCGGCCGTTGAAGGCGGATTGCATCACATGCGCGACGCGGCTTGCCAGCGTCGCGCGGTCGATCGCCTGTTTCTCATAGACCTTCTTCGCCGCCTCCAGGCTGACATGGTCGGTGGGCGGCTTGACCTTGATGATATGGGCGCCCAGCAGCGCCGCCATGTGCGCGGCATAGGCACAGATATCGAGCGCTGTCTCGGCGGCTTTGTCGAGCCCCGGGCCACGCGGGTAGCTCCACACCACGACGGCGAGCCCCACCGATTTGGCTTCCTCGGCGAGTTCGCGCAATTCCTCCATCTGCTCGAAGGCGTATTCGCTGCCCGGGTAGATGGTAAAACCAATCGCCGCGCAGCCGAGGCGAAGGGCGTCGGCGACCGAGCCGGTCACCGCCTGGTCCTTGCTCGTTGCGAGGCTGTTCGAGGAGTTGAGCTTGAGGATGGTCGGGATCGCGCCGGCGAAGCTCGCGGCGCCGGCCTCGATCATGCCCAAGGGCGCGGCATAGGCGTTGAGCCCGGCCTCGATCGCGAGCTGGAAATGGTAATGCGGATCATAGGCCGGCGGGTTGGGCGCGAAACTCCGCGCCGGGCCGTGCTCGAACCCCTGATCGACGGGGAGAATGACCAGCTTGCCCGAGCCGCCGAGCTTCCCCGCCATCAGGATACGCGCGAGGTTGGCCTTGGTGCCGGGATTGTCGCTCTCATACCAGTCGAGAATTTTCTTGACGCGCTGGGTGATCCGCATGCCGTTCCTTACTCCTTCGTCTCGGGCGCTCTCGTTGATCGGTTCCGGGACACGATCCGTGCCCGCTGCAAAAATCTGGTTAGCGCAAGGGGGCGGGTTCTGTCATCAGCCAGGCGGCGATCAGGCGGGCGGCGCGCGGGGAAAAGGGATCGAGCGCGCCGCGATCGGCAAGGCCAAGATCGAGCGCCGGCGGGCGCCGGGCGAACAGCACGGCGCCGCTTTCCGCCGCCGCCGCCACCACGCGCCAGCGCGCGGGAGAGCCCTCGCCGAGGCCGATCGCCAGCTGGCCGGCGCGGAGTGCGGCAAGTGCGGCGGCCGGGCTGTCGGCGCAGTCGAGCAGATCGGCCATTTCGGTCCCCGGATACGCCGCCCGCGCCCGCGCGATCAGCGCCCGCCACCAGGGCGCGCCGGCGAAGCATCCGGCCGCCACCCCCGAGAGCAGCAGCACCGCCCGGCCGGGGGCGAGGGCCGCCAGGGCGTGGTCAAGCCCATGCACGACGATCGCCGGGGCCCGCAATGCGGCGGCACTCGGGGGCGGGACGCTAATCATTGCTTGACGATCAAGTCCTTCGGGGGTTGAAACTCAAGCTTGAGAGTTGCGGAGCAGGCGATGGCGGATCCCGAGCAGGCGCAGGAAAAAGCTTTGGCCCGGCTGGAAGCGGCACTGGAGCGCATCGCGGCCGAGACGGAACCGCCGCGGGCCGCGCCAAAAGCCGCGCCGGCCGACCCCATCTTGCACGAAATCGCCGCCACGCTCGATGCCATGATCGTCCGGCTACGCGCCGTGCTCGCCGCGGAAAGCGGCTGAACCGAGGGAGAAAAAACGCTTGGCCCAGGTGACGCTGCGGATCAACGGCTATGCCTATACGGTCGGCTGCGAGGATGGCCAGGAGGCGCATCTGCAATCGATGGCCGAGGAAATCGACCAGCGCATCAACCAGATCCGCGCGCTCGGTGGCCAGAGTGGCGAGGCGCGGCTGCTGCTGCTCGCCGCCCTGCTGATGGCCGATGAACTCCACGATCTCAAGGCGGAACTCGCGCAGATGGCGACGCCTCCCGGCCAGGCGGGCGGCGCGGTGGCCAAGCCGGATGGCGCGCTGCTCAAGCGCCTCGACCAGCTCGCGGCACGCGCCGAGGTGATTGCGGAACGGCTTGCGCATGCCTAGATGACAAAAGCGGAGCTGCCCGGTGCGTCAGGCTGTTCATCCCCGGGGCCAGTAAGCGTTCTCCAGGGAGCTGGCTCTGCCGGGATCGTGGTCTCGGTATCTGGCGCCCACCTGCACAAGCAGGCCTTGGGAGGATGTGGTGCCAACGGCCAGGGCGGCTCCGCGCTCGCTTTTCTCCCCCCAGGTTTTTCTCCTCCAGGTCGGTTTCTCCGCGATGAGCGCGGAAGCTGAACTTGCCGCGCGCAAGGCAGCGGCACGGGCGCGGGCCTTGGCCCGGCGCGCCGCGGCGGATCCGGCGCTGGGCGCGGCGCTCGCCCGGCATCTGCTGGCCGAAATGCCCCCGCCCGCGGGCGTTGTCGTCGCCGGGTTCTGGCCGATCGGCGGAGAAATCGATCTCCGCCCGCTGCTCCACGCCCTCCATGGCCGCGGCCACCCCATTGTCCTGCCCGAGACGCCGCCGCGCGGCCGGCCACTGATTTTCCGCCGCTGGACGCCCGATGCCCCGCTCCGGCCGGGCCGCTTCGGCACGTCCTACCCGGAAGGCGCGGCGTGCCGCCCCGACTGGGTGCTGGTGCCACTTCTCGCCTTCGACCGCGCCGGGCGGCGGCTCGGCTATGGCGCCGGCTATTACGACCGCACGCTGGCCGCGCTCCCCGGGGTGCCGCGCATCGGCTGCGCCTATGCCGCCCAGGAGATGGACGCGGTGCCCGCCGGGCCCTACGACGCGAGGCTTGAGGCGGTCGTGACCGAACTGGGCGTGATCCGCTGCGGGAAGACGGGGTAGAGCATGCGCATTCTTTTTCTCGGCGATCTCGTCGGGCGCAGCGGGCGCGAGGCGGCCATCGCCGCCCTTCCCGAATTGCGCCGGCGGCTTCGCGTGGATCTTGCCCTCGTCAATGCCGAGAACGCCTCGCACGGCTTCGGCCTCGCGCCCGACATGGCCGACGCGCTGTTCGCCGCCGGCGCCGATGTGCTGACGCTCGGCAACCATGCCTGGGACCGCAAGGAGATCATTCCCTATATCGCCCGCACCCCGCGCCTGATCCGCCCGCTGAACTACGCCCCCGGCACGCCGGGTGCGGGCGTCGCCGAGATCGCGCTCACCGATGGCCGGCGGGCGCTGGTGCTGAACCTGATGGGCAGGCTGTTCATGGAGCTGCTCGATTGCCCGTTTCGGGCAACCGCGGACGTGCTCACCCGGCACCGTCTCGGCGCCACGGCGCAGGCGATCATCGCCGATTTCCACGCCGAGGCGACCAGCGAAAAAATGGCCTTCGCCCATTCCTTCGACGGCAAGCTCTCGCTCGTCGTCGGCACCCACACCCATTGCCCGACGGCGGACGATCAGATCCTCCCCGGCGGCACCGCTTTTCAGAGCGATCTCGGCATGTGCGGCGACTACGACAGCGTCATCGGCATGGCGAAAGCCCCCGCCTCGGCGCGGTTCTGGCGCAAGCTGCCCGCCGAAAAACTCCAGCCGGCGGAGGGCGAGGCGACGCTCTGCGGCGTCTTCGTCGAAACCGATGACGCAACCGGCCTCGCCCGCGCCATCGCCCCCCTCCGCCAGGGCGGCCGCCTCGCCCCGGCGATGCCCGATTTTTAGCGCGCGGGAGTTCGCGATGCCGGATGCCACACCCTTCCCCGATGCCAGCATCGCCATCGTCCATCCCGATGGCCGCTTCATCCTCGGGGGAAAAGTCTGGCGCGCGGCACTCGGGCGCGGCGGCGTGCGGGCGGACAAGCGCGAAGGCGATGGCGCGACGCCGGCGGGGTTGCTGCCGCTCCGCCGCGTGCTCTACCGCGCCGATCGCCTTTCGATCCCGCAAGCCTCCGTGCCGCGCGAGCCGCTCGCCCCCGATAATGGCTGGTGCGACGACCCCACGCATGCCGACTACAACCGCCAGATCCGTCTGCCCCATCCCGCCGGCCATGAGGTATTATGGCGCGATGACGCTCTCTATGACCTGATCGGCGTGCTCGGCTGGAACGACGACCCGCCGCGCCCCGGGCGTGGCTCGGCGATTTTTCTCCATGTCGCGCGCCCTGATTTTGCCCCGACCGCCGGCTGCGTCGCCCTGCCGCTCGCGGCGCTCCGCGCGGTGCTCGCCGCCGGGCTCAGGGGTGTGCGCGTGCTTGCCCCTTGAGCGGGGATGAAAAGCCGCGCGGCGCGGCGCGCGAGGCGGCCCTGGAGCGCCGCAAGTGCCGGCCCGCTCAGCAGCAGCGGCGCGCAGCGCGCCGACGCGGTGGCGGGGAGGGCCGGCGGCGGGGTCGCGAACAGCGCCCGATCGCCGGTATCGAGATAGCTCTCGACCGGCAGCCCCTCGGCGAGCAGAACGGCATGGCGCGCGAGTTCGACATGGAAATAGCGCACCCGCCCGCCCGGCTCCTCGCGAATGCTGGCGCCGTTCACCAGCAGCTTGACCGGCACCAGGAAGCCGGCGGCAAAAATTGCGTGATCGGGCGAGAGCACGACATCGCGGCGCGGCACGCGGCGGGCGAAGGCGCCAGCCTGCACGCGGATCGGGCCGACGCGGGCGGGATGGGGATGGCGATCGCCATCGATCTCGCGCGATCCGATCCAGAAAATCTCGCCAAAACCGCCGCAAGCGAGCAAAACCCGCTCACCCGGCCGCAAATCCTCGACCGCGACCGATCCGGCTTGGGTATCAAGCCGCGTGCCCGCGGCGAAACAGGGCGGCGGGGCGAAGAGCAGGGCCGTGCCGCCGGCGCCGTCGCTGGCAAGGGCAAAATTCGCGGCCGTGTAGTTCCCCGGCATCGCCAGGGCGGCAACCGGCGCGCCTTGATCGGCAATGGCGAGCGTGCCGTTGGCGTAAGTGAGGGTATCGCCGCCGGCGGTGAAGGCGGCGGCGGTGAAATCGATGGTATCGCCCTCTGAAAATCCCTCGATCGGGCCAAAAACCTCACCGGGATCGGGGAGCGTGAGCAGCGCCTGGGCCGCGGTAAAATCGATGGTCTCTGAACCGGCCAGCGCGCCCTCGAGCACGGCATCGCCGCCGGCGCCGATCGCCAGCGTGCCGCTCGCCCCACCCGTCGCGGCGAGGTTGTTGGCCAGCACCAGGGTGCCTCCGATCGCCTCGGCCAGCGCGTCGTTCTGGAGCGTGCCGGTGAGATCGAGCGTGCCGCGCGCGGCGAGCACGGTGCCGGCATTGGCGAGCACGCCGGAAAAGCTGCTCGCACCCAGCCCCGCCAGCTTCTCGAACAGCCCGGCATTGCTGATCGGAGCGCCATTATAGCCGGTAAGCGCGGCGTCCGCGGTGATCTCGGCGGTCGCCCCGGCGGCGATGACGAGCTGGCCGGCGCTGCTCGCCGTCCCCAGCGTGAGCGCGCCATCGAGCAGCAGCGTGCCACTATCGGCAACCACCGCGCCGCCGCTGACGGCCAGCCCGCCGGCCTCGACATTCCCCGACACCGCGACGGTGCCGGCGCCATCGATCGCGCCATCGAGCGATGCGCCCCCGGTAAGGGCGAGCGTCGTGTTGTTGGGATCGAGCGTGGCGCCGGGGGCGAGCGTAAAGGCCCCGGCATAGCTTGCGCCGGCTTGATCCGTTAGTTCCGCGCCGGCGGTGACGCCGAACGCGCCCAGACTGAGCGCGGTGCCGGCTTCCAGGGTATAGAAACTCACCGCCCCCGCAGCACTGGGGCTGGGGCCGGCGGTGAGGTCGAGCGTGCCGGCGCCCGCCAGCGCGCCGCCCAGCGTGGTGCTGCCGGAGGCCAGCGAGAGCGTGCCGCGCGCGACCGCGAGCGTGCCTTTATTGTCGAGATTGGCGAAGAGATAGCTCAGCCCCAGCCCGGCGGTCTTTTCCAGCACTCCGGCATTGGCGATGGCGAGCGTGCCCAGGGTGTTGAGATCGGCATCGGCGTTGAGGTCGAACACGCCGCCGGCGGCGATGTCGAGGCTTGGCGAATCGCCACTGGCAAGCCCGAGCGTCAGGCTGCCATCGGCCGTGAGCGTGCCGGCAAGGGCAATCGTCTCCGACCCGCCGACCTGCCAGCCGGACGCCTCGGCGCCGCCGGTGATATCGAGCGCGCCCGCGCCGCTCAGCGTGCCCGCGAGCAGCGCCGGCCCGGCGAGGGCGAGGGTCGCGGCCCCGGCTGCCAAGCTCGCCCCGGGAGCGAGCTGGAACGCGCCGGAAATGGCGAGATCACCCGCCAGAGCGACGCTCGCGCCATTCTCGAGGGAAAATTCCGCGACATCGAGGGCGAGGCCGGCGCCGAGCGTCGCCGTGCCGGCGAGCGCCACGGCGCCCGCCCCGGTGAACAGGCCGGAGAAGGTATCGGCGCCGGTGAACAGCAGCGTGCCATCGGCGACCGCGATGGTGCCGCTGCTGGTGATCCCGCCGGCCAGCGTGCCGGTGGCATTGCCGGTGGTTTTTTCCAAGAGGCCCGCGTTGTCGAGCGCCGCCGCCCCGCTCATGGCGATGCCACCATTACCGAGACTGTCGAACACCCCGCCCGCGGCGATCGCCAGCGTCGCCCCCTCCAGGGTCGGCGCGGCGACGGCGATCAGCGTGCCTTGATCGCGGAGGCTCGCGCCCTGGGCGATCACCGCGCCCGAAAGGTCGCCGCTTCCCGCCGCGATCACCGCCCCCGCCCCGGCGAGCGTGCCGGCGAGGTCGGCCGCGCCGGCGAGCGTGAGGGTATGGCCATTGAGGGCCAGCGTGCCGCCCGCCGCCGCGATGAGGTTTCCGGTATAAATGAGGGATTGATCGAGCGTCGTGGTAGCGTCGAGATCGAGCACATGGGTGCTGATCGCCCCACCCGCGACAATCGTCGCGTCGCCCGAAAGCGCCAGCGTGCCGCCCCCGCCGATTGCCGCCCCGATCGTCGCGGCGCCGACCTGCAAAACGCCAGCGCCGAGCGCGATCGTGCCGCCTTGCAGGGCGAGAGAGCCAAGTGTGCCGCCCGAGAGCAGATCGAGGCTGCCCCCGTCCATGTTCACGGCGCCAGCCCAGTCCGCGCCGTCGTTGACGGCAAGCATCCCGGACAGCACATCGAGCGTCACCAGGGTGCCGCCGGCGAGGGCGTTCACCGTGGCGCTGGTGCCATAGGCCAGCGTGCTCGCGGCCGTACCGTCATTGGGCACCACCGCGAGCACGCTGGCGGTCGGGGTCGAGGACCAGTTTGCGTCGGTCCAGGTGCCGCTGGCGCCGTCCCAGCTCCAGGTCGCGGTGGTGATCGCGGCGGTGGGGTTGCTGAACACCGGACTTGACGGATTGAATAGGATCTCGGTGCCGCCCGCGCCATCACCCGCCAGCGCCAATTGGGCGGGATCGGTGAGACCGGGCAAGGCGAGCGCGCCGACGACGCTCGCCGCCCCGCCATTGCTGGCCTCGGTGAGGGTGAGCGTGTTGTTGGCATAGGAAAAACCGTTGGCGGCGAGGCCGGCGAGATCGATCGTGTCGGCGGCGCCGAAGCCGCTGATCGCGGCGGTGACGGCGCCGGGCTCATCAAGGGTGAGGGCGGCATCGCCGGGCGCGAAAACCAGGCGCTCATTGCCCGCCACCGCGCCGCCCAGGGTGACGCGGGCGCCCGCGCCGAGGCTGAGCGTGCCGCTCGCCCCGGCTGCCGCGCCGAGGGCGCCGGCGATCGCGAGGGCGGCATCGCCCACCGTGACCCAGCCGTCATTGCCGAGCGTGCCGGCAAGGTCGAGCGTGCCGGCCAAGGCGGCGATGGTGCCGGTATTGCCGAGCGCGCCCTGCAACGTCGTGGTGCCGAGGGCGCCGGTTTTTTGCAAAATCCCGGCATTCTCCAGCGCGCCGCCGGCGCCGCCGAGAAAACCATCCTGGCCGATCGTGAGCGTGGCGCCGGAGGCGATCGCGAGCCCCGCCTGATCGCTGCTCGCGGCGCCGAGCGTGAGCGGGCCATCGAGCAGCGCCGCGCCGCTTACCGCGAGGGTGGCGCCGGCGGTCGCGGTCAGCCCGGCGAGATCGGCGCTGCCGGAAAGGACCAGCGTGCCGGGGCCGAGCAGCGTTCCCGCCAGCGCCGCCGGGCCGGAGAGCGAAAGCGTCGTGCCGCCGAGATCGAGCGTGCTGCCTTGGCCGAGCCCGAAGGTGTGGGCATCGCTGGTCGCGCCCGCCAGGGTGAGGCGGCTGCCGTTGCCCGTGACCGCGAGCGTCGCGACCGTGATCACCACCCCGGGTTCCAGGGTGAAGGTGCCAGCGCCGCTCAACAGCAGGCTGCCCTCGCCGGTGAGCGTGCCGCCGAGGCTTGCCGCCCCGCCAGCGAGGGCGAGCGTGCCGCTTTGCGCGCTGAGCGTGCCGGTATTGACGATATCGGCGGTGAGGTTGCTGGTGCCGCCGCCGCCGGATTTTTCCAGCAATCCGGCATTGCCGAGCGTGCCGCGCGCGACGAAGGCGGCATCGGTAAGGAAATCGAAGCTCGCGCCGGCGGCGATCGCCAGCGCGGCGCCGCTTGCGAGGGAGACCGCGCCATCCTCGGTCAGCGTCGCGGCATCGATGAGGGTGGCCCCGCTCAGGATCAGCCCGTTGAGATCGGTGGCCCCGGTCACGCCGACCGTGCCCGGCCCGGCGATCACGCCGGCCAGGCTATCGGCGCCGGCGAGGGTGAGATTGGCGCCATTGAGGGCGAGCGAGACGCCGGGGCCGAGGGTGAAGGCGCCGGGCACCTCGAGCGCACCGGAGAGGCTGAGCGCGGTCCCGGCATTGAGCGCCTGGAGCGTCGCAACATGGACGATCAGCCCGGCGCCCAAGATGAAATCACCGGCGCCGGACAGCGCCAGCGCGCCGGCGCCGGTGATCGTGCCATCGAGCGTGCTCTGGCCGCCAAAAAGGCCAAGCGTGCCGTGGGCGAGGTCGAGGGTGCCCTGATTGTCGAAATTGCCCGCGATATCGCTCACGCCGCTGGCAAGCGCGGTGATCAGCCCGTCATTGACCACCCCGCCGGTGCCCTCGCCCTCCAGCGTGGTGGGGTCGGCGATGACGAAGTGTCCGTCGGCGGCGATGACCAGCGCGCTGGTGTCCCCGCTCGCCGCCCCGACGCTGAGCGCCCCGGCGCTCGCGAGCACGCCATCGACCACCAGACTGGCGTCATTGTCGAGGGCCAGGCCCTGGGCGATGGCCCCGGCGCCGAGCGTAAGGCTGCCGGGCCCGCTGATCGCGCCGGCCAGCGTCGCGGCGCCGGCGAGCGCGAGCGTGCCGCCCGCGAGCACCAGCGTGCCGCCGGCCTGATCGAGGGCGCCGGTCACGCTGCCGCCCGCGAGGGTGAGCGTGCCGCTGGTAAGATCGAGGGTCGCGGCGGGATCGCTCACTTGCAGCGTCGCCAGGGCGGCGGTGGTGGTGGCGAAGGAGACGATCAGCGGCAGGGTACCGCCGATCACCGCCGTCTCGGAGGCGGTGGGCAGGCCAAGGCTCCAATTGGCGGCATTGCTCCAATTCCCCGAGCCGGCGAGCCAGTCATCCTGCGCCCCACCCGGCATGCCCGCCTCCCTCTCGGCAATACCCCAAGACGCCGCTCAATGATCGACCAGCGCCGCCACCCTGATGGATCGGCCGAAAGGGTTTATCAACTATTGCGCGTGGATCGCCAAGTATTTTTCTGCCAAACCAAATAAAGTTTTTCTTCTAAGATGCTGTCAACACGTCCGTTTCGATAAACAGAATCGACCGCGAGGCAGCCGGCAGGCCGCGCACCATTCCCGGCGCCAGGCCGGCCGGCAGGATGATCCGCTCCAGGCCGCGGCGCAGCCCGGCGGGCGTCACATAGCCGCTGCCGAGGCAGGTTTCGCACATCAGGCAGGCGCCGCCATCGTCGCGCCCGCGCGCCCCCGCCCCGGCGCAGGCGGGACAGCGGAGCGGCGGCAGGGCAAGATCGATGGGGCCCTTGAGCGGGGCGCAGAGCAGGAAGCGCTGCCCCGGAAGTGCCGCGAGAAACCGTCGCGCCGCATCCGCCTCGCGCTGATCGCGAGCCCGCGCCCCGAGCCACACCCACGCCCATCCCGCGCCCCAATCGCTGGGCAGGCGGGGTGGGTCGGGGAGCAGCACATGCCAGGCGAGATGGCGG
Organism: Pseudomonadota bacterium; assembly: GCA_021801255.1. GTDB lineage: Bacteria > Pseudomonadota > Alphaproteobacteria > Acetobacterales > Acetobacteraceae > Acidibrevibacterium. The sequence goes on from JAJYYH010000036.1 coordinate 29,334, forward strand.
CACAGCCGCGGAATTTCCCAGTTGAGTGCGGGCGCGGCGGGATCGGGGGCGAGCAGGACCAGGGGTCTCGCGCCGCGCAGGGCCGCCGCCCGGTCGCAGCGCCGGGCCGCATCAAGGGTCTCGGGCGTGGCGCGCCAGACCTGCCAGGCGGGGGTGATTGGGGCTGCGGTCTCGGGCGCGGTCATGAGGCGGCTCGCTTGTGATGCCCCGCCATCGCGGGCGCGACGGGAGAGGGTTGCGCAGCCAAGGGCAAAAGTCTAGGAGACGGCGCCACGGGCCGGCGCTGCTGTAGCTCAGTGGTAGAGCACACCCTTGGTAAGGGTGAGGCCGTGAGTTCAATCCTCACCAGCAGCACCAGGCGGCGCCGTTGCATGACGCCCGCGCGGGCCGCCGTTCCACGTGCGGCCGTTGAATCTTCGATCCGTTCCCGGGTTATCCGAACAAAATGCGAATACTTGCGGACATGGCGCGGAGCCCGTCATTCGCGCGCGCGGTAATAGTAAACGATTGATTAACAGAAAAAAATACTCGCTCAAGCCAAGTCAAACCGTGGATTCCCTTTGACGCCCATAATTTCCCATGATATCCCATGATTTCCCAAAACGGGGGTGGGCGGCCAGGACGGCCGGCACGGCCCGGCGGGAATGGACCCACGCGCCCGATGGAGCGCCCGACAGCGAAGAGGCATCTGGCCGGATGACCCACTTTCTGGGCACCCACCAGAACAAATTGGATGGCAAAGGACGGGTCTCCGTGCCGGCGCCGTTCCGTGCCGCCCTGCGGGCGCTCGACGAGCGCGGCGCCGGTGCCCTGGTGCTGCGCCCGGCGCACACCCACCCCTGTATCGAGGCCTGGCCGGAAGCGGCGTTTCACGCCTTGGCCGGGCCGCTCGATCGGCTCGACCTGTTCAGCGACGCCCATGACGATCTCGCCGCCGCGCTCTACGCCGATGCCTATCCGGTCGAGACCGACAAGGAGGGGCGGATCGTGCTGCCCGACCCGCTGATCTCCCATGCCGGGCTCGGCGAGGGCGTGGTGTTCATGGGGCTCGGACGGATTTTCCAGATCTGGGAACCGCAGGCGGCGGCGCGGCGGCGCGCCGAGGCGCGCGAGCGCGCGCGCGCCCGCGGCGTCACCCTGCCGGCGGCGAGCGCGTGATGAGCGGCCATATCCCGGTGCTGCGCGATGCCATGCTGGCGCTGCTCGGCCCGCGCCCCGACGCCACCTATCTCGATGCGACGCTGGGCGGCGGCGGCTACGCCGCGGCGATTCTCGACGCCGCTCCCTGTACTCTGTTCGCGATCGACCGCGACCCCGCGGCGATCGCCCGTGGCGCGGCGCTGGCCGCGCGCCATCCCGGCCGGCTGCATCTCTTGCCAGGTCGCTTCGGTGACATGCTGTCCCTGCTCGCGACGGCTGGCGTTACCCGGCTCGACGGCGTGGTGATGGATCTTGGCGTCTCGTCCGATCAGCTCGACGATCCGGCGCGGGGGTTTTCCTTCCGCACCGATGGCCCGCTCGACATGCGCATGGACCAAAGCGGTCCGACCGCCGCCGATCTCGTCAATACCCTCCCCGAATTGGCGCTCGCCGATATCCTCGCTGAATTCGGCGAGGAGCGTTTCGCCCGCCGCATCGCCCGCGCCATCGCCGCCGACCGCACCGCAACCCCGTTCACCACGACGCGGCAACTAGCCGCGCTGATCCGCCGCATCGTGCCCCCCGCGCGCGACGGGATCGACCCCGCGACCCGCAGCTTTCAGGCGCTGCGCATCACGGTGAACGACGAGTTGGGCGAGATCGCGCGCGGCCTCGCGGCGGCAGCGGCGCTGCTGGCGCCGGGCGGGCGGCTCATTGTCGTGGCCTTCCATTCGCTCGAGGACCGCCTGGTCAAGCGCTTCATGCAGCGCGCCGCCGGGCGCGAGGGCGCCCCGTCGCGTCATGATCCGCGCGGCCTCATGGCCCGCCCGGCGCCAGTCTATCGCCTGCTGACGCCGCGCCCGACAAGCGCCAGCGCCGCCGAAATCGCCGCCAATCCGCGCGCCAGGAGCGCCCGTCTGCGCGCCCTTGAACGCCTCGCCCCGGAACATCCGGCGACCGAACATCCGGCGACGGAACACCCAGCCATGGAGGAACGCCGCGCATGATCCGCCCGGTCACCTCGCTCACCCTGATCCTCGCCGCCAGCTCCGGCCTCTACCTCTATCAGGTCAAGCACCGCACCCGCCTGCTCGATCACCGCATCGCCGTGACCGTCGCGGAGACCGCGGCGCTCCGCGCGCGGAGCGGCGTTCTGCAGGCCGAGTGGGCGCTGCTCAACCAGCCCGACCGGCTCGGCGATCTCGCCCTGCGCTATCTGGCGCTGCGCCCGCTCCAGCCGGCGCAATTCGTGGCGGCCGCTGATCTCGCGACGCATCTGCCCCCCGTGGCCCCGGCGGAAGACCCCGCGCCAGCGGCGACCGCGCCGATCGCGGCACGCACCGACGCCCCGCCTGTGCCCGAGACCGTGGTGGACCCGGCCGCCGCGCCGGCGCCGGTGGCTACCCCGCGTCCGGCGCTTGGCGTGCTCCCGGCGCTTGGCGCGCTCAAGGCGATGGCGGTGATGACGCCGGCGCCCGCCCATCCGCCGGCCCGCCCGCCAGCCCCGACGATGCGCCGTCCTCCCGCCCCCCCGGCGCTGGCGCCGCAGCCGGTGGCACTCGCCCTCGCGCATCCGCGCGGCGACGCGGCAACGCGCGGCGCGCGCAGCGAGCCGGCGAGCCCGCGCTCGCCCACGCTCGGCGTGCCGGCGGCGACGCTGGTCAGCACGCCCTCCTTCATCGGCTCGGCGCTCGGCGGCCGCCACGCCAACCTGCCCCCGCCAGTTCCGCTTGCCGCGCGCCCGGACGCCCAATGACCGACGCCCCCTCGCCCGATTCGCCCCCGCGCGGGTCGCCAGCCCGGGCCTTTGGCGCGCCGCGCCGGGCCGCCGTGCCGCGCATGGAGGATGTGCGCGTCACCGCGCCCGATCTCGCGCGCCGGGCGCTCCTGGAGAAAGCCCGTGGCCGGCTGGTGCTGGCGGCGGCGGGTTTCGCCGTGCTGTTCGGCCTCGCGGCGGTGAAGCTCGCGGATGCGACGCTGCTGCGCCCGCTCAGCCCGCCGCCGGCAAAGCCGCTGATCGTCGCACCCCCGCCCACCACGCCCGAAGCACCCGACGCCTTCGCCCCCCATGTCGCGCGCGCCAACATCGTCGATCGCAATGGCCAGATCCTGGCGATCTCGCTGCCCACCGCCGAGCTTTATGCCAATCCGCGCGAAATGATCGACCCCACCGAGGTCGCGCGCCAGTTGCAGCGCGCCGTGCCGCGGCTCGACCGCGCCGAGATCGCCGCCCGCCTCGCCTCGGGGAAAGCCTTCGTCTATCTCGCCCGCCAGATTACCCCGCGCGAGGAACTGGCGATCAACGATCTCGGCATTCCGGGGGTGTATTTCCAACCTTCCGAACGGCGCCACTATCCGCTCGGGCGGGTCGCGGCGCAGGTTCTGGGCGGCGTCGATGTCGATGAGCGGGGTGTTGCCGGTATCGAGCGCAGTTTTGATGCCCGCCTGCGCAGCGACCCCGCGCCCTTGCGTCTCTCCCTCGATGTCCGCGTCCAGGCGGTGGTGCGCGAGGAATTGCTCGCCGCGATGGGCGAGTTCCAGGCGATCGGCGCCACCGGCATCGTCATGGATGTGCGCACCGGCGAGGTGCTGGCGATGGTGAGCCTGCCCGACTACGACGCCAACGAATTCGGCGCATCCCCGCCCGAGGACCGTTTTAACCGCGCGGTGACGGGCATGTTCGAGCCCGGCAGCACGTTCAAATTGCAGACCGCGGCGATGGCGCTCGATTCCGGGGCGGCGCATCTCTGGGACCAGTTCGACGCCTCCCAGCCGATCCATATCGGGCGCTTCACCATCACCGATTTCGAGGGCAAGCATCGCTGGCTCTATCTCCCCGAAGTGCTCGCCTATTCCTCCAATCTCGGCGCCGCCCATATCGCCTTGGCGGTCGGCGCCGAGCGCCAGCGCGCCTGGCTGCGCCAGATGGGGTTTTTCTCGCGCATCGGCATCGAGCTGCCCGAGGCCGGGCTGCCGATCGTCCCGCCCGCGTCCAACTGGCGCGAGGCGGCGACGATGACGATCGGCTTCGGCCACGGCATCGCGGTCTCGCCCTTGCACGTCGTGCGTGGCACCGCGGCGATCGCCAATGGCGGCATCGTGCTGCGCCCGACGCTGCTCGCGCTGCCCGAGGGCAGGGCACCCGAGGGCACGCGGATCATGCAGGAGAGCACCTCGGCGGTGATGCGCAAGCTGATGCGCCTCGTCGTTACCGCGGGCTATGGCAAGAAGGCGGATGTTCCCGGCTATTTCGTCGGCGGCAAGACCGGAACGGCCGAGAAGGTCGGCGCGCACGGCTATCGCAAGCACACCAACGTCTCGGCCTTCGTCAGCGTGTTTCCGATGAACGCGCCGGCCTACGCGGTCTATATGATGCTCGATGAGCCGCACGGGAACGCATCGACGGGGTTTTTCTCGACCGCCGGGCAGGTCAGCGCGCCGGCCGCCGGGCGGGTGATCGCGCGCATCGGCCCGATGCTCGGCCTGTTTCCCGAAACCAATAATGCCGCCGCGATCGAGGCATCGCTCGCCATCGCGCTGCAGCCTGGCCGGCCCGGCAATCTCCACCCCCCGATGGCCGCCCTCACCCGCCCGGCCCTGCCCGCAGCGGCCAAGCCCGCCCCGGCGATCACCGCCCCCGCCACGGGGCGCGACGGGCAGCACGAGGCGGCGTTGCCGGCGCGCCTCGCCGCCTTCGATCCGGCAACCACCCCGCTCGTCTCCCCGGCCGGCAATGCAGCTCGCTGACCTGATCCAGGGTCTCGCCCTCGCGACGGCACCGCTGCCAGCGGTTGAAGTGCGCGCCATCACCGCCGATAGCCGCGCGGTGCGGCCTGGCGTCCTGTTCGCCGCCCTGCCCGGCGCGCGCCAGGATGGCCGACGCTTCATCGCCGAGGCCGTGGCTAAGGGCGCCGTCGCCGTGCTGGCGCCCCCCGACACACCCTGGCCCGAAGGCGTGGCCCGCGTCCCGCTGCTCCAGAGCGGCAATCCCCGCCAGGCCCTGGCGCGGATCGCCGCCCGGCTGGCCGGCGCCCAACCGAAAATCATCGCCGCCGTCACCGGCACCAACGGCAAGACCAGTACCGTCGAGTTTCTCCGCCAGATCTGGGATTTTGCCGGGCAGCGCGCGGCAAGCCTCGGCACGCTCGGCCTGATGGCCCGGGACATGCCGCCGCAACCCGGCCTCACCACCCCCGATCCGGTGCGGCTGGCCGAGACGCTCGCCTCCCTCGCGCGGGCCGGTGTCGATCACCTCGCCTGCGAGGCCTCCTCGCACGGGCTCGATCAATACCGGCTCGACGGCGTGCGGCTGGCCGCTGGCGGCTTCACCAATTTTACCCGCGACCATCTCGACTACCACCCCGGCATGGCGGCCTATCGCGCCGCCAAGCTCCGCCTGTTCGCGGAATTGCTGCCCGCGGGCGCGCCGGCGGCGTTTTCCCGCGCGCTCGATGGCGAAACCACCGCCGCCCTCGGCGAGATCGCCGCCCGCCGCCGCCTGCGCCTGATCGCGGTCGGCGAGGGAGAAGCTGATTTCGCCATCGAGCGCGCCCAGGCGCTGCCCGAGGGGCAGGAGATCGTGCTCCGCGCGGGCGGCACCCGCCGCGTCATCGCACTGCCGCTGGTCGGGCGCTTTCAGGCCGATAACGCCCTCCTCGCCGCCGCCCTGGCCGAGGCCCTTGGAGTGGAGAACGCCCTCGCCGCCCTGCCCCAGCTCCAGGGCGTGCGCGGGCGGCTGGAGCGGGTTGCCACCCACCAGGGGGCGGCGATCTATGTCGATTACGCCCACACCCCCGACGCGCTGGCCCGCCTGCTCGACGCCCTGCGCCCGCACACCCGAGGCCGGCTGCATCTGGTGTTCGGCGCCGGCGGCGATCGCGATCCCGGCAAGCGGCCCTTGATGGGCGCGATCGCGGCCGAGCGTGCCGATTGCGTCATCGTCACCGACGATAATCCGCGCAGCGAAAATCCCCACGCCATTCGCGCCGCCATTCGCGCCGCCTGCCCCGGCGCGCACGAAATTGGCGCCCGCGCCGAAGCGATCGCGGCGGCGATCGCGGCGCTGGCCCAGGGCGATGTCCTGGTGGTCGCCGGCAAGGGCCACGAACAGGGCCAGATCGTCGGCGATACCGTGCTCCCCTTCGATGACAGGGCGGTGATCCGCACGCTTTTGGGGGCGGCATGAGCGCGCTCTGGGAGGCGGCCGATCTACGCGCCGCGACGGGGGGCGTCATGGCCAGCGCATTCGCCGCGAACGGCGTGGCGATCGACAGCCGTGGCCTGACGCCGGGCGATCTCTTCATCGCGCTCCGCGCGGCGCGCGACGGCCATGATTTCGTCACCGCAGCGCTTCGCCAGGGTGCCGCCGGCGCCATGGTCGATCATCGCCCCGCCGATCTGCCGAGCGATGCGCCGCTGCTGCTGGTGAAGGACACGCAAGCCGGGCTCACCGCGCTCGGCGCCTATGGCCGGACGCGCGCCACGGGCAAGGTGTTCGCCATCACCGGCAGCGTCGGCAAAACCACCACCAAGGAAATGCTGCGCGCTATTCTGGCCACGCAAACCACGGTGCATGCAGCGGAAGCCTCGCACAACAACCAGTGGGGCGTGCCGCTGACCTTGGCGCGCCTGCCGCCCGATCGTGGCGCCGCGGTGGTCGAGATCGGCATGAACCATGCGGGCGAGATTTTGCCGCTCGCCCGCCTCGCCCGCCCGCACGCCGCCATCATCACCGCGATCGCCCCCGCCCATATCGGCAATCTCGGCAGCCTGGACGCGATCGCCCGGGAAAAAGCCTGTCTGCTCGCCGGGGTGATCGCGGGCGGGGTCGCGGTGCTGCCGGCGGAGAGCGAATTTTTGCCCCTGCTGCGCGCGGCCGCCACGGGTCTGCGGGTGATCACGTTCGGTGAACCGGGCGCGGCGCGGCTGATCGCGTTTGCCGGCGACGCCGCAGGCAGCACGGTGAGGGCGGACATCGGCGGGCGGGAATTTACCTTCCGCCTGGGTCTCGCCGGGCGCCCGATGGCGCTCAATGCGCTGGCCGCGCTCGCCGCCGCCACGGCACTCGGCTTCGATCCCGAGATCGGCGCCGCCGCGCTGGCCGATTTTCGCGGGCTTGCCGGGCGCGGCGCGCGGCGCCCAATCCGGCTGCCAAAGGGCGGCACCGCGACGCTGATCGACGAAAGCTACAACGCCTCGCCCGCCGCGATGCGCGCCGCACTCGCGGTGCTGGCGCTGCAAAAAGGGCGCCGCGTCGCGGTGCTCGGCGACATGCTCGAACTCGGCGCGGCGGGCGCTGCCGAACACGCGGCGCTCGCCGCCGCGGCGGCATCGAGCGCCGATCTGGTGTTCGCCTGCGGCCCCTTGATGCGGCAGCTTTTTGCCGCCATCCCGGCCGCACAGCAGGGCGCCTACGCGCCCGATTCAGCAAGCCTGGCGCCGCTCCTCGAGGCCAGCCTCGGTGCGGGCGACGTGGTGCTGGTGAAAGGCAGCCTGGGCAGCCGGATGCGCGTCATCACCGCGCGCCTGGAAGGGGAGCAGCGCTGATGCTCTACGATCTCGCGCATCCCCTGGCGGAGCATTTCCTGCTTTTCAATCTGCTGCGCTACCTCACCTTCCGCTCGGGTGCGGCCTGCCTCACCGCGCTCGCCGTGAGCTTCATCATCGGCCCGGGGCTGATCCGCTGGCTGAAATCGGTGCAGCACCAGGGCCAGCCGATCCGCGATGACGGGCCGGCGCGCCATTTGATCGAGAAAAAAGGCACGCCGACCATGGGCGGCGTCTTGATCCTGGTGGCCCTGATCACCTCGACGCTGCTCTGGGCCGATCTCGGCAACCCCTATGTCTGGGTGGTGATGGGGCTGACCCTCGGCTATGGCGTGCTCGGCTTCGCCGATGATTTCCTCAAGCTCAGCCGGCGCAACGTGCGCGGCGTGCCGGGGCGGGTGAAACTGCTTGCCCAAAGCCTGCTCGGCGTGCTCGCCGCATTCGCCGTCATGCAGATCACCCATCCCCCCCTCGGTTCCGGCGTAACCTTGCCTTTGTTCAAGGATGTGCTGATCCCGCTTGGCATTTTCTTTCCCGTCTTCGGCGCCTTCGTGATGGTCGGGGCGTCGAACGCGGTCAATCTCACCGATGGGCTGGATGGGCTGGCGATCGTGCCGACGATCATCGCCGCCGGCGTTTTCGGCCTGATTTCCTATCTCGTCGGCAACCGGCTGTTCGCCGAATACCTGCAATTGCACCATGTCCCCGGGGTCGGCGAACTCGCGGTGTTCTGTTCGGCGCTGATCGGCGCGGGGCTTGGGTTCCTGTGGTTCAATGCGCCGCCGGCGGCGGTGTTCATGGGCGATACCGGCAGCCTTGCCTTGGGCGGCGCCCTGGGGGCGGTCGCGGTTGCGACCAAGCACGAGATCGTGCTGATGATCGTGGGTGGTCTTTTCGTCGTCGAGACGGTCTCGGTGATTATCCAGGTTTTCTGGTTCAAGCGCACCGGGCGGCGGGTGTTCCTGATGGCGCCGTTGCATCACCATTTCGAAAAAAAGGGCTGGGCGGAAGCGACGATCGTCATCCGTTTCTGGATTATTTCCATGATCCTCGCCCTCGCCGGGCTGGCGACGCTGAAAATCCGATGAGCGGCTGGGGCAGGATTTTCCGCGATCAGCGCATCGCCGTGCTCGGCCTCGGGCGCAACGGCCTGCCGGCGGCGCGGGCGCTGGCCGCGATGGGCGCCGATGTCATCGCCTGGGACGATTTTCCCGCGGCCCGCGCCGCCGCCGAGGACGCCGGCATCCGCGTCGCCCCGCTCACCCCGGCGGGCTGGGACGCGCTGTTGCTCTCGCCCGGCATTCCGCACCGCCTGCCCCGGCCGCACCCGCTCGCCGCCGCCTTTCACGATGCCGGCATCGCGATCGTTTGCGATGCCGAGTTGTTGTTCCGCGCCGTGCGCGGCCTCGGCTCGCGCGCCAAATTCGTGGGCATCACCGGCACCAACGGCAAATCGACCACCACGGCGCTGCTCGCCCACATCCTCGGTGCGGCCGGGCGGGCGCATGCGGCGGGCGGCAATCTCGGCCCCGCCGCACTCGCGCTGCCGCTTTTGCCCGATGACGGCGTCTATGTTCTCGAAATGTCGTCCTATCTGCTGGAGCGTCTCGCAACGCTGCGTTTCGATGCCGCCGCCTTGCTCAATCTTTCGCCCGATCATCTCGACCGGCACGGCGACATGGCGGGCTATCGTGCCGCGAAAGCGCATGTCTTTGATCGTCAGACCGCCGCGGATTGGGCGGTGATCGGCATCGATGACGACGACACGCGCGCTTTCGCCGATGAAGCGAGGGCCGCGCGCACGCTCCGCATTTCCGGCTCGATGCCCGCCGATGTCTGGGCCGATGGCACGGCTTTGCGCGATGCTCAAGGCGTCCTCGTCGATCTCGCAGAGGCGCGCGCCTTGCCGGGGACGCACAACGCGCAGAACGCGGCGGCGGCTTTCGCGTTGGCCGGCGCGCTCGACCTGCCGCGCGCGGCGATCGCGGCGGGTATTTCGAGCTATCCCGGCCTGCCGCATCGCCAGGAAAAAATCGCCGAGATCGCCGGCACCGTCTTCATCAATGACAGCAAGGCAACGAACGCCGACTCCGCCGCGCGGGCGCTTGCCTGCTATCCGCGCATCGTCTGGATCGCCGGGGGCATCGCCAAGGCCGGCGGGATCGCGCCGCTCGCGCCGTTTTTCCCGCGCCTCGCCGAGGTCTTGCTGATCGGGCGCGATGCCCCGGTTTTCGCCGCAACGCTCGCCGCGCACGGCGTTGCCCAGCGCATCGTTGCGACCTTGGAAAACGCGGTGCCCGCCGCCTTCGCCCGCGCCCGCGCAACGGGTGCCGTCGTGCTGCTCTCGCCGGCCGCCGCGAGTTTCGACCAGTTCGCGAATTTCGAGGCGCGCGGCGACAAATTTCGCGCGCTGGTCCTTGAACTCGCGCGTGGTCACGCCTGATGCCCGCCCTTTCGCGCGCCGATACCTCGCTTTTTGGCCGCTGGTGGTGGACCATCGACCGGCTCACGCTGCTCGCGCTCGGCGTGCTCATCGGCTTCGGCTATGTGATGATGCTGGCGGCGAGCCCGGCGGTCGCCGAGCGCATCGGCGAAGCGCGCGACGCGCTGATCCTGAAGCAGGTGGTGTTTCTGGCACTGGCCGGGCTGATCATCACGCTCGCCTCGCTGCTCTCGCCGCGCGGCGTGCGCAGGCTGGCGCTGCTGGGCGGGATCATCGCGCTCGCGCTGACCGCGCTCACGCTGTTCAAGGGCGTCGAGATCAAGGGCGCGCGGCGCTGGATCGCGCTGCCCGGGATGTCGCTACAGCCGAGCGAGTTTTTGAAACCCTGCTTCGCCGTCATCGCCGCCTGGCTGATCGCCGAGGCGCGCCGTCGCCCACGCCTGCCCGGCATGCTGATCGCGACCGCGCTTTACGCGGTGATCGCGCTGCTTCTGAAATCGCAGCCCGATATCGGCATGTTGACGGTGATCACCGCGGTGTTTCTGGCACAGCTCTATCTTGGCGGGCTCAATCTCTTCGTGTTCGCGCTGTGCCTCGCCGGCACCGGCGGGGCGGGGGTCGCGGCCTATGTCTTTTTCCCGCACGTGCAGAGCCGCATCGCGCGGTTTCTCGATCCTGGCAAGGGCGATCACTACCAGATCACCACCGCGCTCGAGGCCTTCGGCAATGGCGGGCTGTTCGGGCGCGGCCCCGGCGAGGGGCGGATCAAGGATCTGCTGCCCGATGCCCATGCCGATTTCGTCTTCGCGGTGGCCGGAGAGGAATTCGGTTTTGTCGTCTGTCTGGCGCTGCTCGGCATCTTCGCCTTCATCGTCGTGCGTGGCCTGCTGCGTCTGATCGCGGAGAACGATCTTTTCGTCATCCTGGCCGCCGCCGGGCTGATCATCAGTTTCGGCCTGCAGGCCTTCGTCAACATGGCCTCCTCGCTGCATCTCATCCCGACCAAGGGCATGACGCTGCCCTTCGTTTCCTATGGCGGCTCCTCGGTGCTCGCGGTCGCACTCGGCATGGGCATGCTGCTGGCGCTGACCCGCAGGCGCCACCACGGCGATGCGCCATGAAGGGGAAAGCATGATGCGCGGGCCGATGGCGCGGCCGATCATCCTCGCCGCCGGCGGCACGGCGGGGCATTTTTTCCCCGCCGAGGCGCTCGCCGGCGAACTCATCGCGCGGGGGCATCGGGTGGTGCTGTTCACCGATGCGCGCACGGGGGTACCGCAGGCGGGCGTCTTCGCCGGGCGGGAGTGTTTCGTCATCCCCGGCGCCGGGCTGGCCGGGCGCGGTCCCTGGCGCGGCATGGCCGCGATCGCGCGGCTGGTCGGCGGCGTGCTCGCGGCGCGGCGTCTCTTCTTGCGGCTGCGGCCGGCGGCGTTGGTGGCGTTCGGCGGCTATCCGGCGGTCGCCCCGGTGCTCGCCGCGCGCTTCCTGCGCCCACGCCCGCCGGTGCTGCTGCATGAGCAGAACGCCGTGCTCGGCCGCGCCAACCGTTTTCTCGTCCGCCGCGCAACCGCCCTCGCCGTGAGTTTTCCGGCAACCCAGCGCCTGCCCCCCGGGGTGACGCCCACGTTCACCGGCAATCCGGTGCGCCCGGCCGTGGCCGCGCTGGCCGGCGCCCCCTACGCGCCGGCCGGCGCCACGGATGAAATCCGCCTCCTCGTGCTCGGCGGCTCGCTCGGCGCGCGGGTGATGAGCGATGTCGTGCCAGGGGCGCTCGCGCTTCTCCCTGATCCCCTGCGGGCCCGGCTCCGCCTTGCGCAGCAATGCCGCGCCGAGGATCTCGTAAGGGTGCGCGACGCCTATCGGCGGAGCGGCATCGCCGCCGAACTTGCGCCCTTCATCGCCGATCTGCCGGCGCGGTTGGCTGACGCCCATCTCGTCATCGCCCGCGCCGGCGCCTCGACGGTTGCCGAACTCGCCGCCCTCGGCCGCCCGGCGATCCTGGTGCCGCTGCCGAGCGCGATTGACGACCATCAAACCGCCAACGCGCGCGCCCTGGAAGCCGCCGGCGGGGCATTGCTGATGGCCGAGGCCGGGCTCTCCGTGGACAGCCTCGCCGCCGCCCTCGCGGCGCTGCTCGGCGATCCGGCCCGCCTCCGCGTGATGGCCACGGGCGCCGGCGCGCTCGGCCGGGTCGGGGCGGCCGCCCTGCTCGCCGATCTCACCGAGCACCACCTCGCCCCGGATCAGGCCGGGATGGAGAGGGTGCGATGAGGGCTTTGCCGCTGGCCATCGGCACGCTGCATTTCGTCGGTATCGGCGGCATCGGCATGTCGGGCATCGCCGAGGTGCTGCATAATCTCGGCTATCGCGTGCAAGGCAGCGATGTCGCCGAGAACGCCAATGTGCAGCGCCTGCGCGCCGCCGGTATTCCGGTTGCCATCGGCCACGCCGCGGAGAATCTCGGCGATGCCCGCGTGGTCGTGGTCTCGAGCGCCATCAAGCGCGACAACGCCGAAGTGCTCGCCGCCCGCGCCCGGCTGATCCCCGTGGTGCGCCGCGCCGAGATGCTGGCCGAGCTGATGCGCCTCAAATGGTCGATCGCGGTCGGCGGCACGCATGGCAAAACCACCACCACCAGCCTGATCGCCGCCGTCCTGGAAGCCGCCGGGCTCGATCCGACGGTGATCAATGGCGGCATCATCAACGCCTATGGCACCAACACGCGGCAGGGCGGCGGCGAGTGGATGGTGGTCGAGGCCGACGAGAGCGACGGCAGCTTTCTCCGCCTGCCCGCCATCGTCGCCGTCGTCACCAACATGGACCCCGAGCATCTCGACCATTGGGGCACGGCGGAGGCGATGGTCGCGGGCTACGACCAGTTCGTCTCCAACATTCCTTTCTACGGCTTCGCCGTGCTGTGCATCGACCATCCGGCGGTGCAGCAGATGATCCCGCGCCTCGCCGATCACCGCATCATCACCTACGGCTTCTCGCCGCAGGCCGATCTCCGCGCCGAGCGGCTGGTGGCCGACAAGCTCGGCGCCACCTTCGAGGCCATCGCCACCGACCGCGTGAGCGGGCGGGCGCGGCGGCTCGGCCCCTTCCGCCTGCCGATGCTCGGGCGGCACAATGTCCAGAACGCGCTCGCGGCCCTGGCCATCGGCGTCGAGATGGAGATCCCCGAGGCCCGCCTGCAAAGCGCGCTCGCCGCCTTCCGCGGCGTCAAGCGCCGCTTCACCAAAACCGGCGAGACCGGCGGCATCACCGTGATCGACGATTACGGCCACCATCCGGTGGAGATCGCAGCGGTGCTCAAGGCGGCGCGCCAGGCCGGGGCGCGCGATGTCGTGGCCGTCGTGCAGCCGCACCGCTTCTCGCGCCTCCAGGCTTTGTTCGACGATTTCTGCACTTGCATGAACGATGCCGGCACGGTGATCGTGGCCGATGTCTATGCCGCCGGCGAGACGCCGATCGCGGGGATCGATCGCGACGCGCTGGTCGAGGGCCTGCGCGCCAGCGGCCATCGCAGCGTGGTCCCGCTCTCCGCCCCCGAACACCTCGCCGAAATGGTCCACGCCATCGCCAAACCGGGCGATTTCGTGGTCTGCCTCGGCGCCGGCACCATCACCGCCTGGGCCAATGCGCTGCCCGGCGAGCTGGCGGCGCTGCAGGCGGGCAAGCCGCACGGGGGCGCCCGCAAATGACCGCGACCCTCGCCCTGCCGCCGCTCCGCGGGCGCATCACGCCAGGCGCGGCCCTTGCACCCTTCACCTGGTTTCGCGTCGGCGGGCCGGCGGAATATCTCATCCGCCCGGCGGATGCCGAGGATCTCGCTGCCCTGCTCAAGGCGCTCCCCGAGGAAATGCCGGTCGGCGTCATCGGCGCCGCCTCCAACCTCATCATCCGTGATGGCGGGCTGCCCGGGGTGGTGCTGCGGCTCGGGCGCGGCTTCGGCGAGATCGTGAGCGAAGCGGATGGCGTGATCGCCGGGGGGGCGGTGCTCGATGCGACGCTCGCCGCGGCCGCCGCCGCGGCTGGGCTCGGCGGGCTCGAATTCCTGGCCGGCATTCCCGGCACGATCGGCGGCGCGGTCGCGATGAATGCCGGGGCCTATGGCGGCGATATCGCCGGCGTGCTCGACTGGGCCGAGATCGTGACCCGCGGCGGCGAGACGATCCGGCTGACCTCCGCCGATCTCGGCTTCGCCTATCGCCACGCCACCCTGCTTCCCGGCGCCGTGGTGCTGCGCGCCCGCCTCCGCGCCACGCCCGATGCGCCGGACGCGATCGCGGCGCGGATCGGCGAAATCCGTGCCCGTCGCGCGGCGACCCAGCCGATCCGTGCCCGCACCGGCGGCTCGACCTTCCGCAATCCCGCGTCGGGCGAAAGCTCGCTCAAGGCCTGGGAGCTGATCGCCGCCGCCGGCTGTCGCGGCCTCACCCGGGGCGGCGCGATGGTTTCGGAAAAACACTGCAATTTCCTCATCAACACCGGCGCGGCCACGGCCGCCGAGCTGGAGGGGCTCGGCGAGGAGGTGAGGACGCGGGTGCGGGAGGCGACCGGGGTTGCGCTGGAGTGGGAAATCCGCCGCCTCGGCCGGCCCGGCGTGCGGCCATGAAGCAAGTTGCCGTGCTCCATGGCGGGATTTCCGCCGAGCGCGAGGTCAGCCTCGCCTCCGGCCGCCAGGTCATCGGCGCCCTGGAAACGGCAGGCTATGCGGTGCGCGGGATCGAGGCCGGGCCCGATCTCGCCGCCCTCATCGCCGCCCTTACCCCCGCGCCGGACGTGGTGTTCAACGCGCTGCACGGGCGCTTCGGCGAGGATGGCGCGATCCAGGGGGTGCTGGAATGGCTCGGTATTCCCTATACCCATTCCGGCGTGCTCGCCTCGGCGATGGCGATGGACAAGGCGCGGGCGCGGGCGGTGTTCGCCGCGGCCGGCCTGCCGCTCGCGGCGGGGAAAGTGGTGACGATCGGCGATCTCGCGCGCGCCGATCCGCTGCCGCCGCCTTATGTCGTCAAGCCGCTGAACGAGGGTTCCTCGGTCGGCGTCGAGATCGTGCGCGCGGGAGACAACCGCCGCGCCGCGATCGCCGCCGCCTGGCGGTTCGGCGCAACCGCCTTGGTCGAGGCGTTCATTCCGGGACGCGAAATCACCGTCGGCGTGCTCGAGGACCGGGCGCTGACCGTGACCGAAATCCTCCCCGCCGCCGGATTCTACGATTACCGCGCGAAATACACCGAAGGCGGTTCGCGCCATGTCCTGCCGGCGGCGATCCACGGCGCGGCGTTCGATCAGGCGCTGGAAGTGGCCGTGGCCGCGCATCGGGCGCTCGGCTGCCGGGGCGCGAGCCGCGCCGATTTCCGCTACGACGACACCTCGGGCGAGCCCGGACGGCTGGTGCTGCTGGAAGTGAACACCCAGCCGGGCATGACCGCGACCTCGCTCTTGCCCGAGCAGGCGGCGCTCATGGGCATCGATTTTCCCGCGCTCTGCGCCTGGATGGTGGAGCGGGCGGCATGCCGCGTGTAGCGAAAACCCCGCGCCGCGCGGCCCCTGGACGGCCGCCAGCCTGGCGCCTGCTGCTCCGCCGCGCCCGCCGCGCCACCCGCCCGGCGCTCTACGCGACCGCCCTGCTCGGCGCGGCCGGGGCGCTTGCGGTCGGCTTCCACCGGCAAACCACAACCACCGCGCCTGGCGACAGCCTGGCGGCGCGCGGCGAATGGCTCGGCCGGCTCACCGCCGGTCTCGGGCTCAGGGTCGAGAAAGTGGTGATCGAGGGGCGTGCGAACACGCCCGAGCCGCTGGTCCGCGCCGCGCTCGGCGTGGCGCGCGGCGATCCGCTCTATGGCGTCTCGCTCGATGCCGCGCGTGCCCGGCTCGAAAGCCTTGCCTGGGTGCAGCGCGCCGAGGTGGCACGCTTCCTCCCCGACACCATCCTGGTACGCCTGACCGAGCGGCGGCCCTTCGCGGTGTGGCAGAACCAGGGGCGTTTCACCCTGATCGATCGCGCCGGGCGCGAGGTCGCCGACGAGGGGGTGGCGAATTTCAAGACCCTGCCGCTGGTGGTCGGCGCCGACGCCCCGGCGCATACCGCCCTGATCCTCGATCTCCTCGACAAATATCCGTCCCTCCGCGCCCGCATCAGCGCCCTGGTGCGGGTCGGCGCGCGGCGCTGGACGCTGCATCTCGGCAATGGCGTCGATGTGCTGCTGCCCGAGGGCCACGAGGCCGAGGCGCTGGCGCGGCTGATGCAGCTGCAAGCCACGTACGATCTGCTCGACCGCCGGCTCGCGATCGTCGATCTGCGCGCCCCCGACCGGCTGGTGCTGCGCGCCCTCGGCGAGGCCACGACCCCGGCCGCGCCGGGGGATGCCGGGGCGCTGCCGACGCCGCCGATCCCGGCGCCGGACACCCCGGCGCCGAACACCCCGCCACCATCGCCGCATGGCGAGAGCGAAAGCACCGGGCGGCCGACATGAGGTTCACGCGATGAACGATCTTTCCGGCCGTTTCCTGCCCCCCCTCCGCGGCGAGGAGGAAGCGCCGCCGCGGCCCCGGCTGCACCGCGCCGGCCCGTTCGGCGTGCTCGATATCGGCTCGACCAAGATCGCCTGCCTGATCGGCCGGGTCGAGACCGACGGCACGCTGCGCGTCCTCGGCACCGGCTGGCGCCGCTCGCAGGGCGTGCGCGGCGGCGGCATCGTCGATCTGGAAGCCGCCGAGCGCGCCATTCGCGGCGCCGTGGGCGATGCCGAGAACATGGCCGACACGCGCCTGCGCGCGGTGACGCTCAATCTCTCCTGCGGCGTGCCGGAAAGTCGCCTTTTTAACGTGCAATGGGCGATCGGCGGGCGCGCGGTGACGGCGGGGGATCTCCGCCGCGTGGTGCAGGAGGGAAGGGCGCGGGCCGCCGCCGAGGGGCGCGAGACCATCCACGCCCTGCCACTCGCCTTCAGCGCCGACGAAACCGGGGGGATCTTCGACCCCCGCGGCATGCATTGCGAGACCTTGGCGGCACGGCTCCATGTCATCGATGCCACCACCACGGCGCTGCGCAATCTCAACGCCTGCATGGCGCGCGCCGACCTCGCCATCACCGAACTGGTCTCCGCCCCGCTCGCCGCCGGCCTCGCCTGTCTGGTCGATGACGAGCGCGAACTCGGCGCGACGCTGATCGATATGGGCGGCGGCACCACCGGGATCGCGGTGTTCGCCGAGAACCAGGTGCTGCACACCGCGATGCTGCCCGTGGGGGGGGGGCATGTGACCAACGACATCGCGCGGCTGCTTTCGACGCCTCTCAGCCATGCCGAACGGCTCAAGACACTCTATGGCAACACCCAGACGAGCCCCGACGACGAGCGCGAATTCCTCCCCGTGCCGCTGATCGGCGAGGACGAGCACCACCTCGCCAAGGTGCCGCGCAGCCACATCATCAGCATCATCCATCCCCGGCTCGAAGAAACCTTCGAGCTGGTCAGGGAACGCCTCGAAAGTGCCGGGCTGGCGCGCGAGGGCGGACACCGCGTGGTGCTCACCGGGGGGGCCTGCCAGATGCCCGGGGCCCGCGAACTCGCCGCCCGCGTGCTCGGCCGTCAGGTGCGGCTTGGCCGGCCGGCGCCGCTCCGCGGTCTGCCCGATCTCGTCAGCGGCCCCGCCGCCGCCACCGCCGCCGGGCTGCTCGCCTGGGCGGCGGGGGCGGGGCGGCATCTCCCGGAACTCGATTTTGTCCCGCAACGGAGTGCCGGCTGGCTCGGCCGCTTCGTCGATTTCCTGCGCGAGCGCGTCTGATGCCGCGCCCGCGCCGCGCCCGCCATTCCCATCAACAACTCGCAAAAAGGGAGCTGTCCCGATGACCCTGAACCTCACCGTCCCGCAACACACCCACACCGACTTCACCCCCCGGATCAGCGTCATCGGGGTCGGCGGCGGCGGCACCAACGCGGTCGATAACATGATCGCGCTCAATCTCCAGGGGGTGGATTTCGTCGTCGCCAATACCGACGCGCAGCAGCTCCAGCATTCCCGCGCCGATCGCCGGGTGCAGCTCGGCCCGCACATCACCCAGGGCCTTGGCGCCGGCGCCAAGCCCGAGATCGGCCGCGCCGCGGCGGAGGAAGCGGCCGAGGAACTCTATCGCTATCTCGACGGCGCGCACATGGTGTTCATCACCGCCGGTATGGGCGGGGGCACTGGCACCGGCGCGGCGCCGGTGATCGCCCGCATGGCCCGCGAACGCAATATCCTCACCGTCGGCGTGGTCACCAAGCCGTTCTCCTTCGAGGGACCGAGGCGGGCGCGCGCCGCCGAGCTCGGGATCGAGGAGTTGCAGCAATATGTCGATACGCTGATCGTCATCCCCAACCAGAATCTCTTCCGCCTCGCCAATGAGCGCACCGGTTTCCGCGAGGCCTTCAAGATGGCCGATCATGTGCTCTATATGGGCGTGCGCGGCGTCACCGATTTGATGGTGGTGCCGGGTCTGGTCAATCTTGATTTCGCCGATATCCGCACCGTGATGGCGGAGATGGGCAAGGCGATGATGGGCACCGGCGAGGCCGATGGCGACAACCGCGCGGTGCGCGCGGCCGAGGCGGCGATCAACAATCCGCTGCTCGAGGATACCAGCATGGCGGGCGCCCGCGGCCTGCTGATCAACATCACCGGCGGCGACGACATGACGCTGTTCGAGGTCGATCAGGCCGCCAACCGCATCCGGGAAGAGGTGGACGAGGATGCCAATATCATCTTCGGCTCGGCGGTCGATGAGGCGCTGAACGGCAAGATCCGGGTCTCGGTGGTGGCGACCGGGATCGACACCCCGGCGCCCGCCGAGCGCCCGCGCCTCATTGCGGTGGGCGGCGGCTACGCCACGCCTGACGAGGAGGGGTCGCCACGGCGCGCCGAGGTGCCAGCAGCCCCGAATCCGGGGCCGATCAGCCCAGCGCCGATCAGCCTCGTCGGCGAGGCCCGCGCCGAGGCGCCGCTGCGACAGATGCCAGCCCACGCGGCGGAACCCGGCCAGCCCGGCCCCGCCGCGCCCCGCCCACGCCCGGTCGCCCCGCTCGCCACTGTCCCGCTCGCCACTGGGCCGCTCGCCACTGGGCCGCATCCATCGGGGCTGTTCGCTCCCGCGACGCGCGCCAGCGCCAGCGAGCCGCCCGCCGCGCCGAGCCGAGCGAGCAGCCTGTTCGGCACGGTGACCGGAGCGCTCAGGCGCAACCTGCAGGCCAGCCGCGCCGCCAGCCCGCCCCCGGCCCGCGCTGAACGGCTGGGCCATGAGGCGGAGGCCGAGCCCCGGCGCGCCAGTATGCGCCCGGCGGGGGAGGAGGATATCGGCCTCGATATCCCGACCTTCCTGCGCCGCCAGAGTTCCTGAAAGGCGGCAGAAATGCGGCAAAAATACTGCAAAAATAAACTGTTGGAACGAAATATTCGGAAATAATGATTGACTCGCGCCGCTCTTCGAAACTGCTAGGTTGAAGGTGCGGCGCGGGGTTTTCCGCGCCGTGCCAGCCCGGTGCGACACCGGGTCGCCCCGCGCCAGGCCCTCCTGCGACGGGCTTGGCAGTTCAGGAGCGAAAGCAGCGATCGGAGCGATGAATTTTCTCACGCATGACACTCTGGCGCACGACACTCTAGCGTACGACACTTGGGCGCAGGGCAAGCTGAACGAGCCGGCGGCATGTGCCGCGATGTCCCCCCTGGCCGCGCCGCCGCCCTTTGCCATACCGCCCATGCGGCAACGCACCCTGAAGGGCAAGATCGGCTGCGTCGGTGTCGGCCTGCATGGCGGGCGAGCAGTTTCGCTCACCCTCCATCCCGCCGCCCCCGGAACCGGCATCGTGTTCCGCCGCACCGATGTCGCGGCGTCTGGCGCGGGCCGCATCGACATTCCGGCGCGGTTCGACGCGGTCGCCGATACCAGGCTCTGCACCGAACTCGCCGCCCCCGGCGCGGAAGATGTCACCGTCGGCACGGTCGAGCATCTGATGGCGGCACTCGCCGGCTGCGGCGTCGATAATGTGCTGGTCGAGATCGACGGGCCGGAATTGCCGATCCTCGATGGCTCGGCCGCGCCTTTCGTGTTCTTGATCGATTGCGCCGGCGTCGTCGAACAGGCGGCACCACGGCGGGTGATCGAGATCCTGCGCCCCGTGGAGGTGATTGCCGGCGATGCCTCGGCCGCGTTCTATCCCACCGCCGGGAGCGACGGCCTCGATATGGCGCTCTCGATCGCCTTCGACGCCCCGGCGATCGGGCGCCAGGCGCTCGCGCTCCACCTCACCGAGGAGAGCTTCCGCCGCGAACTGGCGCGCGCCCGTACTTTCACCCTGGCCTCGATCATCACCGCGCTTCAGGCCTCCGGCCGTGCCATCGGCGGCAGCCTGGACAATGCCGTGGTCGTGGATGGGGCGCGCGTTCTCAATCCCGACGGGCTGCGCATGCCCGATGAATTCGTCCGCCACAAGCTGCTCGACGCGGTAGGCGATCTGGCGCTCGCGGGGGCGTCGCTGCGCGGGCGGTTCGTCGCCCATCGCTCGGGCCATGCCCTCAACAACCAATTGCTGCGAGCCCTGTTCGCCATCCCCCTGGCGTGGCGCGACGCGACGCCCGCGCTACCCGAATGGCTTTCGGCCGCCGCCTGAAAGCTTAAAATCCGCTTGATTCCCACGCGCCGCGTTTTTTCGCCCCCTTCCTAAAGTTCATGAAAACAGGCCATTGCTATCGGGCGGCGGGGGATCACCCCGCGGCCTTCGGCGGCGGCGCCAGCACCGCATCCTCGTGGCTGATCACCCGGCGCGCTAGCCGCAGCGCCTGGTAGCAATCATCGGCCTCGGCCAACGCAAGAGCGCGGTTGAGAATTTCGCGCGCCAGGTTCGAGGTCGTCGCCGCCTGGAACTCATTGATCAGGACGCGCGCATCGGCGAGCCCCTGCTCACGCTCCGCCTCGGTGCCGATATAGGCGGTCTGTAGGGCGAAATAGATCCGCCGCGCCGGGGTATTCGCCTGCAGGGGGGGCATGATCTGCTTGCCGAACAGGAAGCGGGCGCGCGCCGCGAGTTCGATCCGTGTTTTGTTGCGGAAGCGAATGGCCGCGCCGTTGACGATCATCATCTCGCCTTGGCGCAACTCCAGGATCAGGTTCGACATGCGCCGCTCTATAGCCTCCCGGTTGAAATCGGCGGGAAGGAGAGCGCTGACGCCTTGTCCGCCCATTTTGCGGCCCCGGCACAGTCAAACCGTCCCAACCCGGCTCTTCCCGCGCGCCGTTCTGGAACGCGGTGTCCCCATCTTCGTCGCCATCGCTTAATCGCTGGTGAACGCGCGCGACGCCGCGCCCGGAAGTTGCGGCGGGGGTATGATTTTTCTGGCCATGCCCGCGAAATCGTGGCAATCTCGGGAAATGAGATAGACTTTTTGTCCAAACCATATGGTTGCAATGACTTCAAGCTGGATCTCGCCCCAAGGTGGCAATTGGCTGACGCCGGCCAACTGGTCGTCCGGCGGCGTGCCCAGTTCTGGCCAATCCGCCGCCATCGGGCTCTCCGGCAGCTATCTCGTGAGCCTCGAGCAATCGGCCACGCTCGCCAGTTTGACGCTCGATGCCGCCGGCGCCACGGTCCTGCTCGCCCCGGCTTTCCCGCTCGCCAATGTCACGCTCGATCTTGCCGGCAGCCTCGACCTCGCCGCCGGCACGCTGATGCTCGCGGGCGGCGAAATGCCGGTTGCGACCGCGCTCGGCGGCAGCGCCGGGGCGACCGAGATCATCACCTATGCGGCCCTCGATCTCGGCGCCGGCCTGACCGGCGGCGGGGTGCTCGATGCTGCCTTCGCGGTGATCACGGCCACCGGCAGCGAGGTTTTCGACCCGGCGCAAATCACCCTCGGCGATCAGGCGGCGCTGCTGGCCGGCGCCGGCACGCTGACGCTCGGCCCCGCGGCGGCGGTGACGCTGGGCGGGGTGGGCGATGTCCTCGGCGGCAATCTGGTCAATGCCGGCACGCTGGTTTTCACCGGCGCCACCGAGATCAACCCCTATGGCGCCGCCGATTTCACCAATACCGGCACGATCGCCGTGGTTTCCGGCACGGTTGCCGGGAATTTCGCCGATTTCGTCAATCAGGGCGAGATCACCGTGGCCGGCACGCTGACCCTGGGCGCCGGGAGTTTTGCCAACCAAGGCGAGGTGGTCATCGCCCCTGGCGCGGCGCTCACGCTCGACCTCGCCATTGCTCCGGCGCCGGGCGCGCTCGGCGTGATCGATAATGCGGGCGGCAAGGTCAGCGTCGTCATCGCGGGTTCCGGGGCCACCCTCGCCTCATCCCCGGCCGCGGCGGCGATCCCGCCCCCCGCCTGCTTCCTCGCCGGCACGCGCATCGCGACCGCAACGGGCGAGATCGCGGTCGAATGTCTCCGCCCCGGCCAGCTTGTCGCGACCGCAAGCGGCGGCCTCGCGCCGGTGGTCTGGATGGGCGAGCGCCGCATCGATTGCCGGCGCCATCCCCGCGCGTCGGAGGTCGAGCCGGTGCGCATTCTCGCCGACGCCTTCGCCCCTGGCCTGCCACGGCGCGATCTCTGGCTCTCGCCCGACCACGCCATCGCCATCCTCTCCGAGGCGGCGGGTGCAGCGCCGTTGCTGGTGCCCGCCAAATGCCTGCTCAATGGCGCCACCGTGGTGCAGGAGCGGGTGGCGACGGCGTGGTATTTCCATGTCGAGCTGCCCTGCCACGACATCATCCGCGCCGAGGGGCTGGCGGTCGAGAGCTATCTCGATACCGGCAATCGCGGCGATTTCGCCAATGCCGGCAGCGTCACCACGCTCTATCCCGATTTCGTGCCGAAAACCCGGGCGCATTCCTGCGCGCCGCTGGTGCGCCAGGGCGCGGCGGTGACGCGGCTGCGGCGGCGGCTGCTGGCGCGCGCCGAGACGCTCGGCTGGCGGCCCCGCGTTGCGGCCGATCCGCATCTCCGGATCGGCGCGCGGGTGATCCGCCCGGCGGCGCAACAGGGCGCGCTCCTGCGGTTTCTCGTGCCCGCCGGCACGGCGCGCCTCACGCTCGCCTCGCGCGCCGGCATGGCGCTCGAGACCACGCCGGCGCGGCTCGACTACCGCCGGCTCGGCGTGCGCCTGGGCGGCGCCGTGTTCAACGGCCGCCCGATCCCGCTCGACGGCCCGGCCTTCGGCGCCGGGTTTTACCCGCTCGAGGGGCGCGACACCGCGCGGCCCTGGCGCTGGAGCGATGGCGCCGGCGAACTCGCCCTGCCGCCCCTGCGCCACGGGGCGGTGCTCGATCTGCTGGTGCTCGACGCGATCCCCGGCCACCGCCGCAGCGCCGCCTGAAAGTTTGCAAAAGAATGCCCTCTTGCTCGGAAATCGACGAGAAAAACCCATTGTTCCCAGAGGGCGTTCTTTCTCAAGGTCGACTGATTTCCAGGCTCTGAGGCGAGCCCGGTTCAGATCAGCGTCTGCATGTCGCCGTCGATCGCGATCGCCTGGCCGCTGATCGTGGCGCCGAAGGGGCTGGCAAGATAGAGCGCCATATTGGCGATATCCTGCTCGGTGACAAAGGTGCGCAGGCTGGTCGCGACCACCGCGCGCTCGGTCTGCTCGTTCTCGGAAATCCCCGCCGCCTGCGCCTTGGCGCGGATCACCGCGCGGATACGCGCGCCATCGACGAGGCCGGGCAGCAGCGCGTTGGCGCGGATGCCATCGGGGCCGAGTTCGATGGCGATCGTCTTGGTGAAGCCGATCACCCCCCATTTTGCCGCGGCATAAGGGGCGCGCAGCGGAAAACCGAAACGCCCGGCGGCCGAGCTGAGATTGATGATCGCCCCACCCCCGGCCTCGCGCAGCGCTGGAATGGCGAGGCGCGCGCAATGAAAATAGCTTTCGAGATCGATGCGCAGCGTCTCTTCCAGCTCCTCGGGCAGCACCTCCTCGACCCGCTTGGTGGGCCCGGCGATACCGGCATTGTTGACCAGCACGTCGAGCCCGCCGAGATGATCGAGCGCCGCGGCCATGAAGGCCTCGATCTCGGCCCGCTGGCCAGCGTCGGCGCGCACGCCCGGATGGCCCGCTTCGGCGAGTGCCTTCTCGTCGATGTCGCAGATGAACACCCGCGCGCCGCACGCGGCGAAGCTGTCGGCCATCACCCGCCCGATGCCGCGCGCCGCCGCCGAAATCGCCACCCGCAAGCCGCCCAGATCGAGCGGCAGCGCCCGCCTCGCCCCCGTGATCATGCCAATTTCTCTCCGTTATCGACCGCCTCAGCCTGCCACGCGGGGCTTGGGCGGAAAAGATGCATGGGGCCATGCCGGCCACCCGTGCTATCAAAAACGCTGCCCAAGCGGACCATCCAGGGGGGACGGCCATTCACGCGACGACGTTGTTGCTGCTCGCCCTCGTGGCCTTCGCCGCGGGCGCCCAGAACGCGCTGGCCGGGGGTGGGTCGTTCCTCACCCTGCCGGCGCTGATCCTGAGCGGGCTCGATCCCCGTAGCGCCAATATCACCTCGACGGTGGCGCTTTTCCCCGGTCAGGTGACGACGAGCTGGGCGGGGCGGCGGCATGTCGCGGGGGCGGGGGATTTGAGTTTCCGCGCGCTTTTCGCGGTCAGCCTGTTGGGGGGCGTGCTCGGGGCGCTGTTGCTGCTGGCGACGCCGGCTGATTTTTTCGCCCGCCTCGTGCCGTGGCTGGTGCTCTTCGCGACCGCCGTGTTCGCCTGGGGAAGTTTTCGCCGCGCCCCATCGCGCCCGCGCCATCTCGGGCCGCTGGCCGGCGGGGGGATGCAATTCCTGATCGCCATCTATGGCGGCTATTTCGGCGGCGGCATCGGCTTTCTCATGCTTGCCGCCCTCACCGCGGCGGGTCTGACCGTGCGCGCGGCGGGAGCCACCAAGAACGCGCTGGCGGCGGTGATGAACGCCGCGGCGGTGGCGATTTTCATGTTCTCCCCTGATGTCGCGTGGGCACGCGCCGGGGTTGTCGCCCTTGCCGCGATCGCCGGCGGGGCGCTCGGCGCCTATCTCCTGGTGCGCGTCAACGAGAAGATGCTGCGCCTTGGCATCGTTGCGATCGGCATCGCCCTGACCATCGGCCTGTTCCTCCGCGCGCCGTGAAGAGCGACGCGGGAGCCTCGGTGCGCGGCAAGCAGGCCTCCGATGAGACCCCAAGGGCTCGGCGGGATCAAGGGTGGGAATAATTACCGAGATCAACGGCGCTGGCCTGGGCCTTGGCCAGATCAGCCGGTTGAGCCGCGACGGCGTGAGCCGCCCCATGATCCCGTCCACGACGCCCTTTTGGTAGAAAATCCGTCACCGTTGCATAGTCTATTCGGGTGGCGAGGCGTGCCGAGAAATCGAGGACGAAAGTGGGGTTGTCCTTAGCCAAAAGCGGCGAAAAATGGGGGTCGGTGCCACGAAGAAAGTCTTTGTATCGGCGTCTGAACAAGGCCGAGTCGCGAGGATGGCGATCACGGCCATCGAGGCTTTTGCCGCGGCTTGCCGACTCGTGGTGCACGAGAATGGCTTCCGCGCAGTTCACGACGCGATAGCCTTTCTGGCCAATCCGCAAGCAGAGATCTGTGTCATTGTAGCCCACCTCGAGCTTCTCGTCGTAGCCGCCCACGGCATGAAAAACTTCCGCGGGCACCAGCATGCAGGCCGCCGTGACGGCGCTATATTCGCGTGTTGCGTGAAGCGAGGCGCCGTAGCCTGCCTCGTCCGAGCGGAACAGAACCGTCTTGAAGGCGTGCTCGGCGCTGTCGTGCATGCCGACAATCACCCCTGAATGTTGGACGGTGCCGTCTGGGTAGAGGAGGGTTGCGCCTACCGCGCCAACATCGGCGCGCATCGCCAGGTCGAGCATGGCATCGAGCCAGCCCGGTTTGGTGGCCTCGATGTCGTTGTTAAGGAACAAATAGTAGTCGTAGCCGGCGCCGCTGTTAAATACCGCGTAGTTGTTAATGGCGCTGTAGTTGAATTTTCCCTGATAGGATAAAATACGCGCCGCGCCGGAATGCTCCAATTCGTGCAGATAGCTCAAGGTCTCTGGATCGTCGGACTGATGATCGATGATGACGAGATCGAGATCAAGACCCTTCGTTGTCTCTCGCAGGGTTTCGATCGAGAGGCGTAGCAGACCCGCCTGGTTCTTCGTCGGAATGACGCCGAGGATGCGACCCGAGGAGACACCAAAATATCTTACGTTGAAGGTGTTGAACGAGGGGCCCGGGCGCACGTCGGCATCATCAAAACCGATCCGGCGAAGATGCTCCGTTTTAAGGGCGCAAGTGGTAAAATTTATTGCATCTTGTTTATAAGTGCGGCCTGTGCTCTCCGGATGGGTGCGCCACCGGTAGAGGATATCCGGTATGTGCGTTACATTTTTCGCGATTTCCAGGGCGCGCAGCACGAAGTCAATGTCTTGCGAGATGGTCAGCGACGTGTTGAGGCCGCCGATCCTTCGCGCGAGGGCGGACCTGACCGCCACGGGATGCACGAAGAACGGGTAGGAAAGGTAGTAGGTGTGGGAAAAGGCCGGGCGGAGCTGGACGCCGATGATCTCTTCCAGGTTCTCGCTGGTGACGACCTCGTCCCCGTAGAGAATATCCGCGTCCTCGGAAAAAGCCGCATCGCTCAGGCGAGCCAGGCCATGGGGCTCAAGCATGTCATCGTGGTCCATGAAGAGCAAATATTCGCCGGTTGCCTGCTCGATCCCGATATTCGTCGCGCGCGAAACACCCTGGTTTTGCTCAAGCGTTATATATTTCACCCGCGGGTCGTTACTGGCGGCGCGGGCCAGGATGGCGTTCAGCAAATCATCTTTCGAACCGTCGTCAACGCAGATCAGCTCCCAATGGGGATAGGTCTGACCGACGACACTCGCAATCGCCTCTGCAAGCCATTCCGGCCGCACTTTATAGACCGGCATGACAATGCTAAACTGGGCGGAACCCCGACATTGGATGGCCCCGTAGTCCGCTGCCGCGCGATAGCGGGCAAACCAAGACGTCGGGCTGATCTGGTTGGCTGGATTAATCTGATCAACTCTTCGCACCGTCCGTTTTATGCCGGAAAGTCCGCGGCTGCGATAAATCCAGGCGACTCTCTTGATTGTATTTCTTAATCCCCCAGCGTGTTTTATGGAAAACCTCAGGACATACCAAACCCGTTTCATTTTATTTTTAATAACCAGCAGCGGCTTAATGACCCTCCAGCTTAGCGAACCCTTGAGCGATGTGAT
Source organism: Pseudomonadota bacterium (assembly GCA_021801255.1). Lineage (GTDB taxonomy): Bacteria > Pseudomonadota > Alphaproteobacteria > Acetobacterales > Acetobacteraceae > Acidibrevibacterium. The sequence goes on from JAJYYH010000036.1 coordinate 56,713, forward strand.
TTGTGTATCGGATCTGGGCACGATTGACTTATTCCATTATCCTACGCTGCTTGAATGGTCATGCGCTTGTTCGAACAAGGCGCCACAGCGGCGACGTCCGACTGGCGGCCCGCTCATAATCATGCGCACCTCTTCGACAAAAGCGTCTGGATCACAATCTCGCTTCACGCGTTCAAGCGCGGCCTGGCGGAGGCGTTGCCAGACCGTCTCGCTCTGATAAAGCCGCGCGCAGGCCTCGGCAAGGGCTGATGGCGTCGCGCCCACCAGAATCTCGGCATCATGTGTCCAGCCGAGCTGTTCGGCCAGCAAGGGGGTGGTGACCACCGGCACCCCTTTTGCCGCAGCTTCATGCACTTTGTGGGGAATACCCGCAGCGTAGCGGGTGGGCGCAACGAAGACCCGGGCGCACTCATAAAGCGCAGATAAATCGTCGATGCGCTGTAGCACGCGAATGCGTGGGTCGGAAAGAGCGAGGACGCGCGGCGCAGTACACCGGCCCGCGACCAAGAGTCCATAACGGTCTCCGATCAGATTGTCCAAAAGTGGCATAACCGTCCTGGCGAACCACACAATAGAATCTGCGTTCGGAGATAGGTCGGAGTCGAGCGCGCCGACGAATAGAAAATCGCGGCGCTCACCAAATCCCGACACTGTCGGCTCGACGCGAAGCGCGTGGCCAAGCACACGCACATCAGCGCATCCTGCTTTCCGAAAGGCCCTGGCATCGGATTGCGAAACGGCGATTACCGTCTGCGCCGTACGGGCCAAATCCATTTCCGTGCGCAGCATCGCCTCGCGCCGCGAGCGCGAGAGCGGCCGGCCGACAATTTCGCGGCGCCGCCATTCCCGCGGCGCAAAAATTGCCTCGGCGTCGTAGATGATGCGGGTCACAATTTTGTTTGGTGCGCTGGCGAGAAAATCTCGCATGTTGTGCGGTCGGCTTATCATAATGGAATCGTAGTAATTCTGTCGTTCGGCCAAAAATGGTCGCAAACCATTTTGGCCTAGGCCAAGCATGAATTCGATGCCGCGCGGAAACGCCGTATGGATCGCCGCGTTGTTGTCATGCGGAAACAGCACCGGATAGAATGTGACGAACCAACCATCGGCAGCCAGTGTGCGCAGAATCTCCGCGGCGCGCGGATAACCTGCGCCAAGCGAAGGATAAGGGACGCGGTCATCGATCACGAGCACGCGCCGATCAGCCCCGCGGGCGCGCGCCACGAGCGGTGACGCATCGGCGGGCCAGTGGCCGGACTGCAGCGCTTCGCGATGGCGGGTAACAAAGAGTTCTTGATGCGCGCGCTGCAATTCCAAGGCTGCCTCGAGTTTCACGGCGCTCCCAAACTCGTAATGGTCGACGACCGCATTCGGCTCATAAATGACGCGATAACCCGCAGCACGCAGCCGCATGCAAAAATCCGTCTCCTCGTAATAAGCCGGAGCAAAGACCGGATCAAAACCGTCGAGCTCCGCAAAAACCGAATGGCGTACCAGCAAAAAAGCCCCCGAGCAGTAATCCACCTCACGCTGAAACTGAAATTCGGGCGCTGCCGGGTCCGCGCCACGGCCATAACCGAGACAGGAGCCATCACGCCAAATGATGCTGCCCGCTTCCTGAAGCCGACCATCGGGTAGAATGATCGGCCCGCCGACCGCACCATTGCTCGGATCGGAGCAAAGCGTATCAAATGCTGCGCGCAGCGAGCCTAGCCGCAGACAGGCGTCATTGTTCAGCAAAAGCAGCGTCTTGCCGCGGGCAAGAGCGGCTCCTTGATTGACCGCCGCAAGAAAATGCCGATTTTCCGCATTGCGCACGATCCGGGCACCATCCAACCGCTCCAAAAGTGCGGTGGTCTCGTCGGTCGAGGCATTGTCGATGATGATCACTTCCGTAGCCAAATCGACCGTATCGGCAATCGACTGCAAACAGGCGAATGTGAGCGGCGCCTGATTGAACAACACCAATAAAATTGACACATCCGGCGCCGTCGATGCTGGAAGTGCCAAGCGCTCGTCAGTATCGAGGAACGCCGCCAACTCCGCCGCGGCGCCGACCCGCAGGGCCGCCTTTGCCGTTGCCGTTGTCGGCGCCTCAACCGGCGCAAAGTTTTTGGCGCGACGCCGGTTCAAAAAACGGAAATAGCCTGAACGCTTGAGCCAGTTGACCACGCGGCGCGCGGGCCCGCTCCAACGCCAGACGGTGGACTGGTAGATCGCTTGTAATTCCGCCTCAAGCTGGGCCGATTTCTGCTCAAGCATCCGCTCGTTTTCCCGCGCCGTGCGCAGCGCGCGCCGCAGCGATGCCACTTCGTCGGCTTCGCGGATCCGACCATCCCAGGAGGGTGGTGTCGAACGGGACAATTCATCGGACATGTTCCGGGCCTGACCAAACTTGAGAGCGCGTTCAATAATCTGGAGATAAAATTCCGTTTGAGATGCCGCGGCGAGAGAGTTCAGAACGCGGACGCGCTCAGAACGTGAAAATCAATCGAACTTGAAAATAATGCCCTCTCGAGATAGTGGTTTCCTCCGTCGATTCCCGGGTAATAGGGCATTCTTTCAAACTCTCAGCCGGTACGTTAAAATCAGGAGAGATTTCTCCTCGCGAAAGGAAGACAGCCGACAATTTTGCTGTGCGGCTCAGCGGCCATGCCGGACTCAAAGGCCGAAGATTTTTTGCCAATATGCCGCAACCGCAAAACCAAACAGGGGCCTCATCATTCGGCAAAAACCAGCGACCATTCGGTAATCCCTAAAGAGGAAGCGCAAAACTGTCAACAAGAATGTGATAGCCGGCCTGCCTGCCGACTTTCTCTTCCTCTCCGAACCTGTTACTTCGAGCCTCGGCACAAAGCCCGTCTCAACGACGCCGAACCAAAGGTAATACTATGGATAGTGCCCCCGCCCCGCCCTCCTCCGAGCCCACGCCCTCCGCCGAAGACCCTATCCGCGCACGCGATCTCGCGGTCATCGGCCAGCTCGCGGGGCGGGTAGCCGCGCTGGAAGCCGAACTCATCGCCGCGCGCGCCGCTCGCAAGGACGCCGAAACGCAGGCTGCGGCACTGCGCGCCGATCTCGCGCCACTCTACGCCTTGGCGGCGCAGGCGCGCCAGATTGAGGCGGTACAGGAAGCCTACGGCACAGCCTTACAGCGTGCCGAACGCCGTGGGCTGCGTGCCCGGCTCGGGCAGTCGCGGCACAACCGGCGCCTCATCGCCGTGATCGCCGCCAGCCCGCTTTTCAATCGCGCCTGGTACCTGACGGAATACCCTGACGTCGCCGCACGCGGCGTTGAGCCGGCGCGGCACTACCTTGAGGAAGGCGCCTTCGTAGGGCGAGATCCTGGACCACATTTCTCGACCGCCTACTACCTGCGCCAAAATCTTGACGTGGTCGTCAGCGGGCTCAATCCGCTGGTGCACTATGAACTCTACGGCCGGGCTGAAAGCCGACCGACCGAACCACCGCCCGAGTATCGGGCAGCGCTGCCAGACGCAGCGCCCCCCAACTTTCCCGACGCGGCCGCGCCCCGCGGCGTGCCGCGCATCCTGATCGTCTCGGGCGAGGCCGATACGCCCGGCCATACCTACCGCGTCCTCCGCTTCGCCGCCGCCGCCCGCGCGCACGGCGCCGCGGTCACGCCGCATGTCCCGGAGGAGGCGGAAAATCTTGTCGCTCTCGTCCGCCTCGCCGATCTCCTCGTCCTCTGGCGGGTGGAATGGAACGAGCCGCTCGCCCGGCTGATCGAGGCGGCGCGCGGGCGCGGCGTGCCGATCCTGTTCGATATCGACGATCTGATGTTCGACCCCGACCTCGCCGACCCCAAGATCATCGATGCCCTCCGCTCGGGCGATCTCGATGTCGAGGCCGTGCGCGGCCACTATGAGCGGGTGCAAAAAATCCTGTGCGCCGCCGATTTCGCCGCCGCACCGACGCCGTTCCTCGCCGGGCAAATCCAGCGCTGGGCGATCCCGGCCTTCGTGCTGCCCAACGGCTTCGATGACGACAACTGGGCGATTGCGCGCCAGGCGGCGCGAGCACGCGCGCTCGCGCCCGGCGACGGGCTGATCCGGCTCGGCTACGCCTCGGGCAGCCGCACCCATCAGCGCGATTTCGCGCAAATCGCCGGCGCCGTCGGGCGTATCCTCGCCGAGCGCCCGCAGTGCCGCCTCGTGCTGTTCCGCCGCTTCCCCTGGCCGACCCTCGATATCGAGGAGTTTTCCGCGCTCGCCGGCCTCGAGGACCAGATCGAGTGGCGCGACATGGTGCCGGTCGCCCAGCTGCCCGGCGAACTCGCCCGGTTCGATGTCAACCTGGCACCGCTCGAACTCGACAACCCGTTTTGCGCCGCCAAAAGCGAGCTGAAATTTTTCGAGGCCGCACTCGCCGGGGTGCCCAGCGTCTGCACGCCGACCGATACCTTCCGCCGCGCCGTGCGCGATGGCGAGACCGGGTTTCTCGCCGCCTCCGAAGAAGGCTGGTATCGCGCCCTCACCCGCCTGATCGACGACGCGGCGCTGCGCCGGCGCATGGCGCGCGCCGCCTATCTCGACTGTCTCTGGACCTATGGCCCGGAGCGGCGGATCGAGCTGGTCGGCAGCATGCTCACCCAGATGCTCCACCGTGGCCGGAGCGCGGCGCGCGCCTTCGCGCTCGACCGCGCGCTCAGCGAATGCCGCCCGCGCCGCCTCCCCGAGATCCCCGAGAGCGAGACCGTCTTCGCGCATGACGCCATGGCTCAGGCCTTGGTGACAGTGGTGGTGCCGCTCTACAACTACGCCCACCATGTCATCGAGACGCTGGAGTCGATCAAGGCGCAGACGCTCGAGGCGCTCGACCTCGTCATCGTCGATGACCGCTCGACCGATGACGGGCTCAAGCTGGCCGAAGCCTGGCTCGCGGCAAACCGCACCCGCTTCGGCCGCGCCCTGCTGCTCCGCAACCAGCGCAATAGCGGTCTCGGCCCGACCCGCAACGCGGGCTTCGCGGCCGCCGAAACCCGATTTGTCATGCCCTTCGATGCCGACAATATCCTGCTCGCGCCCTGCATCGCGCGCTGCCTCGCGGCGCTCGAGGACAGTGGCGCGGCGTTCGCCTATCCCTCGCTGCAAACCTTCGGCGCGGAGGAGAAGGTTTTCAGCGATCTCCCCTATGATCCGATCCGCCTGCGGCCGGGCAATTATATCGACGCGACGGCGCTGATCCGGCTTGCCGCCTGGGCCGCGGTCGGCGGCTATGGCGATTTCCGCACCGGCTGGGAAGACTACGATTTCTGGTGCCGCATGGCCGAAAACGGCCTCTTTGGCGTGCATGTCGATGCCGTGCTGGCGCGCTATCGCGTGCATGCCAGCTCGATGCTGCGTACCGTCACCGATCTCGCCGAGAACCGCCGCGCCCTCATCGCCCGCCTGCGCGCGCTGCACCCCTGGGTGCTCGAGGGACGGGATGGGCCGGAAAAATAAAGACCGGGGGTCTTGCCCCTCGCCTTAGCCCTTTTCCCCCCCCGAGGGCTTCGGCGATGTCGCGCAGCACCGCCTCCTGGCGGGCGCGCAGGATTTTTCCCCCGCCAAGCCGGCGCGCCGCAAGACGGTGGAGGGCACGGATCTCGGCGAGATGGCGCCGGCGTGGGGTGCCGGCGGTGACGCTCGCGTCGTGGCGGCGATGGCGGTTGAGCGCGGCGGCGACATAGGCGACGCTGCCGCCCGCGGCCCCGGCGAGCGCCTCGAGATAGAGCCGCCAGTCGCCGGCGAGGCGATAATCGGCAAGATCATCAGCCCGCGCCAGCGCGCCCAGGAGCGCGGTGCGCCGCCAGACGACGGCGGACGCATTGAGAATGAGATTGCGCTCGGCGAGAAAGCGTCGCGCGAAACCATCCGCGGTGAACACGTCATCGGCGGCCAGCGCGCCCGGCCCGGCGCTCGCCGCGTAATAGGCGCGATAATCGGGCCACAGCACGCGGTCCGCGGCGTCGATCGCGGCACTGTCGGTGAATCCGAGGATCGCATCGGGGGCCGCGGCCAGGGAAGCCGCGAGGCGCTCCAGAAAACGCGGCTCGGCGCTGTCATCGGCCTCGGCGATCCAGAGGAAGTCGCCACGCGCCAGTTCGGCGGCGCGGCGCCACTGCGCGAACACCGAGCCGGAATTTTCCCCGGCACGGACAATCCGCAGATCGCGCTGCCACGCCGCCGCCGTCGCCTCGGCGATGGCGATGCTGTCATCGCGCGAGGCGTCATCGAGCAGGATGACCTCGCGGACCGGATAGGTCTGGCTGAAAATCGCGGCGAGCCGGGCGGGCAGGAAGCGGCCATAGTCGTAGTTCGGCACCACCACCGAGATGCCAAGAAGCTCGGGACAAGCGAGCTGGAGCAGCGCGTCGGCGTAGTCGCCAAACGGGCTCGCCTTCGCCGCGGCGGCGGCGCGGCGAAGGCGCTCCGCCCGGCTCGGAATCGCGCGGGTGCAGGCCACCAAGGCGCGCGCCATGGCATCGGCATCGGCGAAGGGCACCACCTCGCCGGCAGCCCTCGCGGTAATGAACTCCGCCGCCCCGCCGCTGCCGGCAAAGGCGATAATCGGCAGGCCGGCGGCGGCGGCCTCCAGCATCACCGAGGGGTAGGGGTCTTCGCGTGAGGGCAGCAGCAGCGCGTCGGCGGCCGAGAGCCATTCCGTGACGTTATCGCAAAACCCGGGAAAATGCGCCGTGCGGCTGGCCTCGGCGGCGGCGATCTCGGGGTCGAGATAGGTCGCGATCTGGCGGTCGATGCGGCCGAGCCAGGCGAGATGGACATGCCGCCCACGCCGGCGCAACGCCCGCCAGACCTGGAGGAACAGATCGAACCCCTTGCGCAGATCGCCATAGCCGACCCCAACCGCCAGCACCGCCTCGGGCCCAAGCCCAAGCCCGCGCCGCAACCGCCGCCGCGCTTCGGGGGAAAAGCGGATATCCTGGTAGAGACCCTGAGGCAGGATGCGCGCCCGCTCAGGCGGCAGAGGCGCCAGCGTGGCAAAGCGATCACGCACGAAGGCCGCGGGAAACACCACCTGGTGCGTAACGCGCACCGCCGCCCTGGCCGCCTCCTGAAGCTGCTTCTCGCGGATCAGTTGCGGCAGTTCGTGGATCAAGAGGATCGGCGTGATGCCCTGGCGCACCAGTTCGGGGCAATGCGCGGCGGCGGCGGCGGTGTTGACGATCGCCCGGCGCACGCCCTTGCCGTGATAGAGCCCGCGCAGCGCCGTGGCGAAGCTCGCTTCGTCGCGGGTAATGAGGGTCGGCGCCACCTTGCCGTATTCGCCCTCGAGCGGGCCGCTCTCGCCGAGCAGGAAGGTGAGCTGGACGCCGCAGACGCGGGTGAGATAGCGGCCGAGATGGAGCAGCAATTGCTGCGCGCCATGGCTGAGCGCGTCATGCCCGACCAGCACCAGGGCGGTCGGCGTGCTGGGCTGGGCAAGGCCGGCGATGGCGCGGCCGGTGGCATTGAGGAAGGCGGCGCCGAAATGCACGTCGGGTTCGAGATAGGCGGCCTCGGTCCACTCGTTCCAGGCATTGACGCAGACCAGCGCCGTGCCGGCGAAGGGTCGCGCGCGGGCGGCCTCGATCAGTCGCTCCAGCCAGGCCTGATAGCGCGCCGGGGTCGCGCCCTGCACCACCAGCCCCTGGCCCTCGCGCCGCGCGTCATTGTCCCAGCCGGGAATGGCGGTCTTGATCAGGGGAAAATCGGGTGGCGGGGCGGCCAGCGAATTTTTTGCGAGCGCCTCGAAATCATAGACCTCGGCGGTAAAATCGGTATCGAACAGGTCGAGCTTGGGATTGATCGGGGTGAGGCCGGCGGTGAGTTTGTGGGGTGGGAACTCGACCGCGCCATCGAGCCCCAAGGGGCGCGGATCCTCCTCGCCGAAACTCTGCGCCATGACCAGCAGCGGGTTCTCGCCATGCGCGCTCTGGAACAGCGCCCGCCAACGCGCGATGGTCGCGGCGCGGCCGGGGATTTGGGCGGCACGATAGATGAAAAGCAGCGGCCTGCCGTCGAGGCGGATATAGCGCGGATCGGCGAAATGGCGGGCGAAGGAGGCGATCAGCGCCGCCTCGTCGGCCTCGCGATAATCCTGCGCGATCAGCACCTCGCGCTCCATCCCGTCCCAGCGCCGCGTCCAGTTCTCGTTCGCCCACATCAGACAGAAGGGAAAATCGAGGCCCCGGTCGGCGAGGAACGCCTCGAGCGGCCGATCGAGCAGGCGGCGGCGGTTGAACCAGTAGTAATAAAAAACGAATCCGCCGAGCCCGGCGCCCCTGGCGAGCGCGATCTGGCGGCGCAACACGGCGCTCCCCTCGAGCGTGTAGTGGCCGAGATCGCGCGGGATGCGTGGCTGGTAGTGGCCGGAAAACCGCGGCAGGGCACGATGGAGATTGGTCCATTCAGTAAAGCCCTTGCCCCACCAGGCATCGTTTTCCGCGCAAGCGTGGAACTGCGGCAGGTAGAAGGCGAGCACGCGGGCAAGCGGGGCGAGCCCGGCCGGGATCGGCTGCACCTCCTCGAAAAACGGGCCGGGGCGGGTATTGCGGCGCATCTCGCGGGGCAGGCTGGTCTCGCCGCCGGGCGGCGCGGGATGGATGCCCGGCTCGTCGCGATGGCGAAGGTAATGCAGCAAAGGGTTGGCTTCCGGGTCGCCGCGCAGATAGCGCTGGCGGTAAAAGCGCCCGTCAAATCCGGCCGAAGGGTTGCGGTTTTCGCGAAACCCCTGGACCATGTAGTGCTCGACCGGGTCCATCCCGGCGGCGGCGACGTCGGGATAGGTTTCGAGGTACCAGCGGCTGTCGAATTCGGCGATCGGGCTGGTCTCGCCGCTCTGACGGCGGGCGAGGAAATGCGCGAGCGCGCCCTCCTCGGGCGGCACATTCCAGCGCGCGCGATACCAGGCGGGGTCGAAAATGAGGATCGGACGGCGGCCTTCCGCCTCGCCGATGGTGTGATAGTGCAGCAGCGGGTCGATGCCCTCGGTGCGCGCATCGAGGTTCTCGGCGAGATAGAAGGCCGGATCGAAATAAGGATTGGGCCGCCGCCCCTCACGCCAGCCATGGCGGTGATAGTGCAGCAGCGGGTCAAGGCCGCGCTCCGCGACATCGGGGTTTTCGCTGCGGTAATGGTGGGCGTCGAACAAACCCGAACGCTGGAGTTCCGCCAGCGCGGCGGCCTCGTGGAGGCGTGCCGCGTCGGCGGCGAGCGGAGAAAAATCAGCCGGGCTCATCGCGCCCTGACGGGGAATAGCGCGGGGCCGCGGCGCGCGGATAGGGGAACGTCCCCGGCGGCTCGGCGGCGCCCGAGGGAAATGAGCGTCGAGCGGGGCGTCGTGGCGAGGAAAGTGACCCCGCGGTGCTGGGTTGCATCAGGCGCCTGTGAGCTGCGAATCGGTTCAGAAATTCTTAATCAATTCTACCTCAGTGCAAAAGAGAAATTATAAATTCCCGCTTAAATAGCATTTCTTTCCGATATGCCCGTCTTCCTGTCGATATGCCCGTCTCGTTCGCGGCCGCCCTGCCGCTGATCGCGGGGGACGCAACCGCGTGCCGGCACACGATCGACCTCCGAGATCAGCGCGGAACGCCCTGCCGGGCCATGTTTTCCACCCCTCACGCGGTTTCCCAATCGGGCCCGGCGTGCCATCCTCGCCGCCGTGACGCCCCCCGCCTCCGCCCCGCTTCCGCCCGACGCCGCCCTGCTGCATGAAGCGGCGCTCGCCCATCTCGCGCGCTTTGCCAGCAGCGCCGCCGGGCTGGCGCGGGTGCTGGAGCGGCGGATCGCCCGCTGGCAGCGCGCAGCCGCCGTGGCCGGCGAGGCTGCGACCGTGGAACAGCAGGGGGCGGCGGCGCGCCTGGCGGCGCGCGAGGTGGTGGCGCGGCTGGTGGCGGCGGGCGTCATCGACGATGCTGCCTTTGCCGCGACACGGGCCGCGCGTCTCAACCGCGCCGGACGCTCGCGGCGCGGCATCGCCGCCCATCTCGCCGCCCGCGGCATCGCCGGGGAGACGCTGCGCGAGGCCCTGCCGGAAAATCCCGAGGCGGAACTCGCCGCCGCCCTGGTGCTGGCTCGCCGCCGCCGCCTCGGCCCTTTCCACCCCTCCCCGCCCACCGTCGCGCTCGACGCCTCGGAGACCCGGCGCGCGCTTGCCATCCTCGCCCGCGCCGGGTTTTCCCGCGCCATCGCCGAAGCCGCGCTGGCAATGGCGCCGGCGCAAGCCGAGGCGCTGGTACTGCGCCTGTTGCGCGGCTGAACCATGCGCGCGCGGCATTTTACCAGCGCTGCCCTGGCGCGCGGTGCCCGGCGCAGCCTGGCGATCGCGCTCGGCCTCGCGCCCTTCGGCTTGGTGGTCGGCGTGCTCGCCGCCGGCAAGGGGCTCTCGCTGGTCGAGACCGGGCTGATGAGCGGGCTGGTTTTCGCCGGCGCGAGCCAGATCCTCGCCCTCGATCTCTGGACCCATCCCGCCCCCATTCTCGCCGTCACCTTCGCCGCCTTCGCGGTCAATCTGCGCATGGCGCTGATGGGCCCGGCCCTCGCCGCCTGGCTCGAAAAACTCTCGGGCTGGCGGCTCTGGGGCAATCTTTTCCTGCTGGTCGATCACGGTTTCGCGCTGGCCATCGCCGAGGGGCGCAAGGGCGAGCGCGATGGCGGGTTTCTGTTCGGCGCCGGGCTGGTTTTGTGGGTTGCCTGGCTCGCCTGTAGCCTGCTCGGGCATGTGCTCGGAACGGCGCTCCGGCCGCCGCGCGGCCACCCGCTGTTTTTCGCCGCCCTCGCCGCCTTCGTCAGTCTCCTGGTGCCGCTTTGGCGCGGTCGCCATGACGCGCTGCCCTGGCTCGCCGCCGCCGGCGTCGCGCTGCCGGTCGCGCGCCTCGCCCCGCACGGGGCCTGGCACGTGGTGGCCGCCGCCCTCGCCGGCGGGCTGGTCGGCGCCTGGCGCGAGCGGCGGCAGGGAACGGCATGATCGAGACCGCCAATCTGCTCGCCATTCTGGGCATGGCGTTGGCGACGCTCGCCTGCCGCGCCGGGGGCTATTTCCTCTTCCGCGCGCTCCGTCCGAGCCCGTTTCTGCGCGCCATGCTCGGCTACGTGCCGGGGGCGCTTTTCGTTGGCTATGTCGTCCCGGCGCTGGCGGCGGGCGGGCTCAAGGAGTGGCTCGGCGCGGCGGCGACGCTGGTGGCGATGCGTCTCTCGGGCAACGTCGCGGTCGGCATTGCCGCCGGGACCGCCGCCGCCTGGGCGGTGTGGCTGCTGCGATGAGCCGGGCCAGGCCATGAGATGGGCCGTGAGCGGGGCGGGGCGGTTGATGCTCGGGGGCGCGAGCGCGACCTTTCTCGGCGTCGGGTTGCAGCGCTTCGCCTATTCGCTGCTGCTGCCCGCGATGGTCGAGGCGCATTGGCTGGGCGCGGGAGCGGGCGGCGCGCTGGGGGCGGCCAATCTCGGCGGTTATCTCGCCGGCGCCCTGTTCGGCCCCTGGCTCGGCCAGCGGTTGGGGCTGATCCCGGTGCTGCGTGGGGCGATGCTGCTGGCCGCCGGCTGTTTTGCGTTCTGCGCGCTGCCGGGAGGGCTATGGTGGTTTCTGCCCTGGCGGGTTCTCGCCGGGGCCGCCGGGGGCGCGCTGATGGTGCTCGCCGGCCCCGCCGTGCAGGCGGCGATGCCGCTCAAGCTGCGCGGACTCGCCGCCGGCCTGACCTTCACCGGGGTCGGCGCCGGCATCGTTTTTGGCGCCCTGATGGTGCCGGCCCTGTTGCCGGCGGGGCTCACCGTGACCTGGCTGGCACTCGCGCTTGCGGGTCTGGTGGTGAGCGCCGGCGCCTGGCGGCTCTGGCCGCTTGCCGCGCCAGCGCCACGCCGGGCGCTGTTCGGCGCCGCGCGCCGCCCCGCCGGACGGCGGCTGATCGCGGCCTATGCCACGATCGCCATCGCGACGACCCCGCATATGCTGTGGTGGCCCGATTTCATCGCCCGCGGGCTCGGCCGTGGCACTGGCTCGGGAAGCGCGTTCTGGCTCTTGTTTGGCCTCGCCGCCGCCGGCGGGCCAGCGCTCTGCGGGCGGCTTGCCGATTGGTTCGGCGTCCGCCAGGCGCTCACCCTGGCGCTCATCGCCCAGGTGATCGATACCGCGCTACCCCTGCTTTCGACCGGTCGGCCGGCACTGATCGTCTCGACCCTGCTCGCCGGCGCCACCGCGACCGGGGTTTCCGGGCTGATGCTGCTCCGCACCCGCGAGGTCGCCGGCGAGGCCGCGCCAGGTCTCTGGAGCGTCGCGACCGCCGCCTATGGCGCGGCACAGACCGCGAGCGGCTTTCTCCTCGCCTGGCTTTATACGCGCACCGGCAGCCATCTGCCGCTGTTCGCGATCGGTCTCGCGGCCGCGCTGCTGACCCTGCCGCTCGCCGGCCTGAAGCCGGCGCGCCGACGCGAGCGGCTCGGCGATACGCCAGGATGAAGGGATCGGAGGGGCCCGGGGCTCAGGGGGCGAGGGCCTTCTTTTGCGAACTCTCAGCCGGGCGAGGGCGCCGTGAGTTCGGCCGCGATGCGATCAGCGAGAGCGGCGAGCGCCGCGTCCATCGCCGCGATCACGGCCTGCGCCGCGGCGCCCTGCGGCGGCCCGCGCCAATCGCCGCGCGCGGTGCGTGGCGCCGCCCCCGGCCGACGCACCGCGATCGTCGCCTGCAGTACCATCGCCCCCGCGGCGTCGCGATCGAGGCGCGCGAGATCGACCTCCACCACCGCGTCCGGGGCCGCGGTGATCGCCCCGCTTTCACGAAAAACCAGGCTTCCCGGCAGGCGTTGGCTGAGATCCTCCTGCAGCACGCGGCCGAGCATATCGCCGAGCGGCTCAGCCCAGCGGGCATTGGCCATGAGATGCAGCCGATCCTCGCCCGCCGTGGCGATCAGGCCGGGCCGGTCGAGATACCCCGGGAGCCCGATACGCCGCAGCTCGATGAGGCGCGGCGCGCCGCCGCGTGGCACGCCCGGCACGGCCGCCAGGGTATAGAGCGCCGGGTCGGGTGAGGCGCAGCCAGGGAGTGCCAGCGCCAGCAACAGGGCGCGCCGGGAGAAAATTTTCGCGGTCATGCGGGGCTCCTAGCGCTCCTGCACCGTGCCATTGCGCCCGCGCACCAGCGCCTCGGGGTGCTGATCGAGGAGATCGGCGAGGGCGCGGATGGCGCGCGCGGCCTCGTTCATCTGGGTGATCAGCCGCTCGAGATCGCGCGGCAGCGGCGAAGCGCCGCCATAGCCGGCCTCCATCCCGATCATCAGCCGGTTGGCGTGATCGAGCGTCGCCTGGAGCTCGGCGCTCAGCGCCGGCAGGCGCTTCAAGGCCGGTGTCGCGTTGGTATCGACCCGGCGCAGCAGGGTCTGGGCGGTTGCCATCGTCGCCGCCGAGGCGCTGAGCGCCGCCTTCAATTCGGGGCCATTGGCGATGGTGTTGAGCGCGGCGAACGTGGCATCGAGATTGCCGGCGATCCGCTCGATCGGCACGGCATCAAGCTTGCGCCCGACGGTATCGAGCATGTGGGTGAGGCTTTCGAGATCGCTCGGCTGGCTCGCGATGACGATGGCGCCATCGGATTCGGAGATCTCGGCGGGCTTGGCGTCGTGGAAGAAATCAAGCGCGATATAGAGCTGGCCGGTGAGGTAGTTGGCGGTGCGCAACTGCGCGCGCAGGCCCTTGGCGCTCAGCGCGCGGAGCGATTCGAGTGCCCGCTCCGGGGTCGCAGGCGGCGCGCCAGGGGCGGAGATGCGATCAGGCTGCACCGAGAGCCGCACCGGCACGTCGAGGGTGTTTTTGATGAAGTCGTATTGCAGCTTGACCTCCGTCACCTCGCCGATCTGGATACCGAAGATCTCGACCGGCGCGCCGACGGCAAGGCCGCGCACCGAGCCCTGGAAGCGCACGAGCAGGGCGATGGTGTTGGTATAGCGCGCCGATAGGGCCGCCTTTTCATCGCCGTAGAGGGGAAAATTGCTGCCCGCGGCGGCGGGCGGGTTGGTGCGCGCCTCGGGCGGGGTGGCAAAGGCGACGGCGCCGGCGAGAAGCGCCTGCAAGGATTGCAGCTCGAGATGGATGCCCTCGGCGCCCGCGGTGATGGCGAGCCCCGATTCGTTCCAGAAATAGCTGCCCTCGCGGATATATCCGTCATAGGGCGCGCGCACGAAGACCCGCACCACCGCCTCGCCGCCCGGCGCGCCGAGATCGTAACCCAGCACCTCGCCCACCTGCGCGTCGCGGAACAGCACCGGCGAGCCGATACCGAGCGAGCCGAGCTTGGCGGTGTGGAGAACATAGGTGCGCCCGGGCTCGTCGGAGCGGATGGCGGGCGGCTGTTCGAGGCCGGTGAAGCGGCGCGCCGTCGTGCCCCCGGGCGCCCCCGGATCGATTTCGATATAGCTGCCCGAAACCAGCGTCTCCAGCCCCGAAACGCTGCTCGGGGTGAGGCGCGGACGGACCACCCAGAAGCGGGCGTGATCGGTGAGGATGGGCGTCGCCTCGCGGCGCATCCGCACCTCGACGACGACGTGCGACATGTCGGCGCTCAGGCGGATCGACCGCACCGTGCCGAGATCGACCGCCTTGTGCTTCACCCGCGTCTGCCCAGGCGTGAGGCCGTCGGCGGTTTTGAAGCTGAGGGTAACGACCGGCCCCTCCTCCGAGAGCGTCCGCCAGCCGAGCCAGAGCGCGATGGCGGCGGCGACCAGCGGGATCACCCAGATCAGCGAGAGCCGCGGCGCCGGCTCAAGCTCCGGCGGGGGCAACGCCGCCTCTCCCGGATCCGGCCCGATGGCGTCGCTCAAGGCGCGGCCTCGCCCCCGCCGGGCGGCAGCGGGCGTGGATTGCGCCGCGCCGCGTCCCACATCAAGCGCGGGTCGAAGCTTTCGGCGGCGAACAAGGTGAGTACCACGACGGCGGCGAAAGCCACCACCCCGGCTTCGGGATGGACGGAGGCCAGAAGGCCAAGCCGCACCAGCCCGACCAGGATCGAGATCATGAAAACATCGATCATCGACCAGCGCCCGATGGCGTCAATCAGGCGATAGAGCCGGGTGCGGTCATGGAGCCGCCCGGCCCAGCCGCGCCGCGCGCTCACCATGAGGAGCACAAGGCCGGCGAGCTTGAGCACCGGCACGGTGATGCTGGCAAAGAACACCAGGACCGCGAGCGGCCACATTCCGGCGCTCGCGAGTTCCGCGACGCCTGAGAGGATGGTGTTGGGCGTGCCTTGGCCATAGTAATCGACGGTCATCACCGGGAGCAGATTGGCCGGGATGTAGAGCACAAAGGCGGCGATGACGAGGGCCAGGGTGCGGGCAAGGCTCCGCTTCTTGCGCCGCGCCAGCCGGCTGAAGCAGCGCGGGCAGAGATTTCCCTCGCGCGCCTGGCTGACCAACCCGCAGCTTGTGCAGCCGATCAGCTGCGTCGCCGGCGGCGGCTTCGGCGCGCCGGGCGGCGGCGGGTGGGCGCCGGCGAGCGCCTCCCACAGCGCCCGCGGATCGACCAGTTGGTCGATCACCGCCATCACCAGCATCAGCGCCGCGAGCGCATAGGCGGCGAGTTCGACATGCACCCGCGCGAGATCGATCAATTTGCTGTAAGCGACGAACAGGCCGAGCAGATACACCTCGACCATGGCAAACGGGCGCAGCCGCTCGCTGCCCCGCAAGATCGCGCGCCACAGCGGATGCGGGCGTGGGCGTGGGCGGCGGAGCGCGGCGAGCACCGCGATGAGGCCGAGCAACCGCACAACCGGCAGCAGGCAGGCGGTCAGCACCACCAGGGCGGCGAGCGCCTGCCAGCCATTTTCGTCGAGCAGCAGCGGCCCGGTGATCAGGCTGGCGCTGACCCGCTGGCCAAGCAGCGAGATTTGCAGGAGCGGCTCCAGGAAAGCGAGCGGCAGCAGCGGCAGGGCGGCGAGCGCCAGGGGCAAGGCGAGGCTGGCGCCGCGCGGGTGCCCGGCCCAGAGCACCGCCCGGCAGCGCGGGCAGCGCGCGCGCTGACCAGGCGCGGGGTGCGGCGCGAGGAAAAACGCACCGCAATCGGGACAGGCGATCAGCGGCGTCGCCCGCCCCACCGCCGCCCTCCGCCGCGGCCGGCCAGCGGCGAAAAGGCGGAAGCCGCGGCGGAAACGGAGCGGCAGGATTTGTGGCGGCAAGATCGTGGGTCGTCCTCATGGGGAGCACTGGCACAGCGCCTCAGCCGAAATGCGCCGGATGGACGCGACAGCGGCTCATTGGCATAAACGCCGCCATCGGAGAAGGTTTTTTCGGCGCACGGCAAGAAAGCAACTGGGGACCAGCGTGGCGAGCGTTTCAATCGAACGGCGGGCCCAAGTGATCGTGCTGGGCAACGAGAAGGGCGGCTCGGGCAAATCAACCGCGGCGATGCACCTCATTGTCGGGCTGCTGCGCGATGGCTATCGCATTGGCGCGCTCGATCTCGACGCCCGCCAGGCAACCCTCGCCGGCTATCTCGAGGCGCGGCGTGATTTCATCCGGCGGCGCGGCATCGCGCTGCCGATGCCCGACTTTGCCGCGGTTCCCAGGAGTTCGCAGGACAGCCGCGCCGCGGCCGAGGCCGAAGAAGCGGCGCGCTTCGAGGCGGCCTTCGCGGAGGTGGCGCGCGACGCCGATCTCGTCGTCATCGACTGCCCCGGCGCCGATACCTATCTGAGCCGCCTCGGCCATGGCCGCGCCGATACCTTGATCACCCCGATCAATGACAGTTTCGTCGATTTCGCGATGCTCGCCAAGGTCGATCCCGAGCGCCACGAGGTGGTGCACCCGAGCATCTATAGCGAAATGGTCTGGGAGGCGCGCAAGCGGCGGATGGCGCGCGACCGCGGCCGCATCGACTGGCTGGTGATGCGCAACCGGCTCGGCGCGGGCGAGGCGCGCAACAAGCGCGATGTCGGGGCGACGCTCGACGAACTGGCCAAGCGCATCGGCTTTCGCACCGTCAAGGGATTCGGCGAACGGGTGATTTTCCGCGAGCTTTATCTCCAGGGCCTTACCTTGATGGACGTGCGCGAGGCCGGGCTCGGCATCCAGCTCGGTATGAGCCACATCGCCGCGCGGGCCGAGGTGCGCACGCTGATCGGCGCCATCCGCAAACCCCCCGCCGCGCGCGCCCTCACCCCCCTCGCCGAAGACGCCGAAACTTCCCGCGCGGCTGGCGTCGAGCCGTGATTTCGCCCTGGATGGAAGCGCCACTCGCGCGGCGCCGGGACGCCCGAGAGCCGGTTCGCCCGCTTTCGGCGAATATAGAAAAATTATGCACGCAAAAGTTTATTGATATTGATATAAATCAACCATACGTTAAGATTTGCTTGGCATACTTCTCCTCGGAGCCAGACGAGACGCGGCTTCACGTTTCCTCCCACAAGCCGCAACGTGCGGTTCCCGCACCGGCGGCAAACTCAAACGGCGCCCCCCATCAGGGACGCCGTTTTTTCGTTTCCCCCGCCTGGCCGGTCCAATGCGTTGCCCTGGACCCGCTGGGCCAGCTTCCCCAGACCCGCGTTTCGGGAAGGTTGCCAAAGGCCTTGCTTTTGGTGGGGGCAGAGGCCACGCCCCTGGTCTGATAATGACCCTGCAGCGTTTACTCAACACCGCCTAAGCTTTGTTTTATCGTGTGATTCAGGCGTGCCTCGCCGCACATGCCAGGGCTGAAATGGACCGTGGCGGCCTGCCCCTTGGGCGGAGCCCGTGCCTCTCCGGCCCGCGCCCGCCTGGGTATCCAATGGCTTGTCAGGCCCTGGGCGCCGGTTCATAGTGCGATTTGACGTGCGGGCCAACGCGCACGCGGGTTGTGGGCCGAGCGAGCCCGAGGGAGGGGATGCCGTGCGCGATCGTCACCTAGCGTTCATTCTCTATTCTGGCTTGGTCATGGCTTTCACGGGCGCCGCGTACGGCGAGGAACCGCCGATCACCATTGGCGTGCCGACCAGCGTGCAGTTGCAGGTCGGGCGTGATTCGATCGACGCGACGGCGCTCGCGATCGAGGAGATCAACGCCAAGGGCGGCGTGCTCGGGCGTAAACTCAGAATGGTGGTCGCCGACGAGACCGAGAACCCGCAGGAGGGGGTCGCGGCGATCAACAAGCTCACCGCCGATGAGCATGTCGATGTGCTGATCGGCGGCTATACCAGCGGCGTCACCCTCGCGCAGGAGCCGCATATCGCCGATTCCAAAACGGTCTATATCGAGGTCGGCGCCGCCTCGCCCTCGATCACCGATTTCGTGCGGCGCAACTATGCGCGCTACAAATACATCTTCCGCGTGAGCCCGATCAACGCCGCGCATCAGGCCGAGGCGCTGATCGATTTCGGTGTCGGCAAACTCAAGGGCGAGGCCGGCGTGCAGAAAATCGCGATCATCGGCGAGAACGCGAAATGGGTCCAGGATCTCGCGCCGATCCTCAAAACCGGCCTAGAAAAAGGCGGCATGACCGTCACCTCGGTCGATCTCTTCGATGCCGACACATCGGATTTCTCGCCGCTGTTCAACAAGATCAAAGCCAGCGGCGCGCAATACATCATGGTCGTGCTGTCGCACGCCAACTCCGATGTTCTCGTCAAGCAATGGTATGACGCGAAATTGCCGATCCCGATCGGCGGCATCGATGTCAAATCGCAGGATTCGGATTTCTTCACCCGGATCGGCGGTAAGGCGGTGAGCGAGACCGTCGCCAACAATATCATTCCGGTACCGATGACGCCGGTCACGATGCCGTTTTGGAACAATTTCGTCGCGCACTTCAAACGCCCGCCGGTCTATACCGGCGCCGGCTCCTATGACGCCGTCTATATCTATGCCGAAGCGGTGGCGCGGGCTGGCGACACGGCCGCGGACAAGGTTATCCCGGCGCTCGAGAAAACGCACTACGTCGGCACCGAGGGGCTCTGCGAGTTCGATGCCCAGCATGATATCAAGTTCGGCCCCGGCTATGTCAGCCTCGCTTTCGCGCAATGGTATCCCGATGGCACGCGGGTCATCGTCTGGCCCAAGGACATCGCCAAGGGCGCGATGATGCCGCCGCCCTGGCTGGCCGGCAAGAATTGAAAAAATCCTGCTGAAGGCGGCCGGTTTCGTTGCTCAACATCCTCGTCTACGGCGCCGTGACCAGCGCGGTCTATGCTATGCTCGCGGTCGGCTTCACGTTGATTTTCGGCGTCGCGCGGGTTTTGAATCTTGCGCATGGTGCCTTCTACGGGCTCGGCGCCTATAGCTGCTATCTGTTGACCGGACGCCTAGGTTGGCCGCTGCTACCGGCGGCGCTCGTTGCCGTGCTGTTCGTTGCCGCTTTCGGCGTCGCGATGGAGCGCTTCCTGGTGCGTCCTCTCCGCCATTCCGCGCTCGCCGTGCTGATGATCACCATCGCCGTTGGTTTGTTGTTCGAACAGGCGATGTATCTGCTGTTCGGCTCGGAAGCGCGCAACGTCCCGGCCTTCAGCAATGCCACCTGGAGCTATGCCGGGCTCGATGTCAGCGGCCAGCGCCTGCTCACACTGGGGTTCGGCATTGTGATCATTGGCCTGCTCTGGCTTTTCATTAACCGGACGCGGCTTGGCTCAGCCATCCTAGCACTTTCCCAAGACCGCGAGGGGGCGCTCTATATGGGCATTCCCGCTGATCGCATCTATGCCGTGGTGATGGCGATCTCGGCGGCTATCGCGGCGGCGGCGGGTGTTCTCACCGCGCCTTTTCTCACCGTGCAGCCGACGATGGATCTATTGCCGATGATCAAGGCGTTCTCCATCGTCATCGTCGGCGGCCTCGGCTCCATCCCTGGCAGCATTCTCGCGGCACTGTTGCTCGGCTACAGCGAAACCATCGTCGCCTATGCCGTCTCGCCGGCGTGGACCGAGATCGTCTCGCTGGTCGCGGTGCTACTGACCCTGATCCTGCGCCCCGCCGGCCTGCTCGGCAAGCGCGCGGCGTTTTAGGGACCGGCGCATGCGCAGCCGGCCATGGATTTTTGTCCCGCTGGTCCTCGCGGCCCTCGCGGCGCTGCCGGTCATTGTAAAATCCGAGTATTTGCTCGGGATTCTGAGCGTTTGTTTCATCTATGGCATCTGGGCCGCGAGCTGGGATTTCATGTCGGGCCTGACGGGGCGCGAGAATTTCGGCCACGCGCTGTTTATCGGCGCCGGCGCCTATACCTCGGCTTTCCTCAACGCCCGATTCGCGCTGAACCCATGGTGGGGCCTGCCGGCGGGGGCGGCGATGGCGGTGCTGCTCGCGCTGGTCATCGGATTTCCGACACTGCGCCTACGTGGCCCCTATTTCGCGCTCGCCATGCTCGCCGCGGCGACCATCATGCAGCGCCTGACACTGATTTTCTGGCAATATAGCGGCGGCGAGGAAGGCATCCCGGGCCTCGATCCGCTGCTCAACTCGAAAATCGGCATCTATTATCTCTGCCTCGCGGCACTTGTTCTGACGACCGCCGCCCTGCTGCTGCTGGCGCGCTCGCATGGCGGATTGCTGCTGCGTGGCATTCGTGGGGACGAGGCGGCCTGCCAGGCGGCCGGGATCGATGTCACCTTCTACAAGATCGCTGCCCTCGTCGTCAGCGCGGCCTGCGCCGGGATGGGTGGCGTGCTCTATGCGCATTATCAGGAAGCGGTGACGCCCGATGTGTTTTCCGTCGCGCTCTCGATTTCCATCATCATTATGGTCTATGTCGGCGGCATCGGCACCATTTATGGCCCGGCGGTCGGCGCTATCCTGCTCGCCCTGCTGCCGGAATTGCTGCGCGGCCTCGGCCAGTACCGGCTCTGGGCCTATAGTGTCGTCTTGATTTTCATTCTGTTTTTTGCCCCTGGCGGGCTGGTGGCCCCGCTCTGGCGCCGCGCCGTGGGACTCGCGCGATGAGCGCGCTCCTCGAAGTTAGCGCCCTCAGCAAGAGATTTTCTGGTCTGGTGGCCGTGAACGAGGTCTCCTTCAGCATCGCGCCCGGAGAAATCACCGGCATTCTCGGGCCCAACGGCGCGGGTAAAACGACGCTTTTCAATCTGCTCACCGGCTTTCTGCCGATCGACGGCGGCGAGGTGCGTTTCGATGGCCACAATCTCGCCGGCCTCGCGCCGCATCGGATCGTCAATCGTGGTCTCGCGCGCACCTTTCAGCTCTGCCGCCCGTTTAGTGGCATGAGCGCGTTCGAAAATGTCATGGTCGGCTGCCTCGCGCCGCGCGTGCGCCACCGCGAAGCCCCCGAGACGCGGGCGCGGGAGATCCTCGCCGCCGTCGGCCTGGCGCATCGCGCCGAGACGAAAGTTGACGTGCTGCCCTATGGCGATCTGCGCCGCCTCGAAATTGCCCGTGCCCTGGCGACACGCCCGCGCCTGCTGCTGCTCGACGAGCCCTTCGCCGGACTGGGATCGAGCGAGATCGAGCCACTTTCGGCGCTGATCCGCGCGCTGCACCGAAGCGAGGGGCTCACCATCCTGCTCATCGAACACCGCTTGCGCGAATTCATGCAGCTCGTGAGCCGGGTGATCGCCATGGATTTCGGCCGCATCATCGCGGTTGCAACGCCCGAGGACATCGTCCGCCATCCCCTCGTCATCGAGGCCTATATTGGCCGCGCCGAGGATGACACGACGGGAGATGCGCTTGGCACTGCTTGAGGTTGCCGATCTCGTCGTGCATTACGGCAAGGCCCTGGCGCTCGATGGGGTCAGCCTCTCGGTCGCGGCGGGGGAGCTGGTCGCGGTGCTGGGCCCGAACGGCGCCGGCAAGTCGACCCTGCTGAAGGCGATCTCGCGCGCCGTGCCGAGCGCTGGGCACATCGTTTTCGATGGCCGACCGCTCGATGACATGGCGCCGCATCTCGTGGTGGCCGCGGGCATCTGCCACTGCCCGGAAGGGCGGCACCTCTTTGCCGAACTCACGGTGCGCAAGAACCTCGAACTCGGCGCCTATCTGCGCCGCGACAAGGCCGCCATCGCCCGTGATCTCGAGCACGTCCACGCGCTTTTCCCGGTGCTGCGGGCGCGTGGCGCGCAGCAGGCGGCGACGCTTTCGGGCGGCGAGCAGCAGATGGTGGCGATCGGGCGGGCGCTGATGGGCCGCCCCAAGCTGCTGCTGCTCGATGAACCCTCGGTCGGGATCGCGCATCGCCTTAAAATCGCGATCTTCGCCGCGATCCGCCAGATTCGCGAAGCGGGCACGGCGATCCTCCTGGTCGAGCAGGACGCGCGCTCGGCGCTCGGCGTGGCGAGCCGCGCCTATCTGCTCGAGCATGGCCAAATCGTGCGCGAAGGCCTGAGCGAGGCGTTCATCCGCGACGACCGGGTGCGCCGGGTGTATCTCGGGGTTTGACAAGGCCAGGGCGCGCCACGAGTTCCGCAATCCCGGCAACGGCCATCGCCCACCTCGCGCATCACCCCCACGCGCTTGTCGCTGCCCGGCTCCGCCGACGCGATCAGCGATATCATCACCGCCCACTCGTTATCCGCCCCCGCCTAGGCGGGGGTCACGCCGATAATGCAGCGTGCCGCGGCCATGGAACCCGCGATTTTCGCGGATCCACCTGTCGCACGTCCGGCAAACCCAACATAGAAAGCCGCGCGGGCCGAAATAGGCGGCGATTATTCGTGCCTGCCCGGTGGATGCAGACACCCCCTCAGGCGAACATGTGGCCTAGCTGGTGACGTGGACCAGCAGGATAAAAGTCAAACTGGAATGCGGCATATCGGGCGTGAACGGCGCGAAGCCGGTGCGCTTGACGGTCTCCAGCGACAGCCGATCGATCGCCGAAACCCCGCTCGATTTGCGCAGTGCGACACTGACCAGGCTGCCATCAGGGTTGAGCGCGATCGCGACCTCGGTATCGCCGCTGAGATCGAGCCCGCGCATCGTCGCCGGCACCTCCAGATGGCTTTGCACCCGCCCGCGGAGATCAGCGGCGTAGCGTTGCAACGCGGTGAGATTCTGCCCCGCCGAGGCCGGCGCCGAAGGCGGCGGGGGGGGCTTGGCGGGCTCGGCTTTCGCCTCCTCGGTCTTCGGCTGGGGCGGCGGCGCTTCCTGGCGCGCGGTTTTCACCGGATGCGGCGGGAGCGGCTGGCGCGCGACGACGGGCGGCGGGGGCGGCTCAAAAAACGCGCTCTCCGCCGCGGGCGGCGGCGGTTCGGCCGGCGCCGGCGGCGGGGGAGCGACCTCGGCTTGGGGTTGCGGCGGCGCCATGGGCTGCGGGGGCGTCGTGGTCTCGGGGGACGGGGGTGGCGGCGCGGTGTCGGGGGCCGCGACCTGCGGCACCGCCTGCAATTGCGGCAGCGGCGCCGGCAGCGTTACCGCGTGCACCTCCATCGGGTGCGGATTGTTGGGTTCGGGCGCCAGGATAACCTCGCGCCCGGAGAGATAGGCGAGGAGGCCCAGTTCAAGGGCGGCGGCGAGCGCCAGCGCGAGCGCGAAACGGCCGCGCCATCCGCCCTCGGGCAAGAATGGCAGCGCGCCCCTTGCTTCCCGCCAGATCCCGGTTTCCTGTAGGGCACTGCTCGACATGCTGCTTCCCCCGTCACGGCGTCTATACGAAAGCGATGCCGCTCAGTTCGCCGGCTGCGTGGCAACGCCGATATCGGTCACGCCGGCCTTGCGGCAGGCATCCATGACATGCACGAAAGCCTCGAACGGCGTTGCCTTGTCGCTCGCGATGGTGATCGTGGTCTTGGTCGGGTTGCCATCCGCCTTGATCATCTCGGTCAGCGCGTCGAGCGTCAGCGTCTGACCTTTCAGCGTCACCGTGCCGTCCTTCTCAACATTGATGGTGAACTCGGGATGCGGCAGATGCGTGGTCTCGCTCGATGTCGGCAGCTCCAGCGAGAGCCCGGCATCGGGGATCATCTGCAACGTCACGATGATGAAAAACACCAGCAGGAACAGCATGACATCGATCATCGGAATGATCTCGATGCGGCCGCGACGTTCCTCGAAATAGCGGAGTTTCGTCATGGCGCTGTCCTCAGGCGCTCTGCCGCGCGGGCGTGAGGCGCGCCGGCGGGGTCTGGCCGAGGGGCACCAGGGGCGCGCCGTCAAGCCGGTTGAGGATCATGATTTTCAGCGAGTCGAGCTGGTGCAGGATCATGCGGATCTGGCTGTTGAGGCCGTTATAGGTGAGCAGACCGAGCATCGCGATGAAAATGCCGGACGCGGTGGCGACCAGCGCGTCTGCAACGCCCCCGGTCACGGCGGTCGGCGCCGAACCCGGCTTGGCGAGCACGCCGAACGCATGAAACATTCCGAGAATGGTGCCAAAGAGGCCGAGCAGCGGCGCTAGGGTGATGATGGTATCGAGGATCCAGAGGCGGCGGTCGAATTGCGGCGCCATCAGCAAAATTGCCTCGTCGAGCCGGCTCGCCAGCGCCTCGCCCTTGGTTTTATCAGCGTGACGGAGCGCGGTTTCGAGCAGCACGCCCTCCGGCAGCTTGCCAGCGCTGCGCCGCAGCATCTCCATTTCGGGCAGGCTCAACGCGCCGGTGCGCGCGACCCGCATGACGACCCGCGTGCCCCCGATCAGGGTGCGACGGAGATACCAGAAACGGTCGATGATCACCGCGAGTTCGAGCAGTAAAAGCCCAGCGAGCGCGTAGATCACGCCGTCCGAATAGTTGGCGATATGGATGAGATAATCGAGATTCATGTTCTTCCCAGGCCCTTTACGCTTGCCCACGCGACCAGCCACCCCCGCACCCCGCTTGCGCGGAGCCGGGGCTGACGGTCGGAATTATGCCACTTGCCGGATGGCTGGCGAATGACCGTTTTCTTGCGGTTTGATGACTGAATTGTTGCGGTTTTTCGAGCACCCCTCAGAAGCTGATGCCAACCTGGCCATAGAGCGTCATGGGCGCGCCAGGATAGCCGAGCATCGTTGCCGCGCCATTGCCGAAATAGCCGCCGGCCGACTCATAGGCGTAGATATTCATTTTGCTGTTCGCGATGTTGAGGGCGGTGAGGGAAACATCGAGGGTCTTGCCGAAGCCTTCGACGCTGAAGGGGATTTTCGCGTCGATCGAGGCGTTGAAGGTCTGATAGCCGCTGAAGGTTGATGTCGAGGGCGCGACAGTTGCATTGTTGAAGTAGTATTGCGCGCCGGTGTACTGCCACCAGACACTCGGCTTGAGCGCGACGTTGCCCAGCAGATACGTGTAATCAACACCAATGTTGAGCGTCGCGTCGGGCACATAGGGAACATGGTAGCCGTTGAAGTTCTGCGAAGCGCCGACGTTAACATAGTTCGTATAGATCGCTTTCAGGACCGAGCCGTTGAGGAAGGCGTGCACGGTCGAGAACAGCGTATCATCGGCATAGAAATTAACGCCCTGGTAATTCGAGTCGCCAAAAGCGGTCGATTCGCTGCCATTGGCGAAGACGGCGTTGACGACCTGATTGCTCAGTTGGAGATCGAACCAGTTGGCGCCGAACAGGAAATTCTTGAGGTAGTAATCCGGCTGGTTGACGTTGATCTTGAAACCAGCCTGGTAGTCCTCGGCGAGTTCAAGCTGCGACGTGTTCTGCGTGACGGGAATCGCCTGGAAATAGCCGCCGCCGCCGCCGACCGTGGGCGTCTGATAGGCTTGCTCGTAGCTGCCATAGAGTGCCAGCCATTTGGTCACATCGAGATTCGTGCTGATCCCCGGCTCGACCCCGACATAGTTTGAATGTTGCGAGCCGAATTTTCCTTGATCGGTCCCGGTCGCATCGGGAAACGCGCCATACTGCCCGGCGCCGTTGGCGTATTGGATCGAATCGTTGATCACCCGGATGCTCGGCGTGATGCGCAGCGCCGAGAAGGGCTTGATCTCGTCTTGCAGGAACAGCGCCATGTCGTCACTGTAGAAAAGCCCGTTGCGGTAATTCCCATTCGGTGCGAATTGGCTGCCGAAATAGGGAGCTTCGGGGCTCCAGAAGGAGTTCATCGTCTGGTAATAGGCGTGGATGTAATAGCCGCCGTAATCAAAAGTGTTGTAGGGCAGCGTCGTCGTCATCCAGAGCTTGTCGCCGAGCGTCCAGTTATCCGGATTGTTATATTCGTTGAGCTGGTTATAATTGGGCGTGAAATTATTGAAGTCGTTGTGAATTCTTTGTTCATCGCTGTACCAGGAAACATTGTGGAGCGTGTTGTAATCATCAAGGTGGATGTTCTGCTTGCCATAAACCGTGGCGAACTGATTCTGGTCAAATTTTGCCCAGACCTGAGGATCGAGCGCGGCGAAGAAATTGACCTTCTCGTTGTAGAGCGGGCTGGTCCCGAGACCGTTGATGCCAATCCCCGGCGTTGGCTCGAAGGGAATGACGTTCGGCCGGTAGCCGCCGGCTTGCGCCATGTAGGCGCCGAAGGAGACATCGCCGTCCGAGAAATTCTTGATGGTTTTCACGTAGATGGCGTAATCCTCGGAGGGGCTGTCGAACCCGTTCGACGAAATGCGGAAATCGTTGCCTTCGTTGAGGCCGCCGGCAATCACCGTGGACCAGCCGCCGAGATTGCCGGTGCGAATGTCAAAATTCAGGTTCTCCTGATTGTAGCTGCCATAGGTCTCGTAGATGTCGGCCCCGGCCTTCTGGGTCGGCTGGATCGGGGTGAATTCGATGGTGCCGCCGGTCGAATCATACCAGCGGCTTTCCGCGTCACCCGGGCCGTAGGTGACGCCGATGTTCTGGATCATGCCAATCTGCGGAATGGTTGCCGAGGCCCAGAGGCCGGTCGCGACATTGTTCATCGGAATGCCGTCGAAGGTCATCATCAGGTTGTTGTTCGCGGTCTGGCCGCCAAAGCCGCTCCAGCCATTGGCGAGACCATCGAGGGAGACGTTGTATTTCGTCGCCCCGGAATTGCCGTAGCCGGTCACCTGCGCGCCCGGCGCCAGGCCAATCGCCTGCGCGCCGCCGCCCACCGGGCCGACCGCCTGCAATTCCTGCTGATCGAGTATTCGCGTGGTCTGGCCGGATTGAAAGAGCTGCTGCTGCGTCGGCGCCACCGTGGCCCCCGGCACCGGCGCCTCGCTGGTGTCACCGCCGCCGTTGGCGTTCACCGAGCCGGCATTGACGGTGCCCGAAACGTCCTGGGCGAAAGCCGCGTGGCCGGCGAGCAGCGTCGAGGCCATCAGAACCATCAGCGGCGTGATCGCCGCCGAGCGGCGCAAAACTTTCATCTCTCTCTTCCCCTGCAAAGCTGAAGCACGGCCTAGTGGTGGCCCGAGGCAGGGTATGCGAGGCGTGAAACCACACATGGTTGAAGCCTGTAGTTGCGATTAATTCGCATTTACAGATCCCCCTCACCCCTGTCAAGCCAGCGCATGAGCGCGACCGCTGCGTCGCATGCCGAGGCAGAGAAGAAATAGCACGGAAATGTGACAATGCGCTCACAATAAGTTGTTCATTGTTTTGTCATTGTTTTGTAGCTATTTTGTAACTTTAGTGGGTGACTAGGTCGTATTGGATTATTATAGTTATTATTGTCTTTGATGATCGTTATGTTGCATATTAATGACAAAATCGTCGCCCGCCCTGTTGATCCCCCGCGCCGCAAGCGCCTAAAGAGCGCCGGGATCATGGGGAACCCCGACATGCCGGAGCTTTATCTGCACAACAGCCTCACGCGCCGCGCCGAGCGCTTTGTCCCGCTCGATCCGGGCAACGTGCGGATGTATGTCTGCGGCCCCACCGTCTATGACCGCGCGCATATCGGCAACGCGCGGCCGGCCGTGGTTTTCGACGTGCTCGCCCGCCTGCTGCGCCGGCTCTATCCGCACCTCACCTATGTCCGCAACGTCACCGACGTTGACGACAAGATCAACGCCCGCGCCGCCGAAAACCACGAGCCGATCACGGCTTTGACGGCGCGCACGCTGGAGTACTATCACCAGGACATGGAAGCTCTCGGCGTCCTCCCGCCCGAGGGCAAACTGCCCGCAACCGACCATGTCGGCGAAATGTGGATGGTCGAGCCGCGCGCAACCGACCACGTCGGCGACATGATCGACCTCATCACCCGCCTCATCGAAGGTGGCCACGCCTATGAAGCGGCGGGGCATGTGCTGTTTGCGGTCGCGAGTTTCCCCCAATACGGCAGGCTTTCCGGCCGCAGCGCCGCCGAACTCCGCGCCGGCGCCCGCGTCGAGGTGGCGCCCTACAAGCGCGATGCCGGCGATTTCGTGCTGTGGAAACCCTCGCCCCCCGAACTCCCCGGCTGGCAAAGCCCCTGGGGGCGCGGGCGACCGGGTTGGCATATCGAATGCTCGGCGATGTCGTGGCGCTATCTCGGCACGGATTTCGATATCCATGGCGGCGGCGGCGATCTTTTATTCCCGCACCACGAAAATGAGATCGCGCAGAGCTGCTGCGCGTTTCCCGGAAGCCATTTCGCCCGCGTGTGGCTCCATAACGGCATGCTGCTGGTGAACGGCGAGAAAATGTCGAAAAGCCTCGGCAATATCATTACTGTCGAGGCGTTGCTTGCCCGCGCGCCAGGCGAGGCGGTGCGGTTCGCGCTCTTGCGCACGCATTACCGCGGGGTTCTGGATTTTTCCGATCGCGCGCTCACCGATGCGCACGACGAACTCAGCCGGTTTTATCGCGCCCTGCAGCGAAGTCACGTCCGCCACGATGACGGCACGGAAATTCCCGAAGGCGTCATGGCGGCGCTTTGCGACGACCTCAACACGCCGCGCGCCATCGCGGAGATGCACAGGCTCGCCGATGCCGCGCTCGCCGGAGATCTTGATGCCGCACGCGGGCTTCGCGCGGGCGGGCAGTTGCTTGGGATCTTGACGTATGAAAATCCCGACGCGTGGTTTCAGATGCCCCTACTCAACGCCTCTTTAGGGGCCGACACCATTGCCGCGAGAATCACCGAACGCGCGCAGGCACGGCAGGAAAAAAACTTCGTG
This sequence comes from Pseudomonadota bacterium, assembly GCA_021801255.1. GTDB lineage: Bacteria > Pseudomonadota > Alphaproteobacteria > Acetobacterales > Acetobacteraceae > Acidibrevibacterium. The sequence continues at coordinate 85,616 of JAJYYH010000036.1, forward strand.
CGCGCCGATGAAATCCGCAAACAGCTCGCCGCCGCCGGCGTCATTCTCGAAGACGGCCCCGCCGGCACCACCTGGCGGCGCGGGTGAGGAAAAAATGACGGGCCGCGAAGCGGGCGCGGCGCTGGAGCCGATCGAACCCTCGCCCGTCGTCATCCTGGTGCGCCCGCAGCTCGCGGAAAATATCGGCACGGTGGCACGCGCCATGGCCAATGGCGGGCTCTTTCATTTGCGTCTCGTCGCACCCCGCGACGGCTGGCCACAGGCGCGCGCCTGGCGCACCGCCTCCGGCGCCGATCGCATCCTCGACGCCGCCACGGTTCACGCCGATGTCGCGGGGGCGGTCGCCGATCTGCATCGCGTCCTGGCCACCTGTCCGCGCCCGCGCCATGTCATAAAACCGCTGCTCACCGCGCGCGAAGCGGCGGCGGAATTACATGAAATCGGCGCGCGTGACCTCCGCGCGGGCATTCTGTTTGGACCCGAGCGCGCCGGCCTCGACAACGACGATCTCGCGCGCGCCGATGCGCTCGTGCGCTACCCGCTCAACCCGGCGTTTCTCTCGCTCAACCTCGCCCAGGCGGTGATGGTGCTGGCCTATGAATGGTGGCTCGCGCGCGATGAAACCCCGGCGCGGCAATTGATGACGCATGAAACCCGCATCGCGACCAAGGGCGAACTCGATAATTTTCTGGTTCATCTCACGCGCGAACTCGATTCCTGCGGCTTCCTGCGCAACGACCAGAAACGCCCCGGCATGCTGCGCAACATCCGCCATTTCTTCGAGCGCGGCGAGGTGACGGAGCAGGAATTGCGCACGCTGCACGGCATCGTCACCGAACTTGTGCGCGCGAGACGATGAGTTGGGGTTAAAGTGCCAGGGGCTTCACCCCTGGACCCCACCAAGGGCGGAGCCCTTGGAACCCTTCCCATGGATGCGGGTCTGGGGAAGCTGGCCCCAGCGGGTCCCAATGGGAGGTGGGAGGCAGCGCCCTGGTCTTAGCGCGCCTGCTGGATCGCCGAGAGGATCCAGGCGCCCCCCGGTGCCCGCATGAACGTCCAAAGCTCGGTCGCGGTGACGCGCTCGGTGGCGCTGCCATCGACGATCCGCCCGGCGGCATCCCGTGTCGTATCGAGCATCGAGAACTGCATGGCGACGGTCGCGTAATCGCGCCCCTGTTCCGACCACGCCTCGGCAAGATCACCGCGTTCGAGCCGCACGTCGCGCACCTCGTTGCGTACGCCCCGGCTGGCCTGATCGGCCAGTTGTTCGGCGAAATAGCCGCGCATCTCGGGCGTCGCGAGGCGGCCGAGGGCGTCGAGGTCATGCGCGCTCCAGGCCGCCTGGATGGCCTGGAGGGATTGCTCGAAAGCGTGGAAATCGGCCGGGCCGATCGCCGGGCCACGGCTTCCGCCCATTCTGCCACCCATTGCGGCGGGGGCCACGCGCGGCGCCATCCCGGCCGGCATCAGGCGCGGGCCGACGAAGCGGCGGGCGAGAAAGCGCACCAGCCAGATGATCAGGATGATTTGCAGGAGGAAGCCGAAAAATCCGCCGAAACCACCCATCCCCCAGAAAAACCCGTGGCCGAGCAGCATCCCCATCAGCCCCGCGCCGAGGAAACCACCGAACAGGCCGGAGAGGAATGGATGGCCCGGCGCCATGCCGTAGCCATTCCCCGCGCCATAGCCGGGGCTGCCGCGCGGCGTCATGCTGCGCTCGAGGGGTGCGGCGGAATAGGGCGAGGTGCCGGTTGCGGGCGGGGCCATGTAGGTGCGGCTGCCGCGACTGCCCATCGAGGACGAACTGCCCGCCCGCGCCTCCGCCGCGATCGGGGAGAGCGCCCAGAGCGCAACCAGCAACGCGGCCAAAAGCAGACGTATCCGGCGCATCGCGCATCTCCCACGCATCAGGCGGATATAATGCGCGGGTGAGATGATTTCACGCCCCGGCGAGCGTCATTCCTTCAACGCGGAGCGTGGGGGCGTCGGTGCCGCGGCGGAAGCGCAGATCGTTGGCGGCGCGGAGATGGGAAAACATCTCGATCAGATTGCCGGCGATGGTGATTTCGGCGACCGGCTCGGCGAGCGCGCCATCGCGGATCATGAACCCGCTCGCCCCCCGGCTATAATCGCCGGTGAGGCCATTGATCCCCATGCCGATCAATTCGGTGACATAGAGGCCTTCGCGGATATCGGCCATCAAGGCGGCCGGGCTCGCCGCGCCGGGGGCGAGATAGAGATTGCTCGGCGCCGGACCGGGCGGGCCCGACGTGCCGCGCGCGGCGTGGCCGGTCGAGGCGAGGCCAAGCTGGCGGGCGCTCCGCAGATCGAGCAGCCAGGAGCGCAGCACGCCGTTTTCCACCAGGGTCGCGGGGGCGGTCGGAAGACCCTCGCCGTCGAACGGGCGAGAACGGAGGCCCCGCTTGCGGCGCGGATCGTCGTGGATGGTGATGCCGGCGGCAAAAACCGCCTGCCCCAGGCGATCCTTGAGAAAGCTGGTGCCGCGCGCGATGCTCGCGCCATTGATCGCACTCGCGAAATGCCCGAGCAGGCTCCCCGCCACGCGGGGATCATAGACCACCGGGAGGCGCGCGGTTTTCGGGCGTCGCGGGTTGAGCCGCGCCACCGCCCGCTCCCCCGCGGTGCGGCCGAGCATGGCCGGGTCTTCGAGGTCACCGGCATGGACGGCGGAGGAAAAATCGTAGTCACGCTCCATCGCCGTGCCGGAACCCGCGAGCGCGGTGACGGAGACCCCGTGCGAACTCCGCGCGTAGGTGCCGGCAAAGCCCACCGAGGTGACGAGCGCGATCTCGCTCCGCCCATAGCTCGCCTCGGCGCCTTCCGAATTGGTGACGCCGGGCACCGCGAGGGCGGCTTCCTCGGCGGCGGCGGCGCGCGCGAGAAGGGTTGCGGTATCCGGCTCGACGGCATCGAGGAGATCGAGCGGGGCGGCGTCCGCGGGCGGCGCCGGGCGCTCGGCGAGGCCCGCAAAGGGGTCTTCGGGCACCACGCGGGCCATGGCTGTGGCGCGGGCGGCGAGTTCGGCAAACCCCGCCGGGTCGAGCGTACTCGCCGAGACGATCGCCGAGCGCCGGCCGATGAAAACCCGCAAGCCGAGATCGCGCGCCTCCGCCCGCTCGACATGCTCAAGCCGCCCGAGCCGGCGCTGCACCGAGACCGAGCCGCCGCGCACCAACACCGCATCCGCCGCGTCCGCCCCGGCGGCGCGGGCGGCGCGCAAGAGATCGGCCAGCGCCTCAAGCAGGTTCATGCCGCGAGAAGCTCGGCGATCGCCGCCACGCCGGGCACCCGCCCGATCGGGCCGAGGGCTGCCAGCGTCGGCGCGGCGCGGAACAGGCGGCGCGCGGTGCGCTCGATATCGGCGATGGTGACGGCGCTGATCCGCGCCACCGTCTCTTCGGTCGGGATCACCCGGCCGAAAACCTGCAACTGGCGGGCGAGATGCTCGGCGCGCGCCCCGGTGCTCTCGAGCGACATCAAGACACTCGCCTTGACCTGGGCGCGGGCGCGGGCAAGCTCCGCTTCCCCCACCTGATCCTGCACCTTGCGCAGCTCACCGAGCGCGACCGGCAGCAATTCCGCCGCTTCCTTCTCGCCGGTGCCGGCATAGACGCCAAACAGCCCGCCATCCGCATAGGGCGCGGTGAAGGAATAGATCGAATAGACCAGACCACGCTTCTCGCGCACTTCCTGGAACAGCCGCGACGACATCCCCCCGCCGAGCAGGGTGGAAAGCAGGAGGGCCGCGTAATAATCGGGATCGCTGTAGGCGAGGCCGGGAAAGCCGAGCACGATATGCGCCTGATCGAGATCGCGCGCCTCGCGGAACTCGCCGCCCCGGTAGCGCGCCGCCGCCGCCACGATGCCGGGGCGCGCCGGCAGGTCGGCGAAGTGACGGCGCACCAGCGCCACCACCTCCGCGTGCTCCAGCGCCCCGGCGGCGGCGATCACCGTGTTCTCCCCGGCATAGTGCCGCGCCATGTACTCGACGAGCGTCGCGCGCGGCATGGCGCGGATGATCGCCTCGCGCCCCAGCGTCGGGCGCCCCATCGGCTGGTCGGGGAAGGCAGTTTCCTGGAAATGGTCGAAAATGATGTCGTCGGGCGTGTCGTTGGCCTGACCGATTTCCTGGAGGATGACGCCGCGCTCGCGCTCCAGCTCCTCGGGCACGAAGGCGCTGTGGCAGAGAATATCGCCGATGATATCGATGCCGAGCGGCAGATCCTCCTTGAGCAGCTTGACGTAATAGGCGGTCTGCTCGCGCGCGGTATAGGCGTTGATATGCCCGCCGACCGCCTCGATCTCCTCGGCGATCTCGGCGGCGCTGCGTCGCTCCGTGCCCTTGAACGCCATGTGTTCAAGGAAATGCGAGACGCCGTTTTCCGCCGCCGCCTCATGGCGGGTACCGGTGCCGACATAGGCGCCGAAGGAGACGGTCTCGACCCGCTCCATGCGCTCGGTGACGATGGTCAGGCCATTTTCCAGCCGGGTGAGCCGAATCGCATCGCTCATTACTCTGCTATCCCTTTGGGGCTATTTCTTTGGGCGAAGGCGCTGATCAGCGATTCGACCAGCGCGAGGTCGGGCGGCGCCTCGGTCATCGCTTCCTGCCGTTCATATAGGTCGGCGAGCGGCTTGGGGAGAGGCGGGCGGAGTCCGGTCGCGCGTTCCATCGCATCGGGGAATTTCGCCGGATGCGCGGTTGCCATGGCGATCATCGGCACGCTCGGCCCCGCCGGGTGGGCGCGCGCGGCGGCGATGCCAATGGCGCTATGCGGGTCGGCGAGGTAGCCGGCCTCGGTGGCGAGACGGCGGATTTCCGCCTCCGTCCCGCGATCGTCGAGGCGAAAGCCGAAAAAGAGGCGCCGCGCCCGCCGCCACGCTGCCTCCGGCACCGCCATCCGGCCCTGGGCGCGGAAATCCCGCATGATCGCCGCGGTCGCGCCGGCGTCGCGGTCGAGCAGCTCGAACAGCAGCCGCTCGAAATTCGAGCTCACGGCGATATCCATGCTCGGCGACAGGCTGGGCTCGACCGGGCGCAGCGACATGTCGTTGCCGGCGAGGAAGCGCGCCAGGATGTCGTTGCGGTTGGCGCCGACGACGAGGCGGACGATCGGCAGACCCATGCGGCGAGCGGCGAAGGCGGCGAAGACATTGCCGAAATTCCCGGTCGGCACCGCGAACGCGACCTCGCGCTCGGGCGCGCCGAGGGCGAGCGCGGTTGCGACATAATAGGGGATCTGCGCCGCGATGCGCGCCCAGTTGATGGAATTCACCGCCGAGAGCTGGTGGGCGCGGCGAAACGGCGCGTCGGCAAACATCGCCTTGACCAGATCCTGGCAGTCATCGAACGTGCCGGTGATCGCGAGATTGAGCACGTTCGGGGCGCGGACCGTCGTCATCTGGCGGCGCTGGATGTCGCTGGTGCGGCCCTTGGGGTGGAGGATCGCGATGCGGAGGCGGGCGCGGTCATGGCAGGCGGCGATCGCCGCCGAGCCGGTATCGCCCGAGGTCGCGCCGATCAGGGTGAGGCGCTGATCGCGCGCCGCCAGCACGTGATCGAAGAACCGGCCGAGCAATTGCAGCGCGAAATCCTTGAACGCCAGCGTCGGGCCATGAAACAGCTCGGCGGCGAAGAGCTGCGGCGCGAGCTGCACCAGCGGCACCGTCGCCGGGTGGCGGAAATCGCGATAGGCGTCGCGGCAGAGGGCTTCGACGGTCGCGAACGGGATCGCCTCGCCGACAAAGGGGGCCAACACGCGGGCGGCGAGGTCGGGATAGGCCAGGCCACGCAAGGCCCGCCATTCGGAGGGGGAGAAAAACGGCCAGGCGGAAGGCACGTAAAGCCCGCCGTCCTCGGCGAGCCCGGCGAGCAGCACCTCGGCGAAATCACAGACCGGGGCACCGCCGCGGGTGGAGACATAGCGCATGGCGCGAGCCTAGCAGGTGAGGCGGCCAGCGACAAAACCCGCGGCGCGGCGCCGTTCAGCGCCTGAAAATCAATCGAAATCGCCGCCCGCCATCATCTTGCGCATGGGGCTATCCTGCGCACGGGGGATTTTGGGGGGGAATATCCGTGAGGCCACAACATGCTGTGGATGAAGGGCCCCACCCGCCCAAGGTGGACCGGCGCCGCCGGGATCGGTATATCGGGCGCATGAATCTGATCCACCGGCTGATCATCACCTTCCGTGGCCGCCCGATCGGGCGCGACGGGCTCGGCAACCAGTATTTCGAGGAGCGCCATCCGCGCCCCGGCCAGCGCGCGCGGCGCTGGGTGATCTATCAGGGCGACGATGACGCCTCGCGCGTGCCGCCCGAATGGCATGCCTGGCTGCACCATCTGACGGACGCGCCGCTCGCCGAGACCGCGCGGCGGCCCTGGCAGAAGCCGCACGAGCCCAACCACACCGGCACCCTTGCCGGCTATCGCCCGCCGGGGCATGACTATCTGGGTGGCGCGCGGGCCCCCGCCAGCGGCGATTACGAGGCCTGGAACCCAGGGAGCTAGGCCGCTTCATGGCACGTCGCAATCTCACCGAATTCCTCACCGGGGCGTCGGTGCTCGTGGTCGCGGGCGGGTTTTTCGCCTACGCCATGGTGCATTCCGGGCGCAGCGTCGCGGGCGGCTATCCGCTCCACGCAAAATTCGAACGCATCGACGGGCTCGGCGTCGGCTCGGATGTGCGCATCGCCGGGGTCAAGGTCGGCCGCGTGACGGCGGCCACCATCGATCCCAAAACCTTCGAGGCGGTGGTGACCCTGAGCGTCGCCGACAACATCAAGCTGCCCGCCGATTCCGGCGCCGTCATCACCAGCGATGGTCTGCTCGGGGGAAAATATCTCTCGCTCTCGCCGGGCGGGGAGGACCGGCTGCTGGCCCCGGGCGGCACCATCACGGTGACGCAATCCTCGATCAATATCGAGGATCTGCTTGGCAAATTCGTCTTTTCCATGGCCAATATGGGCAACGCCAGCAAGCCGGAGGGGAATAAGCCGGAGGGGGCGAAAGCCGGGGAAGACGGTCTTTCCGGCGGGGCGCCAGCGAAGCCATGAAGCCGCCCTGGCGCGCCTCCCGGCTCGCGCTCTGCGCCGCTCTCGCCGTCCCGATCATGGCCGGGGCCCAAAGTCCCCCCGGCGCGCCGCGTTCGCTCGCGCCTGATCCCACCCCACCCGCGCCCGATACCACCCCACCCGATACGACCGGGCCCGATGCCATCCAAAGCGAACCGCTGGCGCCTCCGGCAACGGCCTCGCCCGATCCCCTGACCAGCCCGGCGCCGGCCACCGCGACAGCGTCCCCCACCGCCAACCCCTCCTCCACCAATCCGCCGCCCGGCGCGGCCGGCCCGCCGGGGCTGCTCTCGCCTGATTGGCAGCCGCGCCAGGCGGCTGAGTTGCAGGCGCTGGACAAGGTCGATGCGCGGGTCGAGCGGCTGGTCGTGCCGGTCGGCCAGAGCGCGCGCTTCGGCGCCCTCGAGATTACCGTGCGCGCCTGTGTGGTGCGCCCGCCCGATCAGGCGAGCGATGCCGCCTCTCTGTTGCAAATCAGCGATCCACATCCCGGCGCGCCGGGTTTTTCGGGCTGGATGCTAGCCGCCGAACCCGCGCTCGGCCTGCTCGAACACCCGATCTATGACATCCGGGTGCTGGGATGCCGCTGAACGCCGCCGCGCTCGCCGCCCTGCCCGCGCCCGAGCGCCTCGCCCTGCTGCTCGACTTCGATGGCACGCTGGTCGAGATCGCACCACGCCCCGAGGCGGTCGTGGTGCCCGCCGGCCTCTCGGCGCTGCTCGCCCGCCTCGCCGCCCGGCTGGGGGGCGCGCTCGCGGTGGTGAGCGGCCGCCCGCTCGGCGATCTCGACCGCTTCCTGCCCGGCCTGCCAGCGGCACTCGCCGGCGAGCATGGCGGGGTGTTCCGCATGAGCCCCGAGGCCGCGCCGTGCCGCCCCGACCTGCCGGACCCGCCCGCCGCCTGGCGCGCCGCCGCCGCCGACCTCGCCGCGCGCCATCCCGGCGTGCTCTATGAGCCGAAAGCCCGGGGCTTCGTGCTGCACTATCGCGCCGTGCCGGAGCTCGCCGAACCCCTGCGCGCGGCCCTGGCCGCGCTGATCACGCCGCGCTGCGCCGATTTCGCGCTGCTGCCCTCGCACATGGCCTGGGAAGTCCGCCCGCGCGGCGCCGACAAGGGCAGCGCCGTCGCCAAACTCCTGGCCGCGCCTGCTTTCCGTGGCCGCCTGCCGGTTTTCATCGGCGATGACGTGACCGACGCGGATGGCATGCAGGCCGCCCGCGCCGCCGGCGGCGCCGGGTTGTTCGTCGCCGAGACCTTCGGCGATCCCGCAGGCGTGCGGCGCTGGCTCGCCGACCTCGCCGGCACGTGAAAGATTGGCGCTTGAGATAAGGAGTCCGCCATGTCTGGACGTATCGACGCCCGCCTCGAAGCCCTCGGCATCACGCTGCCCACCCCGGCCGCGCCGGTTGCCAATTATGTGCCTTTTGTCGTGACCGGCGCGCTCGTGCTGATCTCGGGCCAGGGGCCGATCGCGCCTGAGCGGCGCATTCTCGGCCAACTCGGCGCCGGGCTCGACATCGCCGCGGGGCGCCTGGCGGCGCGGCTCTGTTTCATCAACCTGCTCGCGCAACTGCGCGCGGCTTGCGGGGGCGATCTCGACCGGGTGCGCCGGGTGGTGCGGCTCGGCGGCTTCATCGCCGCGACCGCCGCGTTCACCGCCCATGCCGAGGTGATGAACGGCGCCTCCGACCTCGCCGTCGAGGTCTTCGGCGAGGCCGGGCGGCACGCCCGCACCACCGTCGGCGTGCCCTCGCTACCACTCGATTTCGCGGTCGAGGTGGAGGGCATGTTCGAGATTGCCTGAGAGTTTGAAAAAGAATGCCCTCTTGCCCGGGAATCGACGGGGAAAAACCAATGTTTTCAGAGGGCATTCTTGTTCAAGTTCGATTGATTTTCAGGCTCTGAGAGTTTGAAAAAGAATGCCCTTTTGCTCGGAAATCGACGAGAAAACCCAATGTTTTCAGAGGGCATTCTTGTTCAAGTTCGATTGATTTTCAGGCTCTGATCTCTTTTTTTCCGGTCCGGAGGCGCCACATTTCCGCCGTGTCCAATATCGCGCTCACGCTCCATCCGAGCATCCATGAGATCGCGGGCGCGGCCTGGGATGCCTGTGCCGGGACGGCGGAAAACCCCTTCATCAGCCATGCTTTCCTGAGCGCTCTCGAAGACAGCCGCTCGGTCGGCCCGCGCACCGGCTGGCAGCCCCGCCATGCCGCCCTCCGCGATGGCGCAGGCGATCTCCTCGCGGTTGTCCCGATGTATGTAAAATCGCACAGCTATGGCGAATATGTTTTCGACCACGCCTGGGCCCATGCCTTCGAGCGCGCGGGCGGCCGCTATTACCCCAAACTCCAGGTCGCGGTGCCGTTCAGCCCGGTGCCCGGCCCGCGCCTCCTGGTCCGCGCGGGCAGCGGCGTCGATGCCGCGGCACTCGCCGCTGCCCTGGTCGCCGCCTGCCGCGAGGACGGGCTTTCCTCGGTGCATGTCACCTTCTGCGCCGAGGCGGAGTGGCGCGCGCTCGGGGCGGCGGGCTGGCTCCAGCGCCAGGGCGTGCAATTCCACTGGCATAACGCTGGCTACCGGAGCTTCGAGGATTTTCTGGCCGCCCTCGCCTCGCGCAAGCGCAAGACCATCCGGCGCGAGCGGCGCGAGGCGCTGGGCGCCGGCCTCACCTTCGCGACGCTGGCCGGATCGGAGATCGCCGAGCGGCACTGGGATGCGTTCTATCGTTTTTATCTCGCGACCATCGAGCGCAAATGGGGCGGCGCCTATCTGACGCGGCGTTTTTTCAGCCTGCTCGCCGAGCGGCTCGGCGACAAAGTGGTGCTGATGCTCGCCCTCCATCAGGGCCGGCCGGTCGCGGGCGCGCTCAATCTGCGCGGTTCCTCGGCGCTTTATGGGCGCAATTGGGGGGTGCTCGGCGATTGGCCGTTCCTGCACTTCGAACTCTGCTATTATCAGGCGATCGACTTCGCCATCGCGCACGGTCTCGCCCGCGTCGAGGCCGGGGCGCAGGGCGAGCATAAGCTGGCGCGCGGCTATCTCCCGGCGCCCACCTATTCGGCGCACTGGATCGCCCATCCCGGCCTGCGGCGCGCGATCGGTGATTTTCTCGAAGCCGAGCGCCTGGCCGTCGCCGCCGAGGCGCGCGCGCTCGGCACATTATCGCCCTTCCGCCGCGCTGGCGGGGAGGACACGGAGCCCCCATGAAAACGGAAGGATCAAACAGATGACAAGCAAAACCACGGCGAAACATCACACCGTGATCGATCGCGCGGAATTGCGCGTTACCGAATGGCGCCTGGAGCCGGCGGCGGCGACCGGACACCACCGGCATGATTTCGACTATCTCGTGGTGCCGCTCACCACCGGCGTTTTGCGGGCGGTCGCGGCGAACGGGACGACCGAGACGCCGCTCTCGCCGGGAAAACCCTATTTCCGCAAGGCCGGTGTCGAGCATGACGTGATCAATGCCGGTGCCGCGCCACTCGCTTTCCTTGAAATCGAATTGAAGGACCGGCCCGGCTGAGCACGCCGGCCGCGCCGCTCATTCGCCGCGCGGCGAAATTTTGTGGTGGGCGAGGAGTTCCGAGAGCGCGTCGATCTTGGCCTCCAGCCGCTGGAAGCGGCGGCGCTCGCGCAGCATGTTCTTGCGGTCCAGCCGCTCGCGGAGCGCGGCGACAATCACCGCCACGAACAGATTGAGCAAACCAAAACTCGTCACCATCAGGAACGGCGCGAAGACCAGCCACGCCCACGGCGCCTGGCGCACCACCGGCAGCACCGCTTCGAGATTGGAGCCGAAGCTCGCCATCGTCGCATAGAGATAGATCGCGGTGAGGCCGAGCGTGCCGTAATGCGCGGGGTCGATTTCGCGAAACAGATTGGTGGCGATGATCATGAAGCAATAGAACACCACGGCGAGAACCGTGAAGGCCGCTGCCATGTTGCGCAGCGCCCCGAAGAGGGCTTCCACGGTCGCGCGCACATTGGGGAGAAACGAAATCAGCCGCAACACGCGCAGCACGCGCAGCACCCGCAACGCCGAGAGCGTCTCGATCCGCGGCACCAGCGACAGCAAGGTCACGGTGATGTCGAAAATATCCCAGCCCCCGCGCAGCACGGCGCGGCCTTTCACCGCGACGCAGAGCGCGACATCGAGGACCATCCAGCCGAGGAGCACGGCATTGATGCCGCTCAGAATGTCCCAGTCCTCGGATTTCGGCGGCACCGCCGTGAGCACACCGAGCAGCACCGAATTCACGAAAATCACCGCCCCGGTGCCCCACCGCCAGGGCGGGGAGCGATAGAGCCGGCCGAGCGATGCTCTCAAGCCAACGGTCATGCGGCATGGCCGTTGGGAGCGCGGGTCCGCCGCCCGGCCGCCCTATTCGGCGGGCACGGGAGGAGCTTCTTCCAGGCGGCGGTCATGGGGCAGCAGCAGCACGATGATCAGCGCCACCACGGCGGCGCCGGCGATCACGAAGAGGCCGCTGGTGAAGCTTCCGGTATAGTCGCGCAACGCGCCCATCACGTAGGGCCCGGCGAAACCCGAGAGATTGCCGATCGAGTTGATCACCGCGATGCCCCCGGCCGCCGCGGTGCCCGAGAGGAAGGCGGTGGGAAACGTCCAGAAGATCGGCAGGCCGGCGAAGATCCCGAAACCAGCTACCGAAAGCACGATCATCTTGAGTACGGGATCGGGGAGCAGGCCGGAGATCGCGATGCCGCCGGCGGCGGCCGCCAGCGCGATCGCCATATGGCCCTTGCGTTCCATCTTGCGGTCCGATCGCCGGCCCCAGAGCACCATGCTGATGGTACCGACGATATAGGGAATGGCGGTGACCAGCCCGGTTTGCGCATTGTTCAGCCCGAACGCCTTGACGATCTGCGGCAGCCAGAAGCTGAGGCCGTAATTCACCGCGACCAGCCCAAAATAGATCACCGCGATCGCCAGCACCCGCGGGTTCACCAGGGCTTCCAGTACGCCATAATCACGTGCCTGCTCACGCACGCGCCGCTCGGCGGCCATGCGCGCGACCAGCCACGCGCGCTCCTCGGGGGCGAGCCAGGTGGCGTGCGAGGGCAGATCGGTGAGATAGAACCAGCAGACCACCCCGAGCACGATCGCCGGGATGGCCTCGATGATGAACAGCCACTGCCAGCCGCGCAGGCCCAAGGTGCCGCCCATGTAAAGAATGAAGCCCGAAACCGGCGCGCCGATCACGGTGGAAAGCGGAATCGCCGCCATGAAATAGCTGATGATGCGGCCGCGATAGACGCCGGGAAACCACAGCGTGAGATAAAAGATGATGCCGGGGAAGAACCCCGCCTCGGCCGCGCCCAGCAGGGTGCGCACGACATAAAAGCTGGTCTCGCCTTGGATGAAGGCCATCGCGCCCGAGCAGATCCCCCAGGTGACCATGATCCGCGCGATCCAGCGGCTTGCGCCGAAGCGGTCGAGGGCGAGGTTGGAGGGCACCTCGAAGACGAAATAGGCGATGAAGAAGATGCCGGCGCCGAAGCCGAAGGCGGTCGCGGTGAGATGCAGGTCGTTGATCATGGTGAGGGCGGCGAAGCCGACATTCACCCGATCGAGATAGGCCGCGAAATAGCAGAGGATGAGGAACGGCACGAGCCGTCGCATCACCTTGGCCATGGTTCTCGCTTCAAGGTCGTCCATGCCCCGTTTCCCTCCCCGAATTTGCCCGCCCGCGCGGGTGAGGTCTGAGAACGCCACAATTCCGCGCCCGCCGCAAGCGGCTCAGCGGCGCCGGGCGGCGAAGAAATCGCGCAGCAGCGCGGCGCAGGCGCCCTCCTCGATCCCGCCCACAATCTCGGGACGATGCAGGCAAGACGGCGCCGCCAAAACCCGCGCGCCATGCTCGACGCCCCCGCCCTTCGGGTCATAGGCACCGAAAATCAGCCGGCTGACGCGAAAGAGGCTCAAAGCCTGGGCGCACATCGGGCAAGGTTCGAGCGTGACGACGAGAGTGCAATCATCGAGATAGCGGCTGGCGCGCAGCGCGGCGGCGGCACGCAGCGCCAGCATCTCGGCATGCGCGGTGGCATCGTGGCGCGCCTCGACCTCGTTGCCGGCGACGGCAAGGGTCGCGCCGTCGGGGTCGAGCACCACCGCGCCCACCGGCACCTCGCCCCGCATCCCCGCCGCCCGTGCCGCCACCAGCGCCCGCTCCATCGGGTTCATCGCTTGCTCCCTTTTGCCGCCCGGTCTAGCACAGGCGCCATGGCTTCATCTCGCCCCGTCATCGGCCTCACCCTCGATGCCGAACCCGCCGGCCTCTATTCGCGCTGGCCGTGGTACGCGCTCCGCGCCAATTACGCCGAGGCCATCGCCGCGGCCGGCGGCCTGCCGTTCGCCCTGCCGCATCTCCCCGACCTCGCGGACGCGATGCTCGCGCGGCTCGACGGGTTGGTGGTGACAGGGGGCGCCTTCGATGTCGATCCGGCGCTTTACGGCGCGGCGAGCGCGCATCCCTCCGTCACCCTGAAATCCGCCCGCACGCTGGCCGAAATGGCGCTGCTGCGCGGCGCCCTGGCCCGCGACATGCCGCTTCTCGGCATTTGCGGCGGCGAGCAATTGCTCGCCGTGGCGCTCGGCGGGCGGCTGTTCCAGCATATCCCGGACGCCATCCCCGGCGCGCTCGAGCATGAGGGGCATGAGCCGGGGCATGACATCGCCATCATGCCTGAAAGCCTGCTGGCCCGCGCAACCGGGGCCGAGGGGATGCATGTCAATTCCTCGCACCATCAGGCGGTGGCCGAACCGGGATCGCACGCCGTGGTCAATGCCCGCGCCCCCGACGGCGTGATCGAGGGCATCGAGGCGCCGGGCCGGCGGTTTTGTCTCGGCGTGCAGTGGCATCCGGAATTCCACACCGACCCCGGGGATGCCCGCCTGCTCGCCGCCTTCATCGCCGCCTGCCGCTGAACGAGGGGACGATGAGCAGCGCGGACGCGACCACGGGGGGCGGCGAACGCATCGCCAAATTCCTCGCCCGCGCCGGGGTGGCCAGCCGCCGCGCCGCCGAGGCGATGATCGCCGCGGGCCGCGTGCGGCTCAACAACCAGCCGGTCACCCACCCCGCGACTTTTATCCAGCCCGGCGATATCGTCGTGGTGGACGGCGCGCCGGTTGCGAAACCCGAGCGCACGCGGCTCTGGCGCTATCACAAGCCGGACGGTCTGGTCACCACCCATCGCGACCCGGAAGGCCGCCCGACGGTGTTCGAACGCCTTCCCCCCGGCCTGCCCCGGGTGATCAGCATCGGCCGGCTCGATCTCACCAGTGAAGGTCTCCTCCTGCTGACCAATGACGGCGCGCTCGCCCGCCTGCTCGAACTGCCCGCGACGGGCTGGATCCGCCGCTACCGGGTGCGCGTGCATGGCGCGGTGGAACCGCCGGCGCTTGCCGCCCTCGCCCGCGGCATCACCATCGCCGGGGTGCGCTACGGCCCGATCGAGGCCGGGCTCGATCAGCGCAAGGGTGAAAACGCCTGGCTCACGGTCGGCCTGCGCGAGGGGCGCAACCGCGAAATCCGCAAGGTGATGGCCGAACTCGGCCTCGCCGTGACGCGGCTCATCCGCACCAGCTACGGCCCCTTCCAGCTCGGGCTTCTGCCGCGCGGCGCGGTCGAGGAGATCCCCGCCCGGGTGCTGCGCGAGCAATTGCCCAAACCCGCCCCCTGATGCCGCGCATCATCGCCGGCCGCCTGCGCGGCAGGCGGCTCGTAACGCCCGCCGGCGCCGCCACCCGCCCGACCGCCGAGCGCGTCCGCCAGGCGCTTTTTGACATGCTCGCCCACGCCCCCTGGGCCGAGGGCTCTCTGATCGGGGCACAGGTGCTCGATGCGTTCGCCGGCAGCGGCGCGCTCGGGCTTGAGGCGTTCTCGCGCGGCGCGGCGCGGGTCGATTTCATCGAGCATGACCGTGCCGCCTGTGCCGCGATCGTCGCCAATATCGCTTCCCTGGCGCCGGGGGCGCCGCTCCGGCTGCACCGCGCCGATGCGCTTCGCCCCCCGCCCGGGCAGCCCTGCTCGCTCGTCCTGCTCGATCCGCCTTATGGCAAGAACCTGGTATTCTCCGCTCTCGCGGCGCTGCGCAAGGCGGGCTGGATCGCGCCCGCGGCGCTGATCGTGGCCGAACTCGGCCATGGCGAGGAGATCCCGGCGGCGCTCGGCCCGCCGCTCGCAGCGCGCGGCCATGGCGCCGCGCAGATACTCATCTGGCGCGGTTGAGGGTATAGTCGGCGGCGTCGAGCAGGGCCTGGCGGAGCGGCGAGGCGGCGAAGCAAGCGAGCGCTTCCTGAGCACTCCGGGCGAAGCCCGCGGCGCGCGCGATCGTCGCCTCGATGGCGCGGTGGCGCGCGATCAGTGCCAGGGCATGGGCCAGATCGTCCTCGCCCTGCTCGCTCCGGACAATGGTGCGCTCCCAGAAAGCATGCTCCTCGGGCGAGCCGGCGTGATAGGCGAGCAGCACCGGCAGCGTCACCTTGCCCTCGCGGAAATCATCACCGACGGTCTTGCCGAGCAGCGCCTGATCGGCGGCGTAGTCGAGGGCGTCATCGACGAGCTGAAAGGCGATGCCGAGATCGAGCCCGTAGCGCGCCAGCGCCGCCGCGACGGGCTCTTCCCGCCCCGCGACTACCGCGCCGACCTGGCAGGCGGCGGAAAACAGCGCCGCCGTCTTGCCGCGAATGACATCGAGATAGCGCGCCTCATCGGTCGCCAGATCGTTCTGGGTGATCAGTTGCAGCACCTCGCCCTCGGCGATGGTGGCGGCGGCGCGCGAGAGGATGGCCAGCACGTCGAGCGAGCCGTCCTCGACCATGAGCTGGAAAGCGCGGGCGAACAAAAAGTCGCCAACCAGGACGGAAGCCTTGTTGCCGAACACCGCATTGGCACTGGCGAGACCGCGCCGCAGCGCGCTTTCATCGACCACGTCGTCATGCAGCAGGGTCGCGGTGTGGATGAACTCGACACAGGCGGCGAGCGCCACATGGCGGGTGCCGCGATAGCCGCAGAGCCGCGCCGCGGCGAGCGTCAGCATCGGCCGCAGCCGCTTGCCGCCGGCCGCGACGATATGGGCGGCGAGCGCGGGGATGAGGGCGACCGGGCTTGCCATGCGCGCAACAATCGCCTGATTGCAGGCCTCGAGATCGGCCGATACCAGGGCGCCGAGCCGGTTCAGCGCGTCCTCCTCCGGACGTGCCGCCTCCGTTGGTTCGACCGAGATGACCGCGCCACTTGGTTGCATGAGGTTCTGTGGCACGATATCGGGCTGTCGGAAAGAGGGTCAAGGAGCGCCCACGTATGCGAACCGTCGCGCAGTCGAACGACGCCGTGCGGCTCAGTTTCCTGCTGGTGCTGCTCAAGGATGCCGGCATCCGGGCGGTGGTGCTCGATGCTCATACCGCGGGCATCGAGGGCAGCATCGGCGCCATCCCGCGCCGGCTGGTGGTAGCGACCGAGGACGAAACGCGGGCGCGGCGCGTGCTGAGCGAAGCGGGCGAGATGTGAGCGCTGCGGCGGAGAGCCTGGGAACCCTGCTCGGCGGGCGGGTGATCTATGCCCAGCAGCGCGCGGGCTACCGCACCGGGATCGAGCCGGTGCTGCTCGCCGCCGCCATCCCCGCCCGCGCGGGTGAACGGGTTCTCGAGGCCGGCACCGGGGCGGGGGCGGCGCTCTTGTGTCTGGCCGCGCGGCTGCCCGAAATCTCCGCGACCGGGATCGAGCGCGATCCCGATCTCGCCCGCCTCGCCGGCCGCAATATCGCCGCCAATCACTGGGCGGCGCGGCTGACGGTCGAGGCCCGCGATATCACCGCCGCTGCCACCGGCGGCCCCGCGTTCGATCACGCCTGCGCCAATCCCCCCTGGCATGACCGTCGCGCCACCCCCTCGCCCAACCCTCTGCGCCGCGCCGCCAAGCACGCCGCGCCCGGCCTGCTCGAGGCCTGGGCGGCGGCCCTCGCGGCGGCCCTCCGCCCGCGCGGCAGCCTCACCTTGATCCTTCCCGCCGGCGCGCTCGCTGCCGGGTTGGCGGCGCTGGAGCGGGCGGGATGCGGCGCCGCGCGGCTGTTGCCGCTCTGGCCGAAACCCGGCCGCGCGGCCCGGCTGATCCTGCTGCAGGCGCGCCGCGCGGCCACCGGCCCCTGCCAGATCCTGCCCGGCCTCACCCTGCATACCCCGGGAGGGGGCTATACCGCGGCCGCCGAGGCCATTCTCCGCCACGGCGCGGCGCTCGATCTCGGCACGGTGGCATAAGGTAGCGCGCGGCGTCGCGCGGGGCTTTGCTCGCCGGGCCGGGTTTTCCGCTGTTTCCGGCGTTGACAGCGCCGCGCCCGCGCCCGATTGTAGGCACACAAACGATCGGGCGGTCGCATGGCAAGCTATCTGCGTCCAACGGCACTGAGCGAGGCACTGGCGGAACTGGCGCGCCGGCCCTGCGTTCTTCTCGCCGGCGGCACCGATTTCTACCCGGCGCGCGGGCGCCTCACGCGCGATGAGGACGTGCTCGACATCACGGCACTCGCCGAACTCCGCGCCATCCGCATCACCCCGGAAGAAATCTGGATCCCGGCCCTCGCCACCTGGCGGGAGATCGCCGAGGCGCCATTGCCGCCCGCCTGCGCCGGGTTGCAACAGGCGGCGCGGGCGATCGGGGGCGAGCCGGTGCAGAACGCCGCGACCTTGATCGGCAATCTCTGCAACGCCAGCCCAGCGGCCGATGGCGTGCCCAACGGCCTCGCCCTCGATGCCGCGGTCGAACTTGCCAGCCAGGCGGGGCGGCGGCGCCTGGCGCTGGCGGATTTCATTCTCGGCAATCGCCGCACCGCGCGCGCGCCCGATGAACTCGTGCTCGGCCTCTCGATCCCGCTTTCCCCCCTCCCCGCGCGCGGCGTGTTCGAAAAACTCGGGGCGCGCGCCTATCTGGTGATTTCGATCGTGATGGTTGCCGTGGTCGCGAGGTTTTTACCCGACGGGCGGATCGCGGAGGCGCGGGCGGCTGTCGGCGCGTGCGGCGACCGTGCCCGCCGGCTGCCCGCGTTGGAGGCGGCGCTGGCGGGAAACCGGCCCGACCCGGCGCTGGTCGCCTCCACCCATCTCGCGGTCCTGGACCCGATCGATGACGTGCGAGCAAGCGCCGCCTATCGCCGGATCGCGGCTTTGGCCTTGCTGCGCCGCGCGGTCGCCGCGCTCGCGCCCGATCGGGAGCGGCCCGCGGCATGAGACACCCTGTATCAAGCGCGGCGCCGATCCCGCTCGCCTTCGCGCTGAACGGCGCACCGGTCACGCTCCAGGCGCCGCCCTTGATGCGGCTCGCCGATCTCCTGCGCGAGCGGCTGCGGCTGACCGGCACCAAGATCGGCTGCGATGCCGGCGATTGCGGCGCCTGCACGGTGTTGCTCGACGGCCGGCAGGTCTCCGCCTGTCTCGTCCCGGCGGCGCAAGTCGCCGGCCGGCGCGTCGAGACCGTTGAGGGTTTGGCCCAAGCGGGCGGATTGTCGGCCCTCCAGGCGGCGTTTCTCCGCCATGGCGCGGCGCAGTGCGGCATCTGCACGCCGGGGATGCTGATGGCCGCCGAGGATCTCCGCCGCCGCAACCAGGCGCCGGATGAACAGGCGGTGCGCGACGCGCTCGGCGGCGTGCTCTGCCGCTGCACCGGCTATCGCAAGATCATCGAAGCGGTGCTCGATGTCGCGTCGTCGCCACGCGCGCCGGAACCTGAAGCCCAGGGCGCGGTCGGGGCGCGCGTGGCGAAAGTGGATGGCATCGCCAAGCTCCTGGGAAAAGAGGCGTTCGGCGCCGATCTCGTGCCCGAGGGGTGTCTCTCGCTCCGCGCGATCCGCAGCCCGCACGCCCATGCGCGTTTTCGTCTGGGCGATTTTTCCGCCCTGCGCGCCGCCTATCCCGGCCTTCTCCGCATCCTCACCGCCGCCGATATCCCCGGTCGAAACCTGTTCGGCATCTATCCGACGGGCAAGGACCAGCCGGTGTTGGCGGCGGGCTACGTGCGCTATCGCGGCGAGGCGGTGCTGGCCTTGCTCGGCGATGCCGCGACGCTGGCGGCGATCCCCGAGGCGGACATTCCCATTCTATGGGAAGAACTGCCGCCAGTGACCTTTGCCGAGGCCGCCCGGCCCAGCGCGGTGCGGCTTCACGCCGATGCCCCGGGCAACGTGCTCTGCCGTGGGCGCGTTGTCTCGGGCGATGCGGCGGCGGGGCTGGCGGCGGGCGCGGTGCGCGCGGAAATCAGCGTCGAGACGGGTTTCGTCGAGCACGCCTATATCGAGCCCGAGGCCGGTTTCGCGCGGCGTATCGGCGATCGGGTGGAGATTTTCGCCTGCACCCAGACCCCCTACATGGACCGCGACGAACTCGCCGGAATTCTGGGTCTCGCACCCGCCCAGGTGCGGATCATTCCGAGCGCGGTCGGCGGCGGCTTCGGCGGCAAGCTCGACCTCTCGCTGCAACCCCTCATCGCGACCGCCGCCTGGCTCACCGGCCAGCCGGTGCGCATGGTCTATACCCGTTCCGAGAGCATGGCCTCGACCACCAAGCGCCATCCCGCGCGCATCACCGCCGAGGCCGCGGCCGATGGCGAGGGCCGGCTCACGGCGTTGCGCTTCCATGGCGATTTCAACACCGGCGCCTATGCGAGCTGGGGGCCGACGGTCGCCGGGCGCGTGCCGGTTCATGCCATGGGCCCCTATCGTGTGCCAAATGTGGCGGCGACCTCGACCGCGCTCTACACCACCGACCCGCCGGCCGGGGCGTTTCGCGGCTTCGGCGTGCCGCAAGCGGCCTTGGCGACCGAGGCGCTGATGGACATGCTCGCCGCCCGGCTCGGCCAGGATGCGCTGGAGTTTCGTCTTGCCAACGCGCTCCGCCCCGGCGATCGCACGGCAACCGGGCAGCTGCTCGGTGCGGGCGCCGCGCTCGTCGCCTGTCTGGAAGCGCTTCGTCCACGCTGGCGCGCGCTGCGGGCCGAGGCCGCCGCGTTCAACGCCGCCGCGCCGGGCGCGCTCCGGCGCGGTGTCGGGATCGCCTGCATGTGGTACGGGATCGGCAATACCGGCATGTCGAACCCCTCCGAAATGGTCATCGGCGTCACCGGCGAGGGCCGCGTCATCCTCTATTCCGGCGCGGTCGATATCGGCCAGGGGTCCAACACCATCATGCTGCAAATCGCCGCCCAGGCGCTCGGCTTGCCGATGGGCGCGCTCGATCTCGTCGCCGGCGATACCGATCGCACCCGCGATGCCGGCAAAACCTCCGCCTCGCGGCAGACTTTTGTCAGCGGTAACGCCGCGCGGCTGGCTGCGCTCAGCCTCCGGGAAGCAATCCTGCGCCTTGCCAATGCCGCCCCGGGGGCCGCGCCGGGGGCGGCGCTTTCATTGCACGGGGGCAAAATAATGGTTGCGCATGACGGGATCGAAACCGTGCTCGATCCGGCCGCGATGGCACCCGATGCGGCGGGCCTCGTGCTGCGCGGGGAGGGACGATACGACCCGCCGACCACCGCGCTCGATGACGACGGCCAGGGCATCCCCTACGCCGCCTTCGCCTTCGCCGCGCAGATCGCAACCGTCGAGGTCGATCTCGCGCTCGGCACGACGCGGGTACTCGGCATTGTGGCCGCCCATGAGGTCGGCCGCGCGATCAATCCGACGCTGGTCGAGGGCCAGATCCATGGCGGCATCGCCCAGGGGCTCGGCCTCGCGCTGATGGAGGAGTACATCCCCGGACGCACCGAAAATCTGCACGACTATCTCATCCCCACCATCGGCGATGTGCCGCCGATCGAGATTTTCCTGATCGAGGAAGCCGACCCGCTCGGCCCGTTCGGGGCCAAGGGCGTGGGCGAGCCGGCGCTGATCGCGACCGCCCCGGCGATCTTCAACGCCATCGCCGATGCCACCGGCGTCCGTCCGACGCGCGCGCCCTGCACGCCCGATCGGCTGCGTGCGCTGCTGGAAAAAGCCCGATGACCTCCCACACCCACGCCAGCACCGATGCCCCCGAGGAAGCAGCCCTTGTGGCCGCCGCGCAGGCCGAGCCCGGCATCGTCACCTGTGATGCCTGCCCGGTGCTGTGCCGCATCCGCCCCGGCAAGACGGGTGCGTGCGACCGCTACGGCAATGAGGGCGGCCGGCTCGCCCGCACGGACCCGCTCACCGTGCTCGCCCGCAGCCCCGAGGTCGTGCGGTTCCTGGAGGGTGCGTATGAGGGCAACCCGCTGGCGGCGCGCGACGTTTTCGTGAGCGCGATCGGCGCCGGCACGACCTATCCCGACTATAAACCCGCCCCCTTCATCGTCGGCGCCGAGATCGACGGCGTCGATACCATAACCGTGGTGAGCGAGGGGATTTTTTCCTATTGCGGCCTCAAGGTGAAGATCGACACCGACCGCCATCTCGGCCCCGAATGCGCCGCCGTGCGGGCGCAAGGCGAGGCGATCGGCCATGTCACCACCGCCGAATACGGCAGCCAGATGCTCTCGCTGGGCGGCGTGCGCCATCTCACCGGCGGGTCGAAGCGCGAGGGCGTCGTGACCTGCGAGACCCTGCTCGCCCTCGCCAACGGCGCGGCCGCCGAGCTTACCGTCGAGGACGGGGTTTCCCTCGAGGTGCAGGCCGGGCGCCCGCCGGTCATCGACGGGGTTCTCGAGCGGCGCATGCGGGTCGGCTGCGGCTCCGCCACCATCGGCATTTTCGCCCAGCAATGGCAAGGGCTGGCCGATGAGGTGATCGTCGTCGATGACCACATCACCGGCGTCCTCACCGAGCATCAGGCGGGGCGTTTTCTCGGCATGCGCCCGGCCGGGCTGCGCGTGCGCGGGCGACGCTCGACGCCGGGGCGCTATTTCCAGGTGGCCCAGCCCGGCCTCGGCTGGGGCGGCACCGACATCGCCGATCCGCTCAGCATCATCGAGCGCGTCGATCCGCGCCTCGCCTGGCCGGGATTGCGCCTGCTCATGGTCTCGACCACCGGCGAGCATTCGGCCTGGTTCATCCTCGATGAGACGCTGCGTCCGCAACCGGCGCCGATGCCCGAGGCGATCGCCGCCGTGGTGGCGCGGATCGGCGAGAATTGCGAACCCGCGCTCTGCTCGGTGCTGTTCATGGCCGGTGCCGGGGGCAGTTTGCGCGCCGGCGCGACGGAGAACCCGGTCAGGCTCACGCAAGCGGTGCAGGGCGGGCGGGCGCGCGTCACCGCGGGCGGCGCGCCGGTCTATCTCTGGCCGGGCGGGGGGATCACCTTCATGGTCGATGTCACACGGATGCCCGCCAACGCTTTCGGCTCGGTGCCGACCCCGGCACTCGTCGCCCCGATCGAATTTTCCCTCCCACGCGCCGACTACGCGGCACTCGGCGGGCACATGGCGCGCATCCGCACGCTTGATGCGGTGCTGCGGGAGACGCGCTCGCGTTTTGCCACCCTCCCCCCGGCAACCCCCTTTCCCGTGCCATGAGCGCCCTCGCCGCGCGGCTCGCCGATGGCCGGCTCCACTTGCAACAGGGGCCGATCGATTGCCTGTGCCGCGCCGAGGGCGAAGCAGGCGAGGTGCGCGCCGCCTATGCCCAGGCGATCGCCGCCTTCCCGGCGATTTTGCCGGAGCTTTGCGCGGAATTGCCGAAACTCCGCGCGCCCTTGCCGAGCCTGCCACCGCAAGGCCGGGTGGCGCGCGCCATGCACCGGGCCTGCCTGCCCTTCGCCGATCGCTTCATCACGCCGATGGCCGCCGTTGCGGGGGCGGTGGCGGACGCCGTGCTGGCGGCGATGTGCGCCGGGCGCCATCTCCGCCGCGCCTTCGTCAATAACGGCGGCGATATCGCCTTTCACCTGGCCCCCGGCGCCGCGTTGCGCGCCGGGCTGGTGGCCGATCTCGCCTCGCCGGCGCTGGATGGCGTGTTCGTCCTCGATGCCGCCCATCCGGCGCGCGGGCTTGCCACCTCGGGGCGCGCCTGCAAGGGGCGCGGGGGCAAAAGCTTCTCCCTCGGCATCGCCGATGCGGTGAGCGTTGTGGCGCGCGACGCGGCGGCGGCGGACGCGGCGGCGACGATGATCGGCAATGCCGTGGATCTCCCGGCTCATCCAGCCATCCACCGCGCCCCGGCCTGCGAGATCGATCCCATGAGCGATCTCGGGGAGCGCCCCGTCACCCTCGATGTCGGCCCCCTCGATGCAGCCGAAATCGCCGCGGCGCTGGACGCGGGGCGGGTCTTCGCCGATGCTCTCGCCCGCGCCGGGCTGATCACGGGCGCGGTGCTCGCGCTCCGTGGGGAAATCGTCGTCGTTGCCGCCATGGCCCTTCTGGAGGACGCATGATCCGCAAGCTCTTGACCATCGTCGAGGAAACCCATCGCGAGGCCGATCGCGAAATTCGCCCACCCACCCGCAAGGCCGCCGCGATCGCGGTGATCGCCAACCCCTGCGCCGGACGCTACGCCGAGGATCTCTCCGAATTGATCGAGACCGGGGCGATGCTCGGCGGCCTTCTCGGCGAACGCGCGGTGCGCGCCCTCGGCATCGAGCCGGGCGCGGTGCAAAGTTACGGCAAGGCGGCGATCGTCGGCGAGGATGGCGAACTCGAACACGCCGCCGCCATCCTGCACCCGAAACTCGGCGCGCCGCTCCGCCACGCGGTCGAGAAGGGGGCGGCGCTGGTGCCGAGCGCCAAGAAGCGCGGCGGGCTGGGCACGGTGATCGACGTGCCGCTCGGCCACAAGGACGCGGCTTTCGTGCGCAGTCATTTCGACGCCATGGAAGTGCGGGTCCACGACGCGCCGCGGCGCGATGAAATCGTCGTCGCCGTGGTGGTGACGGATGCCGGGCGGCCGCTTGCGCGCATCGGCGGTCTCAGTGTCGACCAGATCGAAGGCAAGGACGGATTGCGATGACCCAGATAAAACTCTCCCGCCGCGCTTTACTCGCCGGCACCACCGCCGCGCTCGCCGCGCCCACCCTGGCGCGCGCCCTGGATGCCAAGCCGATCCGCATCGGCGAGATCAATTCCTACAGCGCCGTGCCGGCCTTCACGCTGCCCTATCGCAACGGCTGGCAGCTCGCGCTCACCCATATCAACGACGCCGGCGGCGTGCTCGGGCGCAAGCTCGAAGTGATCTCGCGCGATGACGCGGGCAAGCCGCAAGACGCGGTGCGGCTCGCCGGCGAACTGATCGAGAACGAAAAAGTCGATGTCCTCGCCGGGGGATTTCTCTCCAATGTCGGCTTGGCGCTGTCCGATTTCTCGGCGCGGAAGCAGGTGATCTATATCGCCGGCGAGCCGCTCACCGACGCCTTGGTTTGGGAAAAGGGCCAGCCTTTCTGTTTTCGGCTGCGCCCCTCGACCTACATGCAGGCGGCGATGCTGGTCGCGGAGGCGGCAAAACTCCCGGCCAGGCGCTGGGTGAGCGTCGCGCCGAATTACGAATACGGCCAATCGGCGGTGAAATGGTTTTCCGAGCTCCTCAAGGCGCGCCGCCCAGACATCGAATTCGTCACCGCGCAATGGCCGGCGCTCGGCCATATCGACGCCGGCGCGGTCGCCGAGGCCCTGGCGGCGGCGAAGCCGGAGGCGATCTATAATGTCACCTTCGGCCCCGACCTCACCAATTTCGTCCGCCAGGGCAATACCCGCGGCCTGTTCGAGGGGCGCGCGGTGGTCTCGCTGCTCACCGGCGAGCCGGAATATCTCGACCCGCTCGGCGCCGAGACGCCGCCGGGCTGGATCGTCACCGGCTATCCCTGGGCGAGCCTCGACACGCCCGCGCACAAGGCGTTCCGTGAAGCCTATCAGAGCCAATTCCACGACTATCCGCGCATGGGTTCGGTGGTCGGCTACGCGCTGATCCACGCGATCGCCGCCGGCATCACGCGGGCCGGCGGCACCGAGGCGGCGGCCATGGCGCGGGGCTTCGCCGGAGCGCAATTCGAGACACCGTTCGGCGCCGCCCAGTTCCGCGCCATCGACCATCAATCGACGCTCGGCACTTTTGTCGGGCGCACCGCGCTCAAGGACGACAAGGGCGTCATGGTCGATTGGCACTATGTCGATGGCGCCGCGGTTTTGCCCGATGATGCGACGGTCAAGAAGCTGCGCCCCAATGCTGGTTAGACCAGGGGTTTCACCCCTGGACCCCAGCAAAGGCGGCGCCTTTGCAATCCTTCCCGACATGCGGGTCGAGGGCGGGGCCCTCGCCTTGACCTGGATTTGACTGATGGACGCGCTCGCCGTCTCCCTCCTCACCGGCCTGGCCGATGCCGCCTCGCTGTTTCTCGTGGCCTCCGGGCTCACGGTGATTTTCGGCGTCACCCGCGTGGTCAATTTCGCCCATGGCAGCCTCTATCTGCTCGGCGCCTATATCGGCTGGAGCCTGCTCACCCGGCTGCCGCACTCGCCGCTTGGCTTTCTGCTCGGGGCGCTCGCGACGATCATCGCGCTCGCGGTGATCGGGATGGCGCTTGAGATGGCCCTGCTGCGCCGGGTCTATCGCGTGCCCGAACTGTTTCAGTTGCTCGCGACGTTCGGCGTGGTGCTGATGGTCCAGGACATCGCGCAGTATTTCTGGGGGGCAGAGGATCTGACTCTCCCCCGCCCGCCCTGGCTGCGCGCCTTCGTGCTCATCGGGAACCAGCGTTTTCCCCGCTTCGATCTCGTTATTATCATCCTTTTCCCGCTGGTGTTCGGCGTGCTCTGGCTGTTGTTCCGGCGCACCCGCTGGGGGCGTCTGGTGCGCGCGGCGACCGAGGATCGCGAGATGGTGGCGGCCTTGGGCGTCGATCAGCGGCGGCTTTTCACCTCGGTCTTCGCGCTCGGGGCGGGATTGGCGGGGCTGGGCGGCGTGCTGGCGCTGCCCGATGCCTCGGCCAACCTGCAAATGGATCTCTCCAGCGTCACCGACGCCTTCGTGGTGGTTGTCGTGGGTGGGCTCGGCAGCCTGCCGGGGGCGGCGCTGGCGAGCCTGTTGATCGGCCTGCTGCAATCCTTCGGCATCATGCTGATCCCCCGCGCGACCCTGGCGCTGGTCTTCGTGGTGATGGCGGTGGTGCTCATCCTGCGCCCCAACGGGCTGCTCGGCCGCCCGATTTCGGGCAGCGGCGGCGGCACGCCGGCGCTGGTGCGCCCGGCACCGATGGCGCTCCGCGCGGCCGGCGGCGCGGCGCTCTGCGCGGCTCTCCTCGCGCCGTTCTATCTCGGCGATTACGCCCTCGCCATCGCCACCGAAATGCTGATCGCCATGCTGTTCGCGGCCAGCCTTCATTTCATGATGGGGCCGGGGGGCATGGCGAGTTTCGGCCATGCCGCGTGGTTCGGCATCGGCGCCTATGCGAGCGCCTTCGCGGCCCACCTGCTGGCCGCGCCGATGCCGCTCGGCCTCGCCCTCGCCCCGCTCGCCGCCGGCGTTCTGGCCGTGGCCTTCGGCGCCTTCGTGGTGCGGCTCTCGGGCGTCTATCTCGCCATGCTGACCCTCGCTTTTGCCGAAATCGCCTGGGCGATCGCTTTTCAGTGGGTCGATCTCACCGGCGGCGATAACGGCATTCTCGGCGTCTGGCCGGCACCCTGGGCCGCGGGGCCGCGCGGGTTCTACTGGCTGGCGCTCGGCGTTACGGTGGGCGGAACGCTAGCGCTTCGCCATCTGCTCGCGACGCCGTTCGGCTACAGCCTGCGCGGGGCGCGTGATTCGCGCCTGCGCGCCGAGGCGATCGGCATTCCCGCCGCCCGCATCCAGCTCGCCGCCTTCACCCTCGCCGGCGCCGCGGCGGGGCTGGCGGGCGGGCTCTATGCCTATGCCAAGGGCAGCGTTTTCCCGACCTATATCAGCCTCGGCCATTCCGTCGATGCGCTTCTCATGGTGCTGCTCGGCGGGGTGGCGACGATGAGCGGGCCGATCCTCGGCGCGCTGGCCTATACCGGGCTCTATGATCTCCTGCTGGCGGCGACCAGCCTGTGGCGGCTGGTGCTGGGGGCCGCGATCATCGTCTTGGTGCTGGCATTTCCCGAGGGCATCGCCGGCGCCATCCTGCGGCTCTGGACCCGCCTCCGCCCGGCATGAAGCAGCCGCCGTGAAGTCACCGGGGCCGGTGTTGCTGGTGGAGAACCTCCACAAATCCTTCGGCGGCGTGGCCGCCGTCGCGGGGGTGAGCTTCGCCCTCGATGCCGGCGAGATGCTGGCGCTGATCGGCCCCAACGGGGCGGGCAAATCGACCTGTTTCAACATGCTGAGCGGCCAGATCCGCCCCGATTCCGGGGCGGTCATGCTCAATGGCGAGGCGGTGGGCGGGATGGCGCCCCGCGCCATCTGGCGGCGCGGCGTCGGGAGGACCTTCCAGATCACCGCGACCTTCGCCTCGATGACGGTGCGCGAGAACGTGCAGATGGCGCTTATTTCGCACCACCACCGCCTGTGGCGCAGCCTCCGCCCGGCGCGGCGGCTTTTCGTGGCCGAGGCCGAGGCGCTGCTCGGGCCCGTGGGCATGGCCGAGCAGGCCGAGCGGGCGGCGGGCGAATTGGCCTATGGCGATCTCAAGCGGCTCGAACTCGCGATCGCGCTCGCCCATGCGCCGCGGCTGCTGCTGATGGACGAGCCCACCGCCGGCATGGCGCCCGCCGAGCGCGGCGGGTTGATGGCGCTCGCCCGCCGGCTGGCCAACGCGCGCGACATCGCCGTTTTATTCACCGAGCACGACATGGACGTGGTGTTCGGCATCGCCGACCGCATCCTGGTGCTCGATCGCGGGCGGCTGATCGCCGAGGGTAGCGGCGCCGAAATCCGTGCCGATCCCCGGGTCCGCGCGATCTATCTCGGCTCGGGCGAAACCAGCGGCGGGCATTGAGGGGCGAGGCTGGGGGATGCTGGAAGTGGCGGGGCTTTGCAGTTTTTATGGGCGGGCGCAGATCCTGCGCGATATCGCGCTCGACTGCGCCGCGGGCGAGGTGCTCGTGCTGCTCGGGCGCAACGGCGCGGGCAAATCGACGACGCTGAAATCCCTCATCGGCCTGGTGCGCCCGCAGGCCGGCAGCATCCGTTTCGCCGGCGCCGAGATCGCGGGCGCCGAGCCGCATCGCATCGCCCGCCTCGGCCTCGGCTACGTGCCCGAGGAGCGGCGGATTTTCACCACCCTCACGGTGGCGGAAAATCTCGACATCGGCCGCCAGCCGCCGCGCCCGGGCATTCGGCCCTGGACCCCGGCGCGGCTCTATGAGGTGTTTCCCAATCTCGGCGCCATGCCGGCGCGCATCGGCGGGCGGATGAGCGGGGGCGAGCAGCAGATGCTGGCGATCGCGCGCACCTTGATGGGCAATCCGCGTCTGATCCTGCTCGACGAGCCGAGCGAGGGACTGGCGCCGCTGATCGTCGAGCAGATGGCGGGCGCCATCGCCGCGCTCAAGCGCGAGGGGGTGGGCGTGGTGCTCGCCGAGCAGAACCTCTATTTCGCGCTTGGTCTCGCCGATCGCGCGGTTGTGATCGAAAAAGGCGCTGTGGTGTGGCAAGGAAGCGCCGCCGCGCTCGCCCACGACGAGGCCACGCGCCAGCGTTTTCTCGCCGTCGGCGCGGCATCCTGACGAATTCTCAACCATTGCGCCGCTAGGCTGCGCAGGGCCTTTTCCGGGAGAAGTGCATGGCGTTCCTGCTGGTTCTGCTCATGCTGCTGCTGGCCGCGATCGCCGCGCTCTACCTTCACGACCGTCGCCAGTCGCAACACACCATCCTCCGCAATTTCCCGGTGATCGGCCATTTCCGCTACTTCGCCGAGACCTGGGGCGATTATATGCGGCAATATCAATATCTTCCGGACTGGGTGGAGCGGCCGTTCAACCGGTTGGAGCGCGCCTGGGTCTATCGCTCGTCCAAGGGGGTTTCCAATCTGGTGAGCTTCGGCAGCGAGAACGTGCCGAGCTTCGTCTTCCGCAACGCCCCGTTTCCGGTGCTGGACAGCGAAAAACGCCCTTTCCCCGGCAAAACCATCGGCATCGCCGCCGGCCCCGGCGCCTGCCGCACCCCCTATGTGGCGAAAAGTTTTTTCAACATCTCGGGCATGAGCTACGGCGCGCTCAGCCACGCCGCCGTCACCGCGCTCTCGCATGGCGCCCGCCTGGCCGGCGTCTGGATGGCGACCGGCGAGGGTGGGCTCGCGCCCTATCACCTCCAGGGCGGCGGCGATCTGGTGATGCAGATCGGCACCGCGAAATATGGCGTGCGCGACGCCGAAGGCCGCCTGAGCGAGGCGCGCCTGCGCGAGATCGCGGCCATCGCCGCGGTGCGGATGTTCGAGGTCAAGCTCGCGCAAGGCGCCAAACCCGGCAAGGGCGGCATCCTGCCGGCCGCCAAGGTCACGCCCGAGATCGCCGAGATCCGCGGCATCCCGGCGGGGGAGGACAGTATCAGCCCCAACCGTCACCTCGATATCGGCAATATCGCCGAGCTGGGCGCCTTCGTCGCGCGCCTCCGCGACATCACCGGCAAGCCGGTGGGGGTGAAATTCGTGCTCGGCGATCCCGCCTTTCTCGATGACTGGTTCGGCGATTGCGTGGCGCACCCCGAACACTGCCCCGATTATGTGCAGATCGACGGCGGCGAGGGCGGCACCGGCGCGGCACCGGCGCCCTTGGCCGATTATGTCGGCCTGCCGATCACCCAGGCGCTGCCCGAGGTAACGGCCGCGCGCGCGCGCCACGGCCTCACGACGCGGCTCCGCGTCGTTGCCGCGGGCAAGCTCGTCACCCCCGACAAGGTCGCCTGGGCACTCGCCATGGGCGCGGATTTCGTGAGTTCGGCGCGCGGCTTCATGTTCTCGCTGGGCTGCATCCAGGCGATGAAATGCGGCTCCGGCCAGTGCCCGACCGGGGTGACAGCCTCCAACCCCCGGCTTATCGCCGGGCTCGACCCCACGGACAAAGCGGTGCGCGTCGCCCGCTACGCAACCCGCCTGCAAGAGGAAGTGGCGATGATCGCCCATTCCTGCGGCGCCGCCGATGTCACGGGGCTGCGCCCCCATCACGTCACCGACATCGAAAAAGGCGTGGGCGGCTTCCGGGCCCCGGCGGAGTAGGGATAGGGAAGGGAAGGCGCCCCTCCCCCGGCAAGCCTCCAGGATGGGGGTCTGGGGCCTCAGGCCCCAGCGGGGTCGAGGGGCAGCGCCCCTCGCCTTGCCTTGCCTTCTCCCGTCGGCGGCGCAAGATTGTGCGTGAGGGAGCGCCACGATGTGCCGTTTATTTCTCAGCCAGGATCCCGCCACCTATGCCGCCGAGACCCGGGCGCTGCGCCTGCATGGGCATGCGACCTCGCTCCGTCTCGAAGCGGCGTTCTGGGATATTCTCGAGGAAATCGCGGCGCGCGAGGGTCTTCCGCTGGTCCGCTTCATTGCCGTGCTGCATGACGAGATTGTCGAGCGGTTGGGCGAGGTGCCGAATTTCGCCTCGTTCCTGCGCGTCACCTGCCTGCACTATCTCCGCCACCAGGATCTACACGCCGCCCAACTCGCCGCGCGCGCCGAGGTAAATACGGAAAATCGGGAAAAAATGATAGCCTGATACTACCCCCCCGCCCGCGCGCCAGCCTAGTCTTGGCGCAATAAGTCTGACGGGAGGAAATTTGCCGATGGCGCGGCTTCTGCGCACAGCGCTGCTATTTGCGGGGGTTTTGGCCCCACTCGCGGCGCGGGCGCAGATGACCTTGCCGGCGCCAGCGCCGATGGACGCCGCGAGCCTCTTTCGCACGCAATGCGGTACCTGCCACACGCTCGACCCCGCCGAGCCGATCCGTCAGGGGCCGCCGTTGCGCGGCGTGATCGGGCGCAAGGCGGGATCGGTCCCGGGATTCCACTATTCGCCGGGCTTTGCCACGGCCGGGTTCACCTGGGATGCCAAGAAGCTCGATGCCTGGCTGACCGATCCGCAAGCCGTCATTCCCGGCGCGGTGATGCTCTACCACCAGCGCGACGCGGCGAAGCGCCAGGCGATCATTGCATTTCTGGAGACCCAACACTGATGGCGAAAGCGATCCATACCATGATCCGCGTGCGCGACGAGGCGCGCGCGGTCGCATTCTATCGCGCGGCGTTTGGGTTGGATGTCGCGGAACGGCTGGTTTTTCCCGGCTTCACCTTGGTCTATCTGCGCAATGGGGAAGCGGATTTCGAGCTGGAACTCACCATCAACGCCGACCGGCACGAGCCCTATGAGCTCGGTGACGGCTATGGCCATCTCGCTTTCGTGGTTGACGATCTCGATGCCGAGCACCAGCGCTTTACCGCGGCCGGGTTCGCGCCGACGGCGGTGAAGGAGTTGCGGCAGGACGGGGCGCGGCGCGCGCGGTTCTGTTTTCTCACCGATCCCGACGGCTACCGCATCGAGGTGCTGGAGAAATTCGGCCGCTATCGTTGAAACGAGCGGCTGCGGCCGATCCGATCAAGAACATGCAAGGGAGGTTCCGACATGATGCGCCTCATCGATCGTCTTCCCCGCCTTGGCCGGCGGCGATTTCTGCGCGGCGGCGCTGGCGCCTTGCCAGCCGCGGCGCTGCTTGCGGGCGGCGTTGCGGTATCGGCCACGCGGGTCTGGGGGGAGGACGCCAAGGCCCTGAAACCGGGCAGCGCCGTGACCCTGGTGCGGGTCGCCCGCGATATCTATCCGCATGACCGGATCCCCGACATTTTTTACGCCCGCGCGGTGCTGATGCTCGATGCCGCGGCGGTCAGCGATAACACGCTCCGCGATCTGCTGGAGGAGGGCGTGATGCGGCTCGATGCCGATGCGCGCGATCGTTTCCAGAGCCCCTATCTCGAGGTCGCGGGCGAGAGCGATCGCGTGGCGCTGCTTGAGGCCATTTCCGCCGGCGCCTTCTTCAAGAAGGTGCATGGCGCTCTCACCGTGTCGTTCTACAACCAGCACGAATTATGGCCGCGCTTCGGCTATGAGGGATCCTCCGCCGAATATGGTGGCTACCTCCATCGTGGCTTTGACGATATCGACTGGCTGCCGAAATCCTGAGGGGGAGAACGACCATGGCAAAATTCGATCACGACGACGACAGCCTGGCGGTGATCATCGGCTCCGGCGCCGGCGGCGGCACGCTGGGCAACGAGCTGGCGCAAAAAGGCATCAAGACGGTCATTCTCGAAGCCGGGCCGCGTTTCGAGATCGCTGATTTCGTCAACGATGAATGGCCGAGCTTCGCGCAGCTCGCCTGGACCGACATGCGCACCACCTCGGGCACCTGGCAGATCGCGCATGATTTTCCCAACCTTCCGGCCTGGATCGTCAAGGCGGTAGGCGGCACCTCGATCCACTGGGCGGGCGCCTCGCTCCGCTTCCGCGACTGGGAGTTCAAGACACGCACGGTTTACGGTCATGTCCCGGGCGCCAATCTTCTCGATTGGCCGATCAGCCTCGCCGAACTCGAGCCTTATTACGCCAAGGCCGAGTTCAAGATGGGCACGACCGGCACCAACGGCATTCCGCGGCTTCCCGGCAACAACAATTTCAAGGTGATGGCGGCCGGCGCGGCGCGGCTTGGCTACAAGGAAGTGCATACCGGCAACATGTCGATCAACAGCCAGCCGCGCGATGGCCGCGGCTCCTGCCAGCAAATCGGGTTTTGTTTCCAGGGCTGCAAATCGGGCGCCAAATGGTCAACGCTCTATACCGAAATCCCCAAGGGCGAGGCTACCGGCAATCTCGAGGTGCGCGAGAAATCCATGGTGTTGCGCATCGAGCACAATGACGCGGGCAAGGTGAACGCTGTCGTCTATATCGATGCCGACGGCAATATGCGGCGCCAGAAGGCGCGCGTCGTGTGCGTTGCCTGCAATTCGCTGGAAAGCCCGCGCCTGCTGCTCAACAGCGCTTCGAGCAAATTTCCCGACGGGCTCGCCAACAGTTCCGGCCAGGTCGGGCGCAACTACATGCGCCACACCACGGCGAGCGTCTATGCCGCGTTCGATCGGCCGGTGCATATGTATCGCGGCACCACCATGGCCGGGATCATCCGTGACGAGGGCCGCAACGATCCGACGCGGGGCTTCGTCGGCGGCTACGAGATGGAGACCATTTCGCTCGGCCTACCCTTCCTCGCGGCCTTCCTCAAACCCGGCGGCTGGGGGCGGAGCTTCACCAGCGGCGTCGATGATTTTTCCAACATGGCCGGCATGTGGATCATCGGCGAGGACATGCCACAGGAAACCAACCGCGTCACCCTCGATCCCGTCGCCAAGGACAAATTCGGTCTCCCCGTCGCGAGCGTGCATTTCGACGACCACCCGAACGATATCGCCATGCGCGAACACGGCTTCCGCCAGGGGGAGGCGGTCTATGAGGCGGTCGGCGCGACGCGAACCTTCCGCGTGCCGCCCTATCCGAGCACCCATAATCTCGGCACCAACCGCATGAGCGAGAAGCCGCGCGACGGCGTCGTCAACAAATTCGGCCAGAGCCACGATATTCCGAACCTGTTCATCTCGGATGGCAGCCAGTTCACCACCGGTGCCGGGGTCAATCCGACGCTTACCATCGTGACACTCGCGATCCGCCAAGCCGACAGCATCGCTGGAATGATGGGAAAGAACGAAATCTGAGCCCGCTCCCGGCCGGCCTCGCGCGCCGGCCGGGGCGCCTGGTCTCTTGACTTGACCGCTCGCCCCCGTGCATCCCTCGGACCGTGAAGGGGCCATAGGGAATGCAAGCAATGAGCGGCGCCGAAGCCGGGGCCCGCGCCCGGCCGGCCGCGCCGAGCGCCATTCGCGCGGGTTTTCCCGGATGGATCGTGCTCATCCTCGCCACCGCCGCGCTTCGCCTCGCCTTTGGCTGGGCGCTCGGCCTCGGCGTCGATGAGAGCTACATGGTCGCCTCCGGGCGGGAACTGCAATTCGGCTATTTCGATCATCCCCCGCTCGCCTGGTGGCTCGCCTGGGCCGCCGGACGGCTGTTCGGCAGCACCGCGCCGGTGATCGAGCGCCTGCCCTTCATCGCGCTCTTCGCGCTCTCGACCTGGCTGATCTATCGGCTCACAACGCGGCTGTTCGATGCGCGCGCCGGATTCTGGGCGGCGGTTTTATTCAACGTCATCCCGGTGTTCGGCGTCAGCACCGGCGGCTGGGTGCTGCCCGACGGCCCGCTCGATTGCGCCCTGCTCGCCGCCGCCCTCGCCTTGGTGCGGGCGCTGGAGGACGAGGCGGGCGGCTGGCGCTGGTGGCTCGCGAGCGGCGCCTTTGCCGGGCTCGCGCTCGATGCCAAGTATTCCGCCTCCCTCACGCTGGGCGGGGCATTTTTCTTCCTGCTGACCGCGCCCCGCGGCCGCGCCATGCTGCGCCGCCCCGCGCCCTATGCCGCGGCCGGGCTCGCGCTTTTGCTGTTCGCCCCGGTGCTGGCCTGGAATGCCGCGCATGGCTGGGCGTCTTTCGCCTTTCAGGGCGGGCGCGCGCTCGGCGGGCATTTCCATCCGCTGGCCCCACTCACCGTGCTCGGCGGCGAGGCGCTGTTCCTGCTGCCCTGGATCTGGCTGCCGCTTGTTCTCTCCGGCCTCGCCGCGGCCGCGCGCGGGCCGGGGGCATGGCGCGGCTGGCTGCTCGCGTCGCTGGCAGCCCCGCCGATCGTGCTCTTCGCCCTCGTCGCCCTGTGGTCGAGCCAGCGCGTGCTGTTCCACTGGGCGGCGCCGGGCTATCTCTTCCTGCTGCCGTTGCTCGGCCAGGCGGTCGCCACGCGGATCGCCGCCGGCGAGCGCGGCGTGCGGCTTTGGCTCGGCGCCAGTATCGCGCTGGTGCTGGCCGGCCTCGTGCTGGTCGGCAGCGAGGTCCGCTTCAACTGGCTGCCCGAGGTGATCAGCGATTTCGGCTTCGGCGCCGATCCCGATCTCGACGCCGTGGACTGGACATCGCTCCGCACCGACCTCGCCCGTCGCGGGCTGCTCACCGCGCCGCGACCGGTGATCGCCGCGCTCCGCTGGCAGGACGCCGGCAAGCTCGACTATGCGCTCGATGGCGCCGCCCGGGTGATCTGCCTCGGCAACGATCCGCGGCAGTACGGCCTTATCGGCGCCGACCGCGCGGCTCCCGGCGCCGACGTGCTGATCGTCGCCCCGCGCCTCGATGCCGCGCAGATCGCCGCCAAGCTCGGCGCGCAATTCGCGACCATTACGCCGCTCGCGCCCCTCGTGCTGCGCCACGCCGGGCGCGCGGCAATGATCGTGCCGCTCTATCTCGGCCACGATTTCCGCGAGTGAAAGCGCCAGACGGTCTGTAAGCCGGGTTCTGTCCGCGCCTCGCGGCGCGGGACGGCCATTCCTCTGGGACGCATCTCACGATGCGCCTCACGCGACCAACCCGGGCGGCGGAGCGGGAATGCCCCTGGCTTGCGCCTGCCACCCCTATTCGGTCTTGCTCCCGGTGGGGTTTACCCTGCCACCTGCGTTGCCGCAGGCGCGGTGCGCTCTTGCCGCACCCTTTCACCCTTACCCGGCGGGCGCTCGCGCGCCAAAGCCGGGCGGTTTGCTTTCTGTGGCACTTTCCCTGGGGTCGCCCCCGCCGGCCGTTAGCCGGCACCGTATTCCCGTGGAGCCCGGACTTTCCTCCAGCGTTGCCGCCGGCGGCCGTCCGACCGTCTGGCGGGGAGGGATGTGCGCGCTGCTCCCCGCCGCGTCAATCGCCGATCAGCCGCACCACGCCGAGCAGACGCGCCAGCGTGCCGGCATCGGCCTGCCCGGTTACCGCCTCGGGCCGCCAATGGCGCTGAAACGCCCGTAATACACGCGCCAGCGCGGGATCGAGCGGCCCCTCGGGCGCCACGCGATAGCCGATCGCGCCCAGCGCCTTGCGCACATCGCGGAGGCTCGCGGCGTCGCGCACCGCATCCTCGGTGCCGAGATCCGGCACGCCCTCTGGCCACAGCCCGACGCCGTTCCGCGCCAGCCCCTCCCAGTCGAACAGCTCGCCCGGATCCTGCTTGCGCTCGGGGGCGATGTCGCTGTGCCCGACAATGTTGCGCGCCGGCACGGCATGGCGTGAAAGCAGCTCGAGGCATAAATCGCAGACCACCGCCAATTGCAGCACCGGAAACGGTCGATAGCCCCATTCATGGCCGGGATTGACGATCTCGATGCCGATCGAGCGATCATTCAACCGCGTCCGACCGCGCCAGAACGAATCCCCCGCATGCCAGGCGCGCCGCCCCTCGGGCACGAGCCGCCAGATCAGCCCATCCTCCTCGACGACATAATGCGCCGATACCGCCGTCGCCCGATCACACAGCCGATCCAACGCCTCCGCCGCACTGCGCATGCCGGTGTAATGCAACACAATCATGTCCACCGACACACCCTCGGGGCGCCCATCCTGATTGGGACTGGCCCGATCACGAACCGCCAGCATCATGCCCGGCACTCCGCGTCGTGGCCCGCCAGGAAAGGCAAGACCAAGGGGGCTTTGCCCCCTTGGATCCCCCACCAAGGGCAGAACCCTTGGAACCCATCCTGGAAGGCTTTGTTCCAGAGGGGGCCAACGAGGTATTGCCGGGTCCGTGTCGGCCCCCTCTGGAACAAAGCCTCCAAGAGAAGAGGTCCAGGGGCTCGGCCCCTGGCAGGGGGTCCAGGGGGACAGCGTCCCCCTGGTCTTGCTTCCTGATGGCCACGACGCGAACTGCCGGGCGTCACAGGCCGCGCTCGCGTTTGATACGGTCCCAGGCGGCGTTCATGCGGGCGACTTTTTCGCTGGCGCGGGCGATGAATTCGGGGGGCACGCCGCGGGCGGCGAGGCTGTCGGGGTGATTTTCGCGCATCAGTTGCCGCCAGGCGAGGTGGACCTCCTCGTCGCTGGCGGTCATGGCGACGCCGAGCACGGTGTAGGGGTCGTCTTCGTCCATCATCGGGCGGGCGCGCTGGGTGTGGGCGCCGGTGGCGCGTTCCCAGGCGGCGCGGTTGAGGCGGAAGCCCTGGTGGACGCGGGCGAGGAATTCAGTTTCCGCCATGTTGATCGGGCGATCGGCCCGCGCGATGGCGAAGAGGGCCACGAGGACGTCTTCCAGCACGCCGCGATGGGCGGAAAATGCCTCGCCGAGCTGATCGGCATAGGGTTCGAAGCCTTCGGCGCTGTCGCGCGCCTGGTCGAACAGCCGGCCGATATCGCGCACGGATTGCGGCGGGATGCGGAAATTATGCTTGAAGGCGTCGATTTCGGCACGCACCACCGGGCCGTCGCATTTCGCGAGCTTGGCGGTCAGCACCACGACGGCGATGGCGAAAAGCTGATCGCGTCGGCCAAGCAGGGCGGCGACGCGGGCCGGGTTGAGCGGGTTGAAGCGGGCGGCGCCGCGCGGCAGCATGCCGCTATCGGCGGCGTGGCCGAGGGCCGCGCCAACCACCGCGCCGAACGGCCCGCCCATCGCGAACCCGGCCATGCCGCCGATGATCTTGCCCCAATACCCCATTCGACCGCCCTCTAGCATGCGCGGGTTGACAGGAGCAAAACGCGCATAGGCATTTTATCCGGACCGCGCCAGAATGGTGCGCTGGATCAGCACGAAGGGAGACGCCCATGGCATCGGGGAAAAAAGTCATCATCACCTGCGCGGTCACCGGGGCGATCCACACGCCCTCGATGTCGCCCTATCTGCCGGTAACGCCCGACGAGATCGCGGAAGCCGCGATCGGCGCGGCGGAGGCGGGAGCGGCGATCATTCATCTGCACGCGCGCAACCCCGAGACCGGCAAGCCCGATCAGAGCCCCGAGGCCTTCGCCACCTTCCTGCCGCGCATCAAGCAGGCGACGGCGGCGGTGGTGAACCTGACCAGCGGCGGCGCGCCCAACATGCTGATCCGCGAGCGCATCCAGCCGTCGCTGACCTTCAAGCCGGAGGTCGCCTCGCTCAACATGGGCTCGATGAATTTCGGCCTGTTTCCCATGCTTGAACGCTTCAAGACGTTCAAGCACGACTGGGAGCGCCAGCATCTTGAGAATTCGCGCGATTTGATCTTCCGCAACACGTTCGCCGATATCGAATATGCGCTCCACGCCTTGGGCGAGAGCGGCACGCGCTTCGAGTTCGAATGCTATGATGTCGGCCATCTCTACAATCTCGCGCATTTCCTTGACCGCAAGCTGGTGACGCCACCGCTGTTCGTGCAGACGGTATTCGGCATCCTGGGCGGCATCGGCCCGCATCCCGAGGACGTGGCGCATATGAGGCGCACCGCCGATCGGCTGTTCGGCGCGCAGTATCGCTGGTCGGTGCTGGGGGCGGGGCGCAATCAATTGCCGATCGCGGCGATGGGGGCGGCGATGGGGGCGAATGTGCGGGTCGGGCTGGAGGACAGCCTGTGGATCGGTCCCGGCCAGCTCGCCAAAAGCAACGCCGAACAGGTCAAGCGGGCGCGCCAGATCATCGAAGGCCTCGGTCTTGAGGTCGCAACGCCGGCCGAGGCGCGCGCGATTCTGGCCCTCAAGGGCGGCGACAAGGTGGCGTTTTAGGGCGCCTGTCGGGCGGCGCTACACGCGGCGTAGCCTTCGGGCATTGGCCCGCGAGCGCCGGTGCCAGGGCGCCAGCATCGCGGCCCAGCTCGCCTGCCCGCCCGAAGCCATGAGAGTGGC
The DNA here is from genome assembly GCA_021801255.1 of Pseudomonadota bacterium. GTDB lineage: Bacteria > Pseudomonadota > Alphaproteobacteria > Acetobacterales > Acetobacteraceae > Acidibrevibacterium. The sequence goes on from JAJYYH010000036.1 coordinate 124,314, forward strand.
TGCGGAGTGCCGCGCCGCCTGCATCTTTTCCGATACCATACGATGATATTCGAGCGGCGAGCAGCGGTTCTGCGCCATCAGCAGACTACGGCGCGCGATCACCTCCCAGGAGGCGATGGCGAGTTCAGCCGTCATCAGCGCCAGGGCGGGAGAGCGAGGCGTTTTGTGGTGTTTCATCGGTTAGATATGGTGGGGGGCGGATGACGCGGCAAGGCCGCGCCGTGTCGCGCGGCGGCGGCGCTTTCTTGCAATGGTGCTTTGTTGCAATAGAGTGCCGCCCCGCTAGTCTGGCGCCATAAAATGTTTGGGGGCGTCATGCCGGGAGATACCACTCTGAGTGCCGCGGGCAATGCGGCGGACTGGTTCATCGACCGCCATATCCGGGAGGGGCGCGGCGAGCGTCTGGCCTTCATCGATCCCTGGCGCCGGCTTTCCTATCGCGACCTGCAACGGCAAAGCAGCTCGTTTGCCGCAGCGCTCGCGCGGGCCGGGATGCGCCGGGAGGAGCGGATCGCGCTCGTGCTTCGCGACACCTGCGCTTTTCCGATCGCGTTCTGGGGGGCTCTGCGCGCCGGCGTGGTGCCGGTGCCGATCAACACGCTGCTGCCGTCGGCGCAGATCGGCTCCCTGCTCGCCGATTGCCGTGCCGCGCTGGTGGTGGCCTCGCCGAGCCTCGCTCCCGCCTTGACCGCCGATCCCGCCGCGCCCCGATGCATCGTCGCCGAAGAGGGGAGCGAGGGTGAGGACGCGGCGGAGGGGTTGGCGCGGTTTCTCGCCGGCGCGCCCGAGGCGATCGCGCCGCCGATCTCCGTCTCGCCTGACGAGACCGCGTTCTGGCTCTATTCCTCGGGTTCGACGAGTGCGCCCAAGGGCACGCGGCACGTCCATGGCAGTCTGCGCGCGACCTATGAGACCTATGGGCGCCAGGTGCTCGGCATTGCCCCGGATGATCTGATGTTTTCGGCGGCCAAGCTGTTTTTCGCCTATGGGCTCGGCAATGCCATGACCTTTCCGATGGCGGTTGGCGCCGCCGCCGTGCTGCTGCCCGGGCGGCCGACGCCCGAGGCGGTCTTCGCCGTCATGCGCCAACATCAGCCGACGATCTTCGGCGGCGTGCCGACGCTCTATGCCGCGATGCTCGCCGATCCCGCGATCGGCTCCGGCGCCGGCTCGGCGCGGCTCCGGCGCGCGATTTCGGCGGGCGAGCCGCTGCCCGAACGGATCGGGCGGGAATTCGCGCGGATCACTGGGGTCGATATCCTGGACGGCATCGGCTCGACCGAGATGCTGCATATTTTCATCTCCAACCGTCCCGAGGAGATACGCCTTGGCACCACCGGGCGGGCGGTGCCGGGCTATGATCTGAAAATCGTCGATGCCGAGGATCGCGAGGTGGCCGAGGGCGAACCCGGCGAATTGCTGGTGCGCGGCCCCTCGGCGGCGGAGGGCTATTGGAACCAGCGCGCCCGTAGCCGCCACACCTTCATGGGCGAATGGACCCGCACCGGCGATACCTATTTCCGCGACGCAGAGGGGTTCTATCACTACTGTGGCCGCGCCGACGACATGCTCAAGGTGGGCGGCATCTGGGTCAGCCCGGCCGAGGTCGAGGCGGCGCTGGTGGCGCATGAGGCGGTGCTCGAAGCAGCGGTGGTCGGGCATCCCGACCCCGAGGGGCTGATCAAGCCGCGCGCCTTCATCGTGCTGAAGCCCGGAATGACGGCCAGCCCCGCGCTGCTCAAGGCGCTCCAGGAGTTGGTGAAGGAGCGCGCCGGGCCATGGAAATATCCTCGCTGGATCGAAGTGCTCGACGAATTGCCGAAAACCGCGACCGGCAAGATCCAGCGCTTCAAGCTGCGCGCCTTGCCATGACGGCACCCGCGCGGGAGATCACGCTCGCTGTCGATGGCGTCGCGCTGGAGGCGGCGTGGTGGGGGGAAGTGCGGCGGGAAAAGCCGGTTTTCGTGCTGCTGCACGAGGGGCTGGGTTCGGTCGGGCTGTGGCGCGATTTTCCCGCCCGCCTCGCCGCCGCGACCGGGCTGGCGGTTTTTGCCTATTCCCGCCCCGGCTATGGCCGCTCCGACCCTGTCACCCTGCCGCGTCCGCCGAGCTACATGGAGGACGAGGCCCGCGACCGGCTCGGGCGCGTGCTCGCTGCGGCGGGGATCACCCGCGCCATCCTGCTCGGCCATTCCGATGGCGCCTCGATCGCGGCGATTTATGCCGGGATGGCGCCCGATCCGCGCCTTGCCGGCCTCATCCTCATCGCGCCGCATTTCTTCGTGGAAGAAATCTCCCTCCAGGCGATCGCGCAGGCGCGTGAGGCCTTTGAGCGCGGCGATCTTCGCGCCCGTCTCGCGCGCCACCATCGCGATGTCGCGGGGGCTTTTCGCGGCTGGAACGAGGCCTGGCTCGATCCCGGTTTCGCCGCCTGGCGGATCGATCGGTTTCTGCCCCTGATCCGCATCCCCGTTCTCATCATCCAAGGCCTCGCCGACCCCTATGGCACGCTGGCGCAGGTCGCTTGCGCCGAGGCGGCGCTGCCCGCACCACCCCGTGTCCTGCTGGTCGAGGGCGCCGGGCATGCGCCACACCTGTCGCATCAGGCGCAGGTGCTCGCGGCCATCGACGCTTTCCTGCGCGCCAGCGAACCGGCAAAATAATGTCGTTTTTTCTTGCGGGCCCACCTAATTTCGGCAATATCGTGCGCCTTTACGCCCTGCAAAACCGCACGAGCCCGCATGACCCGCATCGATTTCGCGACCAGCCCCGAGCGCTACCGTCACTGGCATCTCGCCATCGACGGCAACGTCGCGCGGCTCGCCATGAAGGTCGATCCCTCGGGTGGGCTCAATGAGGGCTACGAACTCAAGCTCAATTCCTACGATCTCGGCGTCGATATCGAGCTTGCGGACGCCGTGCAGCGGCTCCGCTTCGAACACCCGGAAGTCGGCGCCGTGGTGCTGTGCTCGGCGCTCGAGGGCGTGTTCTGCGCCGGCGCCAATATCCGCATGCTGGGCGGGGCGAGCCATGCGCATAAAGTGAATTTCTGCAAATTCACCAACGAGACCCGGCTTGCGATCGAGGAGGCGAGCCAGCTTTCGGGGCAAACCTATCTCGCCGCCATCAACGGTACCGCCGCCGGCGGCGGCTACGAACTCGCCATGACCGCCGAGCACATCATCCTCGTCGATGACCGCCGCTCGGGCGTCTCACTCCCCGAGACGCCCTTGCTCGCGGTGCTGCCCGGCACCGGCGGTCTCACCCGGCTCACCGACAAGCGCCGGGTGCGCCGCGACCGCGCCGATCTCTTTTGCACCCTCGAGGAAGGCGTGCGCGGCAAGCGGGCCTTGGAATGGCGCCTCGTCGATGAACTCGCGCCCCCCTCCGCCTTCGATCAGACGGTTGCGGCGCGCGCCGCGGAACTCGCCCTGCGCAGCGACCGCCCTGCCACCGGGCGCGGTATCACGCTTTTCCCCCTCGCCCGCGCGTTCGGCGAGAACAGTCTCACCTATCCGCACCTGACGGTCGCAATCGATCGCGCCCTGCGCCGCGCCACCCTCACCCTTGCCGGGCCGGAGAAAATTCCCCCCGATCTCGCCGCCATCCACGCCGCGGGCGCCGCCTTCTGGCCGCTCGCACTCGCCCGCGCCCTCGATGACGCGATTTTGCACCTGCGTAGCAACGAGCCCGAAATCGGCGTGCTGGTATTTCAAAGCCAGGGCGACCCGCAAGCCGTGCTCGCCATCGACGCCCTGCTCGAAGCCCATCGCGAGGATTGGCTGGTGCGCGAAATCCGGCTTTTTCTCAGGCGTGTGTTCAAGCGCCTCGATATGACCGCGCGCAGCCTGTTCACCCTCATCGAGCCCGGCTCGTGCTTCGCCGGCACGCTCGCCGAGCTGGCCTTCGCCGCCGATCGCGCGGTAATGTTCGCGGGCGCGCAGCCCGGCGCCAACCAGACCGCCGCGATCGCGCTGAGCCCGCTCAATTTCGGCGCCTATCCCATGGGTAACGGCCTGACGCGCCTCGCCGCGCGGTTTTACGGCGAGCCAGAGGCGCTCGCGCGGGCGCAAAACCTCCTCGGCGCCCCGCTCGGCGCGGCGGCGGCGGAAGCGGCCGGGCTGGTGACGCTCACCCTCGATGCGACGGATTGGGAAGACGAAATCCGCCTCATGCTCGCCGAACGCGCCAGCTTCTCCCCCGACGCGCTCACCGCGATGGAAGCCAATCTCCGCTTTCCCGGTCCCGAAACCATGGAAACCCGCATCTTCGGCCGCCTCACCGCATGGCAGAACTGGGTGTTCCAGCGGCCCAACGCGGTCGGCGAGAAGGGGGCGCTCAAGCGCTATGGCAGCGGGGTGCAGCCGGAGTATGACCGCACAAGAGTATAGAACAGCCAGGGCGCTGCCCTGGACCCGCTGGGGGCAGCGCCCCCAGACCCGCACTTCGGGAAGGATTGCAAAGGCTCTGCCTTTGCTGGGGTCCAGGGGCAAAGCCCCTGGCCTTCAACAAGAGGAAAACACCATGCCCGAAACCATGACAGTCGATTACGACGGCCTGATCCCCAACAATGTCGGCCTCAACGACGATCCGCGCGTGAAAAAAGCGCTTGAGACCTGGCATCCCGGCTATATCGACTGGTGGAAGACCATGGGGCCGGAGGGGTTTCAGGAAAGCTTGGTCTATCTCCGCACGGCAATCGGCGTCGATCCCGAGGGCTGGGCGAAATTCGGCTTCGTGCGGATGCCGGAGTATCGCTGGGGCATCCTGCTCGCCCCCGCGATCGCCGGCCGCACCATTCCCTTCGGCGCCCATAAGGGCGAGCCGGTCTGGCAGGAGGTGCCGGGCGAATACCGCGCCATGCTGCGTCGGCTGATCGTCATCCAGGGCGACACCGAACCGGCCTCGGTCGAGCAGCAGCGCCATCTCGGTGCGACCGCGCCCTCGCTTTACGATTTGCGCAATTTGTTCCAGGTCAATGTCGAGGAGGGCCGCCATCTCTGGGCGATGGTCTATCTCCTGCACAAATATTTCGGCCGCGACGGGCGCGAGGAGGCGGACGATTTGCTCCGCCGCCGCTCCGGCGACCGCGACACCCCGCGCATGCTCGGCGCCTTCAACGAGGCAACGCCCGATTGGCTCTCCTTCTTCATGTTCACCTTCTTCACCGACCGCGACGGCAAGATGCAGCTCGCGGCGCTGGCGCAATCGGGCTTCGATCCGCTCTCGCGCACCTGCCGCTTCATGCTGACCGAGGAAGCGCACCACATGTTCGTGGGCGATTCCGGCATCTCACGCACCATCCAGCGCACCTGCGAGGCGATGCGCGCGGCTGGCATCGCCGATCCTTCCGACATCGTGCGCGTCCGGGCGCGGGGCGTGATCGATCTGCCCACCATCCAGAAAAAACTCAATTTGCATTTTTCCCTCACGCTCGATTTGTTCGGTAACGAAATCAGCACCAACGCCGCCAACGCCTTCAATGCCGGGCTCAAGGGCCGCTATCGCGAGGACAAGCTCACCGACGATCATCAATTGCTGAACGACACCTATCCGGTGCTGCGCCCGGTGGCGGGTGAAATCCGCACCGAGCTGGTGCCGGCGCTGTCGGCGCTGAATATGCGGCTGCGAGATGATTACGTCGCCGATTGCGCCTCCGGCGTGCGGCGCTGGAACGCCTTGGTGGAAAAGCTCGGAATTTCCTTCCGCTTCACCCTGCCCCATGTCGCCTTCAACCGCCGCATCGGCGAGTTTGCCGCGATCCATGCCGACCCCGAGGGCAACGTGCTCGACGCCGCGACGTGGCAGGCGCGGCGCGGCGCCTGGCTGCCTGACGCCGCGGATGGCGATTTCATCGCCAGCCTGATGCGCCCTGAGAGCGCGCCGGGGAAATATGCCGCCTGGATCGCCCCACCCAGGGCCGGGATCGACAACCAGCCGGGCGATTTCGAATACGTCCGCGTCGAGCGGTAACTTTTTCTTTACCCCCGCCCACCGGCGCCGCGCCAGATCGGTGCGCGGCGGGAATTGTTTTGATATCATAACATCAATAAAAAGAAAATTCTTATTGTTTGTTGTTTACGTGGTCGCAATTTTCTGGCATTTCGAACGAAGCCAAATTTTCGTGATCAGCCGGGAGGAGACTCCTCATGAAAACCATCCTGTTGGCCGGCGCCGCGCTCCTGGCGTTCTCATCCCTTCTCGCCACCGCGCGCGCCGATACGATCGGCTACACGGGGAGCCTCGCGTCCTATTCGGTCACCGCGACCGGCGAGTATGAAATCACCGCGACCGGCGGCAGCGGCGGCGGCGGCGGCGGCTTCGGCGCCACGGTCAGTGGTGATTTTGCCCTCAATCAGGGAGAGACGCTTTCGATCGCCGTGGGCGGCGAGGGTGCCTCAGCCCACGCAGGCGGCGGCGGCGGCGGCAGCTTTGTCACGCTTGTTGTCTCTGGCCTGCCCGCCGGGAGCTTCCCCCTGATCATCGCCGGCGGCGGCGGCGGCGGCGGCAGCGGCGGCAACGGCTCGAACGGCGGCGCGATCGCCACATCTGGCGGCAACGGCGGCGCTGGCAGCGCCTTCGGCGGTGGCGGCGGTGGTGGGCTGACGGGCAACGGCAGCACTGGGCACCTCTTCGGCAGCGGCAACGGCGGCGGCGGCCAGTCCTTCAGCAACGGCGGCGCCGGCGGCAGCGGCGGCAACGGCGGCGGCAACGGCGGCTTTGGCGGCGGCGGCGGCGGCGGCAGCGGCGGCGGCATCAACCCCGTCGCTAGCGGCGGCGGCGGCGGCGGCTACACCGGCGGGGACGGCGGCGGCTTCTTCAGCGGCGCCGACGGCGGCACGTCCTACGACGGCGGCACCAACCCGACCTTCGCGATCAGCTCCACATTCGGCAATGGCGAGGTGATCATCACCGACCTCACGCCCCCCGCGGTGCCCGAGCCCGCCTCCCTGCTGCTGCTCGGCGCCGGCGCGCTGGGGACACTGGCGGCAAGGCGCCGGCGCGCTTCGCGGGGAAAAACGGGGGATTGATCCGCCGCGCCATTGCGGCCACCCTCGCGCCACCGCCCGAGGAGGAAACCGCCATGACCGAGGCTTTTATTTGCGACTTCGTGCGCACCCCGATCGGCCGCTACGGCGGCGCGCTCCGCGATGTCCGCACCGACGATCTCGCCGCCCATCCGCTCCGCGTGCTCAGGGAGCGCCATGCCGGCCTCGATTGGGAGGCAGTCGATGAGTGCCTGATGGGCTGCGCCAATCAGGCCGGCGAGGACAATCGCAACGTCGCCCGCATGGCGCTCCTGCTGGCAGGGCTGCCCGCCAGCATTCCGGGCGCCACCATCAACCGGCTCTGCGGCTCGGGGTTGGACGCCGTGGGCTCGGCGGCGCGCGCCATCCGCACCGGGGAGGCCGAACTGGTGATCGCCGGCGGCGTAGAAAGCATGACGCGCGCGCCGTTCGTCATGGGCAAGGCCACCGAGGCGTTTCCCCGCCAGGCGGAGATATTCGACACCACCATCGGCTGGCGCTTCGTCAACCCGCTGATGCGCGGCCAATATGGCGTCGATTCGATGCCGGAAACCGCGGAAAACGTCGCCGAGGAATACCAGATCGCCCGCGCCGACCAGGACGCTTTCGCCTTCCGCAGCCAACAGCGCACCAAGGCGGCGCAGGCGCGCGGCTTTTTCGCCCGCGAGATCGCCCCGGTGGTCGTGAAAACCCGCAAGGGCGAGGTGGAAATTGCCCAGGATGAACACCCGCGCCCGGAAACCACGCTCGATGTCTTGGCGAAGTTGAAAACCCCGTTCCGCACCCCCGGCACCGTCACCGCCGGCAACGCCTCGGGCGTCAACGATGGCGCCGCGGCCCTCATCCTCGCCTCCGAAACCGCCGCCCAGCGCCATGGCCTGACGCCGCGGGCGCGCGTCGTCGCCATGGCAACCGCCGGGGTTCCGCCGCGCGTCATGGGGATCGGGCCGGCGCCGGCCACCGAAAAACTGCTCGCCCGATTGGGGATGAAAATCACCGAGATCGACGTCATCGAACTCAACGAGGCGTTTGCCGCGCAGGCGCTCGCGGTGACGCGCCGGCTCGGCCTCGCCGACGACGCCCCGCACGTCAACCCCAATGGCGGGGCGATCGCGCTCGGCCACCCGCTCGGCGCCTCGGGGGCGCGCCTCGCCATGACCGCCCTCAGCGCGCTCGAGGAACGCGGCCAGCGCCGCGCCATCGCCACCATGTGCATCGGTGTCGGCCAGGGCATCGCGGCGCTGATCGAAAGGGTGTAATCAGCGCGCGCGGCCGCCTTTTCCCATAAGCCGCGCGGGCAAGCGGCGGGGGTGGAGTGTTCGGGCTCGATATCTTCTGGCTGGCCGAGGTGTTCGGCCTAATCCGTGCCGCGTTCCTGGCGCCGCTCGGCTTTGTCCTGGCGCTCGGCACGAGCGTCCACATCGTGCTCCACAAGCGCGACGTTGGCGCCGCGATCGGCTGGATCGGCCTCGTCTGGCTCGCCCCTTTCGCCGGCGCCGCGCTCTATGTCGTCTTCGGCGTCAACCGTGTCCGCCGCCGCGCGCGGCTGCTGCGCGAGGGGCCAGCGGTGCCGCGCGGCGGGGTTCCCGCCTCGGCGGTGCCGCAGGATGACCCGCTCGCGCCGCTCGAGCGCGCGGTGCGCTATCTCACCGGGCGGCCAGCGCTCGCCGGCAACACCCTCACCGTGCTGCGCAACGGCGATGCCACCTATCCGGCGATGCGCGAGGCGATCGCCGAGGCCCGCGTTTCGGTCGCGCTCTCGACCTATATCCTCCGCGATGACGCGGCCGGCGGGCCGATCATCGCGGCACTGATCGCAGCGCACGGCCGGGGTGTTGCCGTGCGGGTGCTGCTCGATGGCATCGGCAGCGGCTATTTTTTCTCCCCCGCCTATCGCCGGCTACGTGAGGCCGGCGTGCCGGTCGCGCGCTTTCTCCACTCGCCGCTGCCCTGGCGCATGCCGTTTCTCAATCTCCGCAGCCACAAGAAGGTGCTGCTGATCGATGGCGCGCGCGGCTTCACGGGGGGGATGAATATCGGCGCCGAGAACATGGTCGCAACCCACCCCCGCGCTCCGGTGCGCGATACGCATTTTGCCGTCGCCGGCCCGGTGATCGGGCAGCTCGCCGGCGCTTTCGCCGAGGACTGGGCCTTCGTCACCGGCGAGGAGCTGGCCGGGCCACGCTGGTTTCCCGCGCTCGCGCCGGCCGGCACGGCGGTGGCGCGCGTCATTACCTCCGGCCCCGATGAGGATGTCGAGAAAATCGAGTTCCTCGCACTCCAGGCCATCGCCTGCGCGCGGCACTCGGTGCACGTGATGACCCCCTATTTCCTGCCCGACGAACGCCTCGTCACCGCCCTCGCGCTCGCCGCCATGCGCGGCGTCGCGGTCGATATCTTGCTGCCCGAGCGCAGCAACCACCGCCTCGTCGATTGGGCGACAAGCGCCAATATCGGCCCGCTCTTCGCCGCCGGCTGCCGCCTCTGGCGCAACCCGGCGCCGTTCGATCACTCGAAAATCATGGTGGTGGACGGCACCTGGTGCCTGATCGGCAGCGCCAACTGGGACATGCGGAGCTTCCGGCTCAATTTTGAATTGAACATGGAGGTCTTCCACACCGATCTCGCGGCCCGGCTCCAGGCGCTCATGGCGGCAAGCCAGGGACCGCCCCTCACCGCCGCCCACCTCGCCGCCCGCCCGCTCCCGACGCGGCTCCGCGACGCCGTGGCGCGGCTGATGTTGCCCTACCTTTAGCGAAGACGAGGGCGCTGCCCTCGACCCGCTGGGGCCAGTGGTGTGGCCGGAACAGGATGGTCGTTGCCCTTATTCCGGGAAGTCGCTGTCATGCGCGGATGCCCTGAGCGCCGAGGCAACCGAGATCGACCATATCTTCCCCAGTGGCTTATCCCTTTGCTTCCGCCGCGATCAGCATGTTGTAGGTGACCGGCTGGATGGCGGTTCTGATGCCCAGCAGTGTGCGGAAGCCGGCATGGGGCGTTTTGCGCCGGTTGAAGCAGAAGACGAATTCGTCGAGGTAGGACTGGAGATGCTGGCGGCGTAGGCCGTGGTAGACGCCGAGCGCCTCGCGGCGGTCGCGCGCACCTGGTTTGGCAAGCAAGAAGGCGCCTTCACGACCGCCGCCAGCGACGCCGACGATCTGCCGCTCGGCGCCGCCGCGCGCGCCGTCATCGCCGCCGATAACGCGATGCCGGCGGGCAATGGCCTGCTGGCCGAGGTTTTCGCCCGGCTCTACCATCTCACCGGCGAAGACCTCTGGCGGGTGCATGCCGAGGCCGTGATCGCCGCCTGTAGCGGGCGGACCGAAACGCTGCCGGCCTGCCCCACCCTGCTCGCCGCGGCCGAAATGCTCGCCGCGGGCGGCAGCGTCACGGTAATCGGCAATCCCCACGACCCGGCGACCATGGCGCTTCTCGCCACCGCTCGCGCCACGCCTGATCCGACGCTCGCCGTGCTTGCCTGCGCCGATGCAAATTCGGTCCCATCAGGCCACCCCGCGCGCGGCAAAACGACTCTGCACGGCGCGCCCGCCACCTATGTCTGCCGCCGCCAGACCTGCGGGCTGCCGATTTCCACCGCCGCCGACCTCGCCGCCGCTCTCCAGGGGCGCTAAGGGGGAAATAAAAACGGGATTTTGTAAGTATTTGTTTTAGCCAGAAATGATAAGTCCAGGGGCTTTGCCCCTGGACCCCAGCAAAGGCGGAGCCTTTGCAATCCTTTCATGATGCGGATCTGGGGAAGCTGGCGATATAACAGCGGTCATTTTTGGGGCGATTGATGTAAGCCGCCCCGATCGCCGCCACCTGTGCCGATCAAGGTGAGGAGCGCCGCGGCGGCCGGGCTGCAGGGCCGCTCGGCGTGGCGGAGGGCGACGAAATCCCGCTCCGGCAGCCGCACCCCCACCTGACGCAACAGCCCCGCCTCCAGGCTCGGCGCGGCGACCGAGGCGGAGATCGCCGTTGCCCCCATCCCCGCCTCCACCGCCGCCCGCACCGCCTCGTTCGAGGGCAGTTCCAGCGCCACCCGGAGCGCCGCGCGTGCAACCCCGAGCTTTTCCACAGCCGCCTCGAAGACCGAGCGGGTGCCCGAGCCGGGCTCACGCAGCACCCACTCGCTCGCCGTCAGTTCAGCGGGCGCGATCGCGGCGCGCGCCGACCAGGGATGTTCGGGCCCGACCACCACCACCAGCTGGTCGCGCGCGATCGCCGTACTGACCAGCAGGGGATCGTCCACCCCACCCTCGACAAAACCCAGCTCCACCACCCCCTCATGCACCGACGCCGCGACCTGCTGGGTATTCCCCACGGTGAGCCGGATCTCGATATCGGGATAGGCGCGGTGGTAGCGCACGAGATAGCGCGGCAGCCAGTAGCTCGCGATGGTCTGGCTTGCCTGCACGGTCAGTGCGCCACGCCGCAGCCCGGCGATTTCCGCGAGTGTCGCTTCCGCCGCCGCAGCGCGGGCGAGCACGGCGCGTGCCTCGTGCAGGAAAAGCGCCCCCGCCTCAGTCAACTGGATACCCCGGCCGACGCGGTGGAAAAGCCGCACGCCGTGACGCGCCTCAAGTGCGGCAACCGCAGCACTTGCCGCCGATTGCGCGAGGTTAAGCGTCTCCGCCGCGCGGGTTACGTGTTGCCGTTCAGCGACGGCAACGAAGATGCGAAGCTGTTCGAGTGTCATGCCCGCAGCATGGCGGCAAGCCGCGCGCGCCGCCAGAGGCCGCGCGTTTCGCCCAGGGCTGGCCGCGCTTGACAAGCGCCGGCTCCGGGTCTGCCATCCCGCCTCGATCGTCTCCGGGCAGAGCCTGCGGGACGTTTTTTGCCAGGATTTTGCCGCCATGCCGCAGCTTTCGCTCCATTCGCCGATCGGTGATCTCACGCTCTCGGAAGACGCGGGCGCGCTGGTGGCACTCGATTGGGGCTGGGGCCGCGATCAGGAGGAAACGCCGCTTTTGCGCCATGCCGCCGACCTGCTCCAGGCCTATTTCGACGGCGTCATGCCGCGCGCGGGCTTCCGCGATCTGCCGCTGGCCCCGCCCGGCACCGCTTTCCAGCGCGGGGTCTGGGAGGAATTGCGCCGCATCCCGCCGGGAGAAACCCGCAGCTATGGCGATCTCGCCCGCGCCATGCAAAGCTCCGCGCGCGCCGTCGGGCAGGCGAACGGAGCCAATCCCATCCCCATCCTCATCCCCTGCCACCGCGTGGTCGCGCAACACGGGCTCGGTGGCTATTCCGCGCCGGGCGGGATCGAGACCAAATCCTGGCTGCTCGCTTTTGAGCGCCGTGCCATCCACCCCCTTTCATGTGCCCAAACCGGGCATTGACGGAGCAAACCATGACGCACGCCATCCGTATCCACACCCATGGCGGCCCGGAGGTCATGCGCTGGGAGGAAATCCCCCTCCCCGAGCCAGGTCCCGGCGAGGCGCGGGTGCGCCATGAGGCGGTCGGGCTCAACTACATCGATGTCTATTACCGCACCGGCCTCTACAAGGCGCCTGCCATGCCCGCCATTCTCGGCATGGAAGGCGCCGGCATCGTCACCGCGATCGGTGCTGGGGTCAGCCATCTCGCGGTCGGCGACCGAGTCGCCTACGCCTCCGGCCCGATCGGCGCCTATGCCACCGAGCGCAGCATCGCCGCTGACCGCCTCGTCAAACTCCCCGCCGAGATCGACACCCGCACCGCCGCCGCGATGATGCTCCAGGGCATGACCGCGCAATACCTGCTGCGCCGCACCCATACCGTGAAGGCTGGCGAGACCATCGTCGTCCACGCCGCCGCCGGTGGCGTCGGGCTCATCATGTGCCAATGGGCGAAGCATCTCGGCGCCACCGTGATCGGGGTGGTCTCGACCCCGGAAAAGGCCGAACTCGCCCGCGCCCACGGCGCCGCCCACGTCGTCATCGGCATTTCCCACCTCGTCGAGGAGGTCAAGCGCATCACCCAGGGAGCGATGGTGCCGGTGGTCTATGACAGCATCGGCAAGGACAGCTTCACCGCCAGCATCGACTGCCTGGCGCCGCTCGGGCTGATGGTGAGCTTCGGCAACGCCTCCGGCCCCGTTGGCCCCGTCGATGTCGGGATGCTCGGCGCCAAGGGCAGCCTCTTCCTCACCCGTCCGAGCCTCGCCACCTATACCAGTAAACGCAGCGATCTCGAACGCTCCGCCGCCGACCTCTTCGACGTGGTGCGCCAGGGCGCGGTTAAAATCCGCATCAACCAGACATTCCCCTTGCGCGACGCCGCCCTCGCCCACATCGCGCTTGAGGCCCGCAAAACCACCGGCAGCACGGTGCTGCTGCCTTGAGGGAAGGCGGGGGCTTTACCCCTCGACGGGATATAGCTATCGCCAAATCAGCTCCCATTTTGAAACCACTCACGGCCGCGTGATGAGTGAAGGTGGGGGCGACGGGTTGGCTGCCTGCGTTCGGTGCGTCTGCGGGTCTGGTCGATCCGGTTTATGAGGCGCTGGGTCATCGCCCCGCATCATCGCCTGCCGGAGCCGGGCCAGCAATTTCGGCGAGGGCTGGCGAGTTCGGCATCCGGACGGCGGGACCATTTCGTGATGGTGGCGAATTTTCCCATGCCGATTGCCTTGATGGCCTCTCGGATGGTGTCGCGCAGGCGCTCGCGGTCGGCGGTGGCGAGGCCGCATTCGTTTTGGGCTTCCGGGTCGAGGGTAGCGTCGCGAAGTGTGTGGAAATTCTGTGTGGCGTATCTCAGGATTGGGCTTCGGTTGGTCAGCAGGGCCTAACTCAGCACGATCCCGCCGCAAACATTGAGTGTCTGTCCGGTCACGAAGGCCGCAGCGTCGGAGGCAAGGAATACCACCGGCCCGGCGACGTCTTCCGGCTGACCCAGGCGGCGCAGCGCGGTGATACGCACCCACTGATCGCGCGTCGTTGGGTCGTCGAGATTGGTGCGCCCCATGTCGGTGACAATGATGCCGGGGCAGATGCAGTTGGCGGTGATGCCGTCCGCGCCCACCTCCTGCGCCAGCACACGCGTGAAGCCCATCACCGCGGCCTTGGACGCCGAGTAATGCGCCTGCAGCGGTGCGCCATGCTTGCCGCCGATCGAGGCGATGTTGACGATCCGCCCGTAACGCCGCGCCCGCATGTGCGGCAGCAGCGCCTGCGAAACCAGAAACGTGCCCTTGGCGTTTACGTTCATCACAGCATCCCACTGCGCCTCCTCCAATCCCTCCACCGAGTTGACGATCAGGATGCCGGCGTTGTTGACCAGCGCGTCGATCTGCCCGGCGGCGGCGATGGCGGCAGCCACCATGCTGCGCACCGCGGCGGCATCAGACACGTCGGCCAGCACTGTCCAGGCGGCCCGGCCGAGCGCCGCGATCTCGGCACGCACGCTCTCCAGCGGCGCGGACTCGCGCGGGAGATCGTTGACCACGACGTCGAAGCCGGCCCGCGCCAGACCGAGCGCGCAGGCACGTCCGATGCCGCGGCTGGCGCCCGTCACCAGCGCCACGCGGCGCTCCCGCGTCTGGCACATTCTGTATTCTCCCTAGAAGAAGCGGATTTCGCCGCGCAGCACGGCGAGGCTGACGGCGGCGATCATCACCAGCCCGCGGACCTCATTCTGTAGATAAAAGGGCGCGCCCAGCAGGTTCAGCCCGTTGTCCAGCATGCCGATGATCACCACGCCGACCAGCGTGCCCTGCACCGTGGCGCGGCCCGGCTTGAACGCAGTCATGCCGAGGAACACCGCAGTCAGACTGTCCAGCAGATAAGGTTCTCCCGCGCCCGGTTGGCCGGTGCCGAGGCGCGCGGTCAGCATGATGCCGCCCATCGCGGCGCCCAGGCCGGACAGCGCCAGCGCGATCAGGCGGCACCGGTTGACGCGGATGCCGGACAGGCGCGCCGCCTGGATGTTGGCCCCGGTCGCGACAATGGCGCGGCCCAGGCGCGACCTGTTCAGCAGCACGTAGTTGACCGCTACCACGACCAGCGCGATCACGCTCGGCACCGGCACCACGCCGAACAGCCGCCCAGTCGCGATGTAGTAGAATGTGTCAGGAAACGCTGCATAGATCGAATCGCCGCCGTCATAGGCGTAGTTGATGCCGAGCGCGATCGGCCCCATCGCCAGTGTCGCGATCAGTGACGGTATCCGCAGACGCGTGACCAGCAGCCCGCTGATCGTGCCGATGATCAGCCCCACCAGCATCGGCGCCAGGATGGCGATGATCACTGGCAGCCCGGCCCACACCATCAGCCCGGCGCTGAGCACGCCGGCCAGGCTTGCTACTTCGCCAACCGAAAGGTCGAACTCGCCGCTGGCCACCGCGATGGTCAGGCCAGAGGACACCACCATCAGCACCGACACCTGCACCAAGATGTTGGCGATGTTGGTGGCGCTGACGAACTTGCCCGTGGCCAGCGCGAAGCCAACGAAGATCAGCGCGGCGGCAAGCACCGTGCCGTAGCGCGACAGGAACTGCGTGTGCCGGGCGGGACGGTCATGGGTTCCGGGCATGGCGGCAGTGGGTGCGGACATCAAGCCACTTCCAACAACAGGCGTTCCTCGCTGAGCGCGTCGCGCGGCACGCAAGTGGCGACGCGGTCGTGCGAGATGCAGTATACGCGGTCGCATATGCCGATGAGCTCGCCGAACTCGGCGCTGGCGATCAGCACCGCCGCGCCGGCGCGGGCGAAGTCGCGGATCAGCGCGTAGATTTCCGCCTTGGCACCGACGTCCACCCCCTCGGTCGGATTGTCCAGCAGCAGCACCGGGGGCGCGCCACCCGCCTTGTCCATGCGCACCAGCCAGCGGCCGAATGCCACTTTCTGCTGGTTGCCGCCGGACAGCTCCATCACCGGCTGTGCGGCGCCGCTGCATTTCACGCGCAGCCGCTCGATGACACGCTTGGCCTGCGTCCGCTCCTCCGCCTCACGCATGAAGCCGCGCCGGCTGAGCTGCGCCAGGGCGCCAGTCATCAGGTTCTCCCGCACGTCTAGGCCGGGGAACAGCGCCTTGCGCACTCGATTGTCGGCGACGAGGTAGATACCGGCCGCGATCGCCTCGTCCACGCTGCGGGGCAGCCGCGCCAGCGGCCCGATCCGAGCGGCGGCGGCGCGCGCGGGATGCGGGCTGCCGGCAAGGCGCTCAAGCAACTCGGTCTGGCCCGCGCCCAGCACGCCGGCCAGCCCGACCACCTCGCCCCGGCGGACGATGAGTTCGGCGACGCTCAGTCGGGCCACCCGGCAGTCGGTGAGATGCACGGCGATCTCGCCGGCGCGGGCGTGGCTGGCCCAGTCGGTGTCCTCGATGGTCCGCCCCACCATCAGGCGGATCACCTCGGCGGGCGAGGTCCCCGCCACTGGGCCGTCGAATACCTTCTGCCCATCCTTCATCACCGCGACGCGGTCGCAATGCGCGAATACCTCGTTCATGTGATGCGAGATGAACAGGATCGCCAGGCCGCGCCGCTTCAGGTCGGCGAGGAAAGTGAACAGCCGCCGGCTCTCGGCAAGCGACAGCGACGCGGTCGGCTCGTCCAGGATCAGCACCGCCGGGTCGAGCGCGACGGCCTTGAGTATGTCGAGGATCTTGGTCTCGCCGATCGACAGCTCGCCGCATTCGCGGTCAAGGTCGATGGCCACGCCAAAGCGGTCGGCCAGCGCCTGCGCGCGACGCCGCAGCATGCGCTGGTCGATCAGGCCGCCGCGCAACGGCTCGCGGCCCAGCATGATGTTCTCGGCGCCGTTCAGGCTGGGGATGATGGCGACCTGCTGGTGCGCCACCGCGATGCCGGCGGCGTGTGCGTCGGCGGCGCTGCGCAGATGCACGGGCTTGCCGTCGATCTCGATCTGGCCGGAATCGGCTGGCGCCACGCCGCAGATGATCTTGACCAGCGTGGACTTGCCGGCGCCGTTAGCACCGACCAGTGCCAGCATCTCACCCGCGTGCAGCGCCAGGTCCACGTCATCGACCGCGCGCGTGGCGGCAAAGCTCTTGCGGATAACACGCGCGGCTAGGCGGGGTGCGCCCCTCTCCTGTCGCGCAGGAGAGGGGGTTCTGTCAGGCGCCACGCTCAGCCCTTCATGCCGGCGACGGCGCGATCGCGATAGACGTAGTAGAGGTCGGTTGCGTTGTAGGTCGGCTCCCCGGCCGGCGGGATGTTGGCGCCGCGCACCAGCAGCGGGGCCGGGAACTCCACCGTCGGCACTGGCACGATCTCCTTGGCGGGGCGGCCGCGACCGACGATTTCGTTGACCATCCAGCCGCCATAGGCGCCCCACAGCTCAAAGGCCTGCGCGCAGGTGGCCACCAGCGGATAGTTCGGCGAGCGCATGCGCTCAAGCGCGGTCGGATGGCCGTCGCAGCCGACCACGAACACCTTGTCCTGCAGCTTATGCGCCTGCACCACCTCGGCGGCAGCCATCGCGGGCTCGTCCCACGGGCACCAGATCGCGTCGATCTGCTCGCCATAGCGGGTCAGCCAGTCGTTGACCGCGTTCTGCGTCGTCTCAAAGAAACCTTGGTACTGGATCACCCGGTCGCCCTTCACGGTGATCCACTCATTCTCCGTCAGAATCTCCTTCAGCACCTTGCCGCGCTTGCGGGTGCCGTGGTGGAAATTGGCCGTGATCGTCAGGATGTTGGCCTTGGTCTTGCCATCGCCCAGCAGCTTGTCCACCATGAACTGGCCGAACTGGCCGCCCATCACCCAGTTGTTGCTGGTGATGTCGGCGATCGCCGGTGCCTGCCAGCCAGAATCCAGGCTGAAGAACGGGATCTTGGACCGGTCCAGGTCGAGCAGCGCGCTGTGGGCCGCGGTCAGCGTGCCGAACAGCACCATGATGGCGTCGGACTTCCCAGTGATCGCGTCCTCGATCTGGCTGACCAGCGCGCCCGGGTCGCCCTTGGCGTCGGTCTGCGTCACCTGCCAGGTCTTGTCGAGGCCGGAGCCCTTGAGCCAGGTCTGGAAGCCGGCCCAGGCCCGCTGGTCGGACTGCGCCGACATCTGCTGCGCGATCACCGCGAGCTTGACGGGCTTCACGTCGGCGGCACGCGCCGGCGCGCTGGCGCCGGCCAGCTCGGCGATCTTCGCGGCGCCGAGCACCGCGGCACCCAGTCCGACGCCCTGGAGCAGGGAGCGGCGAGAGGTCGCCGGCCCGCCATCGGGGCGGCTCATGCTGTCGTTTTGCATCGATCGTTCCTCCTTCGTGTTGGGCCGCCACCAGCCGGCGGGATTAGTTGCTTAGGTGCGCCATGTCGTCACGGGTCGAACAGCGCGGCGATCAGGTGCGGTGCATCCCAGTGCGGCATGTGGCCGGCACCGGCGATCAGATGGATCGCCACGCGAGCGGGCAGCCGCGCAACCTGCGTCCACGGGATGATCCGGTCGTCGGTGCCCCAGACCACCCGCACCGGCATCGGCAGCGCGGCAAGGTCGGGTAGGATGTCGATTTGCTGTCGCCCACCAGCTGCCAGCACGCCGACCAGCGCGGCTAGGCGACCGCGCGCCAGCTGCGCCGCCATGCGCGCCATCTGGTCCGCCGAAAGCTGCGGCGGGCGCGGTGACAGGCGGCGCAGCAGATGCGCCAGTCCGCCGGCCGTCGGGCCGGCGGCAAGGCCGGCCACGAACTCGCCGTCGATCGCGCTATCCAGCCCGGCGGGCGCGATCAGCGTCAGGCGACGTATCTGGGCCGGCAAAACGCGGGCCAGGGCGATCGCGACGGCGGCGCCGAGCGAATGGCCGACCAGCTCGACCGGCCCCTCACACAGCGCGCCGAGCGGGGCGGCAAGCGTGTCGAGGCTGGTCGCGGCAAGCGTGGTGGCACCGTGGCCGGGCAGGTCAGGCGCGATGACATCCAGTCCGCGCTGCGCCAGCAGCATGGCCAGCGTCGCCCAGGTCTGCGCGTCGCCGCCGAATCCATGCAGCAGCACGGCGCGCCCCGCGGCACGTGGGCCGGAGGCCGGCCAGTGCTGCACGAACAGCCCGTCCGCTATCGGCGCGGCGGGCGCGCAGCGGGCACGAATGTCGCTCGCCTCGACCCGTCCGCGCCGGCCGGTGCCCTTCACCTCGGCCAGGGCGATACCGTGTTGCCGTGCGAGACGCCGGGCCAGCGGCGTGGCGCGCGGCCGCTCATCCGTCTGCGGCGCCGGCAGGACGGGCAACGCGGCGGCAGGCGCCGGCACCGGGTCGCGTCCCGTATCGGGTGCGATGTCGGGCATCGCTGCCGCCCCGGCGGCAGCGGTGACGCCGGTGGGCCGGAAGCTGCACAGTGGCCCGCCCACGGCCACGTCGGCCCCTTGCGGGGCGAGGATGTCGGTCAGCACCCCGTCCGCCAGGGCGGGCAGCTCCACCACCGTCTTGTCGCTCTCGATCTCCACGATGGTCTCGCCGCGGCGGAACGCCTCGCCCGGCTGCTTCAGCCAGCCGACCACGCGGCCGCTTTCCATCGTCTCACCCATGCGCGGGAGTGTCAGAGTTTCGGTCATCGCCGCAGCATCCGCTGGACCACCGAAATGATCACCGGCGGCTGCGGGATCGCGGCCGATTCCAGCGCGGGAGAGACCGGGATCGGCACGTCCTCCCCGGCGATGCGGATCACTGGGTCCTCGAGATAGTCGAAGCATTCCTCGCCAATGCGCGCGGCCAGTTCTGCTGCAACACCGCCGGTCAGGCAGGATTCGGTGACGACGACAGCCCGCCCGGTGCGGCGCACGGAAGCCGCGACCGTCGCCATGTCCAGCGGATTGAGCGTGCGAAGGTCGATCACCTCGGCTGCGATGCCGCGCTCAGCCAGCGCCGCCGCCGCCTCCAGCGCAGTGAACACCATGCGCGAATACGTGACCAGTGTGACGTCGCTGCCCGCACGGCGGATCGTTGCCTGCCCCCACGGGGCCACCGGCGCCGCGAGGTCGGTGCGTTCCTTGCGGGCATAGAGCGCCTTGTGCTCGATGAACACCACCGGGTCTGGCAGTGTCAGCGCGTGGCGCAGCAAGTGGTAGGCGTCAGCGGCGGTGGCCGGCATTGCCAACCGCAGGCCCGGGGTGTGCATGACCCAGGCTTCAAGGCTTTGCGAGTGCTGAGCACCGGCCGAGCGGCCGGTGCCGCCCTGGGTGCGCACCACCATCGGCACGCCGATCTGGCCGCCGAACATGTAACGGATCTTGGCGGCCTGGTTGGCGAGCTGGTCCATCACCAGGCCCAGGAAGTCAACATACATCAGCTCGGCAACCGGCCGCAGCCCGGTCATCGCGGCGCCGACGGCGGCGCCGATGATCGCCGGCTCGCTGATCGGCGTGTCGATCAGCCGCTCCTCGCCATAGCTTGCGATCAGGTCCTTGGTCACGCCATAGGCGCCGCCGTAGCGGCCGACTTCCTCGCCGATCACGACCACGGTCTCGTCGTCGCGCATCGCGTCGTCCAGCGCCTGGCGCAGAGCGTCGCGGTAAGTAATCTCCTGGGCCGCCATGTCTCAGGCCTCTGCCAGGAGCCGGTCGAGCCGATCCGCCAGCGGCTCGGGCGCGGGCTCGCCGGGGGCGAACACGTCGCGGAACATGGCGGCCAGCTCCGGCGCCGCCGCGGCGGCGGTGTAGTCGATGGCAGCGTTCATCTCCGCCTCAATCTCGGCGTCCAAGGAATCCACCTGCGCGGCGTCGGTCAGCCCGCGTGCGATCAGTTCGACCCGCGCGCGCGCCACCGGGTCGCGGCGGCGGCCGGCCGCCTCTTCATCGGCGGTGCGGTACGGGCTCTTGTCCATCCGACCGTGGCCGTAGAAGCGGAAGCAGGAGACAGTCAGGAACGCGGGGCGATGGCGGCGGGCACCACCGATCAGCGCCGCGGCCGCTGCATGAACGGCCTCCACGTCCTCGCCATCCGCCTCGGCGGCGGCAAGGCCGAGGGCGGCGGCGCGTCGGGTGAAGTCGGTTTCTGCCGTCGCGCGGTCGATGCGCGTGCCCATGCCGTACTGGTTGTTGACGCAGACGAACACCACCGGCAGCGACCACAGCGCCGCCATGTTCAAGCTCTCGTACAGAATGCCTTGCTGCATGGCGCCGTCGCCGAAGAAAGCGACCGAGACCGCGTCCCGCTTCAGACGCTTGTAAGACAGGCCGGCGCCGACGACGTGCGGGATACCGCCGCCCACGATGGCGTTGGCACCCAGATGGCCAAGCTGCATGTCGGCAATGTGCATGGAACCGCCCTTGCCGCCGCAATATCCGGCCGCCTTGCCACCGATCTCGGCCATCATCCGGTTAGGGTCGGCGCCGCGCGCCAGGAAGATCCCATGGCCGCGATGGTGCGTGGTGAAACTGTCCTGCGGCGCCATCGCGGCACACACACCGGCGGCAGCGGCCTCCTCGCCGATCGACAGATGCAGCATCGAGCCAGCGGACAGGCCGCGCACGTACAACTCACCCACCCGCTCTTCGAAACAGCGGATGCGCCGCATGGTGCGGTAGAATTCCCACAGCCGGGAATTGGCGCGCGGGGAATAGGCCGATTGGGATTGGGCCGATTGGGGTTGGGCCGGTTGCGATGAGATTCGCTGGGGCTTGGCGGGATCGAGCGTCATGTGTCGGAATTCGCCTCTCGGCCTTCGGGGGCACGCAGCGGCTTCAGCGCCGCATAGGCGGCGGCGTAGCGGCCGAAGATCTCGTCGTAGTGGGCGGCGTTGGTCGGATTGGGCTCGATCACACGGCCGGGGGAGACCATCGCGTCGATCCCCTGCTGGATACTGGCGAAGCAGCCGGCGCCGACGCCCGCAAGCAACGCGGCGCCGAGCGACGGCACCTCTGCCACGTCGGGCACGCGGATCGGCAGATTCGCCGTGTCGGCGTGGATCTGCAGCCACAGCGGGGAGTTCGTCGCGCCACCACCGACCACCATCTCCGCGGCCGGCAGACCAGCTTCTTGCATCCTCTGCACGATCGCGCGGGTGCCGAGGCAGATGCCTTCGATCACCGCGCGGAAGACGTGCGGCAGGCCATGGTACAGCGACAGGCCAAGGATGGCACCGCGCGCCAGCGGGTCGGTGTGCGGCGTGCGGTTGCCCTGGAAATGGTCGATCACCAGCAGCCCCTCGGCACCGGGCGCCAGCGCTGCTGCGGCCTCGTTCAGCGCCGCCAGGTCGAGGTTGCCGCCGACCAAGCGGCGCAGCCAGTTGACGATGGAGCCGGTGGAAGTCTGACCGCCTTCCAGTAGGTAACCGCCGGCATACAAAGCGTCCTTGTAGGTGCCCCACAGGCCCGGCACATGGCGCGGCTGATCAGTCACGCCGAACTGCAGGTGGGAGGAGCCGGTGATCAGCGCGATCTGGCCGGGGCGGGAGACGCCAAGACCGATGACGCCGATCAGCGCGTCGGCGCCACCCTGCACCACCAGCACGCTCACCGGCAGGCCGAGATGCGCCGCCGCATCCGGCGTCAATGGGCCGATCGGGTCGCCGGGGGCGATGACCTCGGCGGGCCATTTCTCCAGCAGCGCCTCGATCCCGAGCGTGCGCACCATATTCGCCGGCCAGCCGCCGCGGTCGGTCGCGTAGTGCCAGCGGATCGAGACGTTGTTGAGGCTGGCGGTGCGCCGGCCGGTCAGCCGCAGCGTCATGAAATCCTGGTACTCGCAGATCGTCGCGGCGGCGTCGAACACATGCGGCTCATGGCGCTTGAGCCACAAAGCTTTCGGCACCATCCATTCCGCTGAAATCGGCCCCCGCCCGGCGCCATTGACCGCCAAAGCGGCATCGCCGGTCGCCAAAATGTCGCGCGCCTCGCGGGCGGCGCGCATGTCCATCCACAGGATCGCGGGACGCAGCGCGCGGCCAGCCGCGTCCAGCGCCACGACAGTGCAGCAGGTGGTGGCCAGCGACAAGGCGCGCACCTCGGAAGCTGGCACGCCCGCCTCGGCAATCGCTGCACGCACGGCTTTGCCGGCGGCCTGCCACCAATGCTCCGGATCCTGTTCGGCCCGCGCACCTGGACTGAACTCTGTCGGATAGGGGCTGACGGCGTTGCCCAGGCAGCGCCCGGACAGGTCGAACAGCCGCGCCCGCAGGCTTTCCGTGCCGCCATCAATGCCAAGAAGATAGGTCACCGGACGTTCTGTTCCCGCGCTTAGACTTTTGTTGTTTACGACAACATATGTTCGAACGCAGTGTTGACGCGGCTGCGGGCGCTTGTCAAGAATGTTTTGTGACCCGCCAAACTTGCCCCCTGCCATGCTGCCTCTGACCCTCTCGCAGGAGCCGGACGACGCGCTGATGGTGCGCGCCGCTTGGCTCTATTACGAGGTAGGAATGACGCAGGAGGAGGCGGCGAGCCGGCTGGGTGTGCCGCGCACCCGCGTGGTGCGCCTGCTGGCGGAAGCGCGCGAGCGCGGACTGGTCAGCATCTCCATCCAGCACGACAGCATCCGCGACCTGCGGACGGAGCACGCCATCGCCACGCGCTACAAGCTCGATTTCTGCCTGACCACACCACGGCTGGAATTGCCTCTAAAGGAGGACCCGGCCTTGGTGGCAACGCAAGGGCTGATCGCGCGGCGCTCGGTCGGCGGGGCCGCCGCGTCGCTGTTGAAGGGGATGCTGGCGAGCGGCCCGGTCACAATCGGCGTGAGTTGGGGGCGCACGCTGGAGCAGGTGGCGCAGCATCTGTCCGGCGTTCGCAATCCGCTGGCGCGGTTCGTGTCGCTGATGGGGTCGCTGACCCGCAACAGCGCCTCCAACCCGTTCGAAGTGGTGCAGGCGCTGGCGGCGCGCACCGGCGGTGAAGGATATTTCCTGCCGGTGCCGTTCATCGCCGACACGCGCCGCGACCGCGACGTGCTGATCGGCCAGCGCATCGTGGCCGAAGCGCTGGATCTGGCTCGCGCTGCCGATCTCTATCTGATCAGCGTCGGCGAAATGACCGAGCGATCGGTCCTGCGGCAGCAGCAGATGATCTCGCCTTCGGAACTGGCCGATCTGCGTGCGCACGGTGCGGTGGGCGACACGCTGGGCGTGTTCTTCGATGCGGATGGTCGATTGGTGAGCCACCCGGTCGCGGAGCGCGCCATCGCCATGTCGTTCAACGAACTGCGCGGGCGCAACGTTGTCCTGCTGGCTGCCGGACTTGAAAAAATCACCGCCACCGTGGCGCTGCTGCGCACCGGCGTGGTCAAGGGATTGGTGATTGATGGCGACACCGCCGCTGCGGTAGCGGCAGCCGGGGCTTCCCATCTCGATCCGGTTACCAAACAGTTGCCCAAACTGATTGGAGCGTGAGTGGGTGCCCGGCGCTCTGACGCGGATCGGGGTGTTCCTTGAGACGCTGCGTTCAGCCGCGGATCAGTTGACGCCCCTGGAGAGCGGCGGCGAGGTCGGCGGCGGCGGAAATCGGCAGCCCGCAGGTCTGGCGGCGGCAGACATAAGCGGCGGGCGCGCCGTGCAGAGTCGTTTTGCCGCGCGCGGGGTGGCCTGATGGGACCGAATTTGCATCGGCGCAGGCAAGCGCGGCGAGCGTCGGATCAGGCGCGGCGCGAGCGGTGGCGAGAAGCGCCATGGTCGCCGGGTCGTGGGGATTGCCGATTACCGTGACGCTGCCGCCCGCGGCGAGCATTTCGGCCGCGGCGAGCAGGGTGGGGCAGGCCGGCAGCGTTTCGGTCCGCCCGCTACAGGCGGCGATCACGGCCTCGGCACGCACCCGCCAGAGGTCTTCGCCGGTGAGATGGTAGAGCCGGGCGAAAACCTCAGCCATCAGGCCATTGCCCGCCGGCGTCGCGTTATCGGCGGCGATGACGGCGCGCGCGGCGGCGCCGAGCGGCAGATCGTCGGCGTCGCTGGCGGCGGTCGTGAAGGCGCCTTCCTGGTTGCCAAACCAGGTGCGCGCGACCATCGCGAGGCGCTCGGCGTCGGCGAGATATCGGGCGTCTCCGGTCATCTCGAACAGGGCGAGGGCGGCGCGCGCCATCGCCGCCTGATCGTCGAGCAGGCCGGCGGCGGAAATCCGTCCTCGGCGCCAGGCGTGGGCGAGGCGGCCATCGGCCCCGGCCATCGGCCCCGTCACCGCGCGATAGGCGGAGGCGGCCACGTCGAGCCATTCGGGCGCGGCGAAGACAGCGCTGGCGCGGGCGAGCGCGGCGATCGCGAGGCCGTTCCAGTCGGCGAGCACCTTGTCATCGCGGCCCGGTCGGATGCGCGCGGCGCGGGCGGCGAGCAGGCGGGCACGGCTGGCGGCAAGACGGGCCTCGAGCGCTTCCGGGCCGGGCTCCGTGATGCGGCGCAGGATGGTTTTCCCCTCCCAGTTGCCGGCGGCGGTGACATCGTAGGCCAGCTTGAACGGGGCGCTCTCGGGGCCGAGCAGGGCATCGATCTCGGCCTCGTGCCAGACATAGAATTTGCCCTCCTCGCCCTCGCTATCGGCGTCCTCGGACGCGGCGAAAGCGATGCCTGCGGGCATCGCGACGGCCATGTCGCGGCGCAGCCAGGTGACGATGCCAGCGGCGGCCGCGGCATAGAGCGGATCGGGTGTCGCGGCGTGCACAAGGCTCAGCAGGTCGAGGATCTGGGCGTTGTCATAGAGCATCTTTTCAAAATGCGGCACCAGCCAGACGGCGTCCGTCGCGTAGCGGGCAAAGCCGCCGCCGAGATGGTCATGGATGCCGCCGCGCGCCATGCGCCGCAGCAGGAGCTGCACCGCCGCGCGCGCCGCCGGCTCGCCCGCCAGCGTGCCGTGCTGCCAGAGCAGGCGGAAGATCGGCGGGTTGGGGAATTTCGGCGCCCCGCGCATGCCGCCCTGTTCGTGGTCGGTCGCTTGCAGCAGGTGGGCGGTGGCGCGGGCGATGTCCGCGGGCGTGACGCCTTGGCCGGGATGGGCGCGGGCGAGAGCGGTGAGGGCGTCGGTGAGGCTCGCCGCGCTCTGGCCGATGGCGGCGCGGTCCTTGTCCCAGGCGGTGGCGATGGCCGTCAGCACTTGGCGGAAGGAGGGCCGGCCCCAGCGTGGTGTGGGCGGGAAATAGGTGCCACCCCAGAACGGCGCGCCCTCGGGGGTGAGGAACAGGGTGAGCGGCCAGCCGCCCTGCTCGCCCATCGCATTGAGCGCCGACATATAGAGATGATCGATATCGGGGCGCTCCTCGCGATCGACCTTGATGGCGACGAAGAAACGGTTGATGAGATCGGCGGTGGCCGGATCCTCGAAGGATTCATGGGCCATGACATGGCACCAGTGGCAGGCGGCGTAGCCGATGGAGAGCAGGATTGGCCGGCCGGTTTGCTGGGCCGCCGCCAGCGCCGCCCGGCCCCAGGGGCGCCAATGCACCGGGTTGTCGGCGTGTTGCAGCAGATAGGGTGAACTCGCCTCGCGCAGCAGATTGCTCTCGCCCGGCATGGTACTGGCTCCTTGCGTTATGGCCCCGGTTCGGGATAGCCCTCCGGCAAGCCCGCGTCCTCGTCATTTTGCTCGATTGCGGCGCTGGCGCCCAGTTTCGTGGCGAAAAGAGGAAAATTCACGCATCATGAAGGCCCGCCGCCCCGACGATCCGCCACTCTATTTCGCTGCGCATCTTTTTGTCTGTTGCAACCGCCGCCCCGACGGGCATGCGCGCGGCAGCTGCGCGGCCAAGGGCTCCGAGCGGCTGCGCGACTACATGAAAGCGCGGGCCAAGGAGATGGGGCTCAAGGGGGTGCGGGTCAACACCTCGCTCTGTCTCGATCGCTGCGAGCTTGGCCCGTGCCTCGTGGTCTATCCCGAGGGCGTCTGGTATCGCATCGAGAGTCCGGCCGATATCGATCAGGTTCTCGAGCGCCATGTGCGCGACGGCGGTCGGGTTGCCGCGCTGATGCTGCCGGGCGGCGCGGCGGGATAAGGCGGCGACGGATGGCGGACACCATATTTGCTCCAGCGAGTGGCGCCGGGCGCGCCGCCGTTACGGTGATGCGGCTGAGCGGGCCGCGGAGTGGCGAGATTTTGCGTGCACTCTGCGGGCGCGTGCCCCCGCCGCGCCGCGCCAGCCTCCGTCGCTTGCGAGACGCGAATGGCGAGATGCTCGATCACGCCCTGGTGCTGTTTCTGCCCGGGCCGGGCAGCTATACCGGGGAAGAATGTGCCGAGCTGCATCTGCATGGCGGGCGCGCGGTGCGCGAGGCGGTTGCTGACGCATTGGCAGCCCTCGGGGCGCGTCCGGCGGAGGCGGGGGAGTTTACGCGCCGCGCCTTCCTCAACGGGCGGCTCGATCTCACCGCCGCCGAAGGCATCGCCGATCTTGTCGCCGCCGAAAGTGCGGCGCAGCGACGCCAGGCGCTGGCGCAGATGGAGGGCGCGCTCGGGCGGCTCTATGCGGGGTGGACGGCGCGGCTGACCCGCCTTTTGGCGCGCCAGGAGGCGCTGATCGATTTTCCCGACGAGGATTTGCCGGCCGAACTGGCGCGCGCGATGGCTGTGGAAATGCGAGCGCTGGCGGCCGAGATTGCGGCGCATCTCGATGACGGGCGACGCGGGGAGCGAGTGCGCGAGGGTTTGTTCGTTGCGGTGTCGGGGCCGCCGAATGTCGGCAAGTCGAGCCTGATCAACCGCCTGGTGGAGAGGGATCTTGCGATCGTTTCGGCGACGCCCGGCACGACGCGCGATCCGATCGAGGCGCGGGTGGTTCTGGGCGGGATCGCCATGACGCTGGTCGATACCGCCGGGTTGCGTGATGGCGCGGACACGGTCGAGGCGGAGGGCGTGCGGCGGGCGCGCGCCTGGGCCCGTAAGGCGGACATCGTGCTGGCGGTGTATGATGCCACGGCGCCGGATGCGGGTCTCGGCGTTGAGACGGGCGCGGTGGTGGTGCAGGTCGGCAATAAGATCGACCTTCTTTCCCCTCTGGCGGCGCGTCCAGCGCTCGCCGTGAGCGCCGCAAGTGGCGAGGGACTGGAGGCGCTGCGGGCGGCGCTGGTGGCGCACGGGCGATCCTTGATCGAGGCGGAAGGGCCGCCGCCGCTGACGCGGGTGCGCCACCGCAGCGCGCTGAGCCGCGCGGTCGCGGCGCTGGTGGCGGCGCAGACGGTCGAGATCGCGGAGTTACGGGCCGAGGAGCTGCGCGCCGCGCGACAAGCGATTGGCCTGGTGACTGGGCAAGTCGGCGTGGAGGGCGTGCTGGATGCCGTGTTTGGTGAGTTTTGTATAGGAAAATAGTCCTTGATTGAGGATGCAATGAGAGCCGGTGCGGCGGATGTCGATGTCGTGGTGATCGGTGGCGGGCACGCTGGCTGCGAGGCGGCGGCGGCAGCGGCGCGGATGGGCGCGCGGACGGTGCTGGTGACGCTGGATCGGCGAAAGATTGGCGAGATGTCGTGCAATCCGGCGATCGGCGGGATCGGCAAGGGGCATCTCGTGCGCGAGATCGACGCACTGGATGGGTTGATGGGCCGGGCGATCGACCGGGCCTGCATTCACTTCAAGCTGCTCAACCGGAGCAAGGGTCCGGCGGTGCGCGGGCCGCGGGCGCAGGCCGATCGCGCGCTCTACCGGCAGGCGGTGCAGGATCTGCTGGCCGAATATGGCGATCTGGAGATTGTCGAGGGCGAAATCAGTCGCCTGGTGCTCGAGGAGGGCCGGCGGGTTGCTGGCGTGATGGTCGGGGAGGGACGGCGCATCCGCTGCCGGGCGGTGGTTTTGACGGCCGGGACCTTCTTGCGGGGGCGCATCCATATTGGCGCGGCGCAGAGCTCTGCGGGGCGGATGGGCGAGGCGCCAGCGGTGGGGCTGGCGCTCGATTTGCAACATCTCGGTTTGCCGATGGGTCGGCTGAAAACCGGCACGCCGCCACGGCTCGCCCGCGACAGCATCGACTGGGCGGGCTTGGCGGTGGATCGGGGCGAGGATCCGCCGTTGCCGTTCAGCACCATGACGCCGGCGATCGCGGTTCCGCAGACGGTGTGCCACATCACCACGACGACACCGGCGACACATGATATTATCCGTGCCAATCTCGCGCGGTCGGCGGTCTATGGCGGCGGGATCGCCGGTCGTGGGCCGCGATATTGTCCATCGATCGAGGATAAGGTGGTACGGTTCCCCGATCGCGAGCGGCATCAAATTTTTCTAGAACCGGAGGGGCTGGAGGACGAGACGATCTATCCCAACGGGATTTCGACCAGCCTTCCAGAGGGGGTGCAGCGCCTCGTTCTGGCGAGTATTCCCGGCCTCGAACGGGCGCGTCTGCTGCGGCCCGGCTATGCGGTGGAATATGACTATGTTGATCCGCGCGCGCTGCGGCCAAGTCTGGAGACGAAGCGGCTGGAGGGTTTGTTTCTGGCAGGGCAGATCAACGGGACGACGGGCTATGAGGAAGCGGCGGGGCAGGGTGTTCTGGCGGGGGTGAATGCGGCCCTGCGGGCAGCCGGCGGACAATGTGTTGGGATCGGTCGGGCGGATGGATATATCGGGGTCATGGTTGATGACCTGACGATCGGGGGGGTGACCGAGCCCTATCGGATGTTTACGTCGCGGGCGGAATATCGGCTCAGCTTGCGCGCCGATAACGCTGATTTGCGTCTGACGCCACTCGGGGTGGGGTGGGGCTGTGTCCGGCGGTCGCGCAGGGAGGCGTTCGAATCCTATCAGGCAGCGGTGCGTTCGGCGCGGCAGCGGGCGAATAGCGAGGGCGCGACGCCGGCGGAGATCCTTCGAAAAGGGATCGAAGTACGGGCGGACGGGTGCTGGCGGTCCGTCATGTCGGTTTTGGGGCTAACGCATGTTTCGCCGGAGGCATGTATTTCTGCCTTTCCATGGCTGGCGACACTCCCAGCTCGGGTGCTGGAGCAGTTGCGCACCGAAGCGCAGTATAGCGGCTATCTTGAGCGGCAGATGGTCGAAATCGCCGGGTTTCGCAGGGAGGAGGGAATAGCCCTCGCGCGGGATCTGGACTTCGACCATGTCGCGGGGCTGTCCGGGGAGCTACGAGAAAAGCTAAGGGCGATTCAGCCGGGAACGCTCGGGGAAGCATCGCGGATTGAGGGCATGACGCCAGCGGGAATGATGGCACTTCTCACGGCGGCACGACGGGCATGATTGCAGGCGATGTTTCACGTGAAACAGGTCCCATTGAATGATATACAGACCTTCACCGTTTCACGTGAAACACGCGACCGCCTAGAAATCCTGGCCGCCGAAGTCTTGCGTTGGACTCGATCGGTTCAGTTGATCTCGTCCCGCGATCATGCACTCATTTGGAGCAGACACATTCTGGACTCGCTTCGCCTCGCGCCACTGCTGGCCGGGCTCACGCCGCCAGCGACCGATCTCGGCTCCGGCGCGGGCTTCCCAGGCTTGGTTCTGGCCATTGCCCTGGATTGGCCCTTTAATCTCATCGAAGCCGACCATCGGAAGGCGGCATTTTTGATAGAGGCGGCCCGGCGCACCGGCGCCCAGGTCGTCGTTCATCCGCAAAAGATCGAGGCGGTCGCACTGCCCCCACAACGCGTCATCACCGCCCGCGCCTTGGCGCCGCTCGACCGCCTCCTCACTCTCGCCGCCCCCAAATTGGCTCCGACCGGCGCATGCTTCTTCCTGAAGGGCCGTCGGTTTGCCGACGAATTGACGGCAGCCCGCCGCCGATGGCAGATGGACGTCGCAGTTCACCCTAGCCGTACCGATCCCTCTAGTGTCGTTCTCCAGATCAGCGGAGCCACGCTTGCCCGACACGCCCCCGAGGCCTCCGATTGACGTCGGATCTTCCCATCCCGACCGCGCAACCCTCGTGGTCGCAGTGGCCAATCAGAAGGGCGGGGTGGGCAAGACGACGACGACCATCAACCTCGCCGCGGCCCTGGCCAGTGCCGGCGAGCCGGTCCTGGTCATCGACCTCGACCCGCAGGGCAACGCCTCCACGGGTCTAGGCGTCGCCCGTGGCCAACGTGGCGGCGGCACGTACCGGATGTTGAGTGCCGCCGTCGCCGCAGAGACGCTGGTCCGCCCGACAATGCTGGAGCACCTCAGGCTCATCCCCGCGGATTCCGACCTTGCGGGCGCCGAAATTGAGCTGGTCGCCGCGCCACGCCGGGAATACCAACTCCGCGATGCTCTGCTCACCCTCCGGCAGGCACACCGCTATCCCTTTATCATCATCGACTGCCCACCCAGCCTCGGGTTGCTTACCCTGAACGGACTGGTGGCCGCTGATGCGGTGCTGGTGCCGTTGCAGTGCGAATTCTTCGCGCTCGAAGGCATTACCCAACTCATTCGTACCATTGATCTGGTCAAACGCGGCCTAAATCCCGGCCTGCGACTCCAGGGAATCGTGCTTACGATGTTTGATCGTCGGAATAATCTTTCGGATCTTGTCGCCGACGACGCACGCGGGTTTTTTGGCGATCAGGTCTTCGAGACCACGATTCCACGCAATATTCGGATCTCCGAAGCGCCGAGCCACGGCTTGCCCGTCATCCTCTACGATCCCCGCTCGGCTGGCGCGCAGGCCTACCTTCGCCTCGCCGAGGAAATGGTTCGGCGCGAGCGCTCCGGCAACAAGGTCATCGCATGAACGCTAAAGAGACCAGCCCCCGCCTCGGTCGCGGCCTTGCCGCCTTGCTCGGCGACACGGCGGCACTCCCAGCCGTTGCCGAACGCGGCGCCGTTGTCGCCCTCGGGATCGCCGATCTGCGCCCGTCACCCTTTCAACCGCGCACCACCATCGACCCGGTGGCGATCGAGGAACTTGCAACCTCGATCCGGGCGCGCGGCGTTCTTCAGCCCTTGCTCGTCCGGCCCGATCCCGAAATCCCCGAGCGCTATCAGATCATTGCTGGCGAACGTCGCTGGCGCGCGGCGCAGGCCGCCGGGATCCATGAAATTCCGGTCATTGTCCGTGACCTCACGGACTCCGATGCCATGGTCGTCGCACTTGTCGAAAACCTGCAACGTCAGGATCTCAACGCCATCGAGGAGGCAGACGGCTATCGCCGGCTCCTCGAGGAATTCGGCGTAACCCAGGAGAGTCTCGGCCAGTCGGTCGGCAAGTCGCGGAGTCATATCGCCAATACGCTCCGCCTGCTCAATCTTCCTCCCGCAGTGCAGAACGAAGTGCGTAAAGGCGTTCTCTCGGCCGGTCATGCACGTGCGCTTCTCGCCCACCCCGACCCGGGACAAGCGGCCCTCACGGTGATCGCCCGCCAGCTCAATGTGCGTCAGACAGAAGCCCTCGCCAAACGTGCCTCAGCGCCAGAAAGCGCCCCAGGAGGAGGCATGGCGAGTCCGCGCCAAGCCGGGGCCAAGGATCCCGAAACAGAAGCCCTCGCGCACAGTCTTTCGGAGCGCCTCGGCCTGCGCGTCGAAATTGCCTTCAACGGCAGAACCGGAACCCTCTCTCTCCACTACCGCTCGCTCGACCAGCTCGACGGAATCATCGCCCTGCTCTCGCGTGAATGACGTGAGTTACGGCTGATCCGGCGCCGGCCCGACCGAATCAGCCATCGCCGCCCACACGCCAATCCGGTTTCGCTCAGCGCCTGAAAATCAATCGACCTTGAAAAAAGCAACCCCTCGGAAAATATTGGCGTTCTCTCAGCGCCGCAATTCGATGGCCTGATGCGCCGCCAGCGTTGCAACATCGACAATCTGGCTCACCGAAGCATCCATCGGCACCACTTGCACCGCGTGCTGCAGCCCGATCAGGAGCGGCCCGATGACGCTGCCGCCGCCCATGCGTGGGGTAAGACGGGAGGCGATATGGGCGGAATGGAGGCCCGGCATGATCAGGACATTCGCTGGCCCGGTAAGCCGGCAGAATGGATAGAGCGCCCGTAGCGTCGGCTCGAGCGCCACATCCGGGCTCATGTCTCCATCATACTCAAAATCCACGCCGCGCCGATCAAGCATGTGCACCGCATCGCGAATCGCCTGCCCGGTCGGATGCATGGGATTGCCAAACGTCGAATGCGATACCAACGCGACACGTGGCTCATGCCCGAGGCTGCGCGCGGCACCCGCGCTACCCATCGTGATGCCGACCAGTTGCTCGGACGTCGGCCGCTCATGCAGCAAGGTATCGGCAATGAAAATCGCGCTGCCACGCAGGCCCAGCAACAATGTCAGCCCGAACGCGACCCGGCCTGGCGCCGGCTCAATCACCCGGCCAATATCCTCCAGGCAGACCGAGGCCGAACGGGTCAGCCCGGTAACCATCGCATCCGCGTCCCCGGTCGCCACCATGCAGGCGGCAAAAACATTGCGATCCTGATTGACCATGCGCTGACAATCGCGCGCCAGAAAGCCGCGCCGTTGTAGCCGATGATAGAGAAACTCG
The DNA here is from genome assembly GCA_021801255.1 of Pseudomonadota bacterium. Taxonomy (GTDB): domain Bacteria; phylum Pseudomonadota; class Alphaproteobacteria; order Acetobacterales; family Acetobacteraceae; genus Acidibrevibacterium. Next base: position 157,602 of record JAJYYH010000036.1, read on the forward strand.
GCATAGCGCTGGTTGGCGCCGGAAAGACGCGCATTGTGGATCTCAATCCCCTCGACCTGGCCCAGCCCAAGCGCCTCCATCGACGCCCGGACCCGATCCTCGCGCCCGATCAAAACCGGCGTGCCATAGCCCGCGTTGCGATAGGCGATGGCGGCGCGGACCATTTTTTCCTCTTCGCCCTCGGCGAAAACCACGCGCTGCGGCGCCGCGCGAACCCGTTCCATGATCGCATCAAGAGCGTTGGCGGTCGGATCGAGCCGCCCGGACAGCTCGCGCCCATAGCGCCGGAGATCGCTGATCGGCCGGCGCGCCACCCCGCTCGCCATCGCCGCCTTGGCGACGGCGGCGGGAAGACGGCAGATCAGGCGCGGATCAAAGGCATTCGGAATGATGTATTCGGGTCCAAAACGAAGTCGTCCGCTGGCCGCGGCATAACTCACCTCATCGGGAACATCCTCGCGGGCGAGCTGCGCCAGGGCCTCGGCAGCGGCGACCTTCATTCCCTCATCAATGGTGCGCGCCCGCACATCGAGCGCGCCACGAAAGATATAGGGAAAGCCGAGAATATTGTTGATCTGGTTGGGATAGTCGCTGCGCCCGGTGGCGATGATCACGTCGGCCACCGCCTCGCGCGCCTCTTCAGGCGTGATCTCGGGATCAGGATTGGCGAGAGCGAAAATGATCGGCCGCGGCGCCATCACCCGGATCATCTCCTTGGTCAGCGCGCCCTTCACCGAGAGCCCGAAAACCACATCCGCGCCCTCCAACGCCTCGCTCAGCGTGCGCGCGCGGGTGGCGCTCGCATGCGCCGATTTCCACTGGTTCATCCCCTCGGTGCGGCCCTGATAAATCACCCCCTTGGTGTCGCAGAGCACGACATTTTCGCCCCGCATTCCCATCGCCTTGACGAGCTCGGCGCAGGCAATCGCCGCCGAGCCGGCGCCGTTGATCACCAGCCGCGTGCTCTGGAGTTCGCGCCCGGTGAGATGGCAGGCATTGATCAGACCTGCGGCGGCAACAATCGCGGTGCCGTGCTGGTCGTCGTGAAACACCGGAATATCCATCAATTCGCGCAATTTCTGTTCGATTACAAAACATTCTGGCGCCTTGATGTCCTCGAGATTGATGCCGCCAAAACTCGGCCCGAGAAAGCGCACGGCATTGACGAATTCATCGACATCCTCGGTCGCAAGTTCGAGATCGATGCCGTCGATATCGGCGAAACGCTTGAACAGCGCGACCTTGCCCTCCATCACCGGCTTGCTCGCCAAGGCGCCGAGATTGCCAAGCCCGAGCACGGCAGTACCGTTCGAAATCACCGCCACCATATTGCCGCGTGTCGTGTAGTCATAGGAGAGCGCCGGGTCGCGGGCGATGCGCAGGCAAGGCTCGGCGACGCCGGGCGAATAGGCGAGGCTGAGATCGCGCGCCGTGGTCAGCGGCTTGGTGATCCGCGTCTCGAGCTTGCCGGGCCGGCCGGAGGCGTGCAGCGCCAAGGCCTCCTCGGCGGTCACGCGCGCCGTGCGAGTATCGCTGTCGCCTTTAGCCATGATGTTTTCCTCCGGGCGGGTATTTCTTGACGCCATCATGGAGCATTACGAGGGCGCTAGGGAAGGCCAGGGGTTTCACCCCTGGACCCCAGCAAGGGCAGAGCCCTTGGAACCCGTCCCGAATTGCGGGTCTGGCGATGCTGCTCTGAGCCGCGCTCAGGGGCGGAGCCCATGGCCTGACGACTAAACCGAAAATCCTGATTCCCCGATTTCCCCGGGCTTGTGTTCCATTGCGCCCCCTTCGCCTCCGCCGCTAAACCTCCGCCATGACCGGCCTGCCGCCCCCGCCCAATGCCGCCGGCGCGAGTCCCGCGCTCGCGCAGTGGTTCGCCGCCAAGGCGCAACACCCCGAGGCGCTGGTGTTTTTCCGCATGGGTGACTTCTATGAGATGTTCTTCGCCGATGCCGAAGCCGCCGCGGCAGCGCTCGATATCGCGCTCACCAGCCGGGGCGAGCATAATGGGGAAAAAGTCCCCATGTGCGGCGTGCCGGTGGCGAGTGCCGAGATTTATCTCGCGCGCCTGATCCGCAGCGGCTTCCGCGTCGCGATCGCCGAGCAGATGGAAGACCCGCGCGCCGCGCGCGCCGCCAAGACGCCGATCCGCCGCGAAATCGTTCGCCTCGTCACCCCTGGCACGCTGACCGAGGAGAGCCTGCTCGAGGCTGCCCGCCCCAATCTGCTGCTCGCCGTGGTGCTATCCCCCGCCGCGCCGGGCCGCCCTCGCGCCGCCGCCGAGGCGCCGCTCGGCGCCGCCTGGCTCGATATCTCGACCGGCCGTTTCGAAACAGAACTCGTGTCCGCGGCCGCGCTGCCGGCCCTGCTGGCGCGTCTCGATCCGGCCGAGATCCTTGCTCCGGCCACCCTCCTGCCGGGCGACTGGGCGCGGCGCCGCGCCCCGGACGAGACGCCGGCACCGGCGCCCGAGGCGGCGCGACAAGCCTTGGCTGCGGCGTTTTCGGTGGCCAGCCTCGATGCCTTCGGCGCTTTCTCGGAGGCCGAGGCGATGGCGGCGGCGCGGGCGCTCGACTATGTTCGCCGCACCCAGGCCGGGGCCCTGCCGCTTCTCACGCACCCGCAGCCGCAGGGCGGCGCCGGCCGGATGCTGATCGATGGCGCGACGCGGACCAGCCTCGAATTGCTCCAGAGCCGCGACGGCGGTACCCGCCACACCGTGTTCACCGCCCTCGACCGCACGGTGAGCGCCGCCGGCGCAAGACTGCTCGCCGAATGGCTCGCGGCACCCTTGACGCAGGCCGCCCGCATCCATGAGCGCCTCGAAGGCTGGACCTGGCTCGGCGGCGCGGCGGCGGGCGCGGCGGGCTTGCGCAAAATCCTCGCGCGCGCCCCCGACATGGCGCGCGCGTTGGCCCGGCTCTCGCTCGCCCGCGCCGCCCCCCGCGACCTCGCCGCCATCCGCGACGCGCTCAAGGCCGCCAGCGCCGCCGCCGCCCACCTCGATACGGCCGCCGGCGCCGCCCTGGCCACCCCCCTGCCGGCGCTGCTCGCCGAATGCCGCGCGGCCCTTCTCCCCGCCCCCGAACTCGCCGAGCGCCTCGAAGCGGCCCTTGCCGAAACGCTGCCCGCACGGCTGGACGAGGGCGGGGTGATCGCGCCAGGCTACGATCCCGAGCTTGACGAGGCGCGGCGGCTCCGCGATGCGACGCGCCAGGTGCTGGCCGAGCAGCAGGGCGTGCTCGCCGCACGCTATGATGTGCCCACGCTCAAGATCCGCCACCACGCGCAACTCGGCTATGTCCTGGAAGTGCCGGCGGCGGCGGTTGCCAAGCTCCGTGCCCATCCCGATCTGATCTTGAGGCAAGGGATGGCCAATGGCGCCCGTTTCAGCACCCCCGAACTCGTCCTGCTCAACCAGCGCATCCTGGAGGCGGGCGAGCGCGCGGCGGCGCGCGAACGGGCGCTCTTCACCGCGCTGGTCGCGCGGATCCTCGCCTGTAGCGCGTCCTTGGCGGCTTGCGCCGCGGCCCTGGCGCGGCTCGATGTCCTATGCTCCGCCGCCGATCTCGCCGCCGGCGGCACCTGGTGCCGGCCGGTGGTTAGTGAGGATAGAAGTTTCCGCCTTACCGCCTTGCGCCATCCGGTGGTGGAGGCGGCGCTGGCGGGGCAGGCGCGCTTTGTCGCCAATGATTGCGACCTCGCCCCGGAGCACAGCGTCATGCTGCTCACCGGGCCGAACATGGCCGGCAAATCGACCTATCTGCGCCAGAACGCGATCGCCGCCATCCTCGCCCAGGCTGGCCTGCCGGTACCCGCCGCCGCCGCTGAAATCGGCATCGTGGACAAGCTTTTTTCCCGGGTCGGCGCGGCCGACGATCTCGCCCGCGGTCACAGCACCTTCATGGTGGAAATGACCGAGACCGCCGCCATCCTGCATCAGGCCGGGCCGCGCTCGCTCATCGTCGTCGATGAGATCGGCCGCGGCACCGCGACCCTTGATGGTCTCGCGATCGCTTGGGCGGTGTTGGAAGCGTTACATACGATGGTCCGAGGGCGGTGCATTTTTGCCACGCATTTCCACGAATTGTCGCGCCTGACCACCGAATTGCCGCGACTTTCCCCACATACCATGCGGGTTATGGAGTACAAGAGCCGCGTGGTGTTCCTGCATGAAGTCATCCCCGGCATCGCCGGACGCTCCTGGGGCGTGCATGTCGCGCGGCTGGCCGGCGTGCCGGCGCCTGTGGTGCGTCGCGCCGGCGAGATTCTGCTGGCGCTGGAGCGGCGTGCCCGCGATCTCACGGACGACGCCGAACTGCCGCTCTTCGCCGCCGCCGCGCCGGCGCCGAGCGCGGAGGAGATATCACCCGCGCATGCGGAGCAGGAGGTGCTGGGCGAATTGGCCGCGCTCGATCCCGAAAGCCTCTCGCCAAAAGCCGCGCTCGATCTATTGTTCCGCCTGCACCGACGGCTTGCCGATCGGGCGCCGCTTGGGGGAATATCATCACGACCATGTTGAACGCGCCCTTCCCCCTCGCGCCCGATCACGCCAGCAGTGAATTGATGCGCTCTCTCGCCGGGCTGGGCGAGGCGATCGAGCGGGGTGAGGCGATCGACCCGGAGGCCCCCGACAGCCCGGGCGCGCTGGCACGCGAGGCAGCGCTTGCGGTGTTCCGCCGCCATCTCACCCGTCTGCAAGCGCATGTCCGTGACGTTTTCGAGCAGGGCCGCTTGGCCGGATTGCAGGCGGCGCAATTGCTCGCTGGGCTCACCGACGGCCTGGTCGCCGCCCTGCACAGCTACGCGGCGCAGGCCAACGGGCTCGCCGCCCCGCTCGCCCTGGTCGCGACCGGCGGCTATGGCCGCGGCCTGCTCGCCCCGTTCAGCGATATCGACCTCCTGTTCCTCACCGAAGCCAAGCCGACGCCCGAGACGCTCCGCGTCGTCGAGTTCATGCTCTATTTCCTCTGGGATCTCGGGCTCAAGGTCGGCCACGCGACGCGCTCGATCGAGCAATGCCTGGAGGCGGCCGCCGCCGACACCACGGTACGCACCAGCCTGCTCGATGCCCGCTTCCTGGCCGGCGAGCGCATCTTGTTCGACGGCTTCCGCAGCCGCTTCCAGAGCTTCTGCGCGGCCGACGGCAGCGCCTTCATCGCCGCCAAGCAGGCCGAGCGCGCCGCCCGCCATCGCCGCTTCGGCGACAGCCCGTTTCTGGTCGAGCCCAATATCAAGGAGGGGCGCGGCGGTCTGCGCGATATGCAAACGCTCTACTGGATCGCGCGGGCAACACTCGGCATCGCGCGTCTCGATGACCTCGCCGATCCCGCCGGCCCCGCTGGCTGCCTGCTCACCGAGACCGAACTGCGCCTCGCGCGGCGCTCCTGGAATTTCCTTTGGACATTGCGCTTTCATCTCCACTACGTCGCCGGCCGCGCCGAGGAGCGCCTGACCTTCGACCTGCAGCCGATCGTCGGCGCCCGCATGGGCTACACGAGGCACGGCCGTCAGGACGGGGTGGAGCGCTTCATGCGCCACTACTTCCTCACCGTGCGCGAGGTGCTGCGCCTCTCGGGCGTGCTCGAACCGGCGCTGGTGCGCGCCGCCCTCGGCCCGCCCGCAGTCGCGCCCGAGACCGACAAGACGCTGCTCGCCGACGGCTTCGTGCTCGCCGACGGCATGCTGCTCGCCGCCCCCGGCCGTGGCTTCGAGCGCGAGCCGGTGCAGATGCTCCGCCTGCTCCAGGTGGCGCGTGACCGTGGCCTCGACCTTCACCCGCTGGCACTCCGCGCGCTGATCCGCAACGAGCGCGCCGGCATCGCGCTGCGCCATGACGCGGCGGCGGCGGCGCTGTTTCTCGATCTCTTGTGCGGCCGGGCGCCCGCCGCCCATCGCGGCGGGGCGGGGCGGCCGGATGGCGCGCGCTGGCTCGCGGTGCTCAACGAGGCGGGGTTTCTCGGGCGTTTCCTGCCCGATTGGGCGCGCGTCGTCGGCCAGATGCAGTTCGACACCTATCACGTCTTCACCGTCGATGAGCACACCATCGAGGCGATCCGCGTGCTCAACATGCTCGAACAGGGTGACCTCGCCGAAATCGCGCCGGTGGCGACCGGCCTCGTCGATCACCTGCAATCGCGCCGCGCGCTCTATGTCGCGATGCTGCTGCACGACATCGCCAAGGGGCGCGGTGGCGATCATTCCGAGATCGGCGCCGAAATCGCGCTCGAGGTCGGCCCGGCGCTCGGCCTCTCGGGCGAGGAGACCGAGATGGTCTCGTGGCTGGTGCTGCATCATTTGCTGCTCAGCCAGACCGCCTTCAAGCGCGATATCGACGACCCGAAAACCATCCTCGACCTCGCCGATACCATCCAGTCGCCGGAGCGGCTGCGCCTGCTGCTGGTCCTCACGGTCGCCGATATGCGCGCGGTCTCGCCGAAGGTCTGGAACGGCTGGAAGGCGACGCTGCTGCGCGAGATTTTCGGCCGGGTGATGGAAGTGCTGGAGGGCGGGCTCGCCACCACCGAGCGCGATACACGGGTGGCACGCGCCCGCCAGGCGCTCGCGCGCCTGCTCGCCGACTGGCCCCGCGCGGATCTGGAAAAATTCCTCGGGCTTGGCTATCCTAGCTACTGGCTCTCCTTCGACCCGCCGACCCATGCCCGCCACGCCAGCATGATCCGCGCCGCGACCGCCCATGGCGAGCGGCTGGTGGTGGCGAGCGAGCCGCTGCCGGCGCGCGCGGTGACCGAGGTCACGATCTATACCGAGGACCATGTCGGCCTCTTCAGCGGCATTGCCGGCGCGTTGGCGGTCGCCGGTGCCTCGATCGTCGATGCCCGCATCCACACCATGACCAACGGCATGGCGCTCGACGTGTTCTGGATCCAGGACACCAATGGCGGTGCCTTCGATGCGCCCCATCGCCTGGCGCGCTTGGCCGTGCTGATCGAGCAGACGCTCTCGGGCCGGCTCAAGCTCGCCGCCGAGATCCGCAAGCTCTCGCGCGGGCTGATCGGCAGCCGCATGCGCGCGATCCATGTGCCGCCGCGCGTCGTGGTCGATAACCACGCCTCCAGCACCCATACCGTGCTCGAGGTCAACGGCCGCGACCGGCCCGGCCTGCTGCACGACGTGACGGCGGCGATCAGCCGCCACGGGCTACAGATCGCCTCCGCCCATGTCACGACCTACGGCGTGCGGGCGGTGGACGTGTTCTATGTCAAGGACGTTTTCGGCCTCAAGATCGAGAATGAACAAAAGCTCGCGCAATTGCGCGAGTCCCTGCTGCGCGCCCTCGCCCCCACGGAAGAAGCGCCTCCCGTCCCCCTCCCAGCCCCCCGTCGCCGCCGTCTCGCCAGCGGGTGAGGGGCGGTTGTTCAGCCGATCAACCTGTGAGGTCGCGGTGGGCCGCGGCGGATAACGAGCTACGCCGCGCCAGCCGCTCAAAAAACCTCGCTGAGTGCGATGGCGGCGCGGCAGCCCGATTTAATCACCGCCGAGAGCACCCGATAGCCGGGGGTTTTCTCGGCCTCGTGCGCGAGGCCGATATCGCGGTGCGCGATTTCCTCGGCGCGGAATTGTTCGATGGTCTCGCGCAATTCCCCCTCCTCGGCGCCGAGAAAGCCGGCCTGGCGGGCGTAGTGTGCGTCGATCACTTCCTCGACCGCGACCGTGCAGGCCATCGCCGCGCGCTCGCCGAGCAGGGCGGTCGCCGCGCCCAAGGCAAAGCCCGCGATATGCCAGAGCGGCAACAATGCGGTCGGCCGGACGCGGCGTTCGGCAAGCAGGGCGGAAAAAGTGTTGAGATGCCGCTCCTCCTCGGCCTGCATCGCGGCAAGCAGGGGCGCCTTGTCGGAGTGGCGCAGCACCGCGCGCTGGCCCTGATAGATGCGGCGCGCACCGTATTCGCCGGCGTGATCGACGCGGATCATCCGCGCCAGTTTTTTCTCCGCCGGCGGGTCGCCCGGCAGACCAGGGCTGGTGATCATCGCTTTTTACCCCTCTCACGCACGAGATAAGCCGCAATCACGATAAAAAACCCGAGGCTCGCGATAAAATTCATCGCCGCCATGGAGATCGGCAGGCCAGGGATCAGAAAAGTCGGCGCATCGCAGGGCTTGGCCGGGCGGTCGGGCATTTCCGCCAGCCGCTCGGCCAGGCTATGGCCGGAAATATGCGGCGCGGCGCATTCGGGCAGCGGGCTTGGCCACCAGTGCTGCTCGACCCCGACATGGACGGCGGCGATCACGGCACCGGCCAGCATGGTGAGCGCGAACAGCGCCAGAAATCCGCGCGCGACGCGCGGCGGCAGGATGGCGGCAAGGAGACCGAATACAATGGCGATGCGATAGGGCCAGCGTTCGACCAAGCAGAGCGCGCAGGGCACGATCCCACCCCAATGCTCGGTGGCGAGCGCGGCGCCGAGCGCGAGCGCGGCGATAGCGGCGGCACCAAGAGCCAACGCGCGCGATGAGACATTCAGCATGTCCGGAGGGATAGGGCACGCGGCGTCACGACGCCAGGGTGGGGCGGCCCCAGGACTGGGCGGCGCTGTTCCGCATCAGGGGCGGGACAGCACCGTTCAGGCGGCGCGGGCCGTGCTGCCTTGCACGAGCCTGCGGAGGTCCTCGGTGATCGCGGCGATCGGCGCGCCCCACGCGCCGGGGTTTTCCTGGCGGTAGAGGCGGAGGGAGGGATACCAGGGACTATCGCGGCGCTCACGCAGCCAGCGCCAGCAGCCATCGAAGCGCGACAGCAGCCAGACCGGTTTGCCCAGGGCGCCGGCGAGATGGGCAACCGAGGTATCGACGGCGATCACCAGATCGAGACCCGCGATGATCGCCGCGGTATCGGCGAAATCCATCACTTCCGGCATCGGATCGGAAATCGTCATCCCCGCCGGCGGCGCCGCGACCTGCGCTGCCGGCGAGCCCTTCTGAAGACTGATGAAGCGCACGCCCGGAATTGCGGCAAGAGGAGAAAAATCGGCCAGTTTCATCGAGCGGCGGCGATCGATGCGGTGAGCCTCGATCATCTCCGGCCGTGGCTCGCCGGCCCACACCAGACCGACCCGCAAGCTTCCCTCGGCGGGCGGCAGGCGGCCCTGCCACTTTGCGACCAGCGCCGGATCAGCGCTGAGATAGGGAATCTCGGCCGGGACCGTAGCAAGCGTCGTGCCGAAGGCGAGCGGCAGACTGAGCAGCGGGCAATGGACATCGAAATCCGGCAGCGCGGCACCCTGCGCGATCACCGCGGCGAGGCTTGGCAGGCAGGAAAAGAGCCGCGTGAGTGCGGCCGGCACTTCGAGCACGACACGGGCGCCGAGGGCGGCCACCATCGGTGCGTAGCGAACGAATTGCAGTGTGTCGCCATAGCCTTGCTCGGCGTGCAGCAGGATCGTCCGCCCGGCGATCGCCTCGCCCCGCCACGGCTTCTGGGAAAAGTCGCGCGGCATCACGGGGGGGCGCTGCCAACGCCATTCATGCTCCTCCCAGCCCTCGCGCAGGCGGCCGGAAATCAGCAGGCTGCTCGCGAGGTCGAAATGCGCATCGGCATGGTCGGGCATTCGCCGCAGCACCGCGCGGCGATCCGCGATCGCCTCCTCCAGCCGGCCGAGCGCATGCAGGGCGAGGCCGCGATTGAGCAAGGCCGGCGCACAATCCGGCGTCAGGTCCAACGCCCGGTTGGCAACTTCGATGGCGCGTTCATGCTGGCCGCAATCATGGAGGACCCCGGCGAGAGAAACATAGGTGTCGGCCTGGTCAGGCGCCGCCCGCACGGCGGCCATGAGGGTCTCGATCGCTTCCTCGTAGCGGTAGAGCCCGTGCAGCGCGCTGCCCTGATTGAGCAGTAGGGCGGGATGGGTGAGGCCGCGCGCCCGCGCCTCCTCGCAAGCCAGCAACGCCGCCTCGGGCTGGCCGATGTTCTTGAGGGAAAAAGCGAGATTGACCCACGCCTCGGCGTTGTCCGGGTCGGCACGCACGGCGCCGCGGAAGGCCTCGGCCGCTTCATGCGGGCGCTTAAGCGCGTTGAGCGCCACACCGAGATTATACCACGCGGCCGAAAAACCCGGCCGCGCCGCGACCGCCGCGCCATAGGCGGCGATGGCGCCCTCGATCTGGCCGAGAAGATAGTTGCAGCAGCCGAGGCCGAACTGGGCATCGGCCAATTCCGGGGCAGGCCCGCCGGCGGCGAAGCCAATCGCCTCGCGATAGGCCGCGCGTGCCGCCTGAATGCGCCCGTCGCGCTCCAGTGCGGTGCCAAGACAGAGATAGAACCGGGCCTCCGGCGCCAGCGCCAGCGCCTGACGGAAGAGCGTGGCCGCGGTGGCGAAACGCCCGGCGCCGAGATGCAGGATGCCACGGCGAAACCGCGCCTCGGCGCTGTCGGGAAAGCGGTTGATGGCGCTCATGTAGGCGCGATCCGCCGCTTCCATCGTCCCGGCGTGGTGCAGCCTAAGCGCGTCATCCAGGACTTGATCGAGTGTCATGGCCCTTACCATCGCTGGGGTGGCATTTCCTGCCTTCACCGCTATTGAACATTGCGTTGGTAAAGAGCCGATTAAGGCGTGGGCTTGCCGGCGAACCGATCTCGGCGATATAGGGAGGCAAAGGTCGCCGCACCAGAAAGCGGCGGGCGCCCGTGGGGGCGCACCAGCTCACGGGTCGGGGGAAAATCGGGGATCATCGACAGACGCCATGCACCCATTCCACGCCCTTTGCGACCAAACCCTGGCCGACATTCGCGTCCAGGGGCATTATCGTACGTTCACCCCGCTCGGGCGCAACGCCGAACGCTACCCCATCTATGAATGGGAGCATGCCGGGCAAAAACGCGAGGTCGTGGTGTGGTCGGCCAACGACTATCTCGGCATGGGCGCCGCCCCGGTGACGGTGGCAGCCGCCGTGGCCGCGGCGCGCAGTTTTGGGGTCGGCGCCGGCGGCACCCGCAACATCGCCGGCACCAGCCCGCTGCACGACGCCCTGGAGGCGGAACTCGCCGATCTCCACGGCAAGGAGGCGGCGCTTTTGTTCACCTCCGGCTATGTCTCGAACGACGCAGCGCTGACCACCATTCTCGGCAGCCTGCCCGGCTGGGAGGTTTTTTCGGACGCGAAAAACCACGCCTCGATGATCGCCGGCATGCGTCACAGCCCGGCCAAGCGGCATATCTTCCGCCACAACGATCTCGACCATCTCGAAGCCTTGCTGCGCGCGGCACCGGCAGCTTCGCCCAAGCTGATCGCCTTCGAGAGCGTCTATTCGATGGACGCCGATATCGCGCCGATCGGCGCCATCGCGGCGCTCGCCCGCCGCTACGGCGCCCTCACCTATCTCGACGAGGTCCATGCCGTCGGCCTCTATGGCCCGCAAGGCGGCGGGGTTGCCGAGCGCGACGGCGTCGCGGCCGAGATCGACATCATCGAGGGGACGCTGGCCAAGGGGTTCGGCACCCATGGCGGCTATATCACCGGGCGCGCCGAGGTGATCGATTTCATCCGCTCGACCGCCTCTGGCTTCATCTTCACGACCTCCCTACCCCCGGTCATCGCCGCCGCGGCGCTGGCCGCGATCCGCCATGTCCGGGCACATCCCGAGCTGCGCGCCCGGTTGTTCGAGCGCGCCGAAACCCTGAAGCGCCGCCTCGACGAGGCCTGCATCCCGCGCCTGCCCTCGGTGAGCCATATCGTGCCGGTGCAGATCGGCGAGGCCGCGCGCTGCAAGGTGGTGAGCAAGCGGTTGCTGGAAGAATTCGGCATCTATGCCACGCCGATCAACTACCCGACGGTGCCGCGGGGCACCGAGCGGCTGCGTCTCACCCCCGGCCCCTTTCATACGGACGCGATGATGGATCGTCTGGTCGCAGCCCTCGGCCAGGTGCTCGGCGTGGCGGCCTCGAGGGCGGCTTGAGCGGGGATGCGGCGCGCCCGCTCCTCCGCCTCAAGCCGCGCGCCGACCGGCGGCTAAAATCCGGACACCCTTGGGCGTTCAGCAACGAGATCGCACCTTCCCCGGCGCTCAGCGCCGTGCCGGCCGGCGGCCTTGTCCGGCTCGAAGCCGATGACGGCACCCGCTTCGGTACTTTCTACTTCAACCCGCACAGCCTGATCGCCGCCCGCCTGCTCGACCGCGACCCGGACGCCGTGATCGATGGCGCCTGGTTCGCCGCCCGCCTCGGCGCCGCGCGCGCCCTCCGCGCCCGGCTCGGTCTCGGCCCCGCCCATCGCCTGATCCATGCCGAGGCCGATGGGCTACCCGGCCTGGTCATCGACCGCTTCGACGATGTCGCCGTGGTCCAGGCCAATACCGCCGGGATGGAGCGGCTGCTCCCCGAACTCCTCGCCGGGCTCGCCGCGACCCTGCCGCTCCGCGCCGTGGTGGCGCGCAATGACAGCCCGGTACGCACGCTCGAAGCCCTGCCGCGCGAGACCCGGCTGCTCATCGGAGAGGATATGCCCGCGAGCGTCACCGAGGGGGGCGTACGCTTTCCTCTCGACCTGCTCGGGGGGCAAAAAACCGGCTGGTATTTCGACCAGCGCCCACATCGCGACATGATCGCGCGCCTCGCCCCCGGCGCCCGGGTGCTCGACCTTTTTTGCCATACCGGCGGTTTCGGGCTGCGCGCCGCTCATGCCGGCGCGGCCGAGGTTTTGCTCATCGACCAGAGTGCCCCGGCCCTCGCGCTGGCCGCGCAGGCGGCGGCCGAAAACGGTTTTTCCCCGCGCATCACAACGCGCCAGGGTGAGGTTTTCGCAGCACTCGCCGCGCTGGGCGAAGCCGGGCAGCGCTATGATATTGTAATCGCCGATCCACCCGCCTTCGCCCCCACACGCAAGGATCAGGCGGCGGGTCTGCGCGCTTACGCCCGGCTCGCCCGGCTCGCGTGCGGGCTCGTCGCGCCGGGCGGGTTTCTCTTCATCGCCTCGTGCAGCCATCACGCCCCGGCGGCGGAATTCACGAGCGCCGTCGCCAACGGGCTGCATCGGGCGCGCCGCGAGGGGCGCATTCTCGCCTCCGGCGGCGCCGGACCCGACCACCCGGTGCATCCCGCGCTGCCCGAAAGCGCCTATCTCAAGACGGCGCTGCTCCAGATTTCGTGATCACGCCGCCCGTCTTTCACAAATCCGTGACCACCCTCCGAAAATGTTTTATTTTTTCGACGCGCGGCGTTAACTTGAAATTAACCCATGTATGTCACCGTTCTCACCATGTTGAGCAGCACATCCTTATCGGCCTTTTCGGTCGCCTCGGGGGTTGATCAAGCGCAGCGTTCCGGCGCGGTCCAGCCGGTGCGCAATCTTCCCGGCCTCGCCGGCAACAGCCAGCCGAGCAACGCCTCTTCCAGCCAGGCGAGCCCGCCGGGACAGCCGAACCAGCCCTTCACCCTGCCCAACCTCGCCCCCGGCCAGATCCTGCCGCGCGGCTCGCTGCTCAACCTCTCGGTCTAACCGCCGGGCACAATCAGTCGCGCGGGCGAAGATAAGGCGAGGGCTCCGCCCTCGACCCGCTGGGGCCAGTGGCCCCAGACCCCCATTCCGGAGGGTCGAGGGACTTCCGTCTCTCGCGAGATAGAGGGGCGGAGCCGCTTCCATACCTTGCCGCGGCTCAGGGCCAGGGCGTGGCGATGGCCGCGGGACCGCCGGGGACGGCAATCGTGACGCCGGGCACCAGTTTGCCGCCATGCCAGCGGAATACCTGGATTTCGTGCTCGCGCATATTCTGCACCAGAATCAGCCGTCCGTCGCGGGAGAAGGCGACGCCTTGGGTCCAGCCGCCATCGCCGGTCTCGGCCACTTTCCGCAGCATCGTGCCGGCGGTGGTCAGTCCCTTGGCATCGGGCCTTTGCACGGCGTAGAGGCTGAGTACGCCGCCGGTGTTGAAGAACGGCGTATGGGCGGGTTTCAGCGTGCCGTTGATACAGTTGACCGCGAGATATTTGCCATCGGGCGAGAATTTCACCGCTTCCGGCCCGCTCGGCACGGCGATGGTGTCGATGGTGCGCGGCGGGGTCGCCTGGAGGTCGATCAGGCTCACGGTATCAACATCGCCATCGCCCCGCCCGATATTGCTCACCGCGGCGAGGGTGCCGGCAGGGTTGGTGTCGATGGTGTCGGGAGTGACGCCGGTGGTGATCGGCCGCGGGTCGAGGCTGAGCGTGGTGCCCGAGACATGCAGGAGGCTCACCATGTGATCGGCGAGCCGGCTGACCAGGATGAAGCTCCCATCATGGGAGAAAACGATGCCGACAGGCTGCGATTTGGCATTGTCGAGGCTGAATTTCCCGACCGGATCGAGGTGATGGCCGGTGACGCGGAAAATCGAGATCGTGCCCTCGAAGCGGTTGGCGACGAGTGCGACCTTGCCATCCGGCGAGATGCGCACCGCCGAGGCCCCGAGCCCGGCATGCAGCGACTGGGCCACGCGCGGCGGCGAGACCGTGAGATCGACCACCGAGAGGCGGTCATCCGGCGCCGTGCCGTCGGCGGACTTGGCCTCCGCCCGGGTCGAGGAGGTAACGAGGGCGAAACTGGCATCGGCCGCGATCGCCAGCGCCATCGGCGGGCCGATATCGCTGAACGGCACGTCAATCGAGGAGACCAGGCGTGGCGGGCTCGATTGCAGGTCGATCACCGAGAGCGTGTCGGGGAGCGCGTTGCGGATGCCGAGCGGTTTGCCGTCGATGATGGTGGTGTGATTGTCATTCGCCGAAAGCGCGAAATCGGCCGCCCCGGCCGCCCGCGCGAGGCCAAGGAGCGCTGTCAGCGCGACCCCGGCGGCTAAGAGAGAACGCATGTCCGTTTCCTTCCCCAGTGCTGTTTAGCCAAAATGTGGGGCCCACCGCTCAGCGCGCGAAGGCCACCCGCAACGCGCCCGCGATGTCCGCCACCGCCTCGTCGGCCGCGGGGATCACCTTACCCATGGTGAGGAAGCCGTGGATCAGTCCCTCGAAGCGCTTGAGCGTGACCGGCACGCCGGCCGCGCGGAGCCGGTTGGCGTAGTCCTCGCCCTCGTCGCTGAGCGGATCGCAACCGGCGATGAGAACGAGCGCCGGGGGCAGGCCGGCGAAAGAGGCGGCGCGGAGCGGCGAGGCGCGCCAATCGGCGATGTCGCCGGGGCCGCGCAGGTAATGGTCGCGGAACCACTCCATGGTCGGGCGGGTGAGCAGCAAGCCCTCGGCAAAACGCTGATGCGAGGGATGGGTCATGGCGAATTCGGTCGCCGGATAGATCAGCGCCTGGAGCGCCAGCGCCGGGCCGCCCTGATCGCGCGCGGTCAGTGCCACGACGCTGGCGAGATTGCCCCCGGCGCTGTCGCCGCCCACCGCCAGTCGCTTCGGATCGAGGCCGAGACTGGCGGCCGAGTCTGCGATCCACGCGGTCGCGGCAATCGCATCCTCGACGGCGGCGGGAAATTTATGCTCCGGCGCCAGGCGGTAGTCGACCGAGACCACGGCGGCGCGGGCAGCATTGGCGATCTGGCGGCAGACCACGTCGTGGGTGTCGAGATCGCCGATCACCCAGCCGCCGCCATGGAAATAGACCAGCGCCGGCAGCACCGCCTCGGCCGCGCTGCCCGCCGGACGATAGAAGCGAAGCGGGATAGCGCCGGCCGGACCGGGAGCCGCGAGTGCGCGGATTTCGGCCATCTCGGGCGGCTCGGGGGCGAGCACGGCACGCGCCGCGCGGGAATATTCCCGCGCCACTGCGGGCGCCAGCGTCTCATAGGCCGGCCGGCCCGAGAGCCGGATCATTTCGAGCACTTTTCCGGCGTGGCTATCGAGCGGCATCATTTTCTCCCTCTTGTCCCTCACCCTCGCGGGCCACGCGGGGACGATGTTTCCGATCAGAACAATGCCGCCACGGCGGCCCCGCAATCAAGGGATGCCGAAGCCGAAGCCGACACCGAAGCCGGCAGGGGCGAACAGCGGCGGGCCGAACACCACCGGTGGCGGCGCCATGACAACGGGGGGCGCGAAGATCGGGGGAGCGAACAAGATCGGCGGCGGCGCAACGACGACCGCGCCGAACATCGGACCGCCGATGAAACCACCGCCCCACCAAGGATGCCACCCCCCCCAGCCGTAGCCCCCCCAGCCCCATGGCCGGCCACCCCAATAGCCGCCGCGCCAGCCGCCCCATCCGCCATAGCCGCCGCGCCACCCACCCCATCCGCCATAGCCGCCACGCCAACCACCATACCCACCGCGCCAATCACCATACCCACCGCGCCAATCACCATACCCACCGCGCCAACCGCCATATCCGCCATGCCATCCTCCATAACCGCCTCGCCAGCCACCATAACCGCCGTGCCAATCGGCCCGTGCCGGCACGTCGGCGGCAAGCCCGAGCAGGATAGCCGCCGCGATCATCGCGGCTCCGAACGCCCGCATGGAAAATCTCCTCGCTTCCCGCGACCCGGTCGCGGCCCATTCAACCGAGACCAATCTAAACCGCGAACATGGCGGAGTCCGGGCGGCCTCGTATCTTTTTGGTAAGAAAACATCTCCAGGATGGCGTCTCGCGCCCCTGTGAAGCCGTATCCCCCAACCGCCACGGAGCCTCTGGAATGCCACTGCGCTTCTCCGCTATCATCACCGGCCGAGCGAGGAGATGGCGCGTGGCCGCTGAGGATAAAACTCTTGTCCGAGCCCTGAAACGTCAGGTCAAGGCGGCGTTGCCGCCGTTCCTGTTCCTGGCGCTGGCGCTCTATTTCGGCTGGAACGCGACCCGCGGGGATCTCGGGCTCAAGGCCTACGCTGCGCGCCAGCGCGATCTCCAGAACGCCGAAGCCACCAAGGCACTCGTCGCGGCCGACACCGCTTCTTGGGAGCGGCGGGTCCAATCACTCCGCGCCGGCCATCTCGACCCCGACATGCTCGAGGAGCGCGCCCGCGCCATGCTCAATCTCGCCGATCCCGCCGACATCGTCGTGCCCTACGGCAAGGCCGGCCCGATTTTCTGAACGCCGGCCGCGCGGGCCCGGCCATCGGCGCCGTCGATGGCCGTGGCCAGAAATATCAATTGGATCGCCCCAGCCGTTCCGCGCCACACTCCCCGCGAAATTTCCGTGCCGCGCCGCGTCACCTCCCTGGCGCGGCGGGCCGGCGTAACCAGGGGAAACCATCATGGCAGATCGATCGCCGCCCACCACTTCCGCCAGCATCACGGCCGGCGATAACCAAAACCGCCGCGCCGCCAGCCCGCATGGCCCGCTGCTCGTGCAGGACTGGCAGATCTTCGAGAAACCCACCCATTTCAACCGCGCGCGCATCCCCGCGCGCGGGACCCACGCCACGTCCATGGCGACCCACGCATCATAGAACCCGCGCGTCATAGAATTCGCTACTCGGTCGCCCAATCGGGCCGGGTCGGTCGATGCAAACTGTCAAAGGCAAAATACATGTCAGCCGAAACGAAATGCCCCTTCCATCACGCCGCCGACGCCGCAAAGTCGAACCATGCGTGGTGGCCGAACCAACTAAACTTGAACATCCTGCACCAGCACTCGTCCCTATCCAATCCCATGGACAAGGACTTCAACTACACCGAAGCGTTCAAGAGCCTCGACCTGGCGGCCGTGAAGCAGGATCTCCGGGCACTGATGACCACCTCGCAGGACTGGTGGCCGGCGGACTTCGGTCACTACGGACCTTTGTTCATCCGCATGGCGTGGCACGGCGCGGGCACATACCGCATCGGCGACGGCCGCGGCGGCGCGGGCAGCGGCGCCCAGCGCTTTGCCCCGCTCAATAGCTGGCCCGACAATGTCAACCTCGACAAGGCACGCCGGCTGCTGTGGCCGATCAAGCAGAAATATGGCCGGAAAATCTCCTGGGCTGATCTCATGATCCTCGCCGGCAACGTTGCGCTGGAATCGATGGGGTTCAAGACCTTCGGTTTCGGCGGCGGGCGCAACGACATCTGGGAGCCAGAAGACATCTACTGGGGCGCCGAGGCCACCTGGCTGGGCAGTGAAAAGCGCTATTCCGGCGATCGGGATCTCGAAAATCCGCTCGCTGCCGTGCAGATGGGTCTGATCTACGTCAATCCGGAAGGCCCCGACGGCAACCCGGATCCCCGCGCCGCGGCGCGGGATATCCGCGAGACCTTCGCGCGCATGGCGATGAACGACGAAGAGACGGTTGCGCTCATCGCCGGCGGTCACACTTTCGGCAAAACCCACGGTGCCGGCGATGCGTCATTGGTGGGCCCCGCACCCGAAGCCGCCGACATCGAGGAACAGGGCCTGGGCTGGAGGAGCCGCTTTGGCACCGGCAAGGGTGGAGATCAGATCGGCAGCGGTCTGGAAGTTACTTGGACCAGCACGCCGACGAAATGGAGCAGCAATTTCTTCCGGAACCTGTTCGGCTACGAATGGGAACTGACGAAAAGCCCGGCCGGTGCGCACCAGTGGGTCGCGAAGGGTGGTGCCGGCACGGGCACCATTCCAGATGCCCACGACCCGACCAAGCGTCACGCGCCGACCATGCTGACCACCGATCTCTCGCTCCGTTTCGACCCGGCCTACGAAAAGATTTCGCGGCGTTTCTACGAGAACCCGGACCAGTTCGCCGAAGCCTTCGCCCGCGCCTGGTTCAAGCTGACCCACCGCGACATGGGGCCGCGTGCACGCTATCTCGGCCCGGAAGTTCCGACCGAGGAATTGATCTGGCAGGATCCCATCCCCGCCGTCGATCACCCCCTGGTCGACGCGGATGACATCGCCGCGCTCAAGGGCCAAATCCTCGCCTCGGGGCTCTCCGTGTCGCAGCTCGTCTCGACCGCCTGGGCGTCGGCCGCCACCTTTCGCAGCTCCGACAAGCGTGGTGGCGCGAACGGTGCCCGCCTACGTCTCGCGCCGCAGAAGGATTGGGAGGTCAACGAACCTGAACGATTGGCGAAGGTGCTGCACACCCTCGAGGGTGTGCAGCGCGCGTTCAATGACGCACACGCTGACGGCAAGAAGATATCGCTTGCCGATTTGATCGTGTTGGCCGGCTGTGCGGGCGTCGAGCAGGCGGCTAGGAATGCCGGTCACGCCGTGACGGTTCCCTTCATGCCGGGACGCATGGATGCCGCGCAGGAGCAAACCGATGTGGACTCCTTCGCCGTGCTCGAACCGATCGCCGACGGCTTCCGCAACTACCTCAAGGGAAGCCCTGGGCTATCAGCCGAAGCGTTGCTGATCGACAAGTCGCAATTGCTGACCCTGACCGCGCCCGAAATGACGGTGCTAGTGGGCGGCATGCGCGTCCTGAACAGCAATGTTGGACAGACCCCGCACGGCGTCTTGACGCAGCGGCCGGAAGCGCTGACCAACGACTTCTTCCTGAACCTGCTCGACATGGGGACGGAATGGAAAGCGGTCTCGGACGCCAAGGACGTGTTTGAAGGGCGCGATCGCAAAACCGGCGAACTCAAATGGACCGGCACCCGTGTCGATCTCGTCTTCGGTTCGAACTCCCAGCTCCGGGCCCTGGCGGAGGTCTATGGAAGCGCGGACGCAGAGGAAAAGTTTATCCATGATTTTGTGGCGGCCTGGAGCAAGGTGATGAACCTCGATCGCTTCGACCTCGCGTGATCTCGGACGATAGGACCTAAAAGATTCGGGAAGAAAGGCCAGGAGGACGCTGCCCTCCTGGACCTCCCGCCAGGGGCCGAGCCCCTGGACCTCAATCGATTTATCCCGGCGCGCTCACAGCTCGGTGCCGCGGGTGCCGACGTCGATCGCGTAGATGGATTTGCTTGCGGCGATGAACAGGCGGTTATGGTGGTGGCCGCCAAAGCAGAGGTTGCCGGCCACTTCGGGGAGCACGATGGCGCCGATCGGCGTGCCATCAGGGGCAAAAACGCGCACGCCGTTCATGTTGGGCGGGCCCCAGCCGCCGGCGCACCAGAGGTTCCCGTCCTCATCGACGCGCATATCATCGGCGATATAAGTGCCGTCGTCCCTGAAATCGTGGAAGACGCGGTCGTTGGTGAGTTTGCCATCCTCGCCGACATCGAACACGCGGACCAGGGTGTGTTTGGGTTCTGGCCCGCCGAGAATGCCGGTATCGGAGATGTAGAGTTTTTTCTCATCGGGCGAGAAGCAGAGCCCGTTCGGCATCGAGAAATCGCCGACGACGACGCTGAGTTTGTTGGTTTTCGGATCGAAGCGATAAACGTTGCGCGGCAGTTCGGGCTCGGCACGGTTGCCCTCGTGGTCGCCGCCGATGCCGTAGGTGGGATCGGTGAACCAGATCGTGTCGTCTGATTTCACAATCACGCCGTTCGGGGAATTGAGTTTTTTCCCCTGGTAGCTGTCGGCGATGGTGATGACGCTGCCGTCATATTCGGTGCGGCTGATGCGCCGCCCGCCTTGTTCGCAGGAAACCAGCCTGCCCTGTCGGTCGCGCGTGTTGCCGTTGACATAGTCCGAGGGATAACGGAAAATTGTTGTCTGACTGGTCATCGTATCGTAGCGCAGGATGCGGTTGTTCGGGATATCGCTGAACAACAGGCTGTGCATATCGCCGAACCACACTGGCCCCTCGGTCCACACCGCGCCAGTCCAGATGCGCTCGAGCGAAGTCGTGCCGGCGTTGTATTTGGCAAAGCGCGGATCGAAAACCTCGAAGGCGGGATCAGGGTAGATGACGGTGGTGGGGTCATCCCAGTTGCGCGGCGGCGGCGTGGTGCCGGGGGGATCGCTTTGCGCCTGCGCCGCCGTCGCGGCCAAGCCCACCGCGCTCGCGGCCAAGCCGCGGAGCAGCATACGTCGGTCCATTGGTTGTTTCCTTCCCTATTCTTCCGGAATTTTTCCACGGAACGCTGAGATATTAGCGCTCCGCGTCCGGCAAGGGAAGAAATTTAACCCGCGCGCGGCGTCGGATCCGCGCCGACGCGCACCAGCAGTTTGCCGAAATTTTTTCCCCCCAGGATGCCGACCAGCGCCTCGGGCGCATTCTCCAGACCTTCGATGATATCCTCGCGGTATTTCAGGCTGCCGTCGCGCACCCAGGGCGTCGCCAGCGCCCGCCATTCAGCGAAGCGTTCGGGTTTGTCCGAGACGATGAGGCCCTGGATGTGCAGCCGGTTGCGCACCACCATCATCAGGTTCGGCCCCGGCCGCGGCTCGGTGTCGTTGTATTCCGCCACCATGCCACACATCACCACGCGGCCGAAGACATTGAGCCGGGAAAACACGAGGCGCTGCAACTCGCCGCCGACATTCTCGAAATAGACATCGATCCCCTTGGGGCAGACATCGTTGAGCGCCGCCTTGAGATCGAGGGCGCGGTGGTCGATGCACTCATCGAAGCCGAGCGTCTCCTGCACGTAGAGGCATTTTTCGGCGCCCCCGGCAACGCCCACGACACGGGCGCCGGCGCGCTTGGCAAGCTGGCCAGCAACCGAGCCGACCGCGCCGGAGGCGGCCGAGATCACCACGGTTTCGCCGGCTTTCGGCCGCCCGATATCGGTCATGCCGGAATAGGCGGTGGTGCCCGGCATGCCGAGCACGCCGAGATAGGTCGAGAGCGGCGCGCCGTCGCGCGGCAGTTTTGTGAGGAACTTGGTGTCAGAGACGAGATGCGAAGCCCAGCCGCGCGGGCCCACCACGATATCACCGGGCGCGAAGCCCGGCGCGCGGGAAGTGACCACCTCGCCGATGGTCTCACCCTCCATGACGCCGCCGATCGGCACCGGGGCGGCGTAGGATTTGGCCTCCGACAGCCGCCCACGCATGTAGGGGTCGATCGAGAGCCAGATTGTGCGTGTCAGCACCTGCCCCTCGGCGGGTGTCGGAACGGCGCTTTCCTCGATCGCAAAAATATCCGGGGTTGGCGCGCCGACCGGGCGGCGGCGCAGGACAACAGCGCGGCGCGTGCTCATGCTGCCTCCGCGCGCAGGACGAGGCGCCCGGTGACCTTGCCATCGCGGAGCCGCATCAAGGCGTCGTTCGCCTCGCGTTGTGGCACCATGGACACCGGCAGCGGCTTGATCCCACCGTTCTGCGCCAGTTTCACCAACGCCCGCAAATCCTTCACCGTGCCGACATAGCTCCCCTGGACGGTAAGCGCGCGGATCGGCATCAGGGGCAGCGGCAGCGACAATTCGCCGCCGAACAGGCCGACCTGGACGAGTTTGCCGCCCTTGCGCAGGGCATCGAACGCGAACCGGGCGGTCGCCGTGCCGTTGACGAGATCGATCACCGCCGCGACCGGCCCGCCGCAGGCTTCCATGATGCGCTTGGCGACACCCTCGCCCGTGCCATCGACGGTTTTGCTCGCCCCTTCGCGCAGGGCGGCGGCGCGTTTTTCGGCGCTGACATCGACCACGACGATATTCTTGTGCTTGAGCGCCTTGAGGATCTCGATGGCGTTCATCCCCAGGCCGCCGGCGCCGACCAGCACGATCGGCTCCTCGGGCGCGAGCGGCATGACCTTCTGGATCGCCGAATAGACGGTGATCCCCGAGCAGGCATAGGTCGCCGCGACCGCCGGATCGAGGGTGCCGGGATCGACGAGATGGCGCGGATGCGGCGCCAGCACATGGGTTGCGTAGCCGCCGTTCTGATAGACGCCGAGGCTCTTCGGCTTGAGGCACATATTGTCCTCGTCGGCCCGACACGCGGCGCACTCGCCACAGCCGACCCAGGGATAGACGATCCGAAGATCACCCAGTTTCACGCCCTTGGCGTCGGGGCCGAGCTTGACCACGCGGCCGACGATCTCGTGACCCATGGCGAGCGGCAGCACGACGCCACGATCGACGAGCGACATCTTCTTGCCGCCGCCGAGATCGTAATAGCCCTCCCAGATATGGAGATCGGAATGGCAGACGCCGCAATGCGTCGTCTCCAGAAGCACTTCCGTCCCCTTCGGCTCCGGGGTCGGAAATTCCATTTCCTTGAGCGGTGCTCCGTTTTCCACCACGGCCCAGGCGCGCATCGTTTTCCTCCTTAGATCGGTCTCGCTTGCCGGCATGGGAGAACGCCGCGCACCGGCCGTCAAGCGGGGTCCGCCATTTGGCTGGATGCCTCGGAATACTCTTATATTTTGATGCCAATCAGAAGCGTTGCGCGGGATCCTTGAATTTAAAACCTGGTTCTGTCATCTCATGCTAGTAATCTGAAATGCTGGAAAAGGAGAGCCGTGTATGTCAAAAAAGATGGCTCGGATGGCCAGTCAGAGGCATCGTCTTGATGGGCCTGTTGAGCATATCGATCAAAAAAAATCCAATGGACGGGAGATCTGGCACGTCAAAGTCGCTGGGGTGTCCCGTAAGCGAGTAACCTCGGAAACGTCCATTAATATCATGGACGACGCCGTGCGGGATTTTGCGCCCACGTTGAAGCGGCTGGCCAATCGGTAAGCGGCATTATCGCATAACCCTCGCTGATGCGCTAAGCGCCCATGAGCGGGCGCTTAGCTTTGGTGGCTTATGCGGCGTTCTCAATTCCGAAATGATTCATTCGGCTTTAGCGCGGCCATATACTGGTTATTATCCGCGCATAGAGCAGAAAGCGGCTGCGCTCGTCGAATCGATGGTCAACAATCATGGATTCGCTGATGGTAACAAGCGCACAACCATAATACTTACATACACCTTGCTCAAACGTAGTGGGTTCTGGCTCCGATCCGCAGAGAAAAAGGATACAGTCAACGAAGAATTGGAAACCATGATCATCGCGGCAGCATCAGGAAATATGAACTACGCCGCAATTTTGGATTGGTTCAGAGAGCGAATCTCGAAATCTTCGGCAATTTGAAACTTGTTATTTAAACCACCCCCCTTTCCCTCATGTGCACCTACATGACGATGCCGCGCGTATCCCCATCGGAGAAGCAAGTGCCCACAAAGGACCGGCTCTACATTACCTTCCCTTGACCTCCGGATTGACCACGCGCATCGGCGCGCCGTCGAGGAAGGCGAGGATGTTTTGGATCGCCTCGCCGTAGAACTGGCGGAAGATCGGCGTGGTGGCGAAGCCGAGATGGGGGGTGAGCACGGTGTTGGGCAAAATGCGCAGCGGATGGTCGGCGGGCAGCGGCTCGGTGTCAAAAACATCGAGCGCCGCGATGATGCGTCCCTCGCGGAGCGCCGCGACCAGCGCCGCCTCCTCGATCAGCGGGCCGCGGGCGGTGTTGACGACGATCGCACCCGGCTTGAGCCGCGCCAACTCGGCAGCGCCGAGCACACCGCGGGTGCGGGCGGAGAGCACGAGATGGAGACTGATCGCGTCCGACTGCGCAAGCAGCGCCTCTTTCGTCGCATACTCCGCCCCGGCCTCGGCGGCGCGTTCAGGGGTGAGGTTGGGGCTCCAGGCGAGCACGCGCATTCCGAGCGCGCGGCCATATCCCGCCATGCGTGCCCCGATCCGCCCCAACCCGATGATCCCGAGGGTTTGCCCGGCAAGCACGCGGCCGAGCCCCACCCCCTCCTGGAAACGCCCGGCGCGGATCGCCGCGTCCCCGGCCGGGATGCGGCGCGAAGCCGCCAGCAGAAGGCCGAGCGCCAGTTCCGCGGTTGCCGCCCCGGATGATTGGCTGCCGGTATTGCACACCAGCACGCCGTGCGCGGTGCACGCGGCGAGATCGAGCGTGCCGGCGCGCGGGCCGGTCATGGCGATCAGGCGGAGACGCGGCAGTTGTTCGATCAGCCCTGCCGGAAAGGCGGTGCGTTCGCGGAGCGGCAGGAGGATCTCATAGCCGGCGAGCCGGGAGGCCGCCTCCGCCGCATCGGCGAAGGGGTGGTCATAAAAATCGACCTCGGCGCGGGCAAGAAGCCTTGTCCAGTCGGCGCTCTCGCGCGCGACCTTCTGCCAGTCATCAAGCACGGCGATCCTGACCATTGTCCGCTCCGCGATTTGCTTGCAGGGTGAAGCCTTGCGGACGATCCGGCAAGTTGAGGAGAAAAAAGATGCGCAAGGTCGCGGTGGTGGGATCGGGATTTATCGGACGGGCCTGGGCGATCGTGTTCGCGCGCGCCGGGTTTGCCGTGGCACTTTGGGATCCGGCGCCGGGGGCGGTCGCGGCGGCACTCGGCTTCATCGCCGCGCGGCTCCCCGAGCT
Organism: Pseudomonadota bacterium; assembly: GCA_021801255.1. Classification (GTDB taxonomy): domain Bacteria; phylum Pseudomonadota; class Alphaproteobacteria; order Acetobacterales; family Acetobacteraceae; genus Acidibrevibacterium. Next base: position 182,667 of record JAJYYH010000036.1, read on the forward strand.
GCGGGAAGCGGGGCTGCTCGCCGATCCGCCGGACGTGGTGCTGGCACGCATCACCCCGGCCGCGAGCCTCCGCGAGGCGCTCGCGGGCGCCGAATATGTCCAGGAAAACGGCCCCGAGCGGGTGGCCGAAAAAGCCGCGCTGTTCGCCGAGATGGACCGCATCGCCGCCCCCGAAACCATTCTGGCCAGCTCGACCTCGGGTATTCCGGCGAGCCAGTTCACCGGCAATCTCGCCGGGCGCGGGCGCTGTCTGGTCGCCCATCCGGTCAACCCGCCCTATCTCGTTCCGGTCGTCGAGCTTTGTCCCGCGCCCTGGACGGAACCGACCGTGGTCGCCCGCGCCCGCGCCCTCATGGTGGCGGCGGGGCAGGTGCCGGCCGAGGTGAAAAAAGAAGTCGCGGGCTTCGTGCTCAACCGGCTGCAAGTGGCGCTCGTCGCCGAAGCCTTCCGCCTGGTGCGCGACGGCGTGGTCTCGCAGGAGGATCTCGATGCCACCGTCAAGCACGGGCTCGGCCTGCGCTGGTCGTTCATGGGGCCGTTCGAGACCATCGATCTCAACGCGCCGCAAGGCCTCGCCGATTACATCGCGCGCTATGGCGGGCTCTACGCCGAGGTCGAGCGTGAAATCACGCCCTGCGAATTGACCCCCGTCCTGGTTGCCGAGATGGACGCCGAGCGGCGCGCGGCCTTGCCGCTCGCCGAACACCCAGCGCGCCAGGCCTGGCGTGATCGGCGGCTGATGGCGCTGGCGGCGCATAAGGCCAAGCAGGCCAACTCATAAAACAAGGCCAGGGCGCTGCCCTGGACCCGCTGGGGCCAGCGGCCCCAGACCCGCATCATGGGAAGGGTTCCAAGGGCTCCGCCCTTGGTGGGGGTGCAGGGGGCAAAGCCCCCTGCTATAGATTTACCGCGCTCTGATCACGGATTTTCATGCTGAAAAACATCGCGACCGTCGGCCTCTGGACGATGGCGAGCCGGGTTCTGGGTTTTACCCGTGACATCCTGATCGCCGCCCTGCTCGGCGCCGGGCCCGAGGCGGATGCCTTTTTTGTCGCCCTCAAGCTGCCCAATCTGTTCCGCCGCCTGTTCGGCGAGGGCGCCTTCAACGCCGCCTTCGTGCCGGCTTTCGCGGCAACCCTCGCCGCCGAGGGGCGGGAAGAGGCGCGGCGTCTCGCCGAGGAGGTGGCCAGCGTGATGGTGGTCTGGCTCGCCTTCCTCGCGGTGATCGGTGTTCTCTTCATGCCGCTCTGGATGCACCTCCTGGCGCCGGGTTTTGCCAATGATCCTGGGAAATTCGCGCTCGCGGTGCGCCTCAGCCGGCTGACCTCGCCCTACCTGCTGCTGATCTGTCTCTCCGCCCTCCTCTCGGGCGCGCTCAACGGGCTCGACCGCTTCGCCGCCGCGGCCGCGGCGCCGGTGTTGTTCAATGTCGTTCTGATCGCGGCGCTGGCCTTGTTTCACCACGATCCGACGCGAAGCAGTGTGGCACTGGCCGTCGGCGTGACGCTCTCCGGCATGGCGCAGCTCGTGCTTCTGGCGCTGGCGATGCGGCGCGCCGGGATGGCGCTCCGGCTGCCGCGGCCACGGTTGAGCCCTGGGGTGCGGGCGGTCATGGCGCGGATGGGGCCAGGGGTTCTGGGGGCCGGGGTGACGCAGCTCAATGTCGCCGTCGATACCATCATCGCGAGCCTGTTGCCGGCGGGCACGGTTTCGGTGCTCTACTATGCCGATCGGGTCAACCAGTTACCGCTGGGCACGATCGGGGCGGGAATTGGCACCGCGCTGCTGCCCCTGCTGTCGCGGCAGATGCGCCTTGGCAACGGGGCGGAGGCGCGGGCGAGCCTGAACCGGGCCATCGGCTTCGCCCTGGCGTTGACGCTGCCCGCGGCACTCGCCTTGGTCGTGTTGGCCCAGCCGATCATGCTGGCGCTGTTCCGCCACGGCGCGCTGAACGGGACGATGGCCGGGAAAAGTGCGGCGGCGCTGGCGGCCTATGCGCTCGGCCTGCCCGCTTTTGTGCTCGCCAAGGTTTTCGCCCCTGGTTTTTTTGCGCGCGGCGATACCAAAACCCCGGTCAGGATCGGGCTGATCGCGGTGGCACTCAATCTCGCGCTCAATCTCGCGCTGATGGTCCCGCTCGGATTTTTGGGCCCGCCGCTGGCAACCAGTTTTTCCGCCTTGTTCAATGCTGGAGCATTGGCCCTACTGCTCGCGCGCGCGGATCATTTCCGCCCCGATCGGGCGCTTCTCGGGCGCGGGCTTCGGGTTTTTGCCGCCGCCGGTGTGATGGCGTTGGCGCTCGTGCCGCTCGCCCCCATGATTGCCCCGGCGGGCGCGCTGGCGGCGCCCGTTGCCGCGATCTGGCGGGTTGGTCTGCTGATTGCCGTGGGGCTCGGCGTCTATGGGCTGGGCGGGCTTGGCATGGGCGCCTTCGATCTCGATCTGCTGCGCAGTGCGCTTGCCGCGCGCCGGCTCAGAAAGGCTGCACGATCACCATGATCACCACAATCAGCATCAGCACGGTCGGCACTTCATTGGCAATACGATAGAAACGCTGACCATGGCGGTTGCGGTCGTTGAGGAAATCGCGCCGCCAGCGCGAGAGCGCGCCGTGAAAACCTGAAAGCAGCAGCACGGCGGCGAGTTTCACGTGCCACCACCCGGCCGCCCAGTTGATCACGCCGGGTGTGAGCGCCATCGCCAGGCCGAAAACCCAGCTCGCGATCATGCCTGGGTTGATGATCTGCTTGAACAGCCGCCGCTCCATGACCTTGAAACGTTCCGAGGATAAGGAGCCCACGGCGGTTTCGCAGTGATAAACATAGAGCCGCGGCAGATAGAACATGCCGGCCATCCAGGCGATGACCGAGGCGACATGGAAGGCCTTGATCCAGGGAATAAAGGGCAAAAGAAAGCCGAGCGTCATGGCAGAACCGGATGGGGGCAATCGGTGCGATCCGCGGCGCAGACTCGACCGCCCTGATGGCTGAAGATGCCGGGACCGCGGGCGAGGGTTTTTTCGACCAGCGCGGCCAGGGCGGTGATGAAGCGCGCGTCATCGTTCTGTGCCGGCACGCGGAAATAGCCTGGCACGTTTTTTTCGCGCGCGAGCTTGGCATAGTCGATATCGAGTTCAACGAGCGTTTCCGAGTGATCCGAGACGAAAGCGATGGGAGCAACAAGAAGCGCCGTGCGATCGGCGCCGGCGCGGGCGATTTCCTGCTCGGTGCTGGGCTCCAGCCATTTCTGCGGTGTCGCGCGCGATTGATAGCAAACCCGCCACTCAAGCCCCGGCAAGGCGAGCGCTTCCGCAACCGCCCGCGCCGTCGCCTCGATCGCGCCCTGATAGGGATCGCCGCGAGCGATGATGATCTCGGGCAAGCCATGGGCGGAGAACAGCAGACGAAGCGGGATCGCCGGGTCGAGCGTGGCGCGGGCTTTTTCCCATGTCTCGCGGATCAGGGCGGCCGTTGCCCGCACATAGCCAGCATCGGTCGGCCAGCAACAGAGCGTGGTGACCGGCGCCATGAGACCAACCCGGGCAGCCGCCTCGCGCCAGGCGGTCAATGAACTCCCGGTGGTGGTACTGGAAAACTGTGGGTAGAGCGGCAGCAGCACGATACGATCCGGCCCCCAGGTTTTCACGGTTTGCGCCGCTTCGGCGCTGAACGGGTGCCAATAGCGCATGGCGATGAAGCAGCGCGTCGCGAATTCCGGCAATGCCGCTCTCAACGCCACCGCCTGGCGCTCGGTGAGCTCCAGAAGCGGCGAGCGTCCGCCGAGCAGGGCGTAATTCGCGGTGGCCGGGGCTATGCGGGCGCGCGCGATGATGCGGGCGAGAACGGGGCGGATAAAAAACGGCACGCGCAGAATAGCGGGATCGGTGAAAAGATTGCGCAGAAAGAGGGCGATCGCCTCCGGCCGATCGGGACCACCGAGGTTGAACAGCACGATGGCGATTTTTGGCTTCGGCATGCGCCGCTTCACCTAGCGCCCTTCGCCGGCACGTCAAGAAGCGCGGATCTGGGCGAGGAGATCGGCGACATGGGCGGGCGGCGTTTCGGGAAAAATCCCATGGCCGAGATTAAAAATATGCGGCCGGCCGCGGAGGGCATCGAGGATCCTCGCGGTCTCCGCCGCCAGCGCCGCGCCGCCGGCGAGCAGGGCGGCGGGATCGAGATTGCCCTGGAGCGCGACCCTGGGCCCGACGAGTTCCGCCGCGCGCTCCGGTTCGGTCGCCGTATCCATCCCCACGGCATCGACCCCACTGATCGCGGCATAGAGCCCCAGCAGTCCGCCCGAAAGGCGAGGAAAGCCGATCACCGGCAAGGCGGGAAACCGCGCCTTGAGAGCAGCGGTAATCTCGGCCGCAGGCTTGGCGACATGGCGGCGAAACAGCGCGGGCGAGAGCACGCCGGCCCAACTGTCGAACAGCATCACCACCTCGGCCCCGGCTTCGGCCTGGAGGGTGAGGCTGGCGATGGTGGCCTCGGTCAGCACGTCCATCAGGCGGTCGAAGGCGGCAGGCTCGGCATGGGCCATCAGACGGGTACGAAGATGATCCTTCGACCCGCCGCCCTCGACCATGTAGCAGGCAACCGTGAACGGCCCGCCGGCAAAGCCGATCAGCGCGGCCGCCGGGTCGAGCCCCGCGCGCACCAGGCGGATGGTCTCGGCGACCGGGGCGAGGGCCGCGGCGAGACGCGCGAGCGATAATCCCGCGATATCGCCGGGCACGAGCTTTGGCAGCACCGGCCCCTCGCCCTCGGCGAAGCGCAGGCCGTAGCCGAGCGCCCAGGGCAGGATGAGGATATCGCTGAACAGGATGGCGGCATCCATCCCAAACCGGCGCACCGGCTGCAGCGTCACCTCGGCGGCGAGATCGGGCGTCATGCAGAGCGCGATAAAATCCCCCGCCTGGGCGCGAACCGCGCGGTATTCGGCGAGGTAGCGCCCCGCCTGACGCATCAGCCAGACCGGCGGCGGCCAGACCGCCTCGCCTCTCAGTACCCGTAAAATCCGCTTGCCCACGACTCGCTCCGGTTCTGCCTGCCCGCTCTTGGCATAAACCAAAGAAAGAAAAAAGAATCCTTCTGGTGTAGTTAAGAGAACCCTGTGGATCTTGGGGTACCCCACGCGCCGGCCTTTCATGCTGCGAACGTCCACAGCAGAAAGCGTCGACAACGCCTTGGGTAGAAGCGCTTTTTTGTGAAAACCCCCATTCGCGCGCAAGCCGAGGGTCAAATCGTTCCCCCTTATCTCCGGCGCGCCCGTTATCCCCGCTCCGCCCTCCCGTGGTGTTCTTCGCTGCTGTTTCTCCCCGTGATCCCCGCTATCCTCGCTCGCATGGGCAAGCAACGCATGAACCTCCATCTGGTCTCGGATGCCACCGGCGAGACCCTCAACGCCATCGCGCGTGCCACCGTCGCGCAGTTCGAGCATGTCGAGATCCTCTATCACCGCTGGTCGCTGATCCGCTCGCGCCTGCAACTCCATCGCGTGCTGGAGGGGATCGAGGCCGAGCCCGGTCCGGTGCTCTCGACGCTGGTCGATCAGGCGCTGCGCCACGATCTTGAAACCCTCTGCGCCCGCCTCGGCCTCGCCGTGGTCAATGTCCTCGATCCGGTACTCGCGCTGCTCCAGGAACAGATCGGTGAGCAGGCAACGGCGCGGCCGGGGCGGCAGTATGTGCTGGATGCGGATTATTTTCGCCGAATCGACGCCATGCATTATGTCCTTGCCCATGACGACGGGCAGGCCCAGGCCGGCTTGCGTGAGGCCGATGTCTGCCTCGTCGGCGTCTCGCGCAGTTCCAAGACGCCGACTGCCTTCTATCTCGCCAATCGCGGCATCAAGGCGGCGAATATTCCGCTGGTGCCGGAACTTCCGGTGCCTGACATCCTCGATCAGCCCCCTTGCCCGGTGATCGGCCTCACGCTCGACGCGCGCGCTCTGATCGATATCCGCCGCCATCGTCTGCGCCTGATCGGATCTCCCGGCCTCGTCCGCCAGGATGCCAATGGCTATGTCGATGAGGAGAGGGTCAAGGCCGAACTGGTCTGGGCGCGCCGGCTTTGCTCCGCTCGCGGCTGGCCAGTGATCGATGTCACGCGCCGCTCGATCGAGGAGACGGCCGCGGCTGTGCTGCAATTGATGGAGGCGTGGCAGAGCCGGCGGGCGCGCCAGGCGACGCCGGCTGGAGGATCTGGGTGAATTCGCTTGCGTAACGCCTCTTGCCCTCGGGTGAAAAGCCCGGCTATGATAAGGGGGTATAGCAGACGCCACACCATTGTGACGGATCATGTGCCGGTTCGCTTCGGGTTTTCTTGTTCGGTGGTGGCCGCTTCCGTGGCGCTCGTGACATGATGGGCACAGAGGTGTGGCCGGCTGCTCCTGAAAACAAACCGCCTGCCTGGAAAAGCTTCAACCCGCGCGGCTGGCCATGAGGGTATCGTCCCACCGGCCGCTGAGAAACGTGAGAGGAAATGACTGATGAAAACACGCCATGGGAAACTCGCGGCAGCGCTTGCCGTGCTCCTCGGAACAACATTTCTTGCTGCTGCTTCCTTCGCCCAGGAAGTTGATTCAAAGCGCATCGAGGCCAATAATCCGAATGACTGGTTGACCTATCACGGTTCCTATAATTCCTATCACTTCAGCGGCCTGACCCAGATCAACACCAACAATGTGAAAAATCTCTCGGTTGCCTGGATCCATATTCCCGGCCATTCGACACGCGGCCTGCAATCGATGCCACTCGCCGCCGATGGCGTGCTCTACTACACCGGCTCCTATAGCCGGCTGTTCGCGATCGATGGCGCCTCGGGCCAGGTGATGTGGTCCTATTTTCCCGAACTTGATGACGCACTGGTGGCGCGCCAGACCCACTCGCCCTACAATCGCGGCGCGGCGCTGGGCGAGGGCAAGGTGTTTGTCGGCACCGTTGATGGCCGGCTGATCGCGGTCGATGCGAAAACCGGCAAGCCGGTCTGGGATACCAAGCTGATCGATAGCCAGAAACTTACCATCGGCTTCACCGGCGCGCCGCTTTATGTCAACGGCATGGTGGTGATCGGCTCGCAGGGCGGCGAATGGCCGGTGCGCGGCAAGATCTACGCGGTTGATGCGGCGACCGGCAAACTAAAATGGGATTTCCAGACCATCGCGCCGACCGATGAGACCAAAAAAACCTGGGGCAACGATTCCTGGCGGGTCGGCGGCGGCGGCGGCTGGATGCCGGGCGGTTACGACCCCGAGACCAACACCATCTGGTGGGGCACCTCCAACGGCGATCCACTTTATGACTGGTCCGGCCCCGACTACATGACCACTGGCGCGCGCCCCGGCAACAATCTCTATATCAGCTCGGTGCTCGGGCTCGATGCCGCGACCGGCAAGCTGAAATTCTACCATCAGGAAAATCCGCATGATGTGTGGGATTTCGACAGCGCTGTCGGCGAATTCCTGATGATCGATCGCGGTGGGCAGAAATACGTCGTCCATCCCAACAAGGGCGGCTACATCTTCGTCTATGACCGCAGCGCCAACGTCAAGAATGTCTGGCCGATCGCGCACAACATCAACTACGTCAAATCGATCGACCCCAAGACCGGCGAACTGATCGGCCGCCGCGACATGAGCGCCGGCAAGCAGGCGGATCTCCTCTGTCCGCATATCTCGGGCGGCGTGAGCTGGAATTCCGGCTCCTACGACCCGAAAACCGGGCTCTACTACAAGATCGGCAATGAATGGTGCATGCATCTTGAAGTGCTCAAGACGACGCCGGTAACGGAACCGCAGGTGCAGCTCGATATCGGCGCCAATTTCACCATCGCGCCGCCTCCCGATGGTCCGATCTATGGCCATCTCGACGCGCGCGACCCGATCACGGGCGCCAAAAAATGGGAGGTGCGCTTTCCCGAGCCGCCGCTGGCGAGCGTCATGTCTACCGCCGGCGGGTTGGTTTTCGTGCCCGACGCGCGTGGCACGGTGCATGCCTATGACGCCAATACCGGCAAAGAGTTGTGGAGCCATTCCGACGGCACCGGCCATCAGGGTGGCATCATGAGCTATTCGGCGCATGGCAAGCAGTATGTCGCCGTGGTTGCTGGCTTCGGCGGCATGGCGAGCGATGACTACGCGCCGACCTTCGGCGGCGTCTTCAAGAGCATGCCGCGTGATGATGGGGCGCTCGTCGTCTATAGCGTGAAGTAATTTCGCCGATGAGAAGCCGGCGGGGGGAGCGACCTCCCGCCGGCATTTTTTTGCACCACGGGCTTTTGTTTTTCCACAACCACCGATGCGGACCCGATGAAATTCCCGGCGCGATGCCTGACCCTTTTTCTCCTTTGCGCGGCGCCCGTGGTTCCCGCCATGGCGCAACCGGAGCCCGCGGCCTCCAATCTCAATGTCGAACAGCTTTTTGCCAGCACCTGCGGCTTTTGCCACAGCGATGGTGGGCGTGTCGCCGGCAAGGGGCCGCAGTTGATGAATACCAAGCGAAGCGATGACTTCATTCGCAACCGCATCAAGCACGGCAAGGAAGGCGCCATGCCGGCCTTCGGCTCGACCTTCAGCGACGCCGATATCGACAAGATCATCCACTACATCCGCACTCTCAAACCGGACCAGCCATGAGAAAAATTTCTGTCCTTGGCATCGTTTTCGCGCTTGTCTGCACCAGCATCGCGGCCGACGCCCGCTCGCTCGAAAACGTGCGCGAGCGCGGCGTGCTCGGCGTCTGCGCCCATCCCAACGCCCTGCCGTTTTCCAGCAAGACCGGTGATCTCGCGGGCTTTCAGATGGAGCTGGCGCGCGCCATCGCCGACAAGCTCGGCGTCACGCTCCAGCCCGACTGGGTGGTGATGACGTTCCAGATCCGCGCCGCCGATTGCGATATCATGATGGACACGATCGACGACAAGGAAGCCCAGGGCGAAACCAATCTCAAGCTCTCGCGGCCCTATTATCGCACTGGCGCCGCGCTCGTGGTGGCCGAGAACAGCCCGATCACCTCGCTCGCCGCCCTCGATGCGCACACCAAGGTCGGCGTGCTGGTCGGCTCGATGGCGGCGATGACGCTCGGTGAGCGCCATGTCGGCATCTCGATCTTCGGCTTCGAGGACGACGCGCTGGAGGCGGTGGCGAACCATGAGGTCGATGCCGCGATGGTGACGCCGACGATGGCGGGCTACTACAATCTGCGCCATCCTGACCACAAACTTCGCGTGCTGGCGCTCGACGAGACCGATCCGGGTCTTGCCTGGAACGTCTCCGTGGGGATGGTCCGCCCCGATCCGGCGCTGCGCGCGGCGATCGATGACGCCGTCGCCGCGCTGCTTGCCGACGGCACCGTCGCGCGCATCTATGCCCGCTACGGCGTGACCCTGCTACCGCCGCGCTGAAGGCCAAAGGCCAGGGCTCCGCCCTGGACCCGCTGGGGCCAGCGGCCCCAGACCCGCATCACGGGAAGGATTGCAAAGGCTCCGCCTTTGCTCGGGTCCAGGGGTGAAACCCCTGGCCTTCATTAATCACGTGGCTTGCAAAAATCGAAATCACAGCCTTCATCGGCTTGCAGCACATGGGCGTGGAACAGCCGCGCGTAGCCGCGCGCGGGAGCCGCAACCGGCGCTGACCAGAGCGCGTGGCGGCGCGCGAGTTCGGCCTCGTCCACCAGCAAATCGAGACGCCGCGCCTCGGCGTCGAGGCGGATGCGATCGCCGTTCCGCACCAGGCCGAGCGGGCCGCCGATCGCGGCTTCCGGCGTGATGTGGAGCACGATGGTGCCGAACGCGGTGCCGCTCATGCGCGCATCCGAAAGCCGCAGCATGTCCTTCACGCCCTGGCGCGCAAGCTTGCGCGGGATCGGGATATAGCCGGCTTCCGGCATTCCCGGCGCGCCGACCGGCCCGGTGTTCTGGAGCACCAGGACATCCGCGGGCGTGACGTCGAGCGCTGGATCGTCGAGGCGCTGGGCCATGTCCTCGGTCGAGGAAAATACCACGGCGCGGCCCTCGTGGCGCAGCAGCGCAGGCGTCGCGGCCGAACGCTTGAGCAGTGCGCCGCGCGGCGCAAGATTGCCGCGCAGCACCGCGAGCCCGCCGCCCTGGCTGATCGGATTTCCGCGCCGGCGGATGACGTCCTGGCCGGGCACGTCCTCGGCCTGCTCGATGGCATCGCGGAGCTGGCCGCCGCGCACCGTCGGGGCATCGAGATCGAGCAAGTCGGCGAGTTCCCGCAACAGCCGCGGCACCCCGCCGGCCCAGTGAAAATCCTCCATGTAATGCGCCCCGCTCGGCTTGAGATCGACCAGCACCGGCACTTCGCGCCCGAGCCGGTCGAATTCGTCGAGATCGACCGGAATGCCGAGCCGCCCGGCGATGGCGGTAAAATGGATCAGCGCGTTGGTCGAGCCGCCGATCGCCTGGAGCACGGTAAAAGCGTTGCGGAAGGCGGATGGCGTCATCACCGCGCTCGGTCGCGGCCCGCTGGCGGCAAGCCGCACCGCCTGGCGTCCGGCGTCCTCGGCGGCGCGCAGCCGATCGGCGTGGGTTGCCGGGATGGTGGCGCTGCCCGGCAGCGCCATGCCGAGGGCTTCGGTCATGCAGGCGATGGTGCTCGCCGTGCCCATTACCATGCAGGTGCCAAACGTCGGCGCGAGGCGGGAATTCACCGCCTCGATCTCGGCCTCATCCATGCGCCCGGCGCGAAACTCGCCCCAGAGGCGGCGGCAATCGGTGCAGGCGCCGAGCACCTGGCCGCGATGATGCCCGACCAGCATCGGCCCGACCGGCAGGACGACAGCCGGGAGATCGACGCTGGCGGCGGCCATCAATTGCGCCGGGATGGTCTTGTCGCAGCCGCCGATCAGAACGGCGGCATCCATCGGCTGGGCGCGCAGCATCTCCTCGGTATCGAGCGCCATCAGGTTGCGGAGGTACATGCTCGTCGGGTAGGCGAAGGATTCGTGGATGGAGATGGTGGGAAACGCCATCGGCAGCCCGCCTTCGAGCATCACCCCGCGCTTGACGGCGGTGATCAGCGCGGGGACGTTGCCATGGCAGGGGTTGAAGTCGCTCGCGGTATCGGTGATGCCGATGATCGGGCGGGCAAGCGCGTCATCGGAAAATCCCATCGCCTTGATGAACGCCTTGCGCAGGAACAGCGAGAACTCGGCATCGCCGTAGCTGGTCAGCCCTTTTTTCATCCCCAAAGCCATTTTTCTCTCCTCTGCCGCCCTCTACCGCAGCCAGGAACATGCCGCGCCGCGCCCGGTTTGTCATGCCGGCCGGACGCAAGGCGGGTCGGTTCGAACGTAGGGGCGAGGACGCCGGCATTCCGATGGCGGCGAAAACGCGCCCGAACTCGCGGCGGTGCCGCGGGCCCCTGGATAATGGCTGGCATATCAGTTAGATTGCGGTCTAGAAAGAGGCCACGCCATGACTGAAAATTCCGTTGTGCGCGCCCGGATCGACGCGGCCACCAAGACCGAGGCGGCCGCATTACTGGCCACCATGGGGCTTTCCCTCTCGGGCGCCTTTCGGAGGTTGTTCAAGTGGGTCGCCGCGGAGAAGGTGCTGCTTTTTGAGCCATTGACCCCGAATGCCGAAACCGTGGCAGCCAACCTTGTCGTGCGCCTGAATGTCGCCGGTTGAGCCATGGGCTGATGCCGGCACCAGCGGAAGGAAGCCCCCGCCCGCTGCGAGTATGGTGGAAAGACACTTTCCGAGTGTTGGCAACATATACGATTTGTGGAGGAAATATGACCTTCCCCCAAGATAGGGCTCGAATGCTGCGCATCCTGCAGGCATGCGACGCATCTCCTGCAATCATTGCGGAATTCGAAGATATTTGCCGCTATCGATTACGCTATCGATCAAAAGAGACTGCTGAGGAATTGCTGCGCGACGTCTGTATTCGCCACGGATTTGTCGAACCCTATACGCGGGACCGGGTGCATGTAGTGATTCGACCTTGCTGCTTGAACCAAGACCATCCTGACTACCGCAGTGATATCTTCGGCGCAGACGCCGACCCGGCGGCCGAGCAGTCCTATCGCAGAGGTTACGATCAGGGTGCGAACAAAGTGTTGCAAATGTTGAAGGACGGTAAGTCGATTTCCGAAATCGAGGAGCGTGTCCGCGAGTTACACCAATGGCGAACGCAGCCGATTCAGTCCCAAAATTCCTCCCCAGGAAATACGATGACACAAGAATTGCCGGATCGTTGGAAGTCCATCTGAAATCAATCTCACCAGCTACCACAAAGCATTATCATCGTTCAGCGCATGATCGGGCGCTGCCATTGCTACGGTGTCCGGCTCTCTACAGCCATCGCCGACCTGCCAATCGCCTGGCATCTTAGGCCGCCATGGCGCGCCGGCGCTCCGTGCGATAAGCTGCGGCGTTGTTCCCGCGCATGAGCCGCCGATGATCCCGCTGCCCTCGCCGCAACAATTGCGCTATCTCCTGGCCCTCGCCGAGCACCAGCATTTCGGCCGCGCCGCCCAGGCCTGCGCGGTGACGCAATCGACGCTTTCCGCCGGCATCCTGATGCTGGAGCATCAGTTGGATGCCGAGATCCTCGATCGCGGCATGGGCAAGCGGGTGGTGTTCACCGCCCTCGGGCGCGAACTGGTCGAGCGGGCGCGGGCGGCGATGGCGGCCTTGCAGGCGGTGGCGGACGCCGCGACCTCAGCGCGCGCACCGATGAGCGGCCCGCTTCGCCTCGGCCTCATTCCGACCATCGCGCCGTTCCTGCTGCCCCGGCTGATCCCGCATCTGCGCGCCGCCTTCCCCCATCTCCGCCTGTTCCTCCGTGAGGACACCACGGCGCGGCTGCTCGAGCGGCTGCGCGCCGGGCGGCTCGACGTGCTGCTGCTGGCGCTGCCTTGCGATTGCGCCGGCGCGGAGACGATCCTGGTGGCGCGCGATCGCTTCGTCGCCGCCCTGCCGCCCGGCCATCTGCTCGCCAGCCGTGCCGAAGTGCCGGTCGCGGCGCTGGCCGGCGAGGATCTGCTGCTGCTCGAGGAGGGGCACTGCCTGCGCGATCAGGCGCTCGCCGCCTGCGGCCTGCTGGGGGGCGAGCGCGACGGCGAGGATTTTTCCAGCGAATTCGCCGCGACCAGCCTGCGGACACTGGTGCTGATGGTCGCCGGCGGCCTCGGCGTCACCCTGCTGCCCGAACTCGCGATCCAGGGCGGCGTGGCGGCGGCGGCCGAGATCGCGCTCCGCCCGCTTGCCGGTGAAGGTGCCTGGCGCACGCTCGGGCTCGCGTGGCGGACGGCGGCGCCGCGGAGCGGCGATTACCGCGCCCTCGCGCCGGTGGTCGCGGCGGCGGTCGGGGCCGAGGCGCCGACATAGCGCGCCCGCCCGGCCTGTGCCCCGCTCCAGGCCATCGCCCCGCCGAGCACGCCCACCCAGCCCGCCACCGCGCCCCAGCCGCCGGTCAGGCCATGCAGCGTCCCGGCGAGCAGCGGCCCGAGTGCTGAGAGGAGATAGCCGATGCCTTGCGCCATGGCGGAAAGCTGGCCCGCAGTCAGGGCGTCGCGGGCGCGCAGCACGATGAGCATCAAGGCGGTGCCAAACAGCCCGCCCTGGGCCAGCCCGAGCAGGATCGCCCAGAGCCAGGCGGTGCCGAGGGGGGCCAGGATGCAGCCGAGCAGGCTCGCCACCGCCAACCCCGAAAAGAACAGCGCCACCCCGCTCTGGCTGCGCCGGCGGGCGGCAAAACTCGGCGCGACGAGCGAGGTCACCGCCTGGCCGAGGATGGAGAGCGAAAGGAGATAGCCGGCGACCGCCGGGCTCAGCCCGCGATCGCGGAGGATCGGCGCGAGCCAGCCGAACACCAGATAGGCGAGCGCCGATTGCAGCCCCATGAACAAGGTCACCTGCCAGGCCAGCGGGTCGGTGAGCAGCGAGCGCGGTCGCGCCGGCGGCCCGAGCATGGTCTCCTGGGGTGGCAGAAGTGGCGCCCAGAGCAGCGCCGCGAGCAGCGCCGGCAGCGCCCAGGCGGCGAGTGCCAGCGCCCAGGAGCCACCGAGCAGATGACGGAGCGGCACCGTGGCGCCGGCGGCGAGGGCGGCGCCAACGCAGAGCGCCATGGTGAAAAGCCCGGTCATCATCGCGGCGTGGCGGGGAAAATCGCGCTTGACCAGCACCGGGGCGAGCACGTTGATCGCGGCGATGCCGAGACAGGCAAGGATTTGCGCCGCGAACAGGGCGGGCGCGCTGCCGAGGCCGCGGAGCGCGGTGCCGAGGGTGAGCACCGCGAGCATGACCAGCACGGTGTGCTCGGCGCCGATGCGCCGGCTCATCGCGGGCGCGAGCGGGCTGAAAAGTCCGAAGCAGAGCGAGGGCAGCGTGGTCAGGACGCTGGTGGCGAAGGGCGTGAGCCCATCCGCCCGCGCCGCCTCGGGCAGCACCGGCCCGAGGCTCGCGATCGGCAGGCGGAGGTTGAAGCCGATCAGCACCAGGGAAATCCCGAGCAGCAGCCGGCGCGGCGCGGCGCCCTCGTCAGGCGAAAAGCGCATCGATTGCCATGGCATCGACCGCATCGATCGAGGGTGCCGACCAGTGCGGGGTGCGATCCTTATCGACCACCATGGCGCGCACACCCTCGAGAAAATCGGGATGCCGCGTCACCTTCCGGGTGAGCGCGAGTTCCTGAGCGAGGCAGGCGCGGAGTTCACGCGCCGCGCCGCGCCGCAGCAGCGCGAACGACCATAGCAGCGCCGCCGGCGAGCGGGTTTTCAGCACCGCCAGCGTCGCCTGGGCGAATTCTTCCTCGTTGGCGGCGAGGCGGGCAAAAATCTCGGCCACCGAGGGCGCGGAAAAACAGGCATCGATCCGTGCGCGGTGGGCGGCCAGGCTGAACGGCGGCAAGGGCGCGGCAAAGCCCGCGATCACCGCCGGCCCGTCACGCGTTATCGCGGCAGCAAGATCGGCCAACGCCTCGCGGCGCACGAAATGCGTGGCGAGCCCGGCATGGACGGCATCCGCGCCGCGCAATTGCGCCCCGGTGAGCGCGAGATACATGCCAAGCTCGCCTGGCAGGCGGGGCAGAAAATAGCTCGCGCCGATATCGGGGAACAGCCCGATGCCGGTCTCCGGCATGGCGAAAATCGCGTGCTCGCTGGCGATGCGGAATGTGCCGTGGACCGAAACCCCGATGCCGCCGCCCATGCAAACGCCGTCGATCAGCGCGATATAGGGTTTCGGGTAGCGCGCGATCGCCTCGTTCAGCGCGTATTCCTCGGCGAAGAAGCGCTCGATCGCGACATTGTCCCCGGCGAGGGCGGCGTCGCGCACGGCGCGGATATCGCCCCCGGCGCAAAACGCCCGCCCGCCCGCGCCCTCGATCAGCACCGCATGCACCGACGGCCTGTCGCGCCAGCCCTCAAGCGCCGCGGCGAGGCCACGGATCATCTCGAGATCAAGCGCGTTCAGCGCCTTGGGCCGGTTGAGCAGGAGCCGCCCGATCCTGCCCTCATGCGTGCTTTGCACACTTGCCGCCTCATCCATGCGCTGGAATGCTCCCCAAAAATTTATCTCTCCCTTATCCTATAGCCGCGCTGCGGGAGCGAGGCGAGACGCCAACCGGCCGCGCGCTCCCGGCTATGGCTCGCGACGCCAGAGATGGAGCAAGACGGCGAGCGCCGCGCCGAAAACCTCGGCGCGGAGTGAGGCCAGCGCCTGCTCGCGGAGCCGCGCCGCTTCCCCGCCGAGGCGTCCCTCGCCGCCGCCGAGATAGGCGGCAAGCACCAGCAGGGAGGAGACCGCGGCATCCCCCGCGGCGATCACCAGCGCTCCGCCAACCCCTCCCAGCCGCGCCGCGAACCACAGCCAGAGGGCGAGATGGAGCAACGCCAGGGCCAGCAGCGCGAAGACCAGGGCGGCGCTCAGCAGCGCCCCTTGCCGGCCTCGTCGTCGCCCCCAAAGCCGCCAGCGCAGCGCCTCCGCCGCCAGCGCGATGCGGGCGAGGCGGAGTGCCCGCATCGCGCTAGCGTGCCAGCCGCCCGATCAGGAAGCCCACGGCACCCGCGATGGCGAGCGCGAGCAGCGGCCGTTCCTGCACCTGCCGCGCCAGCGCCTCGGTCTCATGGCGCGCCAGATCACGGGCGTCCTCGGCCAGCTTTCCGGCTTCCTTGCCGGCGCGTCCCAGGGCAGCTCCGGCCCGACCGCGCAGCGTCTCGAGTTCGGCGGTGAGGCGGGCGATCTCGGCGGCCGGATCCTCGGCGGGCTTGGCGTTGCTCATGGCATTCGTCCTTTCTTTATCGAAACATCGTGCGATGGGTGGTTGCCATCACGCCCTAGGCCATACGAAAACCCTCCTCGTGATGCAATCGAGCGATCTCCCCGAGCCAGCTTTTCTTGCCGTGCGCGGCATCGACCTGGCCGCCGGCGAGGATGCCGCCCTGATGATGGCGCGGGGTGAAAGCCTCGCCCTGCTCGATCGCTATGGTGCGGCGGCGCGCGGCGTGCTGCGCATGATCGCCGGATTGCGCCGCCCGGGATCGGGCGAGATCGTGATCAACGGCCGGCGGCTCCAGGCCACCCCAGCGCATCGGCGGGGCTTCGGCTACGTGCCGGCCAATGCCGGGCTGATCGGCTTTCGCGATATCGCCGGCAATGTCGCCGCCCCGCTCGCCGCGCGTGGGATCGCCGGCAAGGTGCGGCGAGGGCGGGTCGCCGCGATGCTGGCGATGGTTGGGCTGGCCGAGTGCGCCGCGCGCCGACCGGGGGAACTTTCACCCGCCGAGCGCTATCGCGCCGCCCTCGCGCGCGCCCTGATCGCCTCGCCGGCGCTGCTGTTGCTGGAGGAGCCGGATGACGGCTTCGCCGAGCCCGAACGCCGCATGCTGGCAACCCTGCTCCGCGCCGGCCCCGCCGCGCCAGGGGTGACGACGCTGCTCGCCGCGCGCACGCCGGCCGCGGTTTTCGCGCTCGCCGATCGCGCCCTGGTGCTGCACGAGGGCCGCATCGTTCAGGACGGCACGCCACAAAGCCTCTATGACGCGCCCGCGAGCCTCACCGCCGCGATCGCGATGGGCGAGGCCAATATTCTCGATGGCGTCCTGGAGGAAGACGAGAATGATATCGCCCGCCTCCGCCTCGATAATGGCGCGCGCGTCGCGGGCTCTCTTGCCGAGCGGATCGCGATCGGGCAACGCTCGCGCTTGATGATCCGGCCGGAGCGGATCGCGGTGGCGGCGATCGCCGCCGAGGAATTGGGGGAAGGAGCGATTTCCGCGGTGCTGCGCAAGGTCATGCCGCTTGGTGCGTTAACCCGGCTTATCGTTTCTCTCGGCGCGGGTGGAGAAATCATCATTACGCGCCCTGCTAGCGCCAATCTGCGAGGTTTGCAACCAGGGCTTGAGATGTCGGTCGCGTGGAGTGCCGCGCATGCGCGCATTTTTGCCGCAACCCCGCGGGACTCGACGTGAGCGGGGCGTGGCCCGCGCGTGTTGCCGCGCTCAGCCGTGACGTGCTGGTTTTTTTTGTCCTGCTCAGCGCTGTCGTGACCCCGGCCGGCGCGCGCGATCTCACCCTCGCCGCACCGGATGAGCCGCTGGTCGCGGAACTGGCAAAAAATTTTGTCGCGGCCTTTGCCCAGCAGAGCGGCATCGCGATGGTCGAGGCGCCATTCGATGGGAGCATCGAGGCGATCACGCTCGCCGCCGGCGCGCATACCCCCTGGGACATCGTTTTGCTCGCGGCACCGGTATTGCGCGAGGGCTGCGCGCGCGGCCTGTTGCAAAAACTCGACTGGACAGCGATCGGCGGGCGCGAGCGCTATCTGCCCGAGGCGGTGAGCGAGTGCGGGGTCGGGGCCTTTCTGAAAACCATGGTTCTGAGCTGGGATAACGATAAAATCCAAGGCGCGCCGAGCTGGGCGGATTTCTGGGACGTCGCGAAATATCCCGGCAAACGCGGCTTGCGGCGTGATCCGCGTATGACGCTCGAATTCGCGCTCCTTGCCGATGGCGTCGCCCCCGGCGATGTCTATGCGACGCTGCGCACATCCGAAGGTCTCAAGCGCGCCTTTCGCAAGCTCGATCAACTGCGGCCCTATCTCGTGTGGTGGGAAAAAGACGACGAGGCGGCGCGCCAGCTCGGCGAGGGCAAGGTACTGATGACGATGGCGCCGAGCGAGGAAATCGTCGCCGCCGACCGCGACGGCACACATCATTTCGGCATGCAATGGAACGGCAGCCTCTATCGCGTCAAAAGCTTCGCCCTCATCGCCGGCACGCCGCTGCTCGATCCGGCGCGGAAATTCCTCGCCTTCATCGGCGACCCCGCGCTTGAGGCGCGCCTCATGGCGGATATTGCCTTCGGCCCGCTCGCCAAGGGCGCGAGCGCGCTGTTGCCGCCGCCGCTGCGCGCGTTCTCGCCCTCCAGCCCCGGCAACCTCAAGGACGCGCTGCCCTTTGACGAGGCGTTCTGGGAAGAGAACGAAGCGGCCCTCCGCCAGCGCTTCGACGCCTGGCTCGCGCAGCATTAGCGCCTCGGAATGTCGGGCAGGGTCGCGATCTGGCTGCTGGCGGGGCTGCTGCTCGCGGCTTTCTTCGCTCCCCATCCCGGAGCGTTGCGCCCGGCATTGCTCGCCGCCGATCTCGCCACCCTCCTCGCCGTCCTGCTCGGCGCGCTCGGCGCCTGGGCGGTCTGGCGCGGCCAGGCCTGGCTGCGCGGCGGCGCCTGGATGCTGGCACTGGCGTCGCTGGTTGCGGCGGCGATGCTGGCCGATCAGGAAGGCGATGTCATCGTCGCCGTTTTGCTCGCCTGGCCGTTCGCGATGGGTTTTGCCGCCGCCGCGCTCAAGGCCGTCGGTGATGAGACGGTGGCGGCGCTCGGGGCGGCGGGTTTTTCGCCGGGACGAGCGGCGCTCGCGCTGTGGCTGCCGCGCATGATGCCGGGCCTTCTGGCCGGCGGCGCCATGGCCTATGCCGCTCTGCTCGGGCTCCGCCTCGCACCCGATCTGCCGCCGCTTGCGGCCTATCTTCTCACCATTGCGCCGCTGTTTGCCGCCGCCCTTGGGCTTTGGCATTTGGCGAGATAGTCAAGGCAAGGCTTCCCGCGCTGCGGGTTGGCGAGCAAAAATCCTCAGCATCAGAAATGGATGGCGCGGCCGTAGGCGTCGAGCACGGCCTCATGCATGGTCTCGCTGATCGTCGGGTGGGGGAAGACGGTGTGCATCAGTTCCGCTTCCGTGCTCTCCAGCGTGCGGGCGAGGACGTAGCCCTGGATCATTTCGGTGACCTCGGCGCCGATCATATGGGCGCCAAGCAGCGCGCCGGTCTTGGCGTCGAACACCGTCTTGACCAAGCCCTCGGGCTCGCCGAGCGCGATCGCCTTGCCATTGCCGATGAAGGGAAAATGTCCGACGCGCACCTCGTGGCCGGCTTCCTTCGCCTTCGCCTCGGTGAGGCCGACCGAGGCGATCTGCGGACGGCAATAGGTGCAGCCGGGAATGTTCGTGACATCGAGGGGATGGACACCGGCAACTCCCGCGATTTTCTCGACGCACACCACGCCCTCATGGCTCGCCTTATGAGCAAGCCAGGGCGGACCCACGAGATCGCCGATGGCGTAGAGGCCGGGAACCCCGGTGCGGCAAAATTCATCGACGACAACGTGGGTTTTTTCCACCCGCACGCCCGCCTCGGCAAGCCCCAATCCTTCGACATTGCCGACGATGCCGACCGCCGAGATGACGCGATCGACGACGATCTCCGTTTTCTTTGTGCCCGTCTCAAGGGTGACCGTCACGCTCTCGGCGGATTTTTTTGCCGCCGTCACCTTCGCCCCGACGAGAATTTTCATTCCCTGCCTTTCGAACGCCTTGTGGGCAAAGGCGCTGATTTCGGCATCCTCGACGGGGAGGATGCGGTCGAGCACTTCGACCACGGTGACATCGGCGCCCATGTTGCGATAGAAACTCGCGAACTCGATGCCGATGGCGCCCGAGCCGATGACCAGAAGACGTTTCGGCAGCGCTGTCGGCACCATCGCCTGCTTGTAGGTCCAGATCAGCTTGCCATCGGCTTCGAGGCCGGGCAGCTCGCGCGCCCGCGCGCCGGTGGCGAGAACGACGTGCTTCGCCGCAAGCATTGTGACGGCGCTGCCTGCCTTCTCGACCGCGAGTTTTCCCCCTCCGGCGAGTTTGCCGCTGCCATCGAACACCGTGACCTTATTTTTCCGCAAGAGATGCGCGACGCCCGAGGAAAGCTGCTTCGCCACCGCGCGCGAGCGTTTCACCACGGCGGTGAGATCGAAACGGATATTCTCGGCGGAAAAGCCGAATTCCGGCAGATGGTGCAGGAGGTGGTTGATTTCCGAGGAGCGCAGCAGCGCCTTGGTCGGGATGCAGCCCCAGTTGAGGCAAATGCCGCCCAAATGCTCGCGCTCGACCAGCGCGGTTTTCAGACCGAGCTGAGCGCTGCGGATCGCCGCGACATAGCCGCCGGGCCCGCCGCCCAGCACGATCAGATCGAATTCGGTCTCTGGCATGCGGCCTCTTCCCGGCGCTAAAGCATCAGGCTCAGGGGATCTTCGACGATCGCCTTGAAGGCGGCGAGCCATTCCGCCCCGAGCGCGCCATCGACGACGCGGTGATCGACGCTCAGCGTGCAGGTCATCAGGGTGGCGATGGCGAGCGCGCCTGCCTTCACCACTGGGCGCTTCTCGCCGGCGCCGATGGCGAGAATGGCACTTTGTGGCGGGTTGATGATGGCGGCGAATTCGCGCACGCCATACATGCCGAGATTGGAAATCGAAAAGCCGCCGCCCTGGAATTCCTCGGGCTTCAGTTTTCCCGCGCGCGCCCGCGCGGCGAGGGTTTTCATCTCGTTACTGATTGCCGCCAGACCTTTCTCGTCGGCATGGCGGATGATCGGGGTAATCAGCCCATCGGGAATGGCGACGGCGATGCTGATATCGACATCGCGATAGAAGGCGATGCCGTCCTCGGTAAAGCTCGCATTGACCTTGGGCACCCGCCGGAGCGCGAGCGCCGCCGCCTTGATCAGCAGATCATTGACCGAAAGCTTGAAGGCGCCCGGCCCTTCTTTCGCCGATTTGGCGTTCAGCGCCGCGCGCAAATCGAGCAGCGCATCGAGCGCGACGTCGAGCGTGATGTAGAAATGCGGGATCTGCTGTTTGGCTTCGACGAGCCGGCGCGCGATCACCTTGCGCATCGAGGAATGGGGCACGAGGTCGTGCGGCGCGGTGATGGCGCCCGCGCGTGGCGCGGGTGCCGGCGGCGGGGTGGCGGGCGCGGCGGCTTGCGGCGCCGCGGGTGGCGCCTGGCGCAGCGCCGCCTCGATATCGGCCTTGACGATCCGCCCGGAGGGGCCGCTGCCGACAAGCGTCGCCGGATCGAGCCCGGCCTGGCGCGCCATGCGGCGGGCCAGCGGCGAGATGAAGAGCCGCTCGCCGGCAGGCGCGTGCCCGTTCGCCTGGGCCGGCGCGGCCGCGGTGGCGGCGGGCGGGGGCGCTGGGCTGGGGGCTGGGGCGGCGGCGGCTTTCTCGGCTGGCGGGGCGGGGCCGGCGGGGACGCTTTCCCCCTCGGCCACCAGCACCGCGATCGGCGCGTTGACCTTCACGCCCTCGCTCCCGTCGGGCACCAGGATTTTTCCCAGCACGCCCTCATCGACGGCTTCCACTTCCATCGTCGCCTTGTCGGTCTCGATCTCGGCGATGACATCGCCGGCCTTGACGACCTCGCCCTCCTTCTTGAGCCAGCGCGTGAGCGTGCCCTCGGTCATGGTCGGCGAAAGTGCTGGCATCAGGATGTTGGTGGCCATGAGAATTCTCCCTCAGCCCATGCCCTGGGTGGTTTTGCGCACCGCCTCGACCACCCAATCGGGCTGCGGGAGGGCGAGTTTTTCGAGATTGGCGGCATAGGGCAGCGGCACATCGACGCCACAGACCCGCGCCGGCGGGGCGTCCAGCCAGTCGAAGCAGTGCTCGATCACCTGCATCGCGATCTCGGCGCCGATCCCGGCGAAGGGCCAGCCCTCCTCGACGGTGACGAGGCGGTTGGTGCGCTTCACGCTCTCGACGATGGTCGCGGTATCAAGCGGGCGCAGCGTGCGGAGATTGATCACCTCCGCCTCGATCCCCTGCTCGGCGAGCTTCTCGGCCGCGGCGAGCGCCGTGCCGACGGTGATGGAAAACGCCGTGATGGTGACGTCACGGCCCCGGCGCTCGATTTTCGCCCGCCCGATGGGCAGGACAAAATCCTCCGCCGTCGGGCAGTCGAAACTATGGCCGTAAAGGATCTCGTTTTCGAGGAAGATTACCGGATTGGGGTCGCGGATGGCGGCGCGCAGCAGGCCTTTGGCATCGGCCGCGGACCACGGCGCGATCACCTTGAGGCCCGGCACATGGGCATACCAGCTCGCATAGCACTGGCTATGCTGCGCCGCGACGCGGGAGGCGGCACCGTTGGGGCCGCGAAAGACGATCGGGCAGTGCATCTGCCCGCCCGACATGTAGCGCGTCTTGGCCGCCGAATTGATGATGTGGTCGATCGCCTGCATGGCGAAGTTGAAGGTCATGAACTCAAGGATCGGCTTCAACCCGGCCATCGCCGCGCCGACCGCGAGCCCGGTGAAACCGTGTTCGGCGATCGGCGTGTCGATGACGCGCTTCTCGCCGAATTCGTCGAGCAGGCCCTGGCTGATCTTGTAGGCGCCCTGATACTGCGCGACCTCCTCGCCGATCAGAAAGACATCCCCGTCGGCGCGCATTTCGGCGGCCATGGCATCGCGCAGCGCCTCGCGCACGGTGATCGGCTTGACCGGGCCCCAATCTTTTTCCGCCGCTGCCGTGGCGGGCGTTGCCGTCGGGGATGGCGTGGGGGACGGCGTCGGGGATGGCGCGGGTTTTGCTGCGGCTGGCGGCGGGGCGGGTCTGGGCGCGGGCTTGGGCACGGAAAGATCCTCGCCATCGGCGGTAAGCACGGCGATCGGGGTGTTCACCGCGACCCCCTCGGTGCCTTCCTCGACGAGGATGCGGGCGAGCTTGCCCTCATCGACCGCCTCCACCTCCATCGTCGCCTTGTCGGTCTCGATCTCGGCGATGACATCGCCCGGCTTGACCGCATCGCCCTCCTTCTTGAGCCAGCGGGCGAGCTTGCCCTCGGTCATGGTGGGCGAGAGCGCCGGCATCAGAATCTCGGTCGCCATCTCACGCCCCCGCCACAACGTCGCTCGCCGCAACGTCGCTCGCCAGCACGTCGGTCCAGAGTTCGGCGGGATCGGGCTCGGGGCTCGCCTGGGCGAAATCCGCGGCTTCCTGGATTTGCGTCTTCACCGCCTCCTCGATCGCCTTGAGTTCGGCCTCGGCCGCACCGAGTGCCAGGAGATGCTGGCGGGCGTGCTCGATGCAGTCGCGCTCGGTACGCATTTTTTGCACCTCCTCGCGGGTGCGGTATTTTGCCGGGTCGGACATCGAGTGGCCGCGATAGCGATAGGTTTTCATCTCCAGCAGATACGGCCCCCGGCCCGCCCGGCAATGCGCCACCGCCGCCGCCGCCGCCGCCTGCACGGCCTCGACATCCATGCCATCGACCTGCGCCCCCGGAATGCCCCAGGGCGCGCCGTTCTGCGAAAGATCGTGCGAGGCGCTGGAGCGATCGACGCTGGTACCCATGCCGTATTTGTTGTTCTCGATGACATAGAGCACCGGGAGTTTCATCAGCGCGGCGATGTTGAAGCTCTCATAGACCTGCCCCTGGCTGGAGGCGCCCTCGCCGAAATAGGTGACGGACACCCGATCATTGCCGCGATAGCGGTTGGCGAAGGCAAGCCCCGTGCCGATACTCACCTGCGCGCCGACGATGCCATGGCCGCCGAAGAAATTCTTCTCGCGCGAGAACATGTGCATGGAACCGCCCTTGCCGTGCGAATAGCCGTCGCGCCTTCCGGTAAGCTCGGCCATCACCCCGCGCGGGTCCATCCCCGCAGCCAGCATGTGGCCGTGATCGCGGTAGCTGGTGATCACCTGATCGCCGTCCTGGAGCGCCATCTGCACCCCGACGACCACGGCTTCCTGGCCGATATAGAGATGGCAGAAGCCACCGATCAGCCCCATGCCATAGAGCTGGCCGGCACGCTCCTCGAAGCGGCGGATCAACACCATGTCGTGATAGGCGCGCAGCAGCGCGGCGCGGCCGAGGCCGGCGACGGCTTGGGGTTTTTCCGCCGTCACCGTCGCGTCGTTCCGCGCCGTTTTGGCGCCGCGCTCGCTTTTCCCGGCTTGCACCATGATCACCTAGCCCCCTCGTTTGATCCGGCCAAAGTTTGCCGCCCAGAGGTAACGCCGAACCGCGATTTCGACAAGCGCGTCTCGGCAAAAACCGTTATTGTGCAGCGCGATAGCATAAATTGCAGGCCCAACCGCTTAACCGAATGAAAGAAGCGCGATACCGCGCCGGCGCGCGACATAAGATTTCGCGCCGGGCATGTGGCGGCAATTTTCTTTCAGGATCCGCCTCCATCCTCCATCGGGGCCAGGAGCAAAGCCCGGGCCCTACTTGGCCAGCGGCACCTTGGTGCGCGAGGAAAGGGTGAGGCGGTCGAGGCAGGCGGCACGCTCCTGCTCGGCATTGCCGCCCGGCTTGTCGCCGGCGTGGCAGGCGAGCACGTCATTGACCAGCACGCGCCCGATCGAGTCACAGGCGAGATTTTGCAGGTCGAACAGCCGCACGCCGGTCTTTTTGGCGGTGAGCGGGCCGAGATCGAGCGCGATGCGGCGCAGGATCACGCCATCGGTGCCGAATAGGATGAGGTCGAGCCGCAACTGCCCGATGGTCTCGGCGTCGGGGTTAGTGACGACGAAATAGACGCGGCAGCCGGCTTCGCCCTGGGTCAGCGGCTCGAGCTTGTTGAGTTCAAGCGGCAAGGGCGTATCCGCCCGCGCCGCGCTGCCAGAGGCGAGCCCGAGCAGGGCCGCCGCGCAGAAAAACATCGGAGCCATGAAACGCCGCAGCAAATTCCCCTCCCTCGATCACAATCGCGCGCCCCGTTTCGGTTACCGACGGGAGCGGAGACGGACCATAACGGAGCCGCCGCGCCGCGCCTAGCGCCCCGAGCGCGGTTCATCGCTTTGTCATATTCCCACCCGTCATCGCGATCGCGCGACCGATCCCCGGCCAGGGCGGCAGTACGGCATGGGCTTGTGCCGTCTCGGCGAGGGTGGCGGCTTGCGCCGGTGGAAAGGGGACGGCCCGGCGGGTCGCGAGATCGACATGCAGCACCATCGCTTCCAGCAAGGCGGCACGCGCGCCGCCCTCGGCGCGACGCATGGCATGGGCGAGGTGCAGCCGCTTGGCGTCGGCGCCGAGGATGCGGCTTTCCACCCGCACCCGCGCGCCCTGCGCCAGCTCGCGCTCATAGAGCGTATGGGTTTCGACAACGAAGAGCGAATGGCCGCTGGCCTCCGTATAGGCTGCGCCGATGCCCAAAAGATCGAATACCGCATCCGTCGCGCGGTCGAAGATCACCAGGTAATAGGCGAGATTAAGATGGCCGTTGCGGTCGATCCACGCGGCGATCACCTGGTCCTCATGGGCGCGGATCGGCGCGGGAAGCTGCATTATTGCGGCGTCATCAGGGCATGAACGAAGGCGTAGCAGACGATCGGAACGGCGACGAGGACATAAAGGCGCAACAGACCGAGAAGGATCAGTGCGGGTTGGGTTAATTCCCGGCGCGGCAACGGGCGGGCGCGCATCGCCGCGAGCTGACCCGGCTCGAGAGCACAGACGGGATAGGGATCATTGCGCATGACTGCCTCCTCCTTGCCCCGATGCCTATTTGCCCAGAAGCCCCGGGATCGCGGTGATGACGCCGTAGAAAACCCCGACCAGCGAGATCGCGCCGACCGTCGCGCCGCCCGCCAGGTTTGACCACCAGCCATTGGCGGAATCGCCCATGATCTCGCGGTCGTTGATCAGCAACAGCAAGAATACCAGAGCGGGCGCCATCAGGAGGGTGGCGATGACATTGACGGTGAGCGTCAATGCGACCAGCGGTGTACCGGGAATAAGCACGACGCCGCCGGCGAATAGGCAGGAGAAGATCGTCACGCCGTAAAACCAGCGGCCCTGCGAAAAACTGAGATTGAGACTGTGGCGTTCGTGGAATGTTTCACAGAACGCATAGGCCGAACTGGTCGAGATGGTCATCGCGGCCACCAGCCCCGCCTCGATGATGCCGAGCGCGAAGAGCGTGGCCCCAGTGGTGCCGAGCAGCGGCCGGAGAGCGGTCGCGAAATCGGCGCCGTCATTGAGCTTGGAGACATCCACGTGATGGGTGAAGAGCGGCGACGCGGCGGCGACGGTCGCGATCGCCGCGATCGCCGCCAGAATGGTGCCGAGCGCCGTATCCCAGCGTCCCTCGGTGATATCCGCCCTGGTCAAGCCCTTGTCCACGACCGCGCTCTGCTGGAAGAAGATCATCCAGGGTGTCACCGTCGCGCCGATATTGGAGAGGATGAGGGTTACGAAACCCGCCGTCACGCCGCCCGGCAGCGGCCCCCAGGAGACCAGCGCATGGGCCAGGGCGGCGCCGCTCGGATGGGCGAACAGGGCGGCGGGAACGAATAAAAGGTTGAACGCCGTGAGCGCCATCACGGCGCGTTCCCACGTCCAGTAACGCCTGAGGGTGAGAGAGGCGAAGATGAGGAAGCCCCCCATCGTCACCGACAGCCAGGACGGAATGCCGAAATAGAGGCCGCCCGCCTGGATCGCGATGAATTCGGTGATCAGGGTGAGAATGTTGCCGAATACCAAGTCGGCCATTGCGAAATAGCCCCAGAACGGGCCGAAACGCTGAAAGATCAACTCGGCATGGCCGCGCTGCGTGACGGCACCGAGCCGCACCGTCATCTCCTGCACGATGAAGGCCAGGACGAAAGTCAGCAGGATGAAGGGGACGAAGAAGCCAATGCCATAGGTCGCCCCGGTCGTCGCGTAGGAGATCATGCTCGGGCCGTCGTTCTCGCCCAGCATGACCAGCACCCCGGGGCCGGCGAGAAGCCAGAGAAGACGCAGCCAGCGCCCGCGCGAACGGCTCTCGCGGACCTTCCAGCGGTCGCGCGCCCGCAAGACGTCCTCGCGCGTGACCGTGGCCTCCGTGGCGGCGGGGAGCGACATCGGCATATCGGGAGCGCCGTACGTCATCGGCCTTGCCCCCGATTTTCCGCGAAGATGGCGTCCCCGGCTTTCAGCCGGCGGCGCTCGCGCGGATTTCGCCACGTCACGGTTTCCGCCATCGTACCTTCCCTCCGCCGCCGAAAATGTCGCCGCTGCTACAATATGTTGCCAAGGCTACATTTTGTCAACGGCGGAATGCGCAACGCTTGACCGGGGCAATCCGGTCTCTACTGTCCGCGCTTCCCTGGCGCCTGAAAGGATGGTCATGCCCTGGCGAATGGCGCCGCGCTGATGCCGCTCTGGATTGCGCTCACCTTTATCGCTGCGCTGTTCCAGACCTGGCGGACGGCGTTGCAGCAGAAGCTCCGCGCCACCCTCTCCGTGAATGGCGCGTCGTTCGTGCGCTTCGTCTATGGCGTGCCGTTCGGGCTGGCCCTGCTGCTCGCGGCCCTGGCCGTGAGCGGGGCGCGGCTGCCGGCGCCGAACCGCGAATTTCTTCTCGAATGCGTCCTTGCCGGCGCCTTGCAGATCGTCGGCACGGGGCTGCTCATCCTCGCCTTCGGCTTTCGCAGCTTCGCCGTGGGCAGCGCCTATGCCAAGACCGAGGGGGTGCAAACCGCGATCGTCGCCTGGGCGATCGCCGGCGAGACGCTGCGCCTCAAGGCCTGGCTCGGCATTCTGCTCGGCGTCGTGGGCGTGCTGACGCTCTCGCTCGCCGGCCACGGCCTGCGGCTGCGCGGGCTGTTGCGCGCCACCTTCCAGCCGGCGGCGCTGTGCGGGCTCGGCACCGGGCTCTGCTTCGCCTTGGTCTCGGTGCTGATCAAATGGGCCAATCTCGCGCTCCATGGCGGCCATCCGATCGTCCAGGCGCTCTATGCGCTGGTGGTGACAAACTCCCTGCAAACCCTGATGCAGGGTGCCTGGATGGCCTGGCGCGAGCCCGCGCAGCTCCGCGCCGCCTTCACCCATTGGCGGCGCGCGGTGTGGGTGGGGGCGATGTCGGCGGTGGGCTCGGGCTGCTGGTTCTCAGCCTTCGCGCTCGCCCCGGTCGGTCTGGTGCGCTCGCTCGGCCAGATGGAGGTGCCGTTCATCCTGCTGTTCAGCCATTTCTATCTCAAGGAGCGGATGAAGCGGAGCGATGTCGCGGGGCTGACGCTGGTCGCGCTTGGCGTGGTCCTGGTGCTGCTTGGGGCGGGCGCGTAAGGTCGGGGCGGTCGGGAGATAGGGAGATGCAAGGATCCGACCTGCCGGGCGCCGAGCGCGCGCAGAAAAGCCCCGCTCTCGCCCCGCGCCTCCACGCCGCTCAGACCGGCCGCACCAGCCGATGCTGCTTGCGTCCGGCCGAGAGTTTGATCGCGCCGTCGCGTAGATCCTCCTTGCCAATCAAGCGCGTCTCGGCGGTAAGCGTCTCGTCATTGAGCCGCGCGCCGCCGCCGCGGATCAGCCGCCGCGCCTCCGCGTTGCTCTCGGTAAGCCCGGTAAGGACGAAAAGGCGAAAGGCCGGGATGCCCGCTTTAAGCTCGGCCACAGGAATTGTCATGCCTGGCAGGGCCGCGTCGCTCCTGCCGTCAACAAACACCTGCTTCGCCGTCTCGGCCGCCGCTGTGGCCGCGTCCCGCCCATGGGCGAGCGCCGTCGTCTCGGTCGCGAGGATGATTTTCGCGGCATTGATCTCAGCGCCCCCGAGCCCTTCCAGCCGCGCGATTTCGGCGAGCGGGAGATCGGTGAACAGGCGCAGGAAACGCCCGACATCGGCATCCTCGGTGTTGCGCCAGAACTGCCAGTAGTCGAAGGGCGCCCGTCGCTCGGGCGTGAGCCAGACCGCGCCTTGGGCGGTCTTGCCCATTTTCGCCCCCGAGGCGGTGGTGATCAGCGGCGAGGTCAGGCCGAAAACCGTGCTCCCCTCGGTGCGCCGCACGAGTTCCACGCCGGCCACGATATTGCCCCATTGATCGGAGCCGCCCATTTGCACAATCACCCCGTGGCGGCGAAACAGCTCCCGGAAATCATAGCTTTGCAAAATCATGTAGTTGAATTCGAGAAAAGTCAGCGGCTGCTCGCGTTCCAGGCGCAGGCGCACGGCATCGAAGCTCAGCATGCGGTTGATGGTGAAATGCGTGCCGACATCACGCAAAAGCGGGATATAGCCCAAGGCATCGAGCCAATCGGCGTTGTTGACCACGATCGCGCCGTCCGCGCCCCCGCCAAAGCGCAAAAACGGATCGAACACGCGGCGGATGCCGGCCATGTTGGCTTTGATCTGGGCATCACTCAGCAACTGGCGCGCCTCGTCCTTGCCCGAGGGGTCGCCGATCCGGCTGGTGCCGCCGCCCAACAACACCACCGGGCGATGGCCATGGCGTTGCAGGAGGCGGAGCAGCATGATCTGCACCAGGCTGCCGACATGGAGGCTGTCGGCGGTGCAGTCAAAGCCGATATAGGCGGCGATCGGGCCGGCCGCGAGCCGCGCGTCGAGCGCCTCGGCGTCGGTGCACTGGAAAACGAAGCCACGTTCCATGGCCTCGCGCAGGAAGGGGCTTTTCACGATCGCGGCTCGCTTGCAGAAAGGAAATATCTCGGGTGGTCGCTAGCACAGGGCAATCGGGGTGAAAATGCTGCGCGTGATCGGGCTGATGAGCGGCACCTCGCTGGACGGGGTGGACGCCGCCTGGATCGAGACCGACGGCGCGCGCATCGCCCGCTTCGGCCCCTGCCTCACGCTGCTCTATACGCCTGATCTCAGAGCCGATCTTCGCCGCCTGCTCGATCTCGCCCCGCGCCTTGCGCCCAATCATCCCTTCCTGGCAGCGGTCACGGCGCGGCTCACCGAGCGCCATCTCGACGCCATCGCGGCACTCGGCGCGCCCGCCGATCTGATCGGCTTTCACGGCCAGACCATCCTGCACGAGCCGGCGCGCGGCCGCACCTGGCAGATCGGCGACGCCGCCCGTCTGGCGGAGGCGAGCGGGCTGCCGGTGGTGCATGATTTTCGCGGCCAGGATGTCGCCGCCGGCGGCGAGGGCGCGCCGCTGGCCCCGATCTTCCACGCCGCCCTCGCCGCGGGCCACCCCCTCCCGCTCGCCGTGCTCAATATCGGCGGTGTCGCGAATATCACCTGGATCGGCGAAAATGGCGCGCTGCTCGCCTGCGACACCGGCCCCGGCAACGGCCCGCTCGATGACTGGGCGCGCCACCATACCGGCAGCCCCTTTGACACCGACGGCCGCCTCGCCGGAGCCGGCACGGTGGATGAAAAAATCCTGGCCGGCCTGCTCGCCCATCCCTATTTCCGCCGCCCCGCGCCGAAATCGCTCGACCGGCTCGATTTCGCGGCCAGCCTTGCCGAAAGCGGGATCCATGCCCTGAGCGCCGCCGACGGCGCGGCGACCCTGGCCGCCTTCATCGCCGCCGCCATCGCCGCCACACCGCTCCCGGCGCCCCCGCGCCGCTTTCTCGTCACCGGCGGCGGGCGGCATAACCCCGCCATCCTGGCGGCGCTGCGTGCCGGCCTCGGCGCGCCGGTCGAACCCGTCGAGACGGTCGGCTGGAACGGCGACGCGCTCGAGGCGCAGTGCTTCGCCTTCCTCGCCGCCCGCCATCTCGCCGGCCTCCCGATCAGCTTCCCGACCACCACCGGCGCGCCTCGGCCGCTGAGGGGAGGAAGAATAGCCAGGCCATAAGGCGAGGGGCTTTGCCCCCCTCTTCCCCATTGGAACCCCAGCAAAGGCGGCGCCTTTGCAATCCTTCCCATGATGCGGGTCTGGGGCCGCTGGCCCCAGCGGGTCGAGGGCGGAGCCCTCGCCTTTTTTCCCCTTAATGCCCGGCGTGACCACCCGAAAAATCGGGCGCCGCGAGGCCAGAGAGAGAAAGCTGCTCGGCGAGGCTGGCCTTGAGACGATCGAGGCCGGCGGCGTCGCGCGCCTCGGCGCGGGCGACCAGGACCGCTTGGGTGTTCGAGGCGCGCAGCAGCCACCAGCCATCCGCGGTCTGCACCCGCACGCCGTCGGTGTCGTTCACCGTCGCCCCGGCGGCGCGGAGCCTTGCTGCGACCTCGGCAACGACGGCGAATTTGCGCGCCTCGGCGCAATCGAAGCGCAATTCGGGGGTCGAGACCAGCGCCGGCAGCCCGGCGCGCGCGGCCGAGAGCGGCGCGGTCATGCGCGCCACAATCCCCAGCAGCCGCACCGCGGCATAGAGCGCGTCGTCAAACCCATACCATTTATCGGCGAAGAAAATATGGCCCGACATCTCGCCCGCGAGCGGCGCGCCGGTTTCGGCCATCTTGGCCTTGATCAGGCTGTGCCCGGTTTTCCACATCAGGGGCTTGCCGCCGGCGCGGCCGATTTCGTCGAACAGCACCTGGCTCGCCTTGACATCGGCGATGATGGTGGCGCCGGGATGCGTGCGCAAAACGTCGCGCGCGAACAGCACCATGATCTGGTCGCCAAACAGGATTTCTCCCGTGTCATCAACCACGCCGATGCGATCGGCGTCGCCATCGAAGGCGATGCCGAGATCAGCTTTTTGCGTGCGCACCGCAGCGATCAACTGCGCGAGATTGGCCGGCACGGTCGGGTCGGGGTGGTGCGCGGGAAACAGCCCATCGACCGCGCCGTTGATGATCGTATGCGCCCCCGGCAGGCCCGCGACCAGCCGATCGAGCACCACGCCCGCCGCGCCGTTGCCGGGATCCCAGACCACCTTGAGCGCGCGCTGGCCGCCGTCGTAATCCTTCAACACGCGCGCGACATAATCCGCCCGGATATCGATGGTCTGCTCCCGTCCGGTGGTTTCGGTCCCCACCTCGCCGCGTTCCGCGCGCGCGCCGAGTTCGCGGATCGCCGCGCCAAAAAACGGCTTTTTGCCGAGCATCATCTTGAAGCCATTGTAATCGGAGGGGTTGTGGCTGCCGGTGACCATGACCGCGCCGTCGGCGGGCAGCGTGGTCGCGGCGAAATAGAGCATCGGCGTCGGGCCGAGCCCGATGCGGACGGCCTCCATCCCGCTCGCCATGAGCCCGGCGACCAGGGATTTTTCCAGCGCCGGCGAGGAGAGCCGGCCATCATAGCCAACCGCGACACGCTTGCCGCCGGCGCCAGCGACGATGCCGCCGAACACCCGGCCCACAGCAAAGGCGTCGTCCGGGCCAAGGGTTTGGCCGACGATGCCGCGGATGTCGTATTCGCGCAAGGCTGTCGGATCAAAGCGGTGGCGGAAGCTCATGATGTATCTCCGGAAGAATAATCAGCAATAACGGCGAAGAAATGCCCGCACCTGCGGCGCGAGATCGGGGCGCTTCAGGGCAAAGGCGATCTGGGCTTCGAGAAACCCCGCCTTGTCGCCGCAATCGAAGCGCCGTCCCTCGAAACGCAGGCCGTGGAAAGGCGAATGGCCGATCAGCCGGGCCATCGCGTCGGTCAACTGCACCTCGCCGCCGGCGCCGCGCTCGAAACGGGCGAGATGGCCGATGACCTCGGGCAAGAGGACGTAGCGGCCGATGATGGCGAGCGCGGAGGGCGCCTTTTCCGGCGGCGGTTTTTCCACCAGGCCGCGCACCTCGATGAGATTGCCGTGCGTCTCGCCGGTGGCGAGGATGCCGTAGCGGCTGATTTCCTCGCGCGGCACCTCCTGCACCGCGACGACATTGCCCCCGGTCTGGCGATAGGCCTCGGCGAGCTGGGCGACGCAGGGCGTGTCGCTGAGGATGAGGTCATCGGGCAGCAGAATGGCGAAAGGGTCTTCGTCGATGAAGGCGCGCGCGCACCAGATGGCGTGGCCGAGGCCGAGCGGCTCCTGCTGGCGCACCGTCACCAGCGCGCCAGGCTCGATGCGGGTGCCTTCCAGCATCGCCAGCGCCTCGGTCTTGCCGCGCGCGCGCAAGGTCGCCTCCAGCTCGTAGGCGACATCGAAATGCTCGACGATCGCCGTCTTGCCGCGCCCGGTGATCAGGCAGAACTGCTCGATCCCGGCGGCCCGCGCCTCCTCGATCGCATACTGGATCAAGGGTTTATCCACCACGGGCAGCATTTCCTTGGCGGTCGCCTTGGTAGCGGGAAGAAAGCGGGTGCCGAGACCGGCGACCGGCAGAACGGCTTTGCGCAATGGTTTCACGATGATCGTTTTCCCCTCATCTAAGCAAAATAAGGCCAGGGGCGCTGCCCCTGGACCCCGCTGGGGCCAGCTTCCCCAGACCCGCATCCCGGAAGGGATTGCAAAGGCTCCGCCTTTGCTCGGGTCCAGGGGGTGAAACCCCTGGCCTTATAGGCGTACTTATTTCGCAACGCCTAAGCGCTGGATTCGGCGGAATTAAGGCCGGCGGCCTCGGTCGCGGCGAGTGCACTGATATTGACGATGCCGCGCGCGGTGACGCTTGGGACGAGAACGTGGATGGGCTTGCTCATGCCGAGCAGAAGCGGGCCGATGACCAGCCCGTCTGCCGCCGCCTTGAGCAGGTTGAAGGCGATATTGGCGGCGTCGAGATTGGGCATGACCAGCAGGTTGGCGGGGCCTTCGAGCGGGCTGTCGGGCACCGCGCGCTCGCGGATGGCGGCGCTGAGGGCGGCATCGGCGTGCATCTCGCCGTCGATTTCAAGCGCGGGGGTGCTGGCACGGATCAAGGCCAGCGCCGCCCGCATCTTGCGCGCCGAGGCGGTATTGGAGGCGCCGAAGCTCGAATGCGAGAGCAGCGCCGCCTTGGGCGTGAGGCCGAAACGCGAAACCGTCCGCGCCGCGAGCCGTGTCATTTCGGCGATCTGTTCGGCGGTCGGATCGACATTGACATGGCTGTCGCAGAGAAACAGCACGCCGGTCGGCAGGATGATGGCGGAGAGCGCATAGGCGCGGCTGACACCGGCAGAGGTGGGGATGATCGGCAGGACATATTTCATGTGCTGCCACCAATCACCCGAGCCGCCGACGACCGCCGCATCGACCTCGCCCGAGGCCAGCAGCATGGCGGCAACGACGCTGGTGCGGTTGCGCACCCGCCGCGCCGCGGCGGCTGGCGGCACGCCGCGGCGGGCGACCAGGCGCTGATAGGGCGCAATCAGCGGAGCCACCACGTCGCTGTCCTGCTCGGGGTCGAGCACAAGCACATCCGCCGAGAGATCCATGCGCAGCCCCATCTCGCGCACCCGCGCGGCGATGACCTCGCGCCGGCCGAGCAGCAGCGGCGTTGCGATTCGCTCGTCGAGCACGGTCTGCGCCGCGCGCAGAACGCGCTCGTCCTCGCCCTCGGCATAGGCGATGCGGCGCGGGCTCTGGCGCGCCGCCTCGAAGACCGGGCGCATGAGCTGGCCGGAGCGGAAAACGAAGCGTTCGAGATCGCGCTGATAGGCCGCGAAATCGGTGATCGGCCGGCGCGCCACGCCGGTTGCCATCGCGGCGCGCGCGACCGCCGGGGCAATCTGGAGAATGAGGCGGGGATCGAAGGGTTTGGGGATGATGTAGTCGGGCCCGAACACCGGCGCGATGCCACCATAGGCCGCCGCCACCACCTCGCTTGCCTCGACGCGGGCCAGTTCCGCGATCGCCTCGGCGGCCGCGAGCTTCATCGCCTCGTTGATGGTGCTCGCCCCGACATCGAGGGCGCCGCGGAAAATAAAGGGGAAACAGAGGACGTTATTGACCTGATTGGGATAATCGCTGCGCCCGGTGGCGATGATGGCGTCGGGCCGCGCCGCGCGCGCCGCTTCCGGGTTGATTTCGGGCTCGGGATTGGCGAGCGCCAGAACGAGCGGCTTTTCCGCGAGCAGGCCGAGCCATTCCGGCTTGAGCACGCGGGGCGCGGAGAGGCCGAGAAAGATATCCGCGCCGGCCAGCACGTCCGCCAAGCCCCGCGCATCGGTCTCGCGGGCGTAGCGCGCCATGTTGGGCCGCATCCCCTCCCGCCCGGCATGCACGACGCCGTCCTTGTCGGTGAGGGTAACGTTTTCCACCCGGAGTCCCATCACGACCAGCAAGTCAACACAAGCGAGCGCCGCGGCGCCGGCGCCGGAGGTCACCAGCCGGGCATCGGCCAGCCGCTTGCCCTGTACCAGCAGGCCGTTGCGCACAGCGGCGGCAACCGTGATGGCGGTGCCGTGCTGGTCGTCGTGGAACACCGGGATTTTCATCCGTGAGCGCAGATTTTCTTCGATTTCGAAACATTCCGGGGCTTTGATGTCTTCGAGATTGATCGCGCCGAAGGTTGGTTCGAGGGCGGCGACCACGTCGCAGAAATGCGCCGGATCGGCTGCATCCACCTCGATATCGAAGACGTCGATGCCGGCGAATTTCTTGAACAGAACCGCCTTGCCTTCCATCACCGGCTTGCCGGCGAGCGGGCCGATATTGCCGAGCCCCAGCACTGCGGTGCCGTTGGAGATGACGGCGACGAGGTTGCCCCGCGCGGTATAATCCTGGGCGGCGTCGGGGTCGGCCACGATCGCCTCGCAGACGGCGGCGACGCCCGGCGAATAGGCGAGGCCGAGATCACGCTGGGTCGCCATGCGCTTGGTCGGCATGATCGCGAGCTTTCCCGGGCGCGGCAGCCGGTGGTAATCAAGTGCCGCGCGGCGAAAATCCTCGTCCATGCCCGTTTCCTTCCGAACTCGCGGACGGGAGGCCGAGGCTCGCAGGAGAGAGGGGTTTATGCGGTCGAGAAGACTCGAACTTCCACGAGGTTTCCCCCACAAGCACCTCAAGCTTGCGCGTCTACCATTCCGCCACGACCGCACCGTGACCCCGGCGCCAGGGCGCCGTTCGAGGGCGCGGTATAGCCGATGGCGACGGCGGCATCAATCGTGGTGACGCCAGGGAAGGCAGCTTCGACGATGATCGAATGGACAACGCGCCCCGGCCTCACCCCTTATCCCGTGGCGCTGGAGACCATGGCGGCACGGATCGCAGCGGTTCGCGCCGGCACCGCGCCCGAGCAGGTCTGGCTGGTCGAGCATCCGCCGCTCTATACCGCCGGCACCTCGGCGCGGCCCGAGGATCTGCGCGAGGCGGCGCGTTTCCCGACATTCAGCGCCGGGCGCGGCGGGCAATGGACCTATCACGGGCCGGGCCAGCGCATCGCCTATGTCCTGCTCGACCTCACCCGTTCTCATGGCCGCGTGCCGGCGCGCGATGTCCGGGCTTTTGTGGAGGGGCTGGAGGAGTGGCTGATCCGCGCGCTGGCCCGCCTTGGCGTCGCGGGCGAGCGGCGGGCTGGGCGGATCGGCATCTGGGTTGTGGCGCCGGATGGCAGCGAAGCCAAGATCGCGGCGATCGGCGTGCGGGTGACGCGCTGGGTGAGCTGGCACGGCATCGCCCTCAATGTTGCCCCCGATCTCGGCCATTTCTCCGGCATCGTGCCCTGCGGCATCGCCGAACACGGCGTCACCAGCCTCAAAGCGCTCGGCCGCGGCGCCGATATGGCGGCGGCCGACGCGGCGCTTTTCGGCGCTTTCGGCGAGGTGTTCGGCGGTCTTGCTAGCTCTTGAAATCGTCCTCGAGATAAACCCGGATGATCTCATCGAACGATTTCTCGGCCGTGAAGCCGAGCGCCTCGGCGCGCGCGGCGTCAAAGCGTTGCGGCCAGCCCGCGACGATCGCGGCGATGGCGGGATCGGGGCTGCGGCGGATCAGCTTGACCGCCGCCTCGCCCGCCACGCGGCGCAGCGCCGCGATCTGCTCGCCGACGCTGGCGCACAACCCCGGCATGGTGAGATTGCGCCGCGTCCCGAGGGGCGCGAGGTCGATCGTTGCGCCATGGAGCAAAAAACCGACCGCCGCGCGCGGGCTCGCGTGCCAGTGGCGGACGCTGTCCTCGACCGGCAGGATCGCCTCCCGCCCGGCCAGCGGCTCGCGCAGGATGCCCGAGAAAAACCCCGAGGCCGCCTTGTTGGGCGCCCCTGGGCGGATGCAGATGGTGGGCAGGCGAATGCCGATGCCATCGAGAAAGCCA
The DNA here is from genome assembly GCA_021801255.1 of Pseudomonadota bacterium. Taxonomy (GTDB): domain Bacteria; phylum Pseudomonadota; class Alphaproteobacteria; order Acetobacterales; family Acetobacteraceae; genus Acidibrevibacterium. Next base: position 219,760 of record JAJYYH010000036.1, read on the forward strand.
CGGCGTGAATAATCGGCGAGCAGCAATTCATCGATCGCCTTCTGCGTGCCGTAGCTGGTGAGCGGCGTGGTGAAGAAATCATCGGGGATGGGGTCGGGAAACGGCGCGCCGAACACCGCGATGGAGGAGGTGAACACCAGCCGCGGCCGATAGGGCGCGCCGATCGTCCGGACCGCCTCGAGCAACAGCCGGGTGCCGTCGAGATTGACGCGATAGCCCTTGTCGAAATCAGCCTCCGCCTCGCCCGAGACGATCGCCGCGAGATGAAAGATCACGTCCGGGCGGGCCTTGATCGCCGCCATCGCCGCGCCTGGGGCGGAAAGATCGGCGGCCTGGCTCTCGCACGCTCCGGCAAATCCCACCGGTTTTTCCGCGGCGACGATATCGATCAATGAGAGGCGTGTGATCGCCTGCCCGGCAAGCCCGCCCTCGGCTACCAGGCGGGCGGTGAGTTTGCGGCCGATCATCCCGGCCGCCCCGGTGATCAGGATGTGCATCGCTGGTCCTCCCTCGCGCCGGCTTCGGGCGCGGGCGCAGCATGCGCCGCGGCAGCGCTCCGTCAACCCTTTCCGCCTCCCCCCGCGCGGCGCTAAACTCCCCGCGCCGCGCGGCATTGCGCGGCGGGAGGGGACCATCATGAGCGCATCGGACAATCCGTTTGACCTGCCGCGCAATGCCGCGAACCACACACCGCTCTCGCCGCTCAGCCTGCTCACCCGCACCGCGCGCGTCTATCCAAACCATCTCGCGGTGGTGCATGGCGCGCGCCGCCTCACCTGGGCCGAGACCGCTTCGCGCTGCCGCCGGTTCGCGTCCGCCCTGGCCGCGCGCGGTATCGGCCGGGGCGATGTGGTGGCGATCATGGCGCCCAATATCCCGGCGCTCCTGGAGGCGCATTTTGCGGTGCCGATGCTGGGCGCCGTGCTGAACGCGCTCAATACCCGGCTCGATGCCGAGAGTATCGCCTTCATCCTCCGCCATGGCGGCGCCAAGGTGTTGCTCGCCGATAGCGAATACGCGCCCGTTATTGCCGCCGCGCTGGCGCTGCTGCCGAGCGAGGCGCGGCCGCTGGTGATCGATATCGCGGATGACGCGGTGCCCGAGGCCACGCGGCTCGGCGCCATCGAATACGAGGAATTTCTCGCCGGCGGCGATCCCGCGTTTGCCTTCTCGCTGCCATCCGACGAGTGGGATGCGATCTCGCTCAATTACACTTCCGGCACCACCGGCAATCCGAAAGGCGTCGTCTATCATCATCGCGGCGCCTATCTGAACGCGATCGGCAATATCGTCACCTGGGAGATGCCGCATCACCCCGTCTATCTCTGGACCTTGCCGATGTTTCATTGCAATGGCTGGTGTTTCCCCTGGACCATCACCGCCCTCGCCGGCACCCATGTCTGCCTGCGCCGCGTCGAGGCGGGGGCGATCTACGCCGCGCTTGCCGATCACCGCGTCACCCATCTCTGCGGCGCGCCGATCGTGATGAACCTGCTGCTCAATGCCCCGCCCGAACAGCGCCGCGATCTCGGCGGACGGCGCACCCGCATGATGACCGCCGCCGCGCCACCGCCGGCCTCCGTGATCGAGGGGATGGAGGGGCTGGGCTTCGAGATCACCCATGTCTATGGCCTGACGGAGGTTTATGGCCCGGTCACGGTCTGCGCCTGGCAGGAGGAATGGAACGCCCTGCCACCCGCCGAGCAGGCGCGGCTCAAGGCCCGCCAGGGCGTGCCCTATCCGGTGCTGGAGGGGCTGATGGTGGCCGATCCCGTGACCCTCGCCCCGGTGCCCCAGGACGGCGCCACCATGGGGGAAGTGTTCATGCGCGGCAACGTGGTGATGAAGGGCTATCTCAAAAACCAAGCCGCCAATGCCGAGGCCTTCGCCGGCGGCTGGTTCCATACCGGCGATCTCGGCGTCTGGCACGAGGACAGCTATATCGAACTCAAGGACCGCTCCAAGGACATCATCATTTCGGGCGGCGAGAATATTTCCACGATCGAGGTCGAATCCGTGCTGTTCCGCCATCCCGCGGTGCTGGAAGCGGCGGTGGTCGCGCGCCCGGATGAGAAATGGGGCGAGACGCCCTGCGCCTTCGTCACCCTCAAGCCGGGGGTGCAAGCGAGCGCGGCGGAAATCATCGCCTTCTGCCGCGCCCATCTCGCGCATTTCAAGGCGCCGCGCACCGTGGTCTTTGGCCCTTTGCCGAAAACCTCGACCGGCAAGACCCAGAAGCACCTGCTCCGCGATCGCGCGCGCGCCTTGTGATTTTGTTGAATAATCGTAACATGAACACTCAAGATGGATACGTTGGCCCGATTCCCGGCCTTCAACAATTGGCTGACATCTTCGTGGCTTTGTTCAATAGGGTCAATAACACACTGAATGGTCAATGAAACACTGAACCAACCACCCGCCGCGTGACCCCGGAGCGGGTGTCACGACGCCCGCTCGTCCCACAGCATCGCCGCGCCGCGCACGCCAGAAGAATCGCCCCAGCGGTTGCGCCGGATCGGGGTGGTGCAGACATCGCTGAAGACATGCGCGGAGAGCAAGGCCGGCACCTCGCGATAGAGATGATCGAGATTTGAGAGGCCGCCGCCGAGCACGATGACCTCCGGGTCAAGAAGATCGACGACCACGGCGAGCCCGCGCGCGAGCCGCGCGGCGTGGCGCGCGAGCGCGGCGCAAGCGGCTTCGTCCCCGGATGCGGCGCGCGCCACCACGGCCGTCGCGTCCCGCGCCGCGCGCCCGAAAAAATCCCGCGCCAGGGCGGGGCCGGAGAGATAGGTCTCCAGGCAGCCGCGCCGGCCGCACCAGCAGGGCGGGCCGGGATATTCCGCCGCCGTCATCCAGGGCAGCGGCGTGTGGCCCCATTCGCCGGCGATGCGATGGCGCCCGGAGAGGATCCGCCCACGCACCACGATGCCGCCGCCGCAGCCGGTGCCGATGATCACGCCAAATACACTCTCCGCGCCCGCCGCCGCGCCATCCCGCGCCTCGCTCAGGGCAAAGCAATTGGCATCGTTCTCGACCCGCACCGCGCGGCCGAGACGCTCGGCCAGTTCCACCGCGAGAGGCTGGCCATTCAGCGCCAGCAGCGAGGCGTTCTTCACCCGCCCCGAGGCCGGGCTGATGGCGCCGGGAATGCCGATACCGAGCGTGCCGCGCGCCCCGAGTTCGCGCTCCGCCGCGCCAAGCAACTCGGCAAGCACCGCGAGGATAGCCTCATAGGTGCTGGGCGTTGCCACCCGGCGGCGCAGCAGAAATCCGCCCGCCTCATCCAAGGCGGCGATTTCGGTTTTCGTGCCCCCGAGATCGATCCCTAATCGTATTTTTTCCACACGCTCCCTCCCCCACTCTCCCTCAACCGCCGGATCGCCTTGCCGGCGGCGCGCGTGCGTCGCAGACTAGCGCCGCGATGGGAGGTTCGCGGCCATGAGCGAGACGGTGCTCGACGTCAAGGGGCTGCGCTGCCCGCTGCCGGTGCTGCGGGCCAACCGCGCGCTGCGCGGGCTCAAACCCGGCGCGCGGCTGCGCGTGCTTGCGACCGATCGCGCCTCGGTCGCCGATTTCCAGGCGTTCTGCCGCGACACCGGCCACGCGCTGCTCGCTTGCAGCGACGAGGCGGGCGTGTTCAGCTTTCTCATCCGCCGCCGCGCCGAGGAGGGCGGGGCCTGATGCCCGTCGCCTTGTTCACCCATCCCGCCTGTCTCGAACACGATCCCGGCGGCTGGCACCCGGAATGCCCCGATCGGCTGCGCGCCGTGCTGCGGGCCCTCGAAGCCCCGGAATTCACCGCCCTGTTGCGCGAATTGGCCCCCGCCGCGACCCCGGCCCAGCTCCTCCGCGTGCATTCCGAGGCCTATGTCACCGCGATCCTCGCGATCCGCCCGCCGCAGGGCGAGACCGTGCCGCTCGACGCCGACACCGTCATGAGCACGGGTAGCGCCGAAGCGGCACTCCGCGCCGCGGGCGGGGCGGTGGCCGCGGTGGACGCGGTGATGGCGGGCTGGGCGCGGGCCGCCTTCGTCGCGGTGCGCCCACCCGGCCATCACGCCGAACCAGGCCGCGCCGGGGGATTTTGTCTGTTCAACAACGCCGCCATCGCCGCCGAGCAGGCCCGCGCGCACTGGGGGCTGAAGCGGATCGCCGTGGTCGATTTCGACGTCCATCACGGCAACGGCACCGAGGCCACCTTTGGCCCCGACCCGGATCTCTTCTATGGCTCGACCCATCAATATCCCTGCTATCCCGGCACCGGGGCCGCGACGATGCGGGGCGCCGCCGGCAATATCGTCAACGCGCCGCTGCCCCCGGGCAGTGACGGCGCGGCCTTCCGTGCCGCCTGGGCGGAAAACATCCTGCCCGCGCTCGACCGCTTCGCCCCGGAACTGCTGATCATCTCGGCCGGGTTCGACGCCCACCACGCCGACCCGCTCGCCGAACTCCGCCTCGATGTGGCGGATTTCGCCTGGCTCAGCGAACGTCTCGTCGCGAGCGCCGGGAGGCACTGCCAAAATCGTGTCGTCTCGGTGCTCGAAGGCGGCTATAACCTTGACGTGCTGGCGGCGGCGAGCCGCGCCCATGTGCGGGCCTTGATGCGGAATTGAGGGTTTGAAAACGTCCCGGCGGCGCCCGACAGGCCGCCATTCTACTCCCCGAGCACCGGGCCAAACAGACCCCACGCCCGGCCATCAAAACGCTGCATCTGCAATTGTCGGATCGGGATCACGTCATCGGCGCTGGTATTGACGGTGATGCCCGGCAGCAGCATCGGCAGCGCAACCTCGTGCAAGGACAGCGCCTGTTTCATCAGATTGGCCCGCGTCAGATCATCGCCGCAGCGCGCGAGCACGATCTCCATGAGTTGCGCCGCGGTGTAGCCGTTCACGTTCATGACATCACCGGGATCCCCCTCGGGATTATACTGCGCCATCCAGGTGCGCCAGTCGCGCAAGCCGGGGTCGTTGCGCCAGTGCGGATCGTTGGGATCCTTGAGGAACGAGCCGGTGACGACGCCGACGGCGTTCTCCAGCCCGGCGGGTTTGAGCACGGCGTTGATGGAATTGGCCACGCTGGGCAGAACGATCAGCGGCTTCCAGCCCAGGGCACCGGCGCGGCGCAGCGCTTGCGCGGCGAATTTCGGGGTCGCCTCGTCGAAAAACGCATCGGCGCCGGCCTGCTGGAACATCACGACCTGGGAATCGACCGTCGGATCGGTGGTCTCGTACGTCGCCTCGGCGACAATCTGGCGCGCGTGGTCACCGAGCCCCTGCTTGAAACCGCGCAGATAATCGCGCCCGGCGTCCTCATTCGGGGTCAGCACGGCGATTTTGGCATTCGGCCGGGTGGCGAGAATATAGCGCGCATAGATGCGTCCCTCCTGCTCGTAGGTCGGCAAAAACCCTGTTGTCCAGGGAAAATGCGCCGGATCGTTCCAGCGTGTCGCACCGGAGGAAACAAAAAGCTGCGGCACCTTCTTGAGATTGAGATAGCGCTGGACGGCGATATTGGGCGCCGTGCCAACCGAGTTGAACAGCGCGAAAACATTTTCCTGCTCGACCAGCGCCCGCGTCACCTCAACCGTTTTAGGCGGGGAATAGCCGTCATCGCGGCTATCAAATACAATTTTCCGCCCGTTGATGCCGCCGTGCTCATTGAGCATGCGGAAATAGGCGGCCTCGGCGTGGGCAATCGTGCCATAGGCCGAAGCTGGGCCGCTATAGGGCGCGGTGTTGCCGAGAGTGATTTCCTGAGCGTTCGCGCCGGGGTCGTAGCGCGCACCCTGCACCGCTGGCGCAACGAGCGCCGCCGTGAGCCCAGCGGCAAAACCGACGCCCGGCAATTTTGCGGTCATCATCGGCGTCCTTTCAACGAAGCCCAAGACCACGGGCGATGATGCCGCGTAGAATCTCGCGCGTGCCGCCGCGGATGGAAAACGACGGCGCGTGCTGGACGAGATGGGCGAGCACGGCGGCGAGGGCATCGGCCGAGCCCGGCGCCGGCTCATCCTCGATCAGCGTGCGCGCGATCTCGACCACCTCTTGTTCGAAGCTGGTGCCGAGATCTTTCACCAGCGCCGCCTCCACCGCCGGCTCGCGGCCGGCCTGCAGCATGCCCGCGACCGAGCGCGACAGCCGGCGCAGTGTCATGACATGTGCGACCAGCCGGCCGAGCGCCATCGCGGCGCGCTCGGAAGGTTCCGCCCCGAGCGCGGCGGTCAATTCCACCATCAGGCGGAAGGAGGAGAGAAACCGCTCCGGCCCGCTGCGCTCAAAGGCCAATTCCCCGCTCACCTGCCGCCAGCCATCGCCAAGCCCGCCGAGCAGGGATTCCTCGGGCAAAAACATGTCCTCGAAAATCACTTCGTTGAAATGATGCAAGCCGGCGAGATCGATGATCGGGCGCACGGTGATGCCGGGGGTGCGCAGATCGACGATAAACTGGCTGGCGCCGGCGTGGCGGTCCTCGCTTTTCTCGCCGGTGCGGCAAAACAGGATCATGTAGTCGGCGCAATGGGCGTTGGAGGTCCAGATCTTGCGGCCATTGACGAGAAACCCACCCTGCACGGGGGCCGCGCGCGTGCGTGCGGCGGCGAGGTCCGAGCCGGAATCGGGCTCGCTCATGCCGATGCAGAACGAACACTCCCCGGCGGCGATGCGCGGGAGGAAAAAATTTTTCTGTGCCTCGCTGCCATTGCGCAGGATGTTGGGCCCGCTTTGCCGATCGGCGACCCAGTGCGCGGCCACCGGTGCGCCGGCGGCGAGCATTTCCTCCTGCACGACATAGCGCTCGAGCGCGCTCCGCTCCCGCCCGCCATAGCGCTTCGGCCAGGTCATGCCGATCCAGCCACGCGCCGCCACCTTGCGGCTGAACGCCGGATCGCGCCCGCCGAGACGCAGCCGATCGGGGGCCGAGACGGGCGGTAGTTCGGCGGCGAGGAAAGCCCGCACCTCGGCGCGCAGCGCCTCGGCTTCCGGCGCCGGGACGGGGGGCGCGAAGGTCAGCTGGGACATGCTCGATCTCCCTTTTCCGGCGCATCAGCGAGAATGATCAAGGCATCGGCGATGGTGCAGCCCGCACCGGCGGCATGCACGATCACCGGGTTGAGTTCGACCTCGCGAAGCGCGGGGGGCGCGGCGGCGGCGAAATCGCCGAGCGCCACGATCAGCCGCGCCAGCGCCTCGCAATCGGCCGTCGGGGCGCCGCGAAACCCGGCGAGCAGCGGCGCACTCCGCAATTCGCCGATCATCGCGCGCGCCACCGCGATATCGAGCGGAGCGAGGCGGTGGGTGACATCGCGGAACACTTCCGCCATCACCCCGCCAGCGCCGAGCATCACCACCGGGCCGAACCCCGGATCGCGCACGGCGGAGAGAAGGATCTCGATGCCGGGCAGGGCCATTTTTTCGACCAGCACGCCCGCGATGCGTGCGCCCGCCGCCCGTCCCGCCGCCAGCAGCAACGCGAAGGCCTCGCCGAGCTCGGCTTCGTCGTTGATGCCGAGCCGCACGCCGCCGATATCGCTTTTGTGCGGCAGATCGGGCGATTGTAGTTTCAGCGCCAGCGGAAAGCCGATGGCGCGCGCCGCCGCCAGCGCCGCTTCAAGGTTTGCGGCGAGCGCGCGCGGGGCAAGCGCGAAACCCGCAGCGGCGAGGGCGTCTTTCGCCTGATATTCCGCGAGCGTGCCGGCATGCCCGGCAAGGGCGCGACACGCCGCCGCGGGTAACCGCCGTGGCGTCGGCGGTACGGGCGCCGGCTTCGGCGGATCGGCGAGGAGGGCGGCCGCGCGCGCCAGCGCCGCGAGATGGGTCAACACCACCGCCCCCGCCTCGGCCAAACCGGCGCGGGCGAAATCGGAAGGCAGGGTGTAGCTGAACAGCAGCACGGGCTTCGCGCGTCGGGCGAGAAGGGAGGCGAGTTCCGGCGGATCGAGCGAGAGCCGCGTCTCGCTCGCCGCCGAGATGGCAACCGCGATGAGATCGATCCCGTCCTCTTCCATCAGTTCGGCGATGGTGCGGGTGAGCCCGCCGTGATACGCCGCCTGGGCGGTGATATCGACGGGATTGGCGGTGGCGCCGTAGGAGGGGATGAAGCCGCGGATGCGTGCCTGCGTCGCCGGGGAGATCTCCGGCATGTCGAGCCCGGCGGCAACCAGGGCATCGGCAAGCCAGGCCCCGGCGCCTCCCGAGACCGTGATGACCCCGGCGCGCCGGCCCGCCGCCCCGGGATTGGTGGCAAAAGCGGCGGCGAGCGCCACCGCCTCGTCGGGATCGCGCGCGGCGATGACGCCGAGGCTGGCAAACGCCGCGTCATAGGCGGCGCGCCAGCCGGCGATGCTCGCGGTATGCGACAGGCTCGCGCGTTCCCCAGCCGCGGTCTGCCCGACCTTCACCGCGATGACCTTCTTGCCATTCTCTGCCGCCCGCCGCGCGGCCGCGCAAAACCCCGCCCCGTCGCGCACGCTCTCGAGAAACAGCAGGATCACCCCGGTTGCCGGATCGGCGGCGAGATGGGCGAAGAAATCGGCCGCCGTGAGGTCCGCCTCATTGCCGGTGGTGATGACATGGCTGAACGGCAGGCCAAGCGCGCGGCCGCGGTTATAGAGCGCGAAGCCGATACCGCCGCTCTGGGCGATGATGCCGACGCGGCGCGCCCCGGCGATCACCGGGGCGCGATCGGTCGCGCGATCGGTCGCGGGGCTGAAGGTCGCGGCGACCTGATCGATGGCGTTGTAAAACCCTTCCGCGTTCGGCCCCGAGATGCGCATGCCGCTCTGGCGCGCCAGCGCCGCGATCTCGGCCTGGATCGCGCGCCGCGCGCCGCCTTCCTCGGCGAAGCCCGAGGAGATGATCAGCGCGTGCGGAATGCCCAGACCCGCGCACGCCTTGAGCGCCGCCAGCACATGCTCGGCCGGAATGGCGATCAGGGCGAGATCGACGGGTGCCGCAATCGCGGCGAGATCGGGATAGCAGCGCAAGCCCGCGATCTCGGCATAGCTCGGATTGACCGGATAGATGCGCCCCGAATAGCCGTTCTGCCGCAGGTTATGGAGCAGGATGCCACGAATGCGTCCGCGCTCGGGCGAGGCGCCGATGACGGCGATGGATCGCGGGGCGAGAAACCGGGCAAGCGAGGTTCTGGCGTGATCCAATGTCTTCGGTCCCTGATGCCGCCTAACCCGCCGCGGTGATCATCGCCCAGAGCCCGTCACCGCCCGCGGCAACGGCGGCGCGGCCGAGACGCTCGGCCCAGTGGGCCTCCTTGCCGAACTCCTCGCGCCACGACCAGAGCCGCCTTGTGGCGTTCTGCAACGCGAATTCGCGGGTGAAACCGATCGCGCCGTGCACCTGATGAGCCAAGGCGGCAACGCGGCTCGCCGCCTCGCCGGCGCGGAGTTTCGCCGCGGCGATGGCGAGCGGATCCAGCTTTTCAAACGCCGCCGCCGCCATGTCCGCGGCCGCCGCCGCGCTCGCCGTCTCGCCCGCGAGCATGGCGATATTGTGCTGCACGGCCTGGAATTTGCCGATCGGGCGGCCGAACTGCACACGCTCGCCGGCATAGCGCAGCGTCATCGCGAGCACGCTTGCCGCGGCCCCGGCGATCTGCTGGGCGCGGAGTGCGGCTCCGGCGGCGAGCAGGTCGTCGCGTGTGCAGCCGCCTGGCGCCGGGGCAACGTTTTCCGCAACGATCAGGCCGTCGAGGGTCACATCATCGCGCGGCTCGCCCGCGAGATTGCGCCCCGCGACGATGCGCTCGGCCGGCACCGCGAGCGCGACCAGCATCGCTTCCCCGTCATGCGTGGTCACCAGCACCAGCGCCGCTGCCTGTCGCGCCCAGGGCACCCGCCGCACCCGTCCGCCGAGGCGCCAGACGGCGCCCGCGCGTTCGAGCGTGACGGCATCGCGCCGGTCGACCGGCGCGACGGTGAGCGGACCCGCGATGGGGGGCAATCCGGCGCGGGCGAGAAAGCGGCGCGCCAGCATGGTCTCGGCGAGCGGGATGGGGGCCGCGAACTGGCCCGCGACGGCGAGCGCGCCGCAGGCTTCCGCGGCGCCGATCCCCGAGCCGCCGCATTCCTCGGGCACCAGCGCCTCGGTGAAGCCCGCCGCCTCGACCGCGCGCCACAGCGCCTCCGGCCACACCCCGGCCTCGGCCGCCGCCCCTACCGCCTGATCGCAGAGCGTGCCGAACAGCCGCTCGGCGGAATCCGTCAACAAATCGTGCGCGGCGCTCATCGTGCCCGCCTAGGCCAGATGCCGCGTATGGGCTTCGAGAAGCGCCCAGAGGTCATCACCGAATTTCCGTTTCCATCCGGCATAGAAACCGACACGGGAGAGTTTTTCGCGGAACGGCGCGCGATCGGGCGTGGTGATCGTCATGCCCTCGCTCTGCAATTGCGCGCGGAGCGTCTGCGAGAGCCGCGCGATATCCTCGCGCCCTTGCAGGGCGGAGGCGTTGAGGTTTCGCGTGACGATCTCCTGGATGTCGGGGGGCAGGCGCTGCCAGGCCGGGCCATTGGCGAGAATCCAGTAGCCCTCCCACATGTGGCTGGTCAGGGCGATGTATTTCTGCACCTCATAGAGGCGAAAAAACTGGATGATGGGAAGCGCGTTTTCCTGCCCGTCATAGACCCGCGTCTGGAGCGCGGAATAAACCTCCGACATGTTGATCGCCCCCGGTGACGCGCCGAGCGCCTGCCACAACGAAGTATGCAGGGGCGAGACCGGAACACGGAGTTTCAGACCCTCGACATCGGCGAGACCCCGCACGGGCTTCGTCCCCGTGGTCAGTTGGCGAAATCCGTTGTCCCAGATGTTTTCGAAAACATGATGGCCGGAGGCCAGGATTTTCTGTCGCACGGCGGCTCCGAGCGGGCCGTCGATGGTCGGCCAGACCTCGGCGTAGTCATCGAAGACGAAACCGACATTGGTGATCGCGGCGGCCGGAATGAAGGTCGAGAGCACGCCGGCCGGCACGGGCATGAACTCAAGCGCGCCGGCGCGGAGCTGCGAGAGCATCTCGGTGTCGCCGCCCATCTGGTTATCGGGAAAAATGCTGATTTCGAGCCGCCCCGAACTCTCCTCGCGGATGCGCCTCGCGGCCGCCTCGGCGCGCCGCGTCAGCGGATAATCGGCCGGCCAGTCGCCGGCGAATTTATAGCTGAATTCGGCGGCGCTGACGGGGCGCGGGCGGAGCGCCGGGGCGGCGAGCGCGATGGCGGCGGCACCGGTGACGGCCGCGCGCCGCCCGAGCGCTGGGTGCATGGCGGTCATGGCCGCGCGGGTTCGACATTGGGCGCGCGAAACGCGGCTTCCATCTCGCGGCGAATACGATAGGCGGCATCGGCCTCGTCGATCACCACGTCCGACCACGACAGCATCTCCCCCGCCTTCTTCGCGCGCCGCAACGCGATGCCGTGCGCGAGACCGAGCGGTAGGCCGCCCTGGCGGAGCGACTCCGCGGCGGGCACCTGCTTGCCCCAGACGCAGTAGCCACCTTCGCCATCAAGAATTTCCCCGGCCTTGAGGTCGCGCTTGGCGGTAGCCACCACATCGGAATGAAAAGCCACGGGCACGCCGGTCGGCTCACCCCGCAGGGCGATGGCGGCCACCGATATGCCGAGTTCCAACCCGATGAGGTGAGCGGGGCGGAACATCGCCGAATAGCGCGAACTCTGGTCGGGGAAAAAGCGGTATTCCTCGATGCAGTGGCGAACGAATTCGGTTTCGGCCTTGACCACGACATAGGTGCCGATCTGCAAATGATGCTCGACCGGCCGGCCATCGCGATGGAGCGAGGAGACCACTTCGGTTGTGCCCTCGTGGCTGAGCGACCCACCAGCCGCGCGGGGCTTGCAGATTTCCGCAAGCTCATAGCAGGAAGCCGGGGGAAACCCGAGGCCATGGGGTTGCGGCGTCAAGCCGGTCGCGTTGCACACCGCCGTCATTTCGATCGCCGATTTCGAGCCGTCGATGAAGGAGTTGAACATTTTGGCGTTATTGCCGACCCGCGCCGCCATCTCGGGCGTGATGCCGAAATTCTGCCATACCGTATCGGGGGTAGAATAATGAAAGCGCGGCAGATAGCGCGTGCCCTTGCCAGCGCTGACCACGGTGAAGCCGGCGGCGCGGGCCCAATCGACCTGCTCGCAGATGATCGCCGGCTGATCGCCGTAGGCGAGGCTGTAGATCACGCCAGCCGCGTGCGCGCGCCGCGCCAGAAGCGGGCCCGCCACCACATCCGCCTCCACCGAAACCATGATGACATGGACACCGCAGTCGATCGCCGCGAGACAATGCCGGATCGCCGCGGGCGGATGCCCGGTCGCTTCGATCACCACGTCGAGCCCGGCCGTGCGGATCATCGCCTCGGCATCCTCGGTGATGCGGGTTGAGCCATGCCGGCGGGCTTCTGCGAAGCTCGCCGCTGCATAGCGCTCAGCCGGCCAGCCCGTACGCTCCAGGGCCTGGCGCGCGCGGGCCGGCGCGAGATCGGCGATCGCCAGAATGTGCAGGCCGGGCGTGAGGCGCGCCTGGGCGAGGAACATCGCACCGAATTTTCCCGCGCCGATCAGCCCGACCCGCACCGGATTGCCCGCCTCATCCCGCGCTTGCAGCTTGCTCGCCAGATTCATGGCGCTTCCTCCCCATTTCCTTGACGGCGTCTGGGCGAGACTACCGTCGGATGGGGATGCGGCACAACTGGGCCAGCTGCCCGGCGATTGCAGCGCCCTGGCTCGCCCAAAACACCCGTCCCGATGGCCACGTTCACGGCGTCGCTGTCAGGATACGCTCCTCGAGCAGATAATCGAGGCCACGGCGCCAGCTTTCATCGGTGTTGCCACGGATATCGACGCTGCCGGCGGCGCGTTTCCGCCCCGAGGAGGCATCCTCGATCACCAGATTGATGTTGAGAATGAGATCGCTCACCTTCTGCACCCAGCCATAGGCCGCCTCGCGCGCGCCGAGGCTCTGGGCGAGCGGCAATTCGCAGCCGTTGCAGCGCATGATATCGGGCTGTTTCGCGAGTTCTTCCCGCAAAGGCGCGGTCCCCAGTACGCGATAGCGCCCCGACTGGGCGAGCCTCTCGCGGAGTTGGTCATCGAGCGCCTTGAGCCGGGCCAGTTCGGCCGCGTTCGGAGGTGCGGGGGAGGTGTCGATGAGGGTGAAATCGAACACCGCGATCGGCGTCGGCGTGGCCTCGCCGGCGCGCACCGTGGCCGAGGCGGCGAGGATCGCGGCCATGCCGATCAGCGCCGCAGCGGCGGATAAAAATTTGTTCACAAGACCTCCCTCTGTTATGCCAGGGCGAAAGATGGCAGCTTACCGGCGCACGCGCACGCGCACGCGCGCGCGCCTTGCCAAGGAGGAGATGTATGCCGTTCCGCCGCGCGCGGTCACTGCTTTTGATGGCGCTGCTCGCCCTCGCGGGCGCGGGGCCGCTCGTCCCGCGCGCGGCCCGAGCCCAGGCCAACCCCGCGCCGCCGCGGGAAAGCGTCTTCGACATCGTCTATCTCGGCCTGGCACAACGGCCGGTGGCGCCCGCGAGCGCGCTCGGCCAGCCCGCCACGGATGACGGGCTCGCCGGCGCCAGGGTCGCGCTCGCCGATGACAACACCACCGGGCGCTTCATCGGCCAGGGCTTTGCCCTCGATGCCGCGATTGCGCCCGACGAGGGGGGGGTGCTCGCGGCACTCCGCGATCGGCTGGGCAAGGGGGCGCGCGCCTTCGTCACCGATCTGCCGCCTGCACTCCTGCTCAAGGCCGCCGATCTGCCCGAGGCGCGGGGGGCAACGCTGATCGATGCGACAACCAGCGATGACATGCTGCGCGCGGAGGGCTGCCGCGCCAATGTGCTGCATGTGCTGCCGAGCCGCGCCATGCGCGCCGATGCCCTGATGCAGTATCTCGTGGTGAAAAACTGGCGGCGCGTCATGCTGCTTGCCGGATCGACGCCGGAGGACCGGGCGGCGGCGGAAGCCTTCCGGCGCGCCGCGAAAAAATTCCAGATCAGGATCGTTGCTGATAAAACCTGGACATTTAATCCCGCTGAGCAGCGCGCCGATACTGGACATTTTGAGGTCAATACCGAAGTCGCCAACATCACCCAGGGCGTTGATTACGATATTTTGATCGCCGCCGACGAGGAAGACAATTTCGCCGACCAGCTCGGCTATCGCGCCACCCTGGCGCGGCCGGTCGCCGGCGCGGCGGGGCTGATGCCCGTGGCGTGGTCGCCGGTCTATGACGAAACCGGGGCGACGCAATTGCAGAACCGCTTTTTTCGCAGTGCCCATCGCGTCATGACGGAGCGCGACTATGGCGCCTGGATGGCGGTGCGGGCCTTCGGCGAGGCGGTCATTCGTACCAGCAGCACCGATCCCGCGATCATCGGGGCCTATCTGCGCGGCCCGAAATTCGAGCTTGCCGCCTTCAAGGGTGAGCGTCTCAGTTTCCGCCCCTGGGATGGGCAGCTGCGCCAGCCGGTGCTGCTGGTCGATCCCGTCTCGCTCGTCTCGATTTCACCACAGCCGGGATTTCTCCATCAATTTTTCGAAACGGATACACTCGGCGTCGATCAACCGGAGAGCGCATGCCATATGCACTGACCCGCGGCGCCGCCGCGCTCGTCGTCGTTCTGCTCGCGAGCGTTCCCGCGCGCGCCGATCATCTTTATCTTTCGAACGAGAAGGACAACACCATCACGGTGGTCGATGCCACGAGCCTCGCCATCGTCAAGACGGTGGCGGTGGGTGCGCGCCCACGCGGGCTGCTGCTCTCGAAGGATCACAAGAGCCTCTATATCTGCACCTCGGATGCCGATCACATCGAGGAACTCGATCTCGCGACGCTTACCGTCACGCGCACGCTCCAAAGCGGGCCGGACCCCGAAACCTTTGCCTTGAGCCCGGACGGCAAGACGCTTTATGTTTCCAACGAGGATGACAACGAGGTCTCGGTCGTCGATATCGCGGCCGGGCGCATCGTCGATGAAATCCCGACCGGCGTCGAGCCCGAGGGCATGGCGGTGAGCCCGGATGGCAAGACCATCGTCAACACCTCCGAGACCACCAGCATGGCGCATTTCATCGACGCCGCCAGCCACAAGATGGTGGCGAGCGTGCTCGTCGGCTCGCGCCCGCGCTACGCCGAATTCAACAAGGATGGCTCGCTGGTCTGGGTTTCTTCCGAGGTCGGCGGCACTGTCTCGATCATCGACACCAGCCAGCACAAGGTTGTCCATACCGTCAATTTCGCCATCCCCGGCGTGCCGAGCGAGACCATCCAGGCGGTCGGGATCGCACTTTCCGAGGACGGCAAATGGGGCTTTGTCGCGCTCGGCCCGGCCAACCGCATCGCCGTCGTCGATGCCCATAGTTTCGCCGTGGAAAAATACCTCCTGGTCGGTCAGCGTGTCTGGCACATGGATTTTTCCTTCGACGGCAAGACGCTCTATTCCGCCAACGGGGTCAGCAACGACATGTCGGTGATCGATGTCGCGGCCATGAAGGTGACGAAATCGGTTCCGGTCGGGCATCTGCCCTGGGGTGTCGTGTATGGCCCCTGAGAGCGCGGTGGCGGCCGTGCCCCCCGAGGCCAGTTTCGATCGGCGGGCGGATCACGGCCCGCCGGCGCTTCTGGTGCGGGGCCTGAGCCACGCTTTCGGGGCGCGCCAGGTGCTGCGCGATGTGTCGCTCACCGTCGGGCGCGGCGATTTCACCGTGCTGCTCGGCCTCAACGGGGCCGGCAAAACCACGCTGTTCGCGCTGATCACCCGGCTCTATCACAGCCGCGCGGGAAAAATCGAGGTGTTTGGCGCCAATATCCAGAGCGCGCCGGAGGCCGCGCTCAAGCGCATGGGCGTGGTGTTCCAGCAATCGACCCTCGATCTCGATCTTACCGTCGAGCAGAATCTTTACTACCACGCGGCGCTGCACGGCATGCGGCGGGGCGCGGCGCGTCAGCGGATCGGCGAGGAGCTGGCGCGGATCGGCTTGACCGAGCGCCGCCGCGATCGCGTCCGCCTGCTTTCCGGCGGCCAACGCCGGCGCGTCGAACTGGCGCGCGCGCTGGTGCACGATCCCTCGCTGCTGCTGCTTGACGAACCGACGGTCGGGCTGGACATGGCGAGCCGGCAGTTCCTCCTCGATCATGTCCGCCAGCTCTGCCGCGCGCGCGGGATCGGCGTGCTGTGGGCAACGCATCTGATCGACGAGGCGGTGGGCGATGCGCGCATCATCGTGCTGCATCAGGGCGAGAAGCGCGCCGAGGGCCCGCTTGACGAAATTCTCGCGATGACCGGCACGCGCGATCTCAAGGCCGCGTTCGACCTCTTGATCGGGAGCGCGGCGGCGGGCGCGGCGGAGGGGGATGCGCCATGACGGCGGCGCAGTATTCGCTTTGTCTCGCGGGCATCGTGCGGCGCGAGGCGTTGCGCTGGCTCAACCAGCGCGGGCGCTTCGTCTCGGCCCTCGTGCGCCCGTTGGTGTGGCTGGCGATTTTCGCCGCCGGGTTTCATTTCGTGCTCGGCGTCTCGATCATTCCCCCTTATGAGACCTACATCCCCTACGAGGTCTATATCGCCCCCGGCCTGCTCGCGATGATCCAGTTGTTCAACGGCATGCAGAGTTCGCTCTCGATGGTCTATGATCGCGAAATGGGCAGCATGAAGACCCTGATGATCAGCCCGTTCCCGCGCTGGTTCCTGCTGATCTCGAAGCTGCTCGCCGGGGTCGCGGTTTCCATCGTCCAGGCCTATATCTTTCTCGCCATCGCCTGGTTCTGGGAGATTGCGCCGCCGCCCTCGGGCTATTTCCTGGTGCTGCCCGCGCTCATTCTCTCGGGGCTGATGCTGGGGGCGCTCGGGCTCGTGCTGTCGTCCTTCATCCGTCAGCTGGAGAATTTCGCCGGCGTGATGAATTTCGTGATTTTTCCGATGTTCTTTACCTCCTCGGCGCTCTACCCGCTATGGCGGGTCGAGGAGGCAAGCCCGGTGATCTACTGGATTTCCGAGATCAACCCGTTTACCCATGCGACGGAACTGATCCGTTTCGCGCTCTATGACCGTTTCAACGCCCTCTCCGCCGCGGTGGTCGTGGCCTATCTCGTGGTCTTCGTTGGGCTCGCGGTCTGGGGCTACGATCCGGGGCGCGGGCTGATGGCGCGCCGGGCGGGGGCGGAATGAAGGAGCCCCGCATGCCGCCCCGCCTGTTTTTCGCGCTTGCCCTCACGCTCACGCCGATCGCCGCCGGCGCCGCGCCGCCCGCGCGCGACCCGGATTGGCCGTGCCCGCAAATCCTGGTGGCGAAACTCTCTCCGGCGAGCTACTGGAGCGGGCCCCTGGCACAAGCCGGCGCGGATTGGCACGCGGAGCCAAAACTCGTCGATCTCATCGACGCCGTCTCGCCGCGTGGCGTCGCGACCGCCGCGGGCACATCGCGGCTTGCCGCCTTCGCCGATCAGGTGCCGCAAGACGCGCGCGCCCGCGTGCTGCCGCTTTTGTTCGCCGGCCTCGTCGATCGGACCAACGAGGAACGCGACGTGATCATCACGCGGATCAAGGAGCTGGGACGGCGCCAGCGTTCGCTCGCCAAGCGTATCGAGGCCGACGAGGCGCGGCTACAGCAACTGCCCGAGAACGCGACCGGCGATGCCGCCGCGGAGCGCGCGGGCATTATCGAGCGCCATGATCTCCTGGTGCGAAGCTATCACGATATCGGCGCCACGCTCGGCTATGCCTGCCAAGTGCCGAGCGATCTCGATGCCCGCCTCGGCGCCTACGCCCAGACGCTCGCCGCGCGGCTGCCAGCGGCGCATTAGTACAGCGTTTCCATGGAGCGACCCCTGTCACGCGGCCTTACCGGTCATGTAAGTCCAGGTGTGACCAACAGGTTCGGCGTTGATGTCATCGAGACAGGCGAACGCGCTAGGTAAGTTGGGGATAAAAACGGTTCTTTTTTGAAAAAAAGAACCAAAAAACTTTTTTCTGTCAGACCGTCCTCTTTGCACGAGGCAAAGCACAATTCAGCGCGGCGTGACGATCTCTGAAAGCTTGACCAAAAACTCGCCGATCTCAGTCGCCGAGAGTTCTTCCTTGGTCATCAGACGGGCGATTTTCCAACTATCCGCCTTCCGCCATGCAGGCTCGACGTCCCCCAATTTCTCCCACGGGTCGAGCGCCCGGTATTTTTCGCCCAAAGCCGCTTTGACCGCACGATCGGTGAAATAATTTTCAATGGCTCGGTGATGGGTAATGCAAGTTGTGAAACCAAGCTTCTGGCAGAGATCAACGAAATTTCTTCGCTTTTCGTCCGGCTCGTCTCGATGCGCCTTGCGTTCACTGTCGATGAGCGCGAAAATGCGATTGCACAACCTTTTGATTTCGCTGAGTTCCTGCTCTCGATCGCTGGAAATGAACTGATTGCCGCCGATCGGGAAAACGATCACTTGTTGCTCGATCCCGAGCAGGCGCAGAAATTCATGGAGGGTTTTGACGTCGTTCACGCCTTCGACAAGAAGAAGGGTCTCGCCGCCGAGGTCTTGAAACGCGGAAAAACTGAACTCGCCCAGGAATTCGGCGTAATGCGGCGTCGCCGAGAAGGGCCGGACGGTGCGCTTACCGTCTCGGAATTGCACGGTGTAAATATCGTTCGCGACCGAGCGGGCGAGGCCCAAAGAATGGGTGGAGAATACCACCCCCTCGCGCGCGTAGCTCGCCAGCGCCGAAAGAAACGAAAGCTGGAGCGACGGGTGGAGATTGGCCTCAGGCTCGTCGATCAGAAGCAACGAGGGCGATTGCATCGCCGCATTGCCCAACGCGACGATGAATTGCGCGACGCCGGAGCCGAGTTCTTCGAGCCGGTAGGTTTTCCCAGAGATTTTTACCAGGAGCGTTTTTTTGTCTGTTGCAGCGTTGATTTCTAGCCGATCGAAATGAAACAATTTTTCGATATCGCGCGTTACCCGCTCGATGCGATCGGCCTGATCCTTATTGCCGCCATTTTTCCAGTGGTCCCATTCCGTCACGAAATTCGTGCCAATCTTCATGTCGAAATGGTCTCGCGCACCCTCATTCAGCGCATTTCGGAACGAGCCGAAATAACGTGTGTCACAGAAAATATTTAGAGTTTCAACAAATTTTGAACAATTAACATGAACATTATCTGCATTTAATATGTGGGGAAGCCGTCCTTGTTTGACATTTGTTGGCCTAGGAAGTTTGTTATGAGCTTTACATCCATATAACTCAGTCATAATAGAAAATTGTTGTTGAAATTTTAGACAAAAAATTATCTTTTTTAAATAATCTAAATCAGAATCACTGGAAAATATGTCGAGAATTTCAATGACAAGGCGCATATCTCGTTTGTTTTCGTTAGAAAAAACTTCCGTTCCATCTGAAACTCCTGATGCGCTAAACGGCAGATCATAATATTGTTCATTAAGAAAAAAATTAGATCCATAATTAACAGGACTATGATTGCGACGAACGAAAAATTCGAAAAGCTGGCGCATTTCATAAAAAAACCGCATCAGCGACGATTTGCCGCTGTTGTTTGGACCGACGAACGCGGCAAACCCAGCCTCGCCGCCGAGTTCGAAAACAGCCGGATTTTCGTCCGAAAACCCCCGATAATTCGAGAGCGTGACCCTGACGCGGTGCATGCTTCCTCCCAATGCCGCAATGAGGCACAACAACAGAGAAAGTAAAGTTGGCAGCCTACCCCAAGCGATATTCAGGAATAACGTTCTTTTTTTGAAAAAAAAGAACCAAAAAACTTTTACCCGATTTTACCGTGACAGTGCCATCGGCACTGTCACGCCGGCGAAAAGTCTTTTTGCTTCTTTTTCTTCAGAAAAAGAAGGGCTTTCTCTCCCTGATCCTCACGCCAAACACACTTCCACCAAACGCGGCGCGATGGTTTCGGGGCGGGGGAGGGTGGTTGGGTCTTCGCCGGGCATGGCGGCGGCGCGGAGGCGGGTGGCCATGGGGCCGGGGTTGAAGAGTTCGGCGCGGAGCCGTCCGCCCTCTATTTCGGCGGCCCAAGTGCGAACCAGGTTTGCCGCCCCGGCCTTGGTCGCGCCGTAGGCGCCCCAATAGGCGCGCGGGGTTGCGGCCAGATCGTCGGTCACGAACACCGCCCGCCCGGCTTCGGCGATGGCGAGCAGCGGGCCCAGGCTTCGGATCAGGCGCCAGGTGCTGGAGAGATTGACCGCGACGACGTCGGCCCAGTCATCAGGCAGGATATGCGGCGCGGGGGTGAGGCGCCCGAGGCTGGCCGCGCAATGGACCAGGATATCGAGGCGGCGGAAGCGTTCGAAGAGGCTTGGCCCGAGGGCATCGAGGGCCGCGCCGTCGTGCAGATCGAGCGGCAGCAGGGTCGCTTGGCCGCCAGCGGCGCGGATCGCGTCATCGGTTTCTTCCAGCCCGCCCTGACTGCGCGCGGTGATCACGACATGGGCGCCGAGACGGGCCAGCTCGATCGCCGTGGCGCGGCCGAGGCCCCGGCTCGCGCCGGTGACGAGGGCGATTTTTCCGGCCAATACCGCCATGTTCAGCGCGTCTCGGTGAGCAGGCTCAGTTGCCGGCTGTCATTGTCAAGCTGGTCGGAAAGCGGGATCGGATAGTCGCCCGTGAAGCAGGCATCGCAGAAGCGCGGCGCGGCGCCGTTGCGCCCCTCCTCGCCGAGCGCGCGGTAGAGCCCGTCGATCGAGATGAAGGCGAGGCTGTCAACGCCGATCAGCCGTGCCATTTCGCTTTCGTCGTGATGGGCGGCGAGCAACTGGCTGCGCTCCGGCGTGTCGATGCCATAGAAGCAGGAATGCGTGGTCGGCGGCGAGGAGATGCGGAGATGCACCTCGGCGGCCCCGGCGGCGCGTACCATCTCGACGATCTTGCGACTGGTGGTGCCGCGCACGATCGAATCATCGACCAGCACGACGCGCCGGCCCTCGAGCACCGGGCGGTTGGCGGAATGCTTGAGGCGGACGCCGAGATTGCGGATCTGATCGGTCGGCTCGATGAAGGTGCGGCCGACATAGTGGTTGCGGATGATGCCGAGTTCGAAGGGAATGCCGCTTTCCTGCGCGTAGCCCATCGCCGCCGGTACCCCGGAATCCGGCACCGGCACCACGACATCGGCGCGCGCACGGCTTTCGCGGGCGAGTTCGGCGCCAATCTTCTTGCGTGCCGCATAGACCGCCTTCCCCTCCATCACCGAATCGGGGCGGGCAAAATAGATGTATTCGAAAACGCAAAACCGAGCGCGGGTGCGGCCGAAGGGTTTGATGCTGTGAACGCCGGCGGCATCGATCACCACGATCTCGCCGGGTTCGACATCGCGCACGAACTCGGCGCCGACGATATCGAGCGCGCAGGTCTCGCTCGCCAGCACCCAGCCGGCGCCGAGCCGGCCAAGGATCAGCGGGCGCACGCCCAAGGGGTCGCGCGCCCCGAGCAGCGCCTCGTTGGTGAGCGCCACCAGGCTATAGGCGCCGACCACCTGCTTCAATGCGTCGATCAGCCGATCGACCACGGTGGAATAGAGGCTGATCGCGATGAGATGGACGAACACTTCCGAATCGGTGGTCGATTGGAACAGGCAGCCGCGCCGCACCAGGGCGCGGCGCAGGCTGTGCGCGTTGGTGAGATTGCCGTTATGGCCGACGGCGAGCCCGCCGAACTCGAAATCGGCGTAGAGCGGCTGGACGTTGCGCAGCACGGTCTCGCCGGTGGTGGCGTAGCGGTTGTGGCCGACCGCGTGCGGCCCCGGCAGCCCGGCGATCACCTTGGCGTCGGAGTAATTATCGCCGACCAGGCCGAGCCCGCGATGGGAGTGGAAGCGCTGGCCGTCATAGCTCACGATGCCGGTCGCTTCCTGGCCGCGATGCTGAAGGGCGTGCAGGCCGAGCGCGGTCAGGGCCGCGGCGTCGGTGCCGTTCCACACGCCAAAAACGCCGCATTCCTCGTGCAGCGCGTCGTCGTCCAGGTCGTCATGGAGCAAGGGCATCAGCGTGTCTCCTCCGCCGCCGGCGTGGCGCGGGCGCCGAGCGCCGAGCCGGTGGGGGTGGCGCGCAGCAGGTCGTCGATCCGAGCGGCGTGCGTCTCGGGTGGCGCGGCGAGGCGCGGCTGAAACTCCGCCGGCAGTTTGCCCACCGCCCAACGGGCGCCATCATAGATATAGGGCAGACTGCGCGCGTGCAGCACCTCGGGAGGCCAGCGTTCCGGGGGTAGCAGCATCCCGGCGACGATATAGGCGAAGACCAGGAGCACGGCACCGCGCAGGATGCCGAAGACCAGGCCGAGCGTGCGATCAAGCCCGCCGAGCAGCGAGGTCCGCACGACGCGGGCGAGCACGCCGGCAAGGAGGGAAAAAACGATCAGTCCGACGAGAAACACCAGACCGAAAGCCACCGGATCGGCAATGCCGGTATCGGGGATCCAGGCCCGCACATGCGGCTTGGCGAGGTCGAAATAGCGGGTGGCGAGCCACACCGCGCCGACCCAGGCGCCGATGCCGAGCGCCTCGCGCACGAGGCCCCGCCCGAACGCCAGCAGCGCCGAAACCGCGATCACCCCGAGAGCGGCGAGATCCACCCATGTCATGACAGGATGGGGTATAGAGGCCAGACCCGCCCGCGCGCCAGCCCCCAGCGAAAAACCCTCAAGCCGCCATCTCGGCCATGATCGCAAGCGCGCTGGCGCGCGGGTCGGGGGCCGCGATGATCGGCCGCCCGACCACGAGATAATCCGCCCCCGCCGTGATCGCCGCCCCCGGCGTTGCGATGCGCCGCTGATCATCGGCGGCGCTGCCCGCCGGGCGGATGCCGGGGGTGGCGATCAGGAGGTTGGGGCTGCCGGCAAAGCGGCGAAGGGCGTCGGGGTCGTCCGCGGCCGAGGCGATGACGCCATCGCACCCCGCCACCACCGCCTGGCGCGCACGCTGGTACACCAGCGCGCGCGCCGCGAGGGCGTAGCCCATCTTGGCGAGCGCCGCGTCATCGAGGCTGGTCAGCACGGTCACGGCGAAAATCCTCAGCGGCGCGTCACCTCGCGCGGCCACGGCGGCTTCCAGGATGCGCGGATCACCATGCACGGTGAGAAAGCTTGCCCCCCGCTCCGCCACCCGCGCCACCGCGCGGGCCACCGTCTCGGGGATGTCGAACAGCTTGGCATCGAGGAAAAGCCGCCGCCCGCCGCCGCTGAGCCGCGTGATGAGCTGATCGACGCCGGGGGCAAACAGCAGCCCGAGCCCGAGCTTGAAGAAGGAGACGATGCCATCGAGCCGCGCCACCATGCCTTCCGCCTCGGCAATACTCGGCAGATCGAGCGCGACGATGAGCCGCCCAGCCACGTCCTCGGGCACCGCGCGCGCCATCGAGCCATGCTTATTGGCCATCGCGCCTCTCCTTCAGCCGTCCCGCGCCGCCAGCGGCTATAGGGGAGCGGCGAGGGGCGGGCAAGAACGCCTCCTGCCGTGCCGTTTTCCGCCCAGCCCCTCGCCTTGCGCGAGGACCTCCGCTAGACTGAAAAAATGTTGCAAGCCAGCCCGCGCGTCGCGCTGTTCGTCACCTGCCTCGTCGATCTGCATCGGCCGACGGTGGGCTTCGCCGCCATTCGTCTGCTGGAGGAAGCGGGCTGTCAGGTCGAGGTGCCGCGGGCGCAGACCTGCTGCGGCCAGCCCGCCTATAATTCCGGCGACCGCGCCACCGCCCGCGATCTCGCGCGCGGCATCCTCGATGCCTTCGGCGGCTATGATTATATCGTGGTGCCTTCGGGCTCCTGCGGCGGCATGCTGCGCCACCATATTCCGACCCTGTTCGACGATGACCCCAATCTCCGCGCCCGCGCCGAGGCGCTTGCCGACCGTACCCACGAGTTGGTGAGCTTTCTCACCGACATTCTCGGGCTGGAGCGGGTCGCGGCGAAATTTTCGGGCAGCGTCACCTATCACGACAGTTGCAGTGGCTTGCGCGAACTCGGCGTCAAGGCGCAGCCGCGCCGCCTGCTCGCCGCCGCCGGGGCCGAGATCCGCGAGATGGCGGACCCGGAAGTGTGCTGCGGCTTCGGCGGCACGTTCTGCGTCAAATACCCCGAGATCTCGACCCGCATGGTGAGCGACAAGGCGGACGACATCGCCGCCACCGGCGCCGAGACCCTGCTCGCCGGCGATCTCGGCTGCCTGCTCAACATGGCGGGCAGGCTCAAACGCCAGGGAAGTGCGATCAAGGCGCGTCACATCGCCGAGGTGCTCGCCGGCATGACCGGCGCCGTGCCGCCGATCGGCGAGGCCGGCTGAGAGAAAAGGGAAACGCCACGATGCTCGCGACCTCGCCTGCCTTCAAGGAAAACGCCGTCCACGCGCTCGCCGAGCCCGGGCTGCAAAAGGCGCTCGCCCGCACCAAGCCGCATTTCCACGCCAAACGCGCCAATGCGGTCGCCGCTCTCCCCGAATTCGAGCAACTGCGCGACATCGGTCGTAATATCAAGAACCACACGCTGGCCCATCTCGATTTTTACCTCGAGACCTGGGAGGAGAATGTAAAGCGCGCCGGAGGCCAGGTGCATTGGTGCGCCACCGCCGAGGACGCCCGCGCCGCGGTGCTCGCGATCTGCCAGAAGGCCGGGGCGCGCACCGTCACCAAGGGCAAGTCGATGATCTCCGAGGAGATCGCGCTCAACGAGCATCTCGAACGCCACGACATCACCCCGGTCGAGACCGATCTCGGCGAATATATTTTGCAAATCCGCAACGAATCGCCGAGCCATATCATCGCCCCGGCCTTTCACCTCAACCGCGAGGACTGGGAAGAAAGCTTCCGCCACGCGCATACCGATCTGCCGGCCGATCGCGTGTTCCACGAGCGGCGTGACATCATGACGGAAGCGCGCACCGAACTCCGCGCGCGTTTTCTGGCCGCCGATGTCGGCATCACCGGGGCGAATTTCCTCATCGCCGAGACCGGCAGCAGCGTCATCGTGACCAATGAGGGCAATGGCGATCTGACGCAGACCCTGCCGCGCGTGCATATCGTGCTCGCCAGCATCGAGAAGCTGGTGCCGACCATCGAGGACACGATCAGTCTGCTCCGCTTGCTCGCCCGCTCGGCGACGGGGCAGGATTTCTCCGTCTATACGACTTTTTCGACCGGGGTGCGGCGGGCGGACGATCTCGACGGGCCGGCGGAATACCATGTCGTGCTGCTCGATAACGGCCGCTCGGCGATGCTCGGCAGTCCGTTCCAGGAAATGCTGCGCTGCATCCGCTGCGCCGCCTGCATGAACCATTGCCCGGTCTATAGCGTCGTCGGCGGGCATGCCTATGGCTGGGTCTATCCCGGCCCGATGGGCGCGGTGCTGACGCCGACCCTGATCGGCATCGATCAGGCGGGAAACCTGCCCAACGCCTCGACCTTCTGCGGCAAATGCGAAAGCGTCTGCCCGATGAAGATCCCGCTGCCCAAGATGATGCGCCACTGGCGCGAGCGCGAGTTCGAGCGCCATCTGAGCCCGCAAGCGGTGCGCACCAATCTCGCGCTTTGGGGTTTTGTTGCCCGCCGGCCGGGCCTCTATCGGCTGGTGACGCGCATCGGCGCGGCCGCGCTCGGCTGGCTCGGGCGGCGGCGCGGGCGGCTTTCGCGCCTGCCACTGGCCTCGGGCTGGACCAAGGGGCGCGATCTCCCGACCCCCGAGGGCGAGACGTTTTTCGTCCGCTACGCCCGCGCCCAGCGCCGGGGGCGCGGTGCGGCATGAGCGGGCGCGATTTCATCCTCTCGACCATCCGGCGCAATCTGCGCCGCGGCCCCTTGCCCGAGGATCAGGCGGCGATGCTGCGTGGGCGGCTTCAGTCGCATCCCCGCCAGCTCATCCCCGCCCGCTCGCGCCTGCCGCGGCCCGAACAGGTGGCGCTTTTCATCGCCAATGTGGAGAAGGAATTTGGCAGCGTCGCACGCCTCGCTGATCTCGCGGCGGTGCCCGGCGCCGTCGCCGACTATCTCGCGCAACACAATCTGCCGCCCGCCATCGTCATGGCGCCGCATCCCGAATTGCGCGCCATCCCCTGGTCGGACCGGCCATTGCTGCGGCTCCATGAGGGGCGCGCCGAGGGCAGCGACCAGGTGAGCCTGCAGCATGGCTTCGCCGCCATCGCCGAGACCGGCACGCTGATGCTGCCGGCCGGGCCCGAGCGGCCGACGACGATCAACCTGCTCGCCGACACCGCGCTGGTTTTTCTGCGCGCCAGCCGCGTCGTCGGCGCCTATGAGGAAGCCTGGGATCTGCTCCGCGCCGAGCGCCACGACGCGCTCACGGGCGGCTTCATGCCGCGCAATGTCATGCTCGTCACCGGCCCGTCGCGCACCGCCGATATCGAGCAGACGCTGGAACTCGGCGCGCATGGGCCGAGGCGGCTCCATATCCTGCTGCTCGACGACGACGAAGCCGCTCGCACCGCCGCGTGACATGCCGCGCCGCCGCGGGCTGAGCGAGGCCGATCGGGCGCAGTGGGCGGATTTTGCGCGCGCCATTCGCCCGCTTCGCGGTCATGCCGCGCCTAGGGAGGCGTCCGCCCCGCCGGCACAAGTGGCGGCGATCCCGCCTCCCCCGGCGCCTCTTGCCGGTGCCCCGCCCAGCGTGCCGGCCAGTGCGCCGCCCAGCCCGCCAATCGAGATCGGTACGGCGCCGGGCGGGCTCGACGCTGCCACCTGGGAACGATTTCGCAGCGGACGGCTGCGCCCGGCGCGCATTATCGACCTGCACGGGCTGACGCGCGAGCAGGCGCACCGGGTTCTCGCCGCCGCGGTCGAGGCGGCGCGGGCGGAGCGGCTGCGCTGCATCGAGATCATCACCGGGCGCGGCAGCGGCGAGCAGGGCGGCGCGATCCGGCGCGAATTGCCGCTCTGGCTGAACCGATCCGACCTCCGCCCGAAGCTGCTCGCCGCCTGCCATCCCCACCGCGCTAACCCGGGCGCGACAAGGCTTCTGCTGCGCCGCGAGAGATAAGCCGCCGGGATATTTTTCCGCCTGGCAAGATTCTGTTCACCTGATGACGGCAAACTAGCGCCGATGCGCTCGTTCCTGCCCCTCGTGCTGCTCCTTTTCCTCATCGGCTGCGGCGCGCCGTGGACCGAGCCGGTGGCCGCGGTCGCCGGCGCCGATCTCGTGAGCGTCATGGTGTTCAAGCGCGACATGTTCGATCTCGTATGGTCGGGGCTGACCGGGCGGGATTGCTCGGTCGTCCGGCTCGATCGCGGCGAAACCTATTGTCGCACCACTGAGCCGCGGCTGCCGCTGCCGCCCTACTGCACCCGCAGCCTGGGTGATGTCGATTGCTGGACCAGCCCGTCGGTACTGCCCAACCCGCCGCCCGGCGTCGCCGACGGACCGACGCAGCTCACCCCCGAGCAGGAAGCCAATCGCACCCGCGGCTGGCCGTAGTCGTCATACGAACAGCCACAAGACATAAAGAAGGGCCGGTGGCGCTCTTCGATGTTTGGCGCGCCACCGCCGGCCAGCCCGGCGCGAGGGCCTTCTTTATTCGAACGCTCAGGTTGGCGGAGAAGCCGGCGGCGGCGGATCAGCCGGCGGCACGACGGTAGGCGTAGGCGGCGGCGCCTCGGGTTCCTCCGCGGGTGGCGGCGCGTGGAGGGGGCCGCGCTTTCCACCGGGCAGCCAGCCGGCGGCCTGCTCGGCGCGCGCGAGCGCGGTATCGAGCGCCGCCATGGTCGCCGGCAGATCGACGCTTTCATCGCGCATCCACGCCCGCACCGCCCAAAGCCAGACGCCGAGCAGCCCCTTGCGGCGCAGCCGCCCGAGTGGCCCGCTCGCCGAAATCCCCGCCGCCTCCAGCAGCCAGCCCATGCTGGCGAGGCTCGTGCAGCCGAGCAGGGCGGCGAGCGGCGGATCGGTCGGCAAATGCCGCAGCAGCGCGATCACCCCGGCGCGATGCGCCTGCAATACGTCGAAACGGCGCATCAGCATCTCGAACAGCCGATCGCGCACGGTCATTTCCCCAGGCATTTCCCTTGGCACTTCCGCCGACCCCGGACCGCCCTCCCCGGAGATCGCCGCCAGAGCCGCGGCGTCGGCCAGGCGGCCGAAGCGGATCAGCACCGAGACCTTGCGCGGAAAGCGGAGCCGCGCCTGATCGAGCGGCAGATCGGCGCTCCGCGCCGCGCCCGCGACGCTGAACCGCCGCCAGCCGCGCGCCGCGATCGCATCGAATGCCGCCGCGACCAGCTTGCGATCGAATTCCATCTCATCCATGTCCACGCTCCCTCGTATTCCGCAACCGACCCCTCAGGGCCCGTCCACCGCGCGCCAGTGTGCGACGTTGTGGTTGTGCTCGTCCAGGGTGCGGGCGAAGGCGTGCCCGCCGCGGCCATCGGCGACGAAATAGAGCGCATCGCTCGGCGCCGGATGCAGCACCGCCTGAAGGGCCGCAAGGCCCGGGCTGTCGATCGGCCCCGGCGGCAAGCCATTGATGCGGTAAGTGTTATAGGGATCGTCCAGGGCAAGATCAGCCTTGGAGAGCTTGCGATCGAGCGCGCCGGCGCCGCCGCTCGCGGCATAGACCACGGTGGCGTCGGCCTGCAGCCGCATGCCCTGGCGCAGCCGGTTGAGGAACACCGCGGCGACCAGCGGCCGCTCGGCGGGCCTGGCGGTCTCGTGCTCGACGATGCTGGCGAGGATCACCGCCTGTTCCGGGTTCGCCAATGGCAGGCCCGGCGCCCGCCCCGCCCAGGCCGCCGCCAGCGCCGCACGCATCGCCGCTTGGGCACGCTGCAACAGGGCGGCGCGCGGCGTGCCCCAGGAATAGTCATAGGTCTCGGGCAGGATGCTGCCCTCCGCCGGCGCCGGCGCGTCACCGGCGAGCGCCGGGGCGCGGGCGAGCAGGGCGGCGATCTCGCGGGAGGTGAGGCCCTCGGGAATGGTGACGTGGTGCGCCACCGGCTTGCCATGCCGCAGCGTCTCGATCACCTGACGCAGGCTGGCATGGGCGGGAAAAGCAAATTCCCCGGCGTGCAGCCTGCCGCCCCGCTCGATCAGCAAGGCGAGGCGGAAAAGGCGGGCATCGCGGACCACCCCGGCTTCGGCGAGCGCGTCCGCGAGCCCGGCATCGGCCCCGCGCGGCACCACGACAGCGCGGGATTCGGCAAGCGGTCCGGGCCAGTCGAGCAGCCGGGCGGCGAGGTTGCGGCCGCCGCCGATCACCGCGTTGACCACCACCAGCACCCAGAACAGCCGCCCGATCCAGCGCCCGACCCGCCAGCCTCCGCTCCCCCAGCGGGAGCGCCAGGGGGAACGGTTGCCGCCTTCAGGGGGCGGCGCGGAAGACGATGCTGGCGTTGGTGCCGCCAAAGCCAAAACTGTTGGAGAGGGCGACGCGGATCGGCCGCTCCTGCGCCACATTCGCCACCCGGTCGATCACGCTCTCACGGCTCGGATGGTCGAGATTGAGCGTCGGCGGCGCCACGCCGTCACGGATGGCAAGGATCGAGAACACCGCCTCGACCGCGCCCGCCGCGCCGAGCAGATGCCCGACCGCCGATTTGGTCGAGGACATCGCCAGCCCCTTCGCCGCGACGCCGAACAGCCGCTCGACGGCTTCAAGCTCAAGGTCATCGCCGAGCGGCGTCGAGGTACCGTGGGCGTTGACGTATTGGATATCCGCGGGATCGAGCCTGCCGTTGCGGAGCGCGCTCCGCATGGCGCGATAGGCGCCCTCATGGCCTTCCGCCGGGGCGGTGATGTGATGGGCGTCGCCGGAGAGGCCATAGCCCACCACCTCGGCATAGATTTTGGCGCCCCGCTTGCGCGCGTGCTGGTATTCCTCCAGCACCAGCACGGCCGCGCCCTCGCCCATGACGAAGCCGTCGCGGTCCTTGTCCCAGGGGCGGGAGGCACGGGTCGGGTCGTCGTTGAAGCCGGTCGAGAGGGCGCGGGCGGCACAGAACCCGGCGATGCCGAGCGGGCAGACCGCAGCCTCGGCACCGCCAGCCAGCATCACATCGGCGTCGCCCCATTGGATGAGCCGCGCCGCGTCGCCGATCGCATGCACGCCGGTGGCGCAGGCGGTGACGACGGCGTGGTTCGGCCCCTTGAGCCCGTATTTGATCGAGACATGGCCGGAGGCGAGATTGATCAGGGCCGAGGGGATGAAGAACGGCGACATCCGCCGCGCCTTGCCCTCATGCACCAGCACGGAGCCCTCATAGATGGACTGCAACCCGCCGATGCCGGAGCCGATCATCACCCCGGCGGCGCAGCGCTCCTCCTCGGTCTCGGGCAGCCAGCCGCAATCCTCCATCGCCTCGCTGGCGGCGACGATGCCGAACTGCATGAAGCGGTCGAGTTTCTTGACATCCTTGGCGGGGATCCATTCGGTGACGTCGAGCCCGCCCGTGGCGCGCCCGCCGCTCGGCACCAGGCCGGCGATCTTCGAGGTCAGCTCCGTGACATCGAAGGACTGGATCGCCGAAATGCCGGAGTGGCCGGCGATCAGCCGGCGCCAGACCGGTTCGACGCCGACCCCGAGAGGACAGGCAATGCCCATCCCCGTCACCACCACGCGGCGCTCCGGAATCATCGTCCGCCTGTCCCGCCGCTGCCGCTCAAGCCGCCTTCTGCTTCTCGATATAGTCGATCGCGTCCTTGACGGTGCTGATCTTCTCGGCCGCGTCCTCGGGGATCTCGACGCTGAACGCCTCCTCGAAAGCCATCACGAGTTCGACGGTATCGAGGCTGTCGGCCCCGAGATCATCGATGAACGAGGCCTCCGGCGTCACTTTCGCCTCTTCCACGCCCAGGTGTTCGACGACAATTTTTTTCACCTTTTCGGCGATATCGCTCATCAGATCCTTAACTCCTGCATGCCGGTTTTCTGGATGTTATCAGGTTTGGCCTTTGGTCTCACCCGGTTTGCGCCCTGCCTGCCGGGTTCCGCAAGGGCGGAAAGCCGGCGCATCGGAAGAAATCCCCGCGCGCTTAGCATGGTTTTCCGCCATGCGCCAATCGGGGGCGAAAATTTCCCGCGTCACGGGCTAGAGCATCGCCATGCCGCCATTGACATGCAGGGTGGCCCCGGTGACCCAGCCCGCCTCGTCGGAGGCGAGATAGACCACGGCGGCGGCGATATCGGCGGGCTGGCCAAGCCGGCCGAGCGGGATGCGCCCGGCGAGCGCCGCGCGCTGGCCCTCGGGCAGGGCATCCGTCATCGCGGTCTCGATGAAGCCCGGAGCCACGATATTCACCGTCACGCCGCGCCCGGCGACCTCCTGGGCCAGGGCCTTGGTCATGCCAACCAGCCCCGCCTTGGCGGCGGCGTAATTGGCTTGGCCGGGGTTGCCGGTGGCGCCGACGATGCTGGAAATCCCGATGATCCGCCCGGCGCGCCGGCGCAGCATGCCCCTGAGCGCGGCCCTTGCCAGGCGGAAGGGGGCGGTGAGATCGACCTCGATCACCGCCTGCCAATCGGCATCCTTCATGCGCAGCGCCAGGCCATCGCGGGTGAGCCCGGCGTTGTTGACCAGGATATCGAGCGGGCCGGATGCCGCCTCGGCCGCCGCCACCAGCGTCTCCGCCGCCTCCGGCGTCGCGAGGTCGGCGGGGCAGACCCGCGCCGCCGCGCCGATTTCACCGGCGAGCGCCTCAAGCGCCGCCACCCGCGTCCCAGAGAGCACCACCGTCGCGCCCTGAGCGGCGAGCGCGCGCGCGATCGCCGCCCCGATGCCGCCCGAGGCGCCGGTGACGAGCGCCCGCTTGCCCTCCAGCCTGAACATTCCGCCCCCCTTCAGAGCTTGAAAATCAAGCGAACTTGAAAAAGACGACCCTCTGGAAACATTGCCTTTTCAGATCGATTCCGGGGCGCGAGGGCATTCTTTGGCAAACTCAGAAAAGCTTGAGTAGCGCCTCGATTTCGCCCGGCGTGCCGGCGGCCGCGATCGCCGCCTCGGCCGGGGCGATCCGCCGCACCAGCCCGCTCAGCACCCGCCCGACCCCGAGTTCGATGAAACTATCGACCCCCATCGCCACCATCGCGAGCACGCTCTCGCGCCAGCGTACCGTCCCGGTCACCTGGCGCACCAGGAGATCGCGGATTTCACTGGGATCGGTCACTTTCGTCGCCGAGACATTGGCAATCAGCGGCACCACCGGCGGCTGGATCAGCGCATGCGCCAGCGCCTCCGCCATGGCATCGGCGGCGGGCGCCATCAGCGCGCAATGGAACGGCGCCGAAACCGGCAGCTTCATCGCCCGCTTCACGCCGCGCGCCTTGGCTACCTCGATCGCCCGCTCAACCGCTTCGCGCTGTCCCGAAATCACCACTTGGCCGCCGCCATTGTCGTTGGCCGGCTGCACCACCTCACGCCCCCGAGGCCCCTCGGCGGCGGCCTCGCAGATCGCGCTCGCTTCGGCCAGATCGATCCCGAGCAGCGCCGCCATCGCGCCTTCCCCCGCCGGCACGGCGCGTTGCATCGCCTGGCCGCGCAGCCGCAGCAGCCGCGCCGCCGCGGCGACGTCAAATGCCCCCGCCGCGGCGAGCGCGCTATATTCGCCGAGCGAATGCCCGGCCACCACCGCCACGCGATCGGCAAGCCGCAACCCGCCTTCGTGCTCGAGTACCCGCAGGACGGCCAGCGAGGCCGCCATCAGCGCCGGCTGGGCGTTTTCCGTGAGCATCAGTTCCTCGGCCGGCCCCTCGAACATCAGCCGCGACAAACGCGCGCCGAGGGCATCGTCCACTTCCTCGAAAACCGCGCGCGCCATCGGAAAGGCCGCGGCAAGCTCCCGCCCCATGCCGACCGTCTGGCTGCCCTGGCCCGGAAAAATGAACGCGTGCACCATCGGACTTTTCCACCCCACCAGCCCGCCGGCCCGTAACCGCCCGCCGCGCCCCTGTCAATGCCTGGCCGGGTTGCGCGCATCGCAGCAGAGGCACAGGTCGCGGCGCGGCGCCGATACGCCTGCTCCAGGTTCGCTGCGCCGTCTACAACGGCACGCTCGGCGCCGGTTTCGGAGAGAAATTCCAACCAGCTAACGATCCTTCCCATCCCATCGCGCTGGCCGCTTGAGCCCCGATCTTGCGGCAGTCCCGTAATCTCCGGCATAGAGGGTGATCGCCGCGATAGCCCGCCGATATGTCATAATGGCGGCAGCAAGAGAACCCGAGGAGGAAGAAATGGCAAAAATGCGCGCGGTCGAGGCGGCGGTGCTGGTGCTGGAGGCGGAAGGCGTGAAGGTCGCCTTCGGCGTGCCGGGAGCGGCGATCAACCCGTTCTACGCGGCGCTGCGCAAACGCGCGACGATCCGTCATATCCTCGCCCGCCATGTCGAGGGCGCCTCGCACATGGCGGATGGCTACACGCGCGCCAAGCCCGGCAATATCGGCGTCTGCATCGGCACCTCGGGGCCGGCCGGCACCGACATGATCACCGGGCTCTACACCGCCGCCGCCGATTCGGTGCCGATCCTCTGCATCACCGGCCAGGCGCCGCGCGCCAAGCTCTATAAGGAGGATTTCCAGGCGGTCGATATCGAAACCATCGCCAAGCCGGTGACGAAATGGGCGGTGACGGTGCGCGAGCCGGCCCTGGTGCCCTCGGTGTTCCAGCAGGCCTTTCATCTCATGCGCTCCGGCCGGCCCGGTCCGGTGCTGATCGATCTACCGATCGATGTGCAGATGGCCGAGATCGAATTCGACGTCGAGACCTATGAGGCATTGCCGGTCTACAAGCCCGCCGCCTCGCGGCGCCAGGCGGAGCGGGCGCTGGCAATGCTGAACGAGGCCGAGCGGCCGGTGATCGTCGCCGGTGGCGGCATCATCAACGCCGACGCCGCCGATCTGCTCGTCGAATTCGCCGAAGTCACCGGGGTGCCGGTGATCCCGACGCTGATGGGCTGGGGCACCATCCCCGATGATCACCCGCTGATGGCCGGCATGGTCGGGTTGCAGACCAGCCATCGCTACGGCAACGCCAATTTCCTGGAGTCGGATTTCGTGTTTGGCATCGGCAATCGCTGGGCCAATCGTCATACCGGCTCGATCGAGGTCTATACCAAGGGGCGGCGCTTCATCCATGTCGATATCGAGCCGACCCAGATCGGCCGCGTCTTCGGCCCCGATCTCGGCATCGTCTCCGATGCCAGGGCCGCCCTCGCGCGCTTCGTCGAGGTGGCGCGCACCATGGCGGCTGCGGGCCAGCTCCGCGAGCGTGGCAACTGGGCCGCGAGATGCCTGCATCGCAAACGCAACATGCTGCGCAAGAGCCATTTCGATGCGGTGCCACTGAAACCGCAGCGGGTCTATCAGGAGATGAACGAAACTTTTCCGCGCGATACCTGCTATGTCACCACCATCGGGCTTTCGCAGATCGCCGGCGCGCAGTTTCTCCACGTCTATAAGCCGCGCAACTGGATCAATTGCGGCCAGGCCGGCCCGCTCGGCTGGACGCTTCCCGCCGCCCTCGGCGTCCGCGCCGCCGATCCCGAGCGCCACATCGTGGCGCTTTCCGGCGATTACGATTTTCAGTTCCTGATCGAGGAGCTTGCCGTCGGCGCGCAGCACAAACTGCCCTATCTGCATGTCGTCGTGAACAATTCCTATCTCGGGCTGATCCGCCAGGCGCAGCGCGGCTTCGAGATGGATTTCGAGGTCAGCCTTGCTTTTGACAACATCAACGCCGCCGGCGATGGCGATGCCGTGCCGGGTTATGGCGTCGATCACGTGGCCGTCGCCGAGGGCCTTGGCTGCAAGGCGATCCGCGTGAAAAGCCCCAATGAATTCAAGGAGGCATTCGCCCGCGCCGAGGCCTTGATGCGCGAGCATCAGGTGCCGGTGGTGCTCGAATTCATCCTCGAGCGCGTCACCAACATCGCCATGGGGACGGAAGTCGATAGTGTCAATGAGTTCGAGGAGATCCTCTGCCTCGATCCCTCGCTCTCGATCCGCAAGAGCCAGGACATGAGCCCGAGCGAGGCGCCGGCAAAAGAACCGACGAGGGCACGTTAGGCTAAGGGCTGGTGGAGAATTTATCGCATTGGAATAAGGCCAGGGCGCTGCCCTGGACAAGCTGGGGCCAGCTTCCCCAGACCCGCATCGTGGAGACCCCGCGTCATGTTGACGAGAAGCTGCGGCAGGCCGCCCCAAAAGCCTCGAACAGGCGCCGGCTCGCGGGGTTTTCGCCGGCGCGCCACTCGGGATGCCACTGCACGCCGAGGGCGAAGCCGGGCGCCGCGGCGACCCGCACGCCCTCGATCGTGCCATCCGGGGCGAGCGCCTCGACGAGAAGCCCCGGCGCTGGCTGATCGATCGCCTGCTGATGCACCGAATTCACCGCAATCTCGTCGGCGCCGATAAGTGCTGCGAGCTGGCCGCTGAGCCGCACGGAGTGGCGCGCGGCGTATTGTGCCTCGACGCTCTCCTCAAGCGCGCGATGGTCGCGCCGGCCGGGCAAATCCTGGACTTTCTGGCTGAGCGTGCCGCCAAGCGCCACATTCAGCTCCTGAATGCCGCGACAGATGGCGAGAACCGGCAGGCCGCGCGCCAGCGCCGCCAGGATCAGCGGCAAAACCGTCGCATCGCGCGCCGGATCGTGCGCCGCGGGCGTCAGATCCTCGGCCACGCCATAGCGCCAGGGCGCGATGTTGCTCGGGCTGCCATCGAGCAGCAGCCCGTCGAGCCGATCGAGCAACGCCAGCGCCGCCGCGCCGATCGGCGGAATGAGCACCGGCACGCAGCCCGCCACGTCAAGCAGCGCCGCGCCATAGCGCGCCGGCGTGGTGTGCTGGATCTGGCCCTTGATGGCGCGGGCGCAGGCGGGAATGCCGACAATGGCGGTCATGACAGGAAAAAAACCTTTCGCGGTCTCGCTGCGGGACGATTATCCACCGATCATCGATTTCTGGCTATTCCCCGGGGGCCTCAAGGATAGCGCGTTTCAATTATCGTCAGCATTCTTAGATTTGATTTTTCCGAGCGCGCGGCACACCACGCCGGCGCGACTTTCGCCCAGGGCGCGCAGATTTTCTTTGCTCACATACCGCGATGTGCGGTATTTTCTTCCCTGTTCAACCCTGGATATCACCCGGCCAGGCACGACACCGATTGGAATTTTGCCCCCATGACCACCCAGACCATCAGCAGCTACACGTCGATCACCTCTCCCATCGATCTCCTCAGCGCCGCCGAGACGCTTGAGATTACAGCGCAGGGGACGGTGGTCGATTCGGCGTTCGCGGCGGTCTATGGAGCGCCGTCAGCCGCAAGCGTGGGCGTGATCAATGCTGGGACGATCCTTGATACCGACGACGCCGGCGGCTCTGGGATTGCGCTGTTCGGAACCCTGGGATCGGTCAACAATTCGGGGGTGATTTCCGTCTCGGACGGCGCGACGAGCCGGGCTTCGGCATATGGAATCCGCGCCGGCTATGGCATCTCGATCACCAATGCCGCCCATGCCACCATCTCGAGCGGCGCCAATTTCCTCTATGGCGAAGCGGCACGGCTGAATTACGAAAAACCCAGCCAGACCGACGCGCTCACCAATGCCGGCACGATCGAGGCCCTTGGGAGGGCCGGGATTGGCGTTGACATTCCGGGCGGCGCCGGCGGCATTGTCGTCACCAACGAAGCAGGCGGCGTCATAAAGGGAGGGCCTGCGTCTTACCATATATCGGGGAAACCGAATAAATACGGCCAAGCCATTTACATCAAGTCCGGCGCGGCGACGATCACCAATGCCGGCACGATTTCGGGCTATCAGGGCATCATCATCGCCGGCACGAACAGCGCGGCGCAGACCATCACCAATGCGGGAACGATCGGCGGGCCTTATACATTCGAACCAGCGATTTCGTTCGGCGGCGGCAATGCCGACCTCATCCTCGATCCCGGCGCGAAATTCATCGGCTATGTGATTGGCGGCACGGCCACGCAAAACACGCTCGATCTCGCCTCGGGCGCCAGCGCCGGCACGATCAGCGGCGTGATCGGGGGCAGCGGCGCCGAATATCGCAATTTCGCGACCCTCACCGAGGCCACCGGCGCGGATTGGACACTGGGCAGCACCGTCGCCGCCAGCGAAAACCTCATCCTCGGGGCCTCGGGCACGCTCGGCCTCGCCGATGCCCCCGCTTTCGCCGGCACCATCGATCACCTCGTGGGCGGCGACACCCTCGTCCTCACCAATGACACCTACAGCGCCAGCGACCGGGTCACGCTTGCCAGCGGCAATGTTCTCGATGTCACGAATGGCGCCACCACGCTTGCCAGCCTGCAGCTCAACCCGGCGTCGAATTTTTCCAGCGCCAATTTTTCCCTGGCCGCCCTCGGCACTGGCACCGAAATCACCAACGCCATTCCATGTTTCGTGCGCGGCACCCGCATCCGCACGACGCGCGGCGAGGTCCGCGTCGAGGCGCTGCGGCGGGGCGATGAGGTGATCACGCTCGATGGTTCGCGCCGGCCCATCCGCTGGATCGGCCGTCGGCGCATCGATCTCACCCGCCATCCCCGGCCCGAACTGGCGCAGCCGGTGCGCATCCTCGCCGGCGCCTTCGCCCCCGGTCTGCCGGGGCGTGATCTGCATGTTTCGCCCGGCCATTCCATTTATCTCGATGGCGCGCTGATCGCCGCCGAATATCTCGTCAATGGCGCGACCATTCTCCGCGAGCAGGTCAACGCGGTCGAGTATTTTCATGTCGAGCTTGACCAGCATGCGGTGCTGTTTTCCGAAGGCTTGCCCTCCGAGAGCTATCTCGACACCGGCAACCGCGATGGCTTCGAGAATGGCGGCGAGGTCGCGACGCTGCATCCCGATTTCTCGCCGCGCCACTGGAGCGAGACCTGCGTGCCGCTGATCCAGAGTGGCCCGCTGGTGGTCGCGGCGCGGGAGAAGCTGCTGGCGCGCATCGGCGATCTCGGTTTCGCCCGCATCACCGATCCCGATCTGCACATCATGGCCGGTGGCCAGTGCATCGAGCCGATCGCGATCGAGCGGGCGGGAAGCATCGTCAGCTATAGCTTTGTTCTGCCCAAGGCGCCGCTCCTTGCGCTCTGCTCGCGAAGCAGCGTGCCGGCGGAAATTTTTGCCGATTCCGGCGATCCGCGCTGCCTTGGCGTCGCCGTCCATCGCCTCCGCCAGCGCCATCGCGAGGGCATCGCCGAGATCGCGCTCGACGACGCGGCGCTGCGTGCCGGTTGGCACCCGATCGAGCAGGCGGGCACGGCAACCTGGCGCTGGACCACGGGCGAGGCAACGCTCGCCCTGGCCGGTCCCGGCCTGCTCGAAGTGAGCCTTTGGAGCGGCGATTTCTTCTACTACGCCGCCGCCCCACCCCTTGCCGCGGCCGAGGCGCTGGCATAGGCAAGGCCAAGGCGAGGGGCTCCGCCCCTCGACCCCGCCAGGGACAGAAGCCCCTGGACCCTGTCCCGAAGGGAGGTGGGTCGCAGGGGGGCGTGACTCGCGGGCGGCAAACGCATTTTCGCGCCCCCCTGCGACCCACCTTCTCCAGGATGGGGGTCTGGGGCCTCAGGCCCCAGCGGGTCCAGGGCAGTGCCCTGGCCTTGTCTGGTCTTCCCGGCTTCTCCGACGGCGCCGTTTTGGCGCCGGGCCGTTTTGGCTCAGAAGGGCAGCAGGACGTCGAGCATTTGCTGTCCCCAGCGCGGCTCGTTGACCTCGGTGAGCTGCCCGCGGCCGGAATAGGTGATCCGTGCTTCCGCGATGCGGTCATGGGGCACGGTATTGTCGCTGGCGATATCCTCGGGGCGGATCACGCCGGTGACCTTCACCTGGCGGAGTTCGGCGTTCACCAGCATTTCCTGGCGTGCCGTGACGACGAGGTTGCCGTTCGGCAGCACCTGCGTGACCTCGGCGGCGAGGCGCACGGTGACGACCTCGTTGCGCTGGATCTGGCCGATGGTGTTGAGGTTGGTGCCGCTGTTCATGTTGACGAGATTGGCGGGATTGGAGGATTTCAGGAAGCTCGGCAGGACCGCGCCGAGGCCGAAAAATCCAGGCAGGCCCATGGTCTCGTTATCGGTGCGCATTTCCATGGTGTTATCGTTCATGGTCGCGCCGTCGTTCATGCTGACGACGATGGTGACGAGGTCGCCGACCTTGGCGGCGCGCTCGTCCTTGAAGAAGGCGCGCGAGCCGGGGCGCCAGAGGCTGTTCGCGACCGGCGGTGGCGGCTGCGGCGCGGGCGTCGGCATGGTCATCGGCCGCCAGTTCGGATCAAGGGTGGGGTCGGTGGAGGCCGAGACCGGCGGTGGTTTGCCGACCTCGGCCAGGTTGGCGAGCACGCCGCAGCCGGGCAGCAGCGCCGCCAGCGCCAAGGGCAGGAGCCGGCTTTTCATGGCGCGGCTCCGGCAGCCATCATGCCAGGCGGCTGCGGGCCGGTCTCGGGCAGGCTGCCCGGCGTCACGCGGACGGTTTGCGGCCCCGTCACCTCGGCGTCGAGCACGGCGCTTGAACTCGGGTTCAGCACCCGCACCACCGCGCCCATGCCGCCGTCCTGCAGGGCCTGGCCCTGGAGCGTGAGCGAGATCCCCGGCTGATCAAGCGTCATGCGCACCGGCGCCCCGCGCGCCACCAGCGGCGGGCGGATCAGGTCGGAGCGGAGCAGGGGCTGGCCGCCGAGCACGGTGTGGTGGAGCATCATCCCATCGGCTTCGGCGGGATCACGCACGACATCGCCGTGGAGCTGATCGGCGCGCATGCGCTGGATGCGGAGATCGCTCGCGTGGATCGGGGCGCCGGGGGTGATGCGCGCGGCCGCGACCGGGACATCGACCATTGGCCAGGCATGGCCCGAGACGCGCACGTGCTGCGGCGCCTGGCCCGCTGTGGCGAGGCCGATGGTCGCGGTGAAATGGCTGGTCGCGGCGTCGAAATCGATCTGCTCGACCATCGGGTGGATGTTGGTGTCGGTGGCGACCGCGGGGGTGACGAAATTGTTGAGCGCCACCGCGCAATCCGCGCCGGCCCCGGCCTCAATGAGAGCGCCGCGCAGGGCATCGATGATTTCGGTGCGGGCCAGCGAGCGCGCCGGGCGTTCGAGCACCACCTCGTCGTCGGCGGAGAGGGGCTGCCACGCCACGCCATATTGGCGGGCGATGGCCGCG
Organism: Pseudomonadota bacterium; assembly: GCA_021801255.1. Taxonomy (GTDB): domain Bacteria; phylum Pseudomonadota; class Alphaproteobacteria; order Acetobacterales; family Acetobacteraceae; genus Acidibrevibacterium. Next base: position 259,892 of record JAJYYH010000036.1, read on the forward strand.
AGCTGCCGGGCGGGCACGGTAATCCGCCCCCCCGGTGGGGGCGCCGGGCCGAGCACACGCTCGGCATTTGGCCCGGCGTCGTCGAACAGGTCCGCAAGTCGCACCACGCCGTCGCTGAGCGAGACCATGCCGCGCAGCGTCGCGGCCGCGGCGAGGGATGGGAGCAAGCTTGTCGCGAGCAGCAGGGAGGCGAGACGGGGCGCGCGCATCATCAACCTCAGCGCAAATTGGTGAGGGTGGAGAGCATCTGGTCGGACGTGGTGATCACCCGGCTATTCATTTCGTAGGCGCGCTGGGCGGTGATCAGATCGGTGATTTCGGAGACGACGTTGACGTTGGAGACCTCGAGAAACCCCTGCTGGACGGTGGCGTAGCCGGGCGAGCCCGGCACGCCGGGGATGGGATTGCCCGAGGCCGCGGTCTGGACAAAGAGATTCCCCCCCTGCGCGTCGAGACCCTCGGGGTTGGGAAACAGCACGATCTGCAACTGGCCCACGGTCTGCGGCTGGGTCTGGCCGGGCAGCATCACCTGCACCTGTCCGACATTGTTGACGGTGACGTTGGTCGCGTTGTTGGGAATGGTGATGCCGGGCATCACCACATAGCCATCGGCCGAGACGATTTCCCCCGTCGGCGAGAGGCTGAACGTGCCGTCCCGGGTATAGGAGATCTGGCCCGAGGGGAGCTGGATCTGGAAATAGCCATTGCCTTGCAGGGCGAGATCAAAAGTGTTGTTGGTCTGTTGCAGATTGCCCTGTTCGTTGTTGCGCCCGATCGCCGAGGTCTGCACGCCGAGCCCGACCTGGATGCCGGCGGGCAGGATGGTGCCGGTATCGGAGGTGTAGGAGCCGACGCGGCGCAGATCCTGATAGATCAGATCCTGGAACTGGGCGCGCTGGCGCTTGTAGCCGGTGGTCGTCATGTTGGCGATGTTGTTGGAAATGACTTCGACATTGGTCTGTTGCGCCTGCATGCCGGTGGCGGCGATGTCGAGCGAACGCATCATGGAAGGGGCGCTCCTTTATATCCGGTCAGCTATATTCGGTCGGGCGGATCAGGCTGGGGTCATGATCTTGTCGATCGAATTCATCTGCCGGTTGTCTTCCTCCTGGATGAACTGCGTGGCGAATTCGAACTCGCGCGACTGGTCCATCATGGCGGTGAGTTCAAGAACGGGTTGAACATTGCTCTGCTCGATCATGCCCTGGATGACCGCGGGTGCAGCGACCGGGCTGGTGGCGCCGGTTGAGCGGAAGAGCTGATTGCCCTCGGCGAGCAGGGCCGTTGGATCATTGGGCGTAACGATACCGATCTGGCCGATCTGGCCATTCTCGCTGCTCATCGTGCCGTCGCCGGCGACCGTGATGGTGGCGTCGGTCGGCGAAAGCTGGAGCGGCTGGCCGCCATTGTCGAGCAGCGGATTGCCCTCGGCATCGACGATGTTGCCGGTGGCATTCAGACTGAAATGCCCGCCACGGGTGAGGCGGGGGCCGTTCGCGGTGTTCACCGTGAAATAGCCGTCGCCCTTGATCGCGAGATCGAGCGGGTTGTTGGTGCGCGAGAGCGCGCCCTCGCGATTGTCGCGATAGACCGCCTTGTCCTCGGTATAGGTGATGCTCTGCCCGCCGCTGGGCGCGGTGGTGTGGGTCTGGCGGCTCAGCCAGTCGCCGAACATCATGCGCTCGGCCTTGTAGCCGGCGGTGCCGCTATTGGCGATGTTGTTGGCGGTGATATCGATCAGCCGCTGCTGCGCGACCACACGGGATAGCGCGATGGTGGTGGGATTCTGCATGCTCTCTCGTCCGCCTCGTGTCTGGCCCATTGTCATGGCCGGATGGTCCGGGCTCCCGATCTCCCCGGGCAACCCCGATGCCAAGTTCAGCAAACCCCGTGCCAGTCCCCCCGCCTCGCGCCGGGGGCGGAAATCCGCCGTTTTGAGCCGCACCTGGGGGCCCGCCGCGGGCACCGCCGGCACGCCCTGCCGCTACGACATCGGTCCTCGGCAGAAGCTGCCGGGTCGATTTTGGCAAGGCTTCGTTAATCGCTTCGCGGCACAATCCCCCGCGGGGCGCGGGAAACGCGCCGCGCGGGAGATTGAGGGGTCGATGAGCAAGGCGGTCGCCACCACTGCGGAAGACATGCCCGCCGCGCCAGAAGCGGGCGGTGGGCGCAAGAAGCTGATCCTGCTCGCGGTGCCGCTACTGCTGGCCGGCGCCGGCGCGGGGCTGTGGCTCACCGGCATCCTGCCGCGTCTGCTGGGCCTGCATCACGAGGCACCGGGGGGTGTGGCCGCGGCGCCGGTCATCGCCCCGCCGATCTATGCCGATATCCCGGAAATCATCACCAACCTCGATACCGGCGGGCGGCGGCAGAGCTTTGTCAAGCTCAAGATGCGGCTGGAACTCGCCAAGGCCTCCGATCAGCCGATCGTCACGGCGGCGATGCCGCGCCTGCTTGATCTTTTCCAAACCTATCTGCGCGAGATGCACCCCGAGGAGCTGCGCGGCGCGACCGGCACCTATCGCCTGCGCGAGGAGCTGATCGCGCGCGCCAACATCGCCGCCCAGCCGGCGCGGGTGGTCGATATCCTGTTCGTGGAGATGCTGGTGCAATGAGCGGCGCCGACCCGAGCGAGGACGAACTCGCCGCCGCCTGGGGTGCCGCCACCGAAAGCGGGGTGGAGGGCACCCGCGTTCTCAACCAGGCGGAGATCGACAGCCTGCTCGGCTTCGACGACGGTAGCGGCACTGGCGATGAGGCGCGCTCGGGCATCCAGCGCATCATCAGTTCGGGGCTGGTCTCCTACGAGCGCCTGCCGATGCTCGAGATCGTTTTCGATCGCCTCGTGCGCATCATGTCAACCTCGCTCCGCAATTTCACCAGCGACAATGTCGAGGTCAGCATCGACAACATCCTTTCGCTGCGCTTCGGTGACTATCTCAACTCGATCCCGCTGCCGGCGATGCTCGCCGTGTTCAAGGCGGATGAATGGGATAATTACGGGCTGATGGTGATCGATTCGGCGATGATCTATTCGATCGTCGATGTTTTGCTCGGCGGCCGGCGCGGCACCGCGGCGATGCGCATCGAGGGACGGCCCTACACCACCATCGAGCGCACCCTGGTCGAGCGGCTAATCCATGTCGTGCTCGCCGATCTTTCGGCGAGCTTCGATCCGCTCTGCCCGGTGACCTTCCGCTTCGAGCGGCTCGAGGTCAATCCGCGCTTCGCCACCATCAGCCGACTGTCGAACGCGACCGTGCTGGCGCGGCTGCGCGTTGATATGGAGGATCGCGGCGGCCGCATGGAGCTATTGTTGCCCTATGCCACGCTGGAACCTGTGCGGGAATTGCTGCTGCAGCAATTCATGGGCGAGAAGTTCGGCCGCGACTCGATTTGGGAGACCCACCTCGCCGAGGAGTTGTGGAACACCGAGGTCGAACTCGAGGCGGTGCTCGACGAGCAGGTCATGCAGCTCTCCGACGTCTTGGCCCTGCAGCCGGGCAGCAAGATGACGCTCAATGTCCTGCCCGGCGCGCCGGTGCAGTTGCGCTGCGGCGGCCGGGCGTTGTTCGAGGGCCGGGTCGGGCGACGCAAGAACCGCGTCGCAGTGCGGATCGAGAACGATCTGCCGCACGGCCCGCCGGGGGCACGATGAACGGCATGGAATGGCTGCTTGAAATCGCCCTCGTCGTCCTGCTGGCCGCGACGCTGTTCCACGCGCTCCGCCTCGAGCGGGCGCTCGGCGTTCTGAAGCGCGACCGCGCCGCGTTGGAAGCATTGATTAGCGGCTTCAACGATAGCACGCGGCTTGCCGAGGCCGGGATCGAGCGGCTGCGCGAGATGTCAGATGGCGCTGGCCGTCAGATCGCGCGTCATCTCGAGAGTGGGCAGGAATTGCGCGAGGATCTCCGCTATCTGATCGAGCGCGGCGAAAAACTCGCCGACCGGCTTGACCGTGGCACGCGAAGCGGGCGCATGGCCGGCGCCGAAACCGCGTCGGGCCCGATGGTGTTCGCCCCTCAGCCGGAGGCCGGCGAGGCCCCACGGGCGCGCAGCCAGGCGGAACGCGATCTGATGAAAGCGCTGCGGATGGTGCGATGATGAAACGCCCGGATTTGCGCATTCCCGCACCACGGCTGCTGCCGCTGACGATCGCGGCGATGCTGCTGTTGTTGTTGGTCAAGACCACCGGCCTGGTCCGCGCGGCGCTGCTGCCGAGCGCCGAGCAACGGGCGCTGAGTGCGGTCGAGCAGAGCGTCGTCACCGCCGCCCACGCCGCCACACCGCCCGGTCCGGCCGGCGCGCCCAGCGCCACCACGCCCGGCGCGCCGCAGGCCGTGGAAAGTGAGGGTGCGACCAAGGTGACGGTCCCCGCCGAACCGCCGGTGAGTGCCGCCGAGCGCGCGCTGTTGCTCGATCTTCGCCAGCGCAAGAAAATCCTCGACCAGCGCGAGGCGGCGCTGGCGGCGCGCGAAGCCGCACTCGATGCGGCGGAGCGGCGCATCGCCGGGCGTGTCGATGAGCTGAAGACGCTGGAACAACGGTTGATCGCGCTCGACGCCGAACGCAAGCAGCACCAGGAATCGAGCTGGGCCGGCCTCGTCAAGCTCTACGAGACCATGCGCCCGCGTGACGCCGCGACGATCTTTAATGATCTCGACATGAATGTTGTGCTCCCGGTGGTGGACCGCATGAAGGAGGCCAAGGCCGCGGCCATTCTGGCTGCCATGCAGCCGGAAAAGGCACGCCAGATCACCACCCAGCTCGCGGCGATGCGCACCCATGAAACCGGCGGCGGCTGACCTCGTGATCTTCGCAGGACGGGTTTTTCGTGAAAGGGACCAGGGATGGCGATCGACAGGGCGATGAATGTGTTGATCGTGGATGACTACAAAACGATGCTGCGTATCATCCGCAATCTGCTGAAACAGATCGATTTCAACAATGTCGATGAGGCGACGGATGGCGCCGAGGCCCTGGCCAAACTGCGCACCGGCAATTTTGGTCTGGTGATCAGCGACTGGAACATGGAACCGATGACCGGTTTGCAGCTTTTGCAGGAGGTGCGGGCCGATGCCCGGCTCAAGGCGACGCCCTTCATCATGATCACTGCCGAGAGCAAGGCGGAAAACGTCGTGGCGGCGCGCCAGGCCGGGGTGTCGAACTACATTGTCAAGCCGTTCAACGCGGAAACCCTCAAGGAAAAAATCGAGAAGGTGCTTGGGCATGCCTAAGCTCGCCCGCGACAGCGCCAGTCTTAGCGCGAAACTCGCGGCCATCCGCGCCCACTATCGCACCAGCCCGCCCGGCATGGTGGCGGATATCGCGCAGGCGGTGCTCGGCGCCGTGCCGAACGATCTTCTGATGCGCGAGGTCTCGCTGCTGCGCGAGATCGAGGCGCTGGCCGGGGTGATCGCCGCGGCCAAGACGGAGATCGAGGCGCTGCGGGTCGATGACATCAACGCCAGCCACATCCCGTCGGCGACCGACGAACTCGACGCCATTGTCGCTCATACCGCGCTCGCGACCGAGGTCATCCTCGAGACCTGCGAGGCGCTCGATCAGGTCGCGGCGGGCGTCGGCGAGCCCTGTGCCGGCCAGATCCAGGAGGCGACCACGCGCATCTACGAGGCCTGCGGCTTCCAGGACATCACCGGGCAGCGGATCACCAAGGTGGTGCAGACGCTGAAGCGGATCGAGGCCAAGGTGGCGCAGATCATCTCGACATTTGCCCCGGGCCCGCGGGCCCGGCGCCGTCCGCCTGCCGCCATGGCACCCGCTGCCGCCGGCGGGGCCGATTTGCTGAACGGCCCGCAATTGCCGGGTCTCGCCATGGCGCAATCCGAGATCGACCGCCTTCTCGCGGAGTTGGAATGATGCGTCTTTCCCTCGCCGCCGGTCTCGCCTTTCTCGCCTGGCATGGCACCGCGGCGGCAGAGAGCGCGGTTGATGTGCCGGTGCGGGTCGGCGAGCATGCCGGCTTCGGCCGTCTCGTGCTCGATTTCCCGGAAACCCCGGTCTGGCACCTGGAACGCCAGGGCGATCAGTTGATCCTGCATCTGCCCCCGACCGATCGCGTGAATTTTTCTGGCACGCCGCCGCGCAATGTGCGCGCCATCGAGGGCGGGCTGGGCGAGGCGCGGATCGCGTTGGCACCGGGGGCGGCGATCCGGGTGACACGGCTTGGCACGCGGCTCGCCGTCGATGTCACCGACCCGCCGGACGCCAAACACCCCGCGACGATCGCCATTCCCGCCGCCGCGACCACCGCCGCTGTGCCCGCGCCCCAGGCCCAGCGGCGGGCCGCGGCACATTCACGGTCGGCGCATCGAGGCCGGGCGATAAAATTCAAATCCGAGCCAGCGCAGGTGCCGCAAGCCCCACTTCTGGCCGCGACGGCGCCGCCGTCACCGCTCAGCGTGACGCCCGCGCCGCCGCCGCAACTGACCCGCGCCGATGCCTCGCCCGCCGATCTCCTCGGCGATCTCGCCAAGCCCCGCGACACCCCAGCGAGCGAATCTCCCGTCGGGCCAGCGGCGGACGCCCGCGAGGCGGCCCGGGAGCCGCAATCCTTCGCGGCACTGCCCGCGGCTCAGGCCATGGCGCCGCCCAGCGGCGAGGCGCCGCTCAATCTGGCCGCCAAGCGGATCACGCCTCCGGCCGAATGGGGTGGCGCCGGCATTCTCCTGCCGTTTGGCCCCGTCACCGGGGCGGCGGCGTTCCGTCGGGGCAACGAGGCGCTGGTGGTCTTCGATGAGGTCCGGCCTATCGATCTTGCCGCCTTGCAGGGTGATGCGTTTTTCGGTCATGCGGTGGTCAGGGAATTGCCGACCGGCACCTTGCTGCGCCTGCCGCTCGCGCCCGAGGCGGCGCTCGCCTTGCAGCGCACGGGCGCGGGCTGGATGGTGGTGGAGACCGTGCGGCCGCCAGCGCTCGCCCCGATCAACCCGGCGACCCGCAACGCGGCGACAGGGGACGGTGTCACCGTCGTTCTGCCGGCGCAGGCGGCAGCGAAAATCGTGCCGCTGACCGATCCCGAGACCGGCAGCACGCTTCTGGTCGGCACGCAGCACGTATTTGGCCAGGGCGTGGCGGTCGCCCGGCATGCGCCGGAATTCACCTTGCTGCCAAGCTGGATGGGCGTTGCGGTCGAGGCGCTGTCCGATCGGCCGGTGCTGGAAGTGGACATGAAAGGCTTCGTCCTCGGCGTCGATGGCGGGCGGCCCGGCCTTGCGGTTTCACCGATCCTGCCGGAGGCGACCGCGTTGGCGAATGCCGATGCCCTGACCCGACGCTTCGATTTCCCCGACCTGCCACGCGCCGCGCTGTTTCAGCGCCTGCAGGCGGCAACCGATGCCGCGGCCTCGGTACCAGAGCGGCAGCGCGCCGCGCCGCGGCGTGATGTCGCGGCAACAATGATCGCACTCGGCCTCGGGGTCGAGGCCCAGGCGGTCATGAACCTCACCATCGCCGAGGATCCCCGCGCGGCGGAGGAACCGACGACGATCGGGCTTGCCTCCATCGCCGCCCTGGTCGCCGATCGCCCCGCCGAGGCGGCGGGGATCGATGATCCGCGGCTTGCGGGCAGCGACGAGGTGACACTGTGGCGCGCCGTGCGCCGCGCGATGCTCGGCGAGGGCGACCCGACCGCGGCCGCGAGCCTCGCCACCGTCGCGCCGCTGATCCTTTCCTACCCCACGGCACTGCGGCGGAAATTGCTGCCGCTGGCGGCCGAAACCATGGTACTCGGTGGCCAGACGACAGCGGCGGCGGCGCTGCTCGCGCACGCCGGGGACGACGACGGGGTTGCGCTCGCCCGCGGCATGCTCGCGGAAAAACAGGGTGACGCCAAGGCGGCGCTGGCCATCTACGACCAGTTGAGCGGGGCGCGCGATCGCCGGGTGCATGCCCGCGCGGCCGTGCTGGCGGTTGAATTGCGGCGCGCGACCGGTGTGTTGAGCGCGGCCCAGGCCGCCGCTGCCGAGGACAAGCTGCTCTATGCCTGGCGCGGCGATGAGCACGAGGTGGCGGCGCGCCTGCACCTCGCCGATCTCCGCCAGCAGGCCGGGGAGTGGCGTCAGGCGCTCGCCCTCCTGCGCGAAAGCGAGACTATTTTTCCTGCCGACAAACCCCGCATTCATGCCCATCTCGCTGGTATTTTCGCCGCCCTGTTGCGCGATGATGCCGGCGCAACGCTCTCGCCCCTCGATCTGGTGACGCTGGTCGAGGAAAATACTGACCTGCTGCCCGAGGGCCCGGCCGGCGAAGCGCTGATCGCCCATTTTGCCGATCAGTTGAGCGCGCTCGATCTGCCTGGCCAGGCGGAACCGGTCTTCGACAAGCTGATGCTGAACGCCCCCACCCCAACAGCGCGGGCGGAGTTTGGCGCCCGTCTTGCCGCGCTCCGGCTCGACGAGCACGACTTCACCGGGGTTGAGGCGGCGCTCGACGCCTCCGCTGGCGAGGGTCTCTCTTCCGCTTTGATCGCCGCGCGCGCCCAGCTGGCGGCGCGAGCGGCGGCCGGCACGGGGGATCTCGCGCGGGCCATGGCGCTGCTCGCCGATCAGCACGGCGCCGCGGCCGACGAAACCCGCGCCGCCCTGCTGGAGGCCGCGCATGACTGGCCCGCGGCGGAGAAGGCGCTCGCCGCCTATGTCGATGAAACCTTGCCGAGCGATGGCCCGCTTACCGAAGGCCAGAGCCGCCTCGTGCTGCGCCTCGCCAGCGCCGCCGCGGAAGCCGGCGACGAGGCGACGCTTGGCGATCTCGCCCGCGGCTTTATGCCGCGCTTTCCTGCCGGGCCGCTGGCCGAGATGTTTCGTGTGCTGACCGAAAAACCGGTGCGCGGGGTCGCCGATCTGCCGCAAATCTCGAAGGAAATCGCGGCCGCACACGCCCTGCCCGTGGCTCTGCAGGCCATCGGCGGCGGCGCCTCGCGCGCGAATTAGGGCTTGTGGAGAAATTATCGCGCCGAAATAAGACCAGGGCGCTGCCCTGGACCCGCCAGTTCGCCGCCCGTGCCAGGATGGCGCACGGCCATCTGTCCCTCGTCCTCTCCGGCCAGCGCTAGCCCTCGCCGAAATTGCTGGCCCGGCTCCGGCAGGCGATGATGCGGGGCGATGACCCAGCGCCTCATAAACCGGATCGACCAGACCCGCAGACGCACGAACGCAGGCAGCCAACCCGTCGCCCCCACCTTCACTCATCACGCGGCCGTGAGTGGTTTCAAAATGGGAGCTGATTTGGCGATAGCTATATCCCGGCGAGGGGCGAAGCCCCTGGCCTGGTAATTACCATGCAGTAATTATTTATCGACAGATCCTTAGCTCGATTTTCCGCATTTTTAGGAAAACATCAATAGAATCAGAATGTTAGCCAAATGGCTTTCGCGGTCTAACTTATTGATAGATCGGTGTTTTCTCCGAAAATGCGGAAAGTCGAGCTTAGGTCTCTCATACGAGCGGCCATACAGAATGACCGTTGGTATCATTCTTCATTTGGCGCGCCGCCGCCCACCAACCCAGCGCGCTTTCTGTGGCGCGGGACCACGCGGCGTCGCCCCTTCCCCTTGGCCCCGGGTCAGCTGCGGCCGGGGATGCGGTGGCGGAAGGCAAGAGCCTCGGCGATATGGCCGCGTTGGACGGTTTCGGCGGCCGCGAGATCGGCGATGCTACGTCCGACGCGGAGGATACGGGTGAAGCCGCGGGCCGAGAGTTTGAGCCGTTCAGCGGCCTGTTCGGCAAAGCTCTGTGCCTCGGCGGTCAGAGCGATCGCTCCAGGTTCGGCTTCGGCGTTCAGGGTGCCGGCGCGGGCGCGCTGACGGGCGCGGGCGGCAGCGATGCGCGCGGCGACGAGGACGGAAGATTCGCCCGCTGCCGCGCGCGAAAGTTCGGCCGGGGAGACCGGCTGCACCGCGACCGTGAGGTCGATGCGGTCGAGCAACGGGCCGCTGATGCGGTTCTGGTATTCCTCGCCGCAGCGCGGAGCGCGGGGGCATTCCCGCACGGTATCGCCGAGATGACCGCAGCGGCAGGGATTCATCGCGGCGACGAACTGAAACCGCGCGGGATAGGTGATGTGCGCGCTGGCGCGCGAGACCGTGGTGCGCCCGGCCTCCATCGGCTGGCGCAGCGCCTCCAGCGCCGGGCGGGGAAATTCCGGCAACTCGTCGAGAAACAGCACACCACGATGGGCGAGCGAGACCTCGCCGGGCTTGGCGCGCTGGCCGCCGCCGGTGAGCGCCGCCATCGAGGCCGAATGGTGCGGCTCGCGATAAGGCGGACGCATCAGCAGACGACCTTCGGCCAGCATGCCGGCGACCGAGTGGATCATGCTGACCTCGAGCGCCTCTTCCGGGGTGAGATCGGGCAGGAGGCCGGGCAGGCGGGCGGCGAGCATCGATTTGCCGGCGCCCGGCGGGCCGATGAGCAGGAGATTGTGGCTGCCCGCCGCGGCGATCTCGAGCGCCCGCTTGGCGCTCTCCATGCCCTTGACCTCGGCGAGATCGACCCCGCTCGCGGCCATCGCCGGCATTGCCGGCTCGGGCGGGCTCAGCATCTGGCTGCCGCGGAAATGGTTGATCAGCGAGAGCAGGTCGGGGGCGGCGAGAATCTCGACGCGCCCCGCCCAGGCTGCCTCGCCGCCCTGCTCGGCCGGGCAGATCAGGCCGAGATCGCGCGCCGCCGCCCCGATCGCCGCTGGCAGCACGCCGGCCACCGGGGTCAGCCGGCCATCGAGCGAGAGTTCGCCGAGTGCCGCGAACTGCGCCATCTCCTCGGCCGGCAGCACCTCCATCGCGGCGAGCACGCCGAGCGCGATCGGCAGATCGAAATGGCTGCCCTCCTTCAGGACATCGGCGGGGGCGAGATTGACCAGCACGCGCTTGGGCGGCAGTGCCAAACCCATAGCAGTGAGTGCGGCGCGCACGCGCTCGCGCGCTTCGCCCACCGCCTTGTCGGGCAGGCCGACCACCAGGAAGGCGGGCAAGCCGGGGGCAATCTGCACCTGCACCTCGACCGGCTGCGCCTCGATCCCGGAGAAGGCAAAGGCAGGAATCCGCGCGATGCTCATCCGCCGGGTGGCCGGAAGGAAAGGGGCGGGCGCCGCGGGGCAAGGGTCTGACGGGTCACATCGCTTTCCTGCACGATCCACGCCGATGCGCGCAAGCGGCTAAGTGAGGCGAATGGTATTCCTGGTATGGTTGCTGCTCGGTCTGCTACTGCCCGCGCTATTGCCCGCTGGGCCGGCGGTGCTGTCACCGGCGCTCCCCTTCCCACCGCCGTAATACCCAATAAAACATAACAAGACAAAGCAACGAGTCTGTCCTGTTTTGCGCCGCACCAGAAAATCCCGGGAGGCTGGCGGGAAGACGCGGATTTTATTTCGGGCTCTGAAATAAATTCATCGAATGGTGCTGGACAGCTATCGGATGATCGGCTAGCCTTCTGCCATATCAGGTCAGCCGGGCGAGAACAGCGGCGAAACAGGCAAGCAATGCCTGGATAAAGATCGGATGTGGTGGGGAAAAAAGACGTCGGTGAACATGCGTTCGTGGCTGCCGGATCCCGCTGAGCGGGGCGATATCCGTGGCGCGGTCGCGGTATTTGCAAAATCCGCGGGTGGTGGTTGGCTTTTTGCCGTGCGCGGCAAGAAAGTCTTCCCTGCTTGCGGCCGCAGATCGGGGAGTTAAGGCGTGACGGAACGTGACGGGTGTCGGGTGTGGAACATGAAATGGCGGCGGCGGCGCATGGTCGGAGGAGGCTTGGCGCTCGCCGCGGGTCTCGCCACCGGTCTCGCCCCGGGCGCGCGCGCCGAGGATCCGAGCGAGATGCCGCCGCAGCCGGGCGATCGGCTGGTGTTTCTCACCGGGCCCAAGAAGGGCACGGCGATCAAGCCCGATGACCTGCCGCTCGGCGGCCCACAGGCCCAGGCCTATCCGGCGAGCCCGGAGGGCGTGCTGCGTGAGGGCTCGCGGCTCAATTTGCTGATCGTCGCGCGTTTCGACCCGGCACAGCTCGCCCCCGAGACGCTGGCGCGGGCGACGGATGGCGTTGTCGCCTATTCCGGCGTTTGCACCCATCAGGCCTGCCCGGTGAATGCGTGGTCGGACGAGCAGAAGATGGCGGTCTGTTCGTGTCATGGTTCGACCTACGATTTGCGCGATGGCGCGAAACTGGTGTTCGGGCCAGCGCCGCACGCGCTCGCGGCATTGCCGCTCAAGCGCGCTGATGACGTCCTGGTGGTCGCCGACAAATTCACCCGCCATGTCGGCGGGGAGATGATGTGAGGCGGCGGCATTTCGTTGCGTACGCTCGTTCGATGTGATATAGTAACAATATAACCAACATGGGAGAGAAATCATGCGTGGATTGCTGAGTGGCACATGCCTGGCCGCCTTGCTGGCGGCCGGTCTGGTGGGCGCCGCCCACAGCGCGGACTACGCACCGGTGACCGATTCCCGCCTCGATAATCCGGAGCCGGAAAACTGGCTGATGACGCGCGGCACCTATAAGGGCTGGAGCTACAGCCCGCTGGACCAGATCAACACCAGCAATGTCAGGAATCTGGTGCCGGTCTGGAGTGTCGCGACCGGCGTTGATTCCGGGCACGAGGCCCCGCCGATCGTCAATAACGGGGTGATGTTCGTCAGCACGCCCTATGCCCAGGTGATGGCGCTGGACGCGGCGAGCGGCGACCTCCTGTGGCGCTACAAGCGCAAGCTGCCCGAGGGTTTCAGCGCGCTGCACAACACCAATCGCGGCGTCGCCCTCTATGGCGACAAGGTCTATCTCGCCGGTCTCGATGCCGTGCTCGTGGCGCTCGATGCGCGCACCGGCAAGGTGGTCTGGGAGACCAAGGTCGGGGACTGGAAGGACGGCTATTACATGACCATGGCGCCCCTCGTGGTGAAGGGCAAGATCCTGGTCGGTGTCGCCGGCGGCGAGTTCGGCGTGCGCGGCTTCGTCGAGGCGTTCGACGCCGAAACCGGCAAATCGGCCTGGAAGACCTACTCGATCCCGGCGCCCGGCGAGCCCGGCAGCGATACCTGGCAGAAGCCCGACACCTGGAAGACCGGTGGGGCGAGCACCTGGATGACCGGCAATTATGATGTCGCGTCGAACACCGTCTATTGGGGCACCGGCAACGGCTCGCCCTGGTTCGGCGACCAGCGGCCGGGCGATAATCTCTATACCTCCTCGACGCTGGCGCTCGATGGCGACAGCGGCAAGCTCATCGGCCATTTCCAGTATCAGCAGAACGAGGACTGGGACTGGGATGCGATGAACGCGCCGATGCTGGTCGATTTCCAGCATAATGGCACGACCATCCCCGGTCTGCTCACGCCGCAGCGCAATGGCTATCTCTATTGGCTTGAGCGCGAGCCCAATGGCGGCATCAAATATCTCAACGCCGTCGCCTATGTGCCGCAGAATGTCTTCAAGAGCATCGACGCCACGACCGGCCGCCCGGTCATCGACATGGACCACAAGCCGGGGACCGGCAAGATGGCGCAGTTCTGCCCCGGCCTCTGGGGCGGCAAGGACTGGCCCTATGAATCCTACAGCCCGAAGACCGGCATGGTCTATATCCCGGCCAACGAGAACCACTGCAACAAGTTCGAGGGCAAGGTCGAGGAGCGCGTTCCCGGCCAGTGGTGGACGGGTGTCGCGGTGCCGGATTTCCACTTCAGCGTCGATACCAAGGCCGGGTTCTATGGCGAGATCAAGACCTATGACGTGAACACCGGCGCGCCCGGCTGGCGGCAGCTCTATTCCCGCTCGATGATGTGGGGTTCGCTGCTGACCACGGGGGGCAATCTGGTGTTCGGCGGCGGCACCAACGACCGCGAATTCCGCGCCTATAATGCCTCGACCGGCGAGGAACTTTGGCACTTCAAGACCAATTCGGGGATCATCGCCCCGCCCTCGTCCTTCGCGGTCAATGGCGTGCAATATATCGCGGTGCAGTCGGGCTATGGCGTCGATGCCGCGTTCCAGGAGCAGCTTTTGAGCGAGCTGGTCGGCTGGCAGGCGGACGTGCCCCAGGGCGGCGTGGTTTGGGTCTTCGCCGTTCGCTGAGCAACCGAGCCGCGCTTCGGCGCGGGAAATTTCCGGGGCCAACCGCCAGTGCTGGCGGTTGGCCGCCCTTATCACGCCGTTCCCCGACAATTTCAGGACGAGACAATGCCGCGACGCGTGCGACCGACCCAATTCCTGCCCTGGCTTGGCGCTATCCTGCTCGTCTCCGCCGCGCTGGCGACGCTCGGTGGCCCCGGTGGCGCGCCGGCTCTGGCGGAGACCGGAACCGCTCAACCGGCGGGCGCCTATAGTATCGAGGTCAGCGATGTCACCGCCAAGGTCGGAGCCCATACGGTGCTCCGCGCGACGCTCAGGCCGCGCGAGGGCTACCGCATTCTCAAAGCCTATAACAACCACGTTGGCCAGCTTTCTTCCCTCGACGACGGGGTTGCCTTCGACCACAAGATGTTCAGCGCGACCCTGGTCGATGGCGCGCTGGTCTTCGAGGTCGGGCTGGCGGCGACCAAGCCGGGCAAGCACCCGATCAATGGCGTGTTTCGCGTGGGCTATATCCAGGACAGCGCGGACGACATGGCGATGGTCTCGCTGCCGCTGATCGCCAATGTCACGGGCACGCCGTAACGCTGCCCGCCTGGGCGCCGCTTGCCTGGGCGCCGTTGAGCCGGAGGCTGGTGCCGGTGGATCGGGGGTTGCCGAACATTGCCGGCAAGTTACGTTCATGACGCGCCCGGCTTTCCAAGACCAGCCCGTGGCGAAAAAGCGATCGCCGGCGAAACGGGATCGTTTTTCACCTGTTCCGGAGAGGATGAGCCGTAATATACATAAATATATAACCGGAAATTCTGCGGTCTGGCGCGGGGCGCTGCTGCGCGCGACTGTCTTCTTGATAAAACCCCGATTGACAGCGCGCCGGCGTTGTCGTCAAGTATTTGTGGGGAGGAGATGAAGACCGCCGAACGCGAGACATGACCGCGGAAATCTAGCAAGCTCCCGTTTTCCGCGGCACACGCCCAAGATATCGCGCCGATGGGTCTCGCGTCTCCCTACCGCGGATGGACGCATCATAAACGAAAACTTGATCCGGGAGGATCGATGGCCGGCAACGGCCGAAAATTTTTTCACAGTGTCGAGGAGAAGTTCCATGATCACGCTCAGCGTGAACGGACAGCAGCACAGCTATGACGGTGATCCGTCGCTGCCGCTGCTGTGGTTTCTGCGCGACGAGGCCGGTCTGCCCGGCACCAAATATGGCTGTGGCGAGGCGCTTTGCGGCGCCTGCACGGTGCATCTCAACGGTGAGGCGGTGCGGTCCTGCGCGGTGCAGGTCGCTGACGCCGCGGGCAAGAACGTGGTGACCATCGAGGGGCTTGACCCGCACGGCAACCACCCGGTGCAGCGCGCTTGGCGCGCCGTGAACGTGCCGCAATGCGGCTTCTGCCAGGCCGGCCAGATCATGCAGGCGGCGGCCTTGCTTGCCACGACGCCGAACCCGACCGATGCCCAGATCCATACGGCGATGGCCGGTAATATCTGCCGTTGCGGTTGCTATCAGCGCATCGAATCGGCGATCCGCACCGCAGCCACGGGAGTGTGATATGACACATATCGAGAAGAATTCCCTGCCGCTCGTGGAGAATGTCAGCCGTCGCGGCCTGCTCAAGGGCGTGGTCGCTTCCGGCAGCCTGATTGTCGCCACGACCTATCTGCCCAAACGCGCCATGGCCGCCTGGGCGACCGGGGCCGGGTTGATGCCGCATGGCACGGTGAGCGACCCGCACGTCTTCGTCGCCATCGCCAAGGACGGCACCGTGACCATCGTTGCGCATCGCTCCGAGATGGGTACCGGCTCGAAAACCAGTCTGCCGATGGTGGTGGCCGACGAAATGGGCGCCGATTGGAGCCGCTGCCGCGTCGTGCAGGCCCCCGGCGATGAGGTGAAATACGGCAACCAGGACACCGACGGCTCGCGCAGCCTGCGCCATTTCGTCCAGCCGATGCGCCAATGCGGTGCCGCCGCGCGCCTGATGCTGGAAATGGCCGCGGCCGAGCGCTGGGGCGTCGATGTCAGCTCCGTCGAGGCCGTCGATCATGCCGTCGTGCATCGCGATTCCGGCCGGCGTCTCGGCTTTGGCGACCTCGCCGAGGCGGCCGCCGCGCTGCCAACCCCGGCACCCGACAAGATCCGCCTCAAGGACACCAACTCCTTCCGCTATATCGGCACCGGCTCGGTGCCAATCGTCGATCTCTTCGGCATCACCACCGGCACCGCGACCTATGGCGCCGATATCCGCTTGCCGGGGATGAAATACGCGGTGATCGCGCGCCCGCCGGTGCTCGGCGCCAAGGTCAAATCCTTCGACGGCTCGGCGGCGCTGAAGGTGCCGGGCGTCGAGAAGGTCGTCGAGGTCCAGGGCTGGGACTGGCCGGCGAAATTCCAGCCAGTGGGCGGTGTCGCGGTGATCGCGCGCAACACGGGCGTCGCCATTAAGGGCCGCGATGCGCTCAAGATCACCTGGACCGACAGCCCACACGCCGTCTATAATTCCGACAGCTATCGCGAGATGCTGCTCGAGAACGCGCGCAAGCCGGGCAAGACGGTGCGCAATGACGGCGATATCGACGGCGCGATGAAAGCCGCCGCCAAGACCATCACCGCCGAATACTACATCCCGCAATCCGCCCATGCCCCGATGGAGCCGCCCGCTGCCACCGCTTGGGTGCATGACGGCATGTGCGAGGTCTGGGCGCCGGTGCAGAGCCCCGGCGGCACGCATGACGATCTGATGAAAACCCTTGGCCTTCCCTACGACAAAGTGAAGGTGAACGTGACGCTCTTGGGTGGCGCGTTCGGGCGCAAGTCGAAATGCGATTTCGTGCTCGAGGCCGCCCTGCTCTCGAAAACCCTGAACGCGCCGGTGCGCGTGCAGTGGACGCGAGAAGACGACATCCAGCACGATTTCTACCATGCCGTCGCGGTGGAACGGATCGAGGCGGCGCTGGACGCCAACAACAAGGTGATCGGCTGGCGCCATCGCAACGCCGCGCCCTCGCTGTTCTCCACCTTCATGCCCGATCCGAAAATGCAGCAGCCGCTGGAATACAGCATGGGCCAGGTCGATCTGCCCTTCGCGATCGAGAATATCCGCTGCGAGGTCTGCGAGGCGCCGGCGCATTCGCGCATCGGCTGGTTCCGCTCGGTGCGCAACGTGCCCAACACCTTCGCCACGCAGTCTTTCGTGGCCGAACTCGCGCACGCGACGGGGCGCGATCCGAAGGATATGCTGCTCGAATTGATCGGCGCCCCGCGCATCGTCGATCCGCGCAAGACCACCGTCGATCTGTGGAACTATGGCGATCCCTTCGAGACCTATCCGATCGATACCGGGCGCCTGCGCGGCGTCGTCGAACTGGTCGCCGAGAAAGCCGGCTGGGGCCGCGATCTCCCTGCCGGGCATGGCATGGGTATCGCGGTGCAGCGCAGCTTCCTGAGCTACATCGCGACCGTCGTCGAGGTTGCCGTCGATGGCAAGGGCAATATCTCGGTCCCGCGCGTCGATACCGCCGTCGATTGCGGCTTCCATGTCAACCCCGAACGCATCACCTCGCAGATCGAAGGGGCTGCGATCATGGGCCTCGGTATCGCCAAACATTGCGAGATCACCTACAAGAACGGCGTCGTGCAGCAATCGAACTTCAACGACTATCAGGTCGTGCGCATCGACGAGGCGCCACGGGTGACGAATGTCTATATCGTGCCGGCTGGCTGGGACACGCCCTCCAGCGGGGTCGGCGAGCCGGGCACACCGCCCTTCGCGCCGGCGCTCTGCAATGCGATCTTCGCCGCGACCGGCAAGCGCATCCGCAACCTGCCGATCGGCGATCAGCTCGCGATCTGAACGTCCTGGCGTCGTTTCATCAGGCCCGGGGGAGACCTTCCCCCGGGCTTTCTTTTGCCGCGCGCGCCAGTGCCAGGCCAAGCCCGAGCTGAACAAAGAAAAACCCGGCAAGCGGCATCGAGGTAAAAGCGCTGGTCGAGGCGATCGGCCAGAGATAGATCAGCGCCGCGACGAAAAGCCCGACGCGGAGCGGCGCGGGATCGCGCCGGAGGCCGCGCCCGAGGGTGATGAGCCAGGCACCGGCAAGTGCCGCAAACAGCAAAAGCCCGGGCAGTCCGCCGTTCGTCGCGGCTTCGAGATAAAAATTATGCGGGTGCAACTGGCAGCCGCCGATGCCGCCGCCATCGTCGGTGGGATCGGCGGGCCAGCGCCAACCGTGGAAATAGCGTGGTTCCCCGCAATAATGCCGAAACCCATCAAAGCCCAGCCCGGTGAGCGGATTTGCCACCGTCATGGTGCGCGCGCGGGCATAGATGACGCCGTACGGGCTTTCCGGGAAATGCGCCATTTGGTCGGAGAATTTCGTCACCAGCCGGTAGAAGGTGGGAGGTGCCATGATCGCGGAGGCGCCGATCAGCGCGGCGGCGGCGAGCAGCGCGGCGAGCACGAACATGCGCAACCGGGGCAGCCAGAGGCCGGCGACGAGGAGGCCGAACAGCGTGAGCAGGAGCGGCATGCGCTGGCCGATCAGCACCATCACCGCTATCCCCGCCAATCCCAGCGCGACCGCTCCGCCGCGCATGAAAGAGGCACCCCGCAGGCCACGCGCCAGGAACGGCAACATCGCGGGATAAAGCAGCAGGGAAAACTGCGCCCCGGCGCGCGGCTTGCGATAGGGGCCGGTCAACTCGCCATCGCCGCCGCGCGGCGCACCAAACAGGTTTTTGCCCGTGGCGAACTGCACCAGGGCCTGGAGCGCGATATAGAGCGCGGCGAGTGCGAGCACGCGTTGCAGCCAGCGCCGCGCCAGCGCCTCGCGCAGCAGCCAATGTTCGAGGGCGGCAACAAAAATCAGGAAGCGGAGCGCGGCGAAAGCCTGCACGCTCGCCGCCAGGCCGCCAGCGCCGGGCCGCGGCAGCGAGCAGAGAAAAATCCAGCCCCACCAGAGAAGCCCGATCACCAGCCAGGGTGTGGCCAACCAGGACCAGGTGCGCAGCCAGGCCGCCCGCAGCAAGAAACCCAAAGCCAGCAGCACCATCAACGCCTCGCCGAGCACGCGGCCATGGACGAGAAAGATCGGCACCGCGAGGACGGCGCAAAACCCCGCGCGGTCGAGGCCGGCGATCAGACGGTGCTGGGTCATGCGCTATCGTTCCACCGTTTCGAGAAAATCGCGCCATTGCCGGAGCACGGCGGCGGCGCTGAAGCGCTCAAGAAAATGCCGCCGGCCAGATGCCGCCATGGCGCGGGCGCGGGCCGGATCGGCGAGCACAGTGGCAATCGCCCGCGCCAGCGCCGCCGGGTTCTCCGGAGCGGCGAGCAGGCCGTTTTCTCCCTCCCGGATCAACTCGCGCGGCCCCTCGACGGCGCTCGCGACCACCGGGCAGGCTGCCGACCAGGCTTCCAGGATGACATTGCCGAGCGGCTCGCAGCGCGAGGGGCAGACCAGCAGATCGGCGGCCGCGAGCAGCGCCCCGACATCCTGGCGCCAGCCCGCGAAGGTGACGCGATCGGCGATGCCGAGGGCGTGGGCGAGCCGCATCAGCGCCGCGCGCTCCGGCCCATCGCCGGCCAGCAAAAGCCGCGCCCCGGGCAGATCGGGCAGGGCGCGGAGCAGGATGTCGAAGCCTTTTTCGGTGTGCAGCCGGCCCAGGCCGAGCAGCAGCGGGCGAGCCCCGGCACCATCCGCCGCCGCACCCATGCCGGCATAGTCGCTGACGAAATTCGGCAGGTAGTGCGTCCGCGACGCCGGCCAGCCTTGCGCCCGCATCCAGGCCACCAGCCCCGCGGTATTGCCCACCAGATGATCACAGTGGCGAAAATGGGCGAGATTATAGAAACCGCCGAGCCGCCCGAGCAAAACATAATCGCCGCGCGGGGTGAAACTCGTCGCCCGGCTCATCCAGCTCACCACCACGCGGGGCGCGAAGCGGGCGAGCGCCCGCGCGATGCGCGGGCGGGTGAGGGGCGCGAAATGGCCGAAGCCGAGTTCGACCGGGGCGAGGCCGGTGGCGCGCAGACGCGCCGCGCGCGCGCCGTCACGCTTGATGATCGGCAGCACCGGATCGCCCGCCGCGGCCTGGGCGATGCAGAGCCGCTCGAAAAACAGCTCCGCCCCCCCCATCGCGGCACCGGCCATGACATGGGCCACGCGGCGTCGGCTGTTCTCGCCACTCACGCCGCTTGCGCCTGGGCGAGCAGTGCGGTTGCCGCGCGCAAGGCGGCCGCCACGCTCAAATCCGCCATATCCGGCCCGGACGCCACGACGGCGCGCGCGACGCGGCCGGCGGGGGCATATTCCGCCGCTTGCGTCGGGCCAAAGAGGCCGAGGGTCGGCGTCCCGGCCGCGGCGGCGAGGTGCATCAGCCCCGAATCATTGCCGATATAGAGGGCGGCGCGGCCGAGACAGGCCGCCGCCTCATGGAGCGTGAGCCGCCCGCAAAGATCGATCGCGCCGGGAAGCCGGGCGAGCAGGGGCGCGGCCATCGCCCGCTCGGCCGCGCCGGGGCCGGCGAACACGGCGGCGCGCGCCCCCGGCAAGAGGCTCTCGGAAAGAGCGCTGAAGAGTTCGGCGAAACGCTCGGCGGGCCAGATTTTTCCCGACCAGTTGGCGGTCGGGCCGAGTGCGATGATCGGCGGCCCGGAGGGGAGAAGCCGGGCGGCCATGGCGCGATCCTCGGGCGCCGTCCAGACCACCGGCAAGGGCGGCGGGTCGAGCCCGAGAATGGCGCCGATCTCGGCGATTTTCGGCCCCCGACGCCGGCGCAGCCGGGCTTGGCGGCGGTGGAGGAGGAAAAAGCCGAGCATCGAGCCGCGATTATCGACGACGAGATCCCAGAACCGGCCGGCGCAGCGCCCCCAGAGCCCGAGCCAGTGCAGCCCGAAGCGGCGTTTTTCAAAGGCGATCACCCGCTCGGCGCGCGGCATGCGCGCGAACAGCTCGGCCGCGACCGGGCCGCAGGCGATGGTGAAGCGCGCGGCCGGAAACCGCTGCAGCAAATGGTCGAGCAGCCCGGTCGAGAGCACCGCGTCGCCCACCCGGTTCGAGGTGATGAAGAGGATCCGCATGACGGGGCCGGGAAATAGCACGTCCTGGCCAATCCCGCGCAAGCCGGTCTAAAACCGCGCGGTTGTGTCGTCTCGGGAGAGCAAAGAGCACTATGTGCGGTGTGGCGGGGATCATGATGCGGACGGGTGGGCCACCGGAGCGAGACGCGCTGGAGCGGCTCGGCGCGGCGCTCCGCCATCGCGGCCCCGATGCCAGCGGCTACCATCTCGCCGAGGATGTCGGGCTGGTGCATCGCCGGCTCTCGATCATCGATCTCACCACCGGCGATCAGCCGCTTTTCGGCCCCGCCGGGGCGGCGCTGATCGTCAATGGCGAGATCTATAACGACCTCGAACTGCGCGCCGCCATGCCGGAAGCGCCGTTTCGCACGCATTCCGATTGTGAGCCGATCCTTTTTCTCCACGCCGCCCATGGGCTCGATTTCGCCGCTCATCTGCGCGGCATGTATGCGCTGGCGCTCCACGACCGCGCGGCCGGACGGCTGATCCTGGCGCGCGATCCCTTCGGCATCAAGCCGCTCTACTACGTCGAGGGGGCGCGGTTCTTCGCCTTCGCCTCCGAGCCGCAAGCCCTCCTCAAGGCCGGGCTTGCCGAGGCCACGATCGACCCGGCCAGGCGGGCGGAGTTGTTGCAGCTCAAATTCACCACCGGAGCGGCGACGATTTTTCCCGCCATTCGCCGTGTCCTGCCCGGCGAGACGCTGGTGGTCGAGGCTGGGCGGATCACGGCGCGGCGCCAGCTTGCAGCGCTGCCGGCACCCGGCGGGCCGGTCGCTAAGGCCGCCGATCTCGATCAAGTGCTCACCGAAAGCGTCGCGGCGCATCTCCGCTCGGACGTGCCCTACGGGCTTTTTCTTTCCGGCGGGATCGATTCCTCGGCACTGTTGTGGCTGATGCACCGGATCAGCGGCGAGCGGGTGCGCGCCATCACCATCGGCTATGACGGGGCGGATGCCGCCGATGAAAGCGCCGAGGCCCTCCGCATTGCCGCAGCGGTCGGCGCGAGCTGCGAGCGGATCAGCATGACCGAGGCCGATTTCTGGGCATTCGCCCCGCGCATCGCCGCCTGCCTCGACGATCCGACGACCGATGCCGCCGCCCTGCCCACCTGGCTGCTCGGCCGCGCCGCCGGCGGGCAGCTCAAGGTGACACTCTGCGGCGAGGGGGGGGATGAGATGTTCGCGGGCTACGGCCGCTATCGCCGCGCCCTCGCCCCCTGGCGCTTCATCCAGCGCCCGGCGCGCCAGAGGGGCGTGTTCGATGGTATCGCGGGGATCGATCTCGCGGGCTGGCGGGCGGGGCTGAGTGCCGCCGAGCGGGAGGCGGGAGTAGGGCGCAGCCGGTTGCAGGCGCTGCAAGCCGTGGATTGCGCCGAATGGCTGCCCAATGATCTGCTGGTCAAACTCGATCGCTGCCTGATGGCCCACGGCGTCGAGGGGCGGACGCCGTTCGTCGATCCCAAGGTCGCGGCTTTCGCCTTTGCCCTGCCCGATGGCGCCAAGGCGGACTGGCGGCAGGGCAAGCTCGCCTTGCGACGCTGGCTCGCCGAACGCTTGCCCGAGGCGCGGCCCTTTGCCCGCAAGCGCGGCTTCAAGCCACCCGTCGGGCGCTGGATCGCCACCGCCGGCGCCCGCCTCGCCGATCAGGTGGCGGCGAGCCCCGGCATCGCGGCGTTTGCGACGCCGCAGGCGGTGCGCGGCGTGTTCGCTACCGGCGACGGCCAGGCGGCGTGGAGTCTGTTATTTTACGCGCTATGGCACGCCCACCATATTCTCGGCATCGACGCCGAGGGTGATGTCGCCTCGGTGCTGGCCGCAGCAACGCGTTAGGCCGGGGCGCAGCCGCGATCGTATCCGGGGCGTTCTTGCATCATTCCCGGGATGCGCGGGCCGGGCAAGGAGTCGCCCCCCGCCACCACCCCGAGGCCGCGCAGCCGTTCGATCTCTGCTTCCGAAACCCCCATCTCACGCAAAATGCTGTTGGTGTCGGCGCCGAGTTCCGGGGCGCGGCGGGGGGGGATTTTGTGCTCGCCGGCGATCTGGAAAGGGCTGCTCACCGTGAGGAACGCGCCCTCCGCCAGCGGCACCAGGGCGCCGATGGCGCGGGCTTGGCGGTCCCGCGGCGGGTCGTCCATTGTTGCCACGATGCCAAAGGTCAGGCCGTGGCGATCGAGGGTTTCGCGCCAATGAGCGAGCGGCTGGGCAGCGAAAACGCCGTCGAGAAGGGCGATCAATGGAGCGGCGTTGGCGTGCCGCGCCGCCGTGGTGGCGAAACGCGGATCCTCGCTCAGGTGCTCCTGGCCGATGGCGCGGGCGAGGTCGGGGAATTGCCGCTCCTCGCTTAGCATCGAGAGGATGAACCAGCGCCCATCGCTGCTCTGGTAGTGATGGGTGCAGGCATTGGGCGCCTGCTCGCGCGGCGGGCGGGGATAGAATGTCGCGCCACAGAGCGCCGCCTGGACGAAGCAGGCATTTGACCACAGCCCATTGGCGAGCAGCGAAGTCTCGACATGGCCACCCTGCCCAGTGCGTTCACGCCGCAAAAGCGCGGTGACGATCGCGGCGTAGAGCGCCATCGCCGTCGGGTGATCGCCCATGCCGGGGACCGAACGGGCGGGCGGGGTATCAGCGCTCGGGCGCACTTGGTCCATCAGCCCCGAGCGCGCCCAATAGGCAGTCGAATCGAAGCCGGTCCGCCCGGCTTCCTCGCCGATCTCGCCATAGGCGGTGAGCGAGGCATAGATCAGCCGTGGGTTGCGCGCCGCGAGATCGGCATGCGCGATGCCAAGCCGCCCGCGCACCGGCAGCGGCATGTTGGTGATGAAGACATCGGCGCTTGCCACCAGACGATGGAGAATGGCGCGGCCCTCGGGGGATTTGAGATCAAGCGCGAGGCTCCGCTTGTGCCGGGCATCGAGCAGCCAGTTGTAATTGTGCGGGCTTGCCGGTTGGCCGGGCATGGCGGCGAGGCCGCGATAGGGGTCGCCGCCGATGGGCGGCTCGATCTTGATCACCTCGGCGCCGAAATCGGCGAGGATGGTGGCGGCCGCGGGTCCGGCGATGAAGCTCGCGCAGTCGATCACCCGGAGCCCAGCGAAAATCGGCGCCGCGGGCGCGGGGGAAACTGGGTCGCGGGGGCGCTGCATGCGAATGATCCCTCGGGCGCGGTTTGCAATCGCTGGAGAGTGGCACGATGCGCCAGCCGACGGAAGCCGCGACGGGCTGGCGCGTCAGGCGCCGCCGAGCCCGCCTAGGCGTTCGACGAAGGCGGCGATCTCGGCAACCCCGCGCCCGGCGCGGATATTGGCGAAGACGAAGGGGCGCTCGCCACGCATCCGCGCCGCGTCGCGCGCCATCACCGCGAGGCTGGCGCCGACGAAGGGCGCGAGATCGGTTTTGTTGATCACCAGCAAATCGCTCCGGGTGATGCCCGGCCCGCCCTTGCGGGGAATTTTGTCACCGGCCGAGACATCGATGACATAGAGGGTGAGATCGGCGAGTTCGGGGCTGAAGGTCGCGGCGAGATTATCCCCGCCCGACTCGATCAGGATGAGGTCGAGCGCGGGAAAGCGCGCACGCAACTCGGCCACGCCGGCGAGATTGATCGAGGCGTCCTCGCGGATCGCGGTATGCGGGCAGCCGCCGGTCTCGATCCCCATGATGCGTTCGATCGGCAGCGCGCCGGCACGGGTGAGGAACTCCGCGTCCTCCTTGGTATAAATATCGTTGGTGATCGCGGCGATTTCGAAACGGTCGCGGAAATGGCGGCAGAGCGCGTCCATCAACGCGGTCTTGCCGGTGCCGACAGGGCCGCCGATGCCAACGCGGAGCGGGCCGGTCGAGCGGGTTTTCATGAGCGGAACAGCCTCGTGTACTGGGTTTCATGGCGCATCGCGGCGATATCGGCACGGAGGCAAGACGAACCGAGATCATCAAGCCCGGCGCTCTCGGTCGCGCCAGCTGTGGCGAGGATGGCGGGGCCGAGCGCGGCGAGCACCGCTTGCCCGGTGGACTGACCAAGCGGTACCAGACGCACCGCCGCCGAGATCAGATTGGCGATGAAGGCCTGGAGATAGGCGAGTGTTGCCGCATCCTCGGGGATGCCATGGCGGGTGGCGAGCACGCCCAAGCTGACGGGCAGCGCCACCGGCGCGCTGCCGCCCCAGGGGGCTGCGGCGGCGGCGAAGGCGGCCCCTTGCGCCAGCGTCTCGCCCCGCCGCTCGGAAGCGGGTGCCAAGGCGGCGGCGAGTTCGGCGAGTTCCGCCAAGCGTGCCGGATTTTTTCCCTCGCGATGGGCGGCGCGGAGCAGAATGGCGTCGCCGCGCGCGCTGCCCTGATCGAGCACTGCCGTGAGCCAGGCCTCCAGGCTCGCGCCGTCGCGCACGTCACCCGCTTCCACCGCCCATTCGAGCCCGTGCGAATAGGCATAGGCACCGGTCGGGAAAGCCGGCGAAAGCCAGGCGAGCAAGTTCAGCAGCGCTGGCGGCTCAATGATCATGGAATCCGCCGGGATCATGGAATCCACCGGGATCATGGGAATGCGGCGCCGCGCCGACATAAGCCCCGGATTCGGGATCGAACGGGGCGCGCAATTCATGAATATGCCCGCCGAGCCCGATGATCATCGCCGCGATCACATGATCGGCACGGATCCGCAAGGCGGGGCCGGCAAACTGCACCGCGAGATGCCGGTTGCCGAGATGCCAGGCGATGCGCAGCAGGATCGCGGGCGCGGCATGGATTTCGAGCAGATCCTCATCGGCGGCGATGACGCGCACCAGGCCGCCATCCGCGAGAACCAGCGCATCGCCATCGGCAAGCCGCGCGGTCTCGGCAAGATCGAGCAGAAGATCGCGCCCCGCTTCGGTCTTGAGCAGAATGCGCCGGCGATGGCGATGGTCGAAATCGAGCCGCACGGCATCGATCTCCCGAGCGCCTTCTGGCCACATCCCAGCGCGCTGCACCGCGATCGCGCGCATCAGCAAAATAGGCAACAAGGGAGGCCAGGGCTCTGCCCTGGACCCGCTGGGGCCGGAGGCCCCAGACCCCATTTCGTTAACGGGACGGGTTCCAAGGGTGCCGAGCTTGGTGGAGGCATTTTTCACGGACCTCAAAAGAGAAAATAGCGCTGCGCCATCGGCAGCACGGTGGCCGGCGCGCAGGTCAATAATACCCCATCAGCGCGCACCTCGTAGGTCTCGGGATCGACCTCGATATGCGGCGTCGCGTCGTTGTGGATCATGCTGCGCTTGCCGATCCGCCCGCGTGTGTTGGCAACCGCGACGAGGCGGCGCGAGAGGCCGAGGCGGGCGGCAAGATCGGCCTCGAGCGCGGCGCCGGAGACGAAAGTAACACAGCTTGCCGCGAGCGCGCGGCCGAACGCGGCGAACATCGGGCGCGCGTGGATCGCCTGCGGCGTCGGGATCGAGGCGTTGGCATCGCCCATCATCGCCATCACGATGCTGCCGGCCTTGATGATGAGATCGGGTTTGACGCCGAAGAAGGCCGGCGACCACAGCACCAGATCGGCGAGTTTTCCGACCTCGACCGAGCCCACCTCATGCGCCATGCCTTGGGCGATCGCCGGATTGATGGTGTATTTCGCGATGTAGCGTTTGACACGGTGATTGTCCGCCGCGCCATCGCCGGGCAGGGCGCCGCGCTGGGTTTTCATTTTGTGCGCGGTTTGCCAGGTCCGGGTGATCACCTCGCCGACACGGCCCATCGCCTGGCTGTCGGAGGAAATCATCGAGAGCGCGCCGAGGTCGTGCAGAATATCCTCGGCGGCGATGGTCTCGCGGCGGATGCGGCTTTCGGCGAATGCGATATCTTCCGGGATCGCGGCGTCGAGATGATGGCACACCATCAGCATATCGAGATGCTCGTCGATCGTGTTGGCGGTATAGGGCCGCGTCGGATTGGTCGAGCTTGGCAGGATGTTGGAAAAACCCGCGAGTTTGATGATATCGGGAGCATGGCCGCCGCCCGCGCCCTCGGTGTGGAAAGCGTGGATGGTGCGGCCCTTGAAGGCGGCGATGGTGTCCTCGACGAAGCCCGATTCATTGAGCGTGTCGGTATGGATCATCACCTGAATATCGAAACGATCGGCGACATCGAGGCAGCAATCGATCGCCGCCGGCGTGGTACCCCAATCCTCGTGCAGTTTGAGCGCGCTCGCCCCGGCGCGGATCATTTCTTCCAGCGCCGCGGGACGCGAGGCATTGCCCTTGCCGGCAAACGCCAGATTGACCGGCAGACCTTCCGCGGCCTGCAACATGCGCGCGAGATGCCAGGGGCCGGGCGTGCAGGTGGTGGCGGCCGTTCCGGTCGCGGGGCCGGTGCCGCCGCCGATCATGGTGGTGATGCCCGATGCCAGCGCTTCTTCCACCTGCTGCGGGCAGATGAAATGGATATGCGCGTCGATCCCGCCGGCGGTGAGGATTTTTCCCTCCCCGGCAATGATCTCGGTGCCCGGCCCGATGATAATGTCCACTCCGGGTTGCACATCGGGATTGCCGGCCTTGCCGATCCCTTTGATCCGGCCATCTAGAATGCCAATATCGGCCTTGACGATGCCCCAGTGATCGATGATCAGCGCGTTGGTGATGACGGTATCGGCCGCGCCCTCGGCACGCGATTTCTGTGACTGTCCCATGCCGTCGCGGATCACCTTTCCGCCGCCAAATTTTACTTCCTCGCCGGGGATGGAAAAATCCTTCTCCACCTCGACGAACAAATCGGTATCGGCGAGCCGCACCCGATCACCGACCGTCGGGCCAAACATGTCGGCATAGGCCGCGCGGGAAAGTTTTGTCATTTTCTATATCTTTCCCATGACCTCGCCCCGGAATCCCTGCACGATGCCGGCGCCGCGATAGGGGATCAGCGTTACCTCGCGCGCCTGGCCGGGCTCGAAGCGCACGGCGGTGCCGGCCGGAATGTCGAGCCGGTGGCCGCGCGCTTTCGCGCGATCGAAGCCGAGCGCGGGATTGGTTTCGGCGAAATGATAATGGCTTCCGACCTGGATCGGTCGATCGCCGGTATTTTCCACGCGCAATGAGAGGCGCGGCACGCCGGCATTGAGTTCGATCTCGCCGGGGGCGGGGATGATCTCTCCTGGAATCATCGGCCCCTCCTTAGCGGATCGGCTCATGCACGGTAACGAGCTTGGTGCCGTCGGGGAAAGTGGCTTCCACCTGCACATCATGGATCATTTCCGCGATCCCCTCCATGACCTGATCGCGGGTCAGCACATGCGCGCCCGCTGCCATCAATTCCGCGACCGTGCGCCCGTCGCGCGCGCCCTCGACGACGAAATCGCTGATCAACGCGACCGCTTCGGGATGGTTGAGTTTCACCCCACGCTCAAGGCGTCGACGCGCCACCATTGCCGCCATGGCGATCAGGAGCTTGTCTTTTTCGCGAGGCAGGAGGTTCATGTCGCAACCTCGGAGAATTTTGGGTCCGCTGGGGGATGCGTAAAAAAATAAAGTTCAAAATCATCGATGGCTGGGCTGTCAATTGATATTTCTTCCAGTTTCATTTCCGCCCAATTCGGAATTAACGACAGTATATGGTGTATTATCTCATAACACCACTGGCAGTAAACTACAGATAAATTATCTATATTATTGACAAAAGTAAACAGACTTTCTTCGATGGTACTTTTTCCCATAATTTCTTGGAGTTTGTCCGTCGACAAAAACTGAGATAAAGTAATAAATGTATTTTCTATTGACTGATCCTGGGAAAATTTTGGCTGATAAATCAAATCATTATTAATACGATTTTCTATGAATTTTTTAATTTCTTCATCCCCAGTATTTTTATAATGATTATAGTGGAATGTTAGTTTGTCTCTAATATCTTTGCATTGCGCTGAATCGTGTTTTTTAAGAAATTCAATTTTTCTGTTTTCTATATTCTTGGGAAGACTCTCCTTCCCATATACCTTTTTGACATCAAGATTTATGATTTTATTCTTCCCCTCATGAATTTTTCCAATCAAAATTGTGCCAAGAAAAATTACGAGAGACCCTAGCGCGGGAAGATTCAATGTCGGTTCTGGGTCGGCGGACTTTCTGAAAGCAAAGGTTGATTGAATCAATAGTCGGCGCAGCCAAATCGCCTCATTAAAAAACAACCCCAGCAACAGGAGAGCGGACAGCCGTTTGGGCGGCATGTCTTGAAGAACTTTCTTCGGTAATGTGTGTATGTTGATTATCAGTGGCTTCTTCACGTCTGCGGATCCCTGATCAGCACTGCCAAACCCGCGGCAGCATCCGACCATCGCGGAGTGCGCGCAAGCCCGCCGTGACGACCCCGCGCAGTGCCTCCGCCGTGGGCGCGAGGACGCGCGCGAGCAAAAGGTCGGGCAGAACGAGGCTTGCACCGGCTTCGGCGCCATCGAGCGCGACGCGCAGCCCCGCGAGCCGGGAGCGCGCGTCGGGGGCGGCGTAGATCATCAGCGCGGTCGCACCCGCGCCCGCCGCCGTGGCGGGGCGGGTGAGCAGCGCGTCGATCGCGCCTTCCAGCCGGGTTGCCTCGTGCAGTTGCAAGCGACCGTCGCGCGAGAGGCGGATGGTGTCACGAATGGAGCCCCGCGCCAGCCGCTCGCCCATCGCGGCGCGGCCGAACACCAGCGTCTCGACGCCGAGGAAGCGGGCATCGCCCGCGAGCGCGATCTCGCTGCGTCGGATAAAAGCGCAGCCATCGAACAGGATGCTTTCTTGCGGCAGCCATTCCAGCCGCGCGCCGGGGGCGAGGTCGATGGCAAGCGTAAGCCGCGCCGGGCCGCCGAGCGAAAGCGCGCGATAGAAGCGCTCGGCCGCCGGTGAGGCGATGATGGCCCGCGCGCCGGCGGCGAGCGTGATGCGGCTTGCCAGGTCATCGCCGCCCGCGACCCCGCCCGAGACATTGAGCAGCACCGCCTCCAGCCAGGCGGGATCGACGGGTTTCGGAAAACGTGCCTTGAGGCAGCCTTGCTGATAGAGCGTTCCGAGCACGCTCGCCCCGCCTCGCGCGCGCAGCCCGAGCCGGAGGACGCCCTCGGCGCGCTCGCGGCGGAGAAGCGGCGTCGCGGCTGGCTCATACCGAAAGGCGGCGGCGGACATCCGCGTGATCAAGCTCCCCGGCACGGCCCGCGAGCACGATCGCGCCTCGCTCCATCACGGCGATGCTTTGCGCGAGTTCGCGGGCGAAATCGAAATACTGCTCGACCAGCAGAATGGCCATGTCGCCGCGTTCGCGCAACAGGGTGATCACCCGCCCGATATCCTTGATGATGCTGGGCTGGATGCCCTCCGTCGGCTCGTCGAGAACCAGCAGGCGCGGGCGCGTCACCAGGGCGCGGGCGATCGCCAACTGCTGCTGCTGGCCACCCGAGAGATCGCCGCCGCGCCGCCCGAGCATGGTTTTCAGCACCGGAAAGAGCGAAAAAATCTCCTCGGGAATGTGGCGTTGGCCGCGCGGCAGGACGGCAAAGCCGGTCTCCAGATTTTCCCGCACGCTGAGGAGCGGAAAAATATCGCGGCCTTGCGGCACATAGGCGATGCCGCGCCGCGCCCGATCATAGGTGGGAAGTTTCGTGATCTCTGCCCCATCCCAGGTGATCGTCCCGCGTGTGATGGGGTGCGTTCCCATCACCGCCCGCAAAAGGCTGGTCTTGCCGACGCCGTTCCGCCCCAAAAGACACGTCACCTCACCCATCGCCACCTGGAGCGAGACCTGCCGCAAGGCGATCGCCGCGCCGTAATAAAGGTCGATATCACGGATTTTCAGCATTTTTTCTCGCATTTCTTCTAGCGCCCGAGATAGACCTCGATGACCCTCGGATCGGCGCTGACATGTTCGATACTGCCCTCGGAGAGCACCGATCCTTCGTGCAGCACCGTCACCTTGACATCGAGCGCCCGCACGAAATCCATATCGTGCTCGACCACGACGACGCTTTTGGTGCGATTGATCTCGCGCAAAAGCCGCGCCGTCTCGGCGGTCTCGGCATCGGTCATGCCGGCGACGGGTTCGTCGATGAGCAGGAGATCGGGCTCCTGGGCGAGCAGCATGCCAATTTCCAGCCATTGCTTCTGGCCGTGCGAGAGATCGCCGGCGCGCCTGTAGCGATGTTCGGCAAGGCGGATGATCGCCAAAAGTTCGTCGATGCGCGCGCGCTCGGCGCGGGTTTCGCGGGCAAACAGGGCGTGATGCGGCGCACGGTTGCCGGCGAGCGCGAGCAGCAGATTGTCATGGACGGTGTGGGGTTCAAATACCGTCGGCTTCTGGAATTTCCGCCCAATGCCGAGCGCCGCGATCGCCGGCTCATCGAGGCGGGTGAGGTCGGTATCGGCACGAAAGATCACATCCCCCGCATCCGGGCGGGTCTTGCCGGTGATGACATCCATCATCGTCGTCTTGCCAGCCCCGTTCGGGCCGATCACCGCGCGCATCTCGCCGGGCGCCAACACCAGGGAAAGATTGTTGAGCGCGCGGAAGCCATCGAAACTCACGCTGACACCGCTGAGATAGAGGAGCGTGTCCGAGATGCCACCGATCGCGCCACTCATGCCGGATGCTCCTTCGCCGGGCTCGGTTCAGGCAAGGCGGAAGGGCGGGCGCGGGAAAACACGCGGACGAGGCCGTGGGGTAAAAAAAGTGTCGTCAGGATGAACAGGAAGCCGAGCGCATACAGCCAGACATCGGGGAGCGCGCTGGTAAAATAGGTTTTGCCAAAATTGACCAGGATGGCCCCGAGTATGGCGCCCACCAGCGTGCCGCGCCCACCAACCGCGACCCAGATCACCGCCTCGATCGAATTTGCCGGAGAAAATTCGCCGGGATTGATGATGCCGACCTGCGGCACGTAAAGCGCGCCGCCAATGCCGGCAATGATCGCCGAGAGAACGAAGACAAAAAGCTTGTAGGATTCTGGACGATAGCCGAGGAAACGCGTGCGGCTTTCGGTATCGCGCACGGCAATCAGGATTTTGCCGAGACGCGAGGCGACGACATAGCGCGCCAGGAGAAAAGCCCCGGCAAGCGCGATGGCGGTTGCCAGCAGAAGCGCATTCCGTGTTGCGTCGGCATGCAGATCGAAGCCGATGATGTCCTTGAAATCGGTGAGGCCGTTATTGCCACCGAAACCCATATTGTTGCGGAAGAAGGCGAGCAGCAGCGCAAAGGTGAGGGCCTGGGTGATGATCGAGAGATAGACGCCCGAAACCCGCGAGCGGAAGGCGAGGTAGCCAAAGACGAGGGCGAGCAGCGCTGGCACCACGAGCGCCATCAGGGCGGCGAAGGCGAAATGGTTGAAGCCGTACCAGTACCAGGGAAGTTCGGTCCAGTTGAGAAACACCATGAAATCGGGAAGCGTCGCGTTGCCATAGACGCCGCGCGTGCCGATCTCGCGCATCAGATACATGCCCATGGCATAGCCGCCGAGCGCGAAGAACGCCGCATGGCCGAGGCTCAGGATGCCGGCATAGCCCCAGACGAGATCGAGCGCGAGCGCCAGCATGGCATAGCAAAGATATTTGCCGACCAGTGAGATCACGAAGACCGATACATGCAGTGCCGCCGTAGGGGGTAGCGCGGCATTGCCAAGCGCCAGGAGTGCCGCGCCGCCGATGATGAGAACAGGGACGAGGAACGAGGCGACGGTTGCGCGCGTCATGCTTCCGCTGCCCGCCCCTTGAGCGGGAACAACCCGCGTGGGCGCCGCTGGATGAACAGGATCACCAGCACAAGAACGGCGATTTTACCGAGCACGGCGCCCGCGAACGGTTCAAGGAATTTATTGACGATACCGAGAAGAATGGCACCGAGCGCGGTGCCCCAGAGATTGCCGACGCCGCCGAACACCACCACCATGAAACTGTCGATGATATAGCCCTGACCAAGATTGGGGCTGACATTGTCGATCTGACTGAGCGCCACCCCGGCCATGCCGGCGACACCCGAGCCGAGGCCGAAGGTGAGCGCGTCGATCCACGGTGTGCGAATGCCCATCGCCGCCGCCATGGCGCGATTCTGCGTCACCGCCCGCATCTTGAGGCCGAGCGAGGTATAGCGCAGCAGCGCCATCAGCGCGGCAAAAACCAGAAACGCAAAGACGATGATGGTGAGCCGGTTGAGGGTAATCGTAAGGCCGCCGAGAGGCACTGCCCCACTCATCCAGGCGGGTGTGCCGACCTCGCGATTGGTCGGGCCAAAAATCGATCGTACGGCTTGTTGCAGAACCAGGCTTAGCCCCCAGGTGGCGAGCAGGGTTTCGAGCGGACGGCCGTAGAGAAAGCGGATCAGGCTGCGCTCGACGACAATGCCGACGAGGCCGGCACAGAGGAAAGCGAGCGGCACCGCGATGACGAGGCTTACGCCGAACAACCCCGGGGCATTCTGCCGAACGGTTTCCTGGACGACGAAGGTGACATAGGCGCCGATCATCACCATTTCGCCATGCGCCATGTTGATCACGCCCATCACGCCGAAGGTGATGGCAAGCCCGATCGCGGCGAGCAGCAGCACCGAGCCAAGGCTGAGACCATAGAACACACCCTCCAGCATATCCCATAGTTGCAACACACGCTGGATCGCCATCACTCCGTCATGCGCGGCGGTCGCGACCGCGGGCGAGGCGTTGGGGAGCGAGGCGAGCAGCGCGCTCGCATCGAGATCGCCGCGGGCGCGGATGACCGCGACGGCGGCGAGTTTTTCCGCATCCGGCGCCGTGGCGCTGGTCAGGATCGCCGCGGCGCGGGCCTGCTCCATGGCCAGTCGCACGGCTGGATCGCGCTCTTTGGCGAGCGCGCGGTCGAGCACGGGAAGCAGGGCCGCGTCGCGCGATTTGAATACCGCTTCCGCGGCGCCGCGACGGGTTGCGGGGTCGGTCGCGAAAAGCTGCAAGCCGCCGAGCGCTGCTGCCACCGCGCGGCGGACGCCATTGTTCACCCGCAGACGTTTGAGCGCATCTTCATCAGGCATTGCGGGCGCCCCGCTATCGGCGGCAACGAAGTTTCCCTCGGCCTTGCGAATGTAGAGCCCGCCCGCCGCGTCGGCATAGAGATGGCCGGCCTGGAGGGCGGTGATGATCGCGCCGGCGCGGGGGTCGCCGGAGGTCGCGAGTTCACCGATGCCGGCCGCCATCGCATCGTAATCCTGCGATGCGATGGCGGCGAAGGCCGGTTCGACCTGCTGCGCCCGCGCGAGTGCGGGCGGGAGCAGCAGCAGAACGAGAAGCAGAAACGCGCGCATGCGGCGGCTATTTGCTCGCGCCGCCACACTTGCCGGTCTTGACGTTGAAATTGCCGCACGAAAGCGGCGCGCGCCAATCGCCGATCAGATCCTTGGTTTCGGCGACATAAGGCGACCATTCCTGCGCGACGACCAGGCCCGGCGTTTGCGAGACGATGTTGAACTGCCCATCATCCTGGATTTCGCCGATCAGCACCGGCTTGGTGATGTGATGATTGCCCATCAGCGTCGAATAGCCGCCGGAAAGATTGGGCACCGAAACGCCGATGAGCGCGTCGATCACCGCGTTGGTGTCGGTGGTGCCCGCCTTCTTCACTGCGTTCACCCACATATTGAAGCCGATATAATGCGCCTCCATCGGGTCGTTGGTAGTACGCTTCGGATTCTTGATGAACTCGTGCCATTGCTTGATGAACGTCTTGTTCTCCGGCGTATCGACGCTCATGAAATAATTCCACGCCGCGAGGTGTCCCACGAGCGGCTTGGTATCCATGCCCGCGAGTTCTTCCTCGCCGACGCTAAAGGCGACGACTGGAATGTCGGTCGCCTTGATGCCCTGGTTGCCCAGCTCCTTGTAGAACGGCACGTTGGCATCGCCGTTGATCGTCGAGACCACGGCGGTCTTTTTGCCCGCCGAGCCGAACTGCTTGATCTGGGCTACGATATTCTGCCAGTCGGAATGGCCGAAAGGCGTGTAGTTGATCATGATGTCGCCCTGCGCGACACCCTTCAGCTTGAGATAGGCTTCGAGAATCTGGTTGGTGGTACGAGGATAAACATAATCGGTGCCGGCGAGCACCCAGCGCTCGACCTTGTCCTCCTTCATCAGGTAATCGACCGCCGGGATCGCCTGCTGATTGGGCGCCGCCCCCGTATAGACAACGTTGCGGCTGCACTCCTGGCCTTCGTACTGCACCGGATAGAACAGCAAGCCGTTCAGCTCCTCGAAGACGGGCAGAACGGATTTGCGCGATACGCTGGTCCAGCAGCCGAATACGGCGGCGCATTTGTCGGTGCTGAGAAGGCCGCGCGCCTTCTCGGCGAAAAGCGGCCAGTTCGAGGCAGGATCGACCACGACGGGAACAAGCTTCCGCCCGAGCACCCCGCCCTTTTTGTTTTGCGCCTCGATCAGCATCAGCATGACATCCTTGAGCGTCGTCTCGCTGATCGCCATGGTGCCGGAAAGTGAATGCAGAATGCCGATCTTGATCGGCCCGCTCTCTGCTGCGTGCGCGGAGGAGATGCCAAATTTCGCCACGCCCATTGTCGCCGCGGCGAGCGCGGCAGCGCCCAGGCCGCCGAACTGGCGGCGGGTGAGGGAGGTTCCGTCAGAGTCCATCGCTCTTGTCCTTTTTCGCTCTCTTTGTTCCCGGCCGTTCCTGAAAGCTCCGGTCGCGCCTTAATGTGCAACGGGCGTGCCAGGAACGAAGGCGAGGGGTCTGCCTCTCGAACCCCACCAGGGATCGACGTCCCTGGACCCTCTCCAGGATCGGGGCCTCGGGCCTCAGGCCCGAGCGAGGTCAAGGGGCGGAGCCCGTTGCCTTCTTTTTAGGCAACGGGCTCCGGAAAAGCGCGTGGATCAATCGAAGGCGATGTCGAGATTGGCGGGGTCGAGCTGCCCGGCATGAAAGGAGCGGCCGGTGTCGAGAGCGGTGACGATGGCGGCGGCGGGGCTGAAGAGCGCGCCGTCGATCGCGTAGAAATCGCCCTTCACGGCGCGGAAAATCTCGGCGAAGGGCCGGCCATAATCGCGCGAGGTGGCGGAGGGCAGGCGTTCGGCGAGCGCTTTCGCCTCGTCCTCCGGCCCGGTGACAAAGAGATGGACGCGCCCGCCGAAGATGATGGCGTCATTCGTGCGGCCCATGGCGGTGATGAAATCGGGATGCGGGGGTGCGAGCGGGGCGGCGGCGGCGCCGTCCCGGATGCGATCGAGCGGGAAATGCAGTTCGTGCGCCTTGTGCAGCGCCACTTCCAGCACGCGGGCCACCACCTGGACGGCGCCGGCGAGGCTTTGCGTCGGCGCGTAGATGATGCCGAGACGGTCCGGGGCGAGGCCGCAATCGGTGGCCACTTTCTCGACGATGGCGGCGGGCGGCGGCTTGGCGCTTTCCAGCACCAGGACCGCGTGATCGGCGCGATCGGCATAGCCGAGTTCCTCGAACAGCTTCTCCTTCCGCGCGAGCGCCCGGGCGGGGCCAGAGCCGAGGGCGAAAAATTTTTCATGCGCGAGGCTCCAGCCGGCGTATTGGCTGGCGAGGCAGGCGAACACCGGCCGCGAGGAGGCAACCGCGAGGGTCAGCGGCCAGCGCGCGAGCGCCGCGTCATGGGCGAGCGTGACGCGCCCCAATCCGCCCATGCAGATCTCGGCGATGCGCCGCCCGGCCTCGATGCCGCCGGGATGCGCGGCACCGGCGTCAACGAGATGCTCGCCGAGACTGCCGCGGCTGACCCCGAGACGAAGGCTTTCGGCCGCGCCGCAGAGCTTTTCAAAAAGATCCCAGGCGTCGCGGTTGAGGCTGATCGGTTCGCTCATAGACGGGTTCCTCGCGGAAAATTTGCCCTGCGAGAGCCTATAGGGCAGATCTCAGAGCATGAAAATCTGGCGAGCCTGAAAAGCGGGATCTTCCCCGAAAAGATTGTAAAGGCTCCCCCTTTGCTAGGATCCCAAGGGGAAGCAAAGCCCATGGCCTTTACGTGCTCCTGGATCCTAGAAACATTCAAAACACCCTTCACCCGATTGCCCTGTCGGCGCACCCGCCAAACGTGGCGTGATCACTGGAAACCTGCTTAGGCTCCGGGTGACGGCAGGAAAGGCAGGATCGCCATGGAAGTTGCCTGCGAACTCGGGAATTCGGTCCGCCCGCGCGGCGCGCTCGCTTGCCTGCGCGACCGGGCGAGCTTTCACCTCTTGCTCGCGATCTTCTGTCTCGCCAGCCTGGTCTGGAGCCAGCTCGCTGGCGTGCTGTTCCATCTGCTGCCACGCCGGGAAGGGGCGGCGCTCGGGCGGTTCGTCATCATGGCCGGGTGCCGCGCCGGGCTGGCGCTGATGCGGCTGGCGGGGCTCGCGCGCTGCGACCTCGCGGCCCTCGACGCGCTGCCTGCCCGCGGCCCGGCGGTGATCGCCTGCAACCATCCCTCGCTCCTGGATGCGGTACTGGTGCTTTCCCGCCTGCCCGACGCGGTGTGCATCGCCAAGGCGGAGTTGTGGGACAATCCATTCCTCGGCGGCAGCGTCCGTCTGGCCGGCTATATCCGCAACGACGCGGCGCTGGCGCTGATCCGCGCCGCCTCTCGCGCGCTGCGGGAGGGACGGCAATTGGTGATTTTCCCGGAGGGCACGCGCTCCGCCGGCCAGGGCCTCGGACCTTTCAAGCCGGGTTTCGCCGCCATGGCCAAGATGGCCCGCGTGCCGGTGCAGAGCGTTTTCCTCTCCAGCAACACACCCTATCTGCGGCGCGGCTGGCCGCTCTGGCGCAGGCCCGATTTCCCGCTCGCCTATCGCGCGAAATGCGGCCGGCGCATCATGGTGCGCGGCGATATCGGCGCCGCGGCGGCCGCGATTGAACGCTACTTCGCCGAAGAAATCTCCCGCGCATGACGCCCTCGGCAACCCATCTGGTGGTGATCCCGAGCTACAACACCGGCCCCGCCGTCCTGGCGACGGTGCGCGCCGCGCGCGCCGTCTGGGCGCCGGTCTGGGTGGTGGTGGACGGCAGCACCGATGGCACCGCGCAGCTTCTTGAGAGCGAGGTGGCGCGCGATCGGCATCTGCGGGTGCTGGTGCTGCCACGAAACCAGGGCAAGGGAAGTGCGGTGCGGCACGGGCTGCGGGCGGCGCGGGCGGCGGGCTTCACCCATGCGCTGACCCTCGATGCCGACGGCCAGCATCCGGCCGCGCATATTCCCCGCTTCATGGCCGCCTCGCTTGCCGAGCCGCGGGCGATGGTGCTCGGCGTGCCAGTGTTCGACGAAGCCGCGCCAGCCTTGCGCGTCCATGGGCGGCGCATTTCCAACTGGTGGACGCGGCTTGAGACCGGCGGCGCTGTGCGCGATTCGCTGTTCGGCTTCCGCGTCTATCCGATCGCGCCCTTGCTCGCGGCGATGCAGACGACGCGGTGGATGCGCCGTTTCGATTTCGACCCCGAAGCGGCGGTGCGACTCTGCTGGCAGGGGGTGCGCGCGATCAATCTGCCCGCCCCCGTCGTCTATCCCACGGCGGCGGAGGGCGGCGTGTCGCATTTCCGCTACGGACGCGACAATCTGCTGCTGAGCGGGATGCACCTGCGGCTGATGCTGATCTGGCTGGCGCGGCGCCTCGCCCGCTTGTCCCCGGCCTTCCTTGCCCAGCACAGGCTTTGACGCGATGGCCGCGGCTGGCGGTCGCATGAACTGGGCGAGGCAGCGCGAGCGCGGCGGGGCCCGTCTGCTCGGCGGCATGCTATGGCTCACCCGTCACCTGGGCTGGCACGTTGGCCAGATGCTGCTCTATCCGATCACGCTCTGGTTCTACGCCAGCTCGGCCGCCGCGCGCGCCGCCTCGCGCGAGTATCTCGCCCGCGTGCTCAACCACCCGGCGCGCGAGCGCGATGTGCTGCGGCATTTTTTTACCTTCGCCTGCGTCATCCTCGACCGGGTTTTCTTCCTCTCGGGCCGCATCAAGGGGTTCGAGCTGCACGTGCGGGGGCTGGAGGCGATCACCGAAGTGGTGAACGCCGGCCGTGGCTGCATCCTGCTCGGCGCCCATCTCGGCAGTTTCGATGTGCTGCGCGCGTTCGGGCGGAACGCGCCGGTGCGGGTGCGCCCGGTGATGTTCCGCCGCAACAGCGGCCATCTGACCCGGCTGCTCGAAACGCTCGACCCCGAGCTGGCGCGCGACGTGATCGAGATCGGCGCGCCGGAGGGGATGCTGCGGGTCCACGAATGCCTCGCGCGGGGCGAGATCGTAGGCTTCCTGGCCGATCGCGCGCCGGCGCGGGAGCGCATGGTGAGCACCCAATTCCTCGGGGCCGAGGCGGAATTTCCCACGGGCCCCCTGGTGCTGGCCGCGGTCGCCGGCGCGCCGGTTGTGCTGTTTTATGGCATCCGCGCCGCGCCCCGGCGCTATATCATCCGCTTCGAGCGGTTCGCCGAGCGCATCGTCCTGCCGCGTGGGCGGCGCGAGGCGGAGCTTGGGGTGTGGATCGACGCCTATAGTAAAAGCCTCGCCGCCGCCTGCCGCGCCCACCCGTTCAACTGGTTCAATTTCTATCCGTTCTGGAGAGCCCGGGCGCGTTGACGGGGCAGGACCCGAGGCCATGGAACGATTTCACCCCTGGACCCAAGCAGGCGGCGCTTTTGCAATCTTTCCCGAAAGGCTGGCTTTCCCGGAATGCCGGCTTTCCCCAAACACCAGTGTGGGGCGGCGCTGGTGTCCTTGCCGAGGGCTGGCTATATCCACAACATATGACGGTCTGCCGGCGAGCGGGGGATGCCTTGGATGCCTCTAGCGGGAGAAATTTGCGACGTTCTGATAATCGGCGGTGGCCCCGCCGGGGCCACCGCCGCCGCCCTGCTCGCGGAACGCGGGAGCGATGTCGTGCTGCTGGAAAAAGCCGCGCATCCGCGTTTTCACATCGGCGAATCACTGCTGCCGCGGAATCTGCCGCTTTTCGAGCGCCTCGGGGTCGCGGAAAAAATCGCCGCGATCGGCGTCCACAAGCCGGGGGCGGAGTTTATTTGCGACGAGATGGGTGGGCGGGTCGCGTTTCCCTTCGCGCTCTCGCGCGTCAAGGGCTTCAGCCACGCCTACCAGGTGCGTCGCGCCGAGTTCGACCAGATTCTTTTTGAGAATGCCCGCGCCAAGGGGGCACGCCTGCGCGAGCGCGTGCGCGTTGTCGCGGTCGCCGAAGGGGCGGGCGAGCGGCTCTCGGTGCGCGCCGAGAGCGCCGAGGACGGGGCACTGGCATTTGCCCCGCGCTTCGTGCTCGACGCCTCCGGGCGCGAGACGTTCATGGCCAGCCGCCTCGGCCTCAAGGAAACCGACAAGCACAACAACACGGCCGCGGTTTTTGCCCATTTCCGGGGCGTCTCCCCGCGGCACGACGACATGGCGGGGGCGATCAGCATCCATTTCGTGCGCGATGGCTGGCTCTGGGTGATCCCGCTGCCCGAGGGGCTGACCAGTATCGGCTTCGTCGGCACGGCCGCGGCGTTCAAGGGGCGGAACGAGGCGATCGCTGATTTCTTCCTCGCGCGATTGCGCGAAAGCCCGAGCCTCTGGGCGCGGATGGGCGAGGCCGCCTGCGTGAGCCCGGTCACCAGTACTGGCAACTATTCCTATCGGGCGCGCCGCGCCTGGGGCGACCGCTGGCTCATGATCGGCGATGCCTTCGCGTTTCTCGATCCGGTGTTTTCGAGCGGCGTCTTGATGGCAATGACGATGGCCGAGCAGGGCGCCGAGACGGCGTTGGCCTGGCTCGCCGATCCCGCCCGGGGCGCGCAACTGGCGCGGCGCCAGGAGCGGCAGATCCGCGCGGCGCTCGATCGCATCGGCTGGATGATCCATCGCATCAACACCCCGGTGCTTCGCGAGCTGTTTCTCGCGCCGCGCAACACGCTCGGCATGCGCGACGCCATTATTTCGCTGCTCGCCGGGCATTTGCGCCCGGAGCGGGGCATGGCGGTGCCGGTTCTGGCGTTCAAATCGATCTATTACGCGCTGGCCGCGTTTCGCCGGCTTTCGCCGCAGCCGGCGCGTTGACGCCGCCCGCGTCTCGGCGCTCTCAAATCACCCCGATCTCGGGCTCGTCGAGATCGACGCCCCACATTTTTTCCAGATTGTAGAGCGCGCGGGCGTCGGGCTTGAAAAGATGGACAATGATGTCCCCGGCATCGATCAGCACCCAGCTCGCGCCGCCCTGGCCCTCCACGGACACGCGCCGCAGCCCGGCCTCCCGCAATTTTTCGCGCAGATGCGTGGCCATCGCCTCGATCTGGCGGTCGGCGAGGCCGGTTGCGATGATCATGCGTTCGGCGAAGGCGGCCCGGCCGGCGAGGTCGATGGTGGTGATGTTTTCCGCCTTGTCGTCTTCGAGGCTGGCGGCGATCACCGCGCTCAGGCGTTCGATCTCGGCTTGCGGCGTGGGTTTGCGCCGCGGCGCGCGCTTGCGGGCGGGCGCGCCGCTCGCGCTTCGCGGCGGTTTGACCGGCGCTGCCGTCGCGGTCGTGATCTGCTTGGGGTGGATCTGCTTGGGGTGGGCGATGGCTCTTTCTCCCTCGGTCAAGTCAATCTCGGCGCCGCGTAGCGCGCTCGCCGAGGCCGGATTCTGTGCGGCATTCAGGAACACCCAGGCCGGCGGCGGCAAATCGGCCAGCGCCGGGGCAAGATGCTGCGCCCGGAGCGCCCGGCGCAGCGTCATCGCCGCCGGGCTGGTCCGCGCCCGCGCATTGTACGAGGGTCGCGGATGGACGGCAAAGGGAACCTTCCGCACGATCTCCCGCCAGCTCCGCCAGCGCGGCAATTGTTCGAGAATATCCGCCCCCATCAGCCATACGAACCGCGCCCGCGGAAAACGCAGCCGCAGCAGGCGGAGCGTGTCACGGGTGAAGCGCGTGCCGAGCCGCGCCTCAAGGTCGGTCGCGCGGAGCCGCCTGCCATCGGCGATCGCCCGTGCGCTCGCCAGCCGCGCCGCCAGCGGCGCCATCCCGGCTTCCGGCTTCAGCGGATTGCCCGGCGAAACCAGCAGCCACACCTGATCGAGCCGCAAGCGGCGGCGGAACTGCTCGGCGATATGGCGATGCCCGGCATGGGCGGGATTGAACGAGCCGCCGAGCAGCCCGATCCGCGCCCGCCGCCGGTCGCCGAAACGCGGCAACGGATCCGGGGGCGCCATCAAATCAGATGCTTCAGCATACTATAACTCGTTCCCGCCCCGCTTCGTTCCTGCCCCGTCTCGTTGGCCCGCCCCGCCTCGTTGGAGCGTAACATTTCGGCGCAGCGCTTGGCGAGCGCCTCCCTTCGCCGAGATCTCGGCTGGATTTCGTTCGGGGAGCGCCAGGGGGCAAACCGCGGCCAGCAATTCCGGGGATGTCGCAGATGGGATACGGCGGCCGATGAAATTCTTTTTGCCCCAGAGGGTGCTTTTTCAAACGCTCAGCCGCTCTGACGATGGATCGAGGGCAGGTCGTCGCGGCGGTCGAATTCGATGACCCGCGGGCTGATGAAACGCAGCACCCCTTCGTGTTCGAGCGCATGCAGGGTGCGGCTCACGGCTTCCGGCGAGAGCGCGAGATAATCCGCGATATCGGTGCGCGGCATCGGCAACGCGACGATGCGGCGCGAGCCGGTGATCTCGGATGCGTGGTCGGCAATGAGATCGAGAAACAGCAGCACCCGCGTGCGCGCGTCGTGATGAGCGAGCAAAATCGTGTGCCGCTGCGCCGCGCGCAGGTCGTGGCAGGCCTTGCTGAGGAAATGCGCATTGAGCGCGGGATCGCGCTGTAAAACCTGCTCGAGCGCCTCGATCGGGAGGCGGTGGGCGACAACCGCGGTCACGGCCTCGGCCGAGTTGACGTAGCGGCCATTCTCATAGAGCCCGACGAGATCGCCGGGGAAAAGAAAAGCGAGAATATAGGCCGCGCCGTCCTCCGAGAGACGGTAGGTCTTAACCACGCCCTCGATGATATTGTAAATTTGCACAGCGCGCTCGCCTTCCGCCTCAAGCCGGGCGCCGCGCGGGAATCGCGCGAGCGTTGCGATGCCGGCAAGGGTCTCGCGCTCGGCTTCGTCGAGCAAGGGCACGGCCTGCCCATTGCTGCTCAGACGCAACGGCACTGCCCGCAACGACGGCAGGGCCGGCGCGCTCGCGGGATGGTTTTTCATACGAATGATTTTTGCCATGATCGGACGCTATCGGGAAAGGATTATTTGCCGCCATGACCAGGATCAAAAATTTCGCGAGTGGCCGCCCGAGGCGCCGGGGCGAAGTTTCAAACCGCGACGCGACCGCACTTTTGGCTGCCCGGAAACCCTGCTAGAAGGATGCCGACCGCGAAGCCATACCGAAGCCACACAAGCGAATAGGGGGACCACGCCATGAGTGAGGCCTGCATCGTTGGCTGGGCGCATTCGCCCTTCGGCAAGCTCGACGAGCCAGATATCGAGGGGCTGTTCGGCCGGGTCGCCGGCGCCGCCATCGCCGATGCCGGGGTCGCGCCTGGCGAGATCGACGCGGTGTTCGTTGGCCTCTTCAATAACGGCTTCTCGACCCAGGATTTTCCGTCTTCGCTGGTGTTCCAGGCGGTGCCTGAGCTCCGTTTCAAGCCGGCGACGCGCTTTGAGAATGCCTGCGCCACCGGCTCGGCCGCGGTGCATGGGGCGCGCGACTTCCTGGCCGCCGGACGTGGCCGTTTCGCGCTCGTGGTCGGCGCCGAGAAAATGACCGCGACGCCGGGCCCCGAAGTCGGCGATATCCTGCTCAAGGCGAGCTATCGCAAGGAGGAAGGCGATATTCCGGCGGGCTTCGCGGGGGTTTTCGGGCGCATCGCCGAGCGCTATTTCCAGCGTTTCGGCGACCAATCGGATGCCCTGGCCGCGATCGCCGCGAAAAACCACAAAAACGGCGTCGATAACCCCTTCGCCCAGATGCGCAAGGATCTCGGTTTTGCATTCTGCCGCGCGGTAAGCGAGAAAAATCCCTATGTCGCGCCGCCGCTGAAGCGCACCGATTGCTCACTGGTCTCGGACGGTGCGGCGGCGCTGGTGCTGACCGATGAGGAAACAGCGCGCGCCATGGCCAAGGCGGTGCGGTTTCGCGCCACCGCCCAGGTCAATGATTTCCTGCCCCTCTCGAAGCGCGACATCGTGCTGTTCGAGGGCGCGGCGCTGGCCTGGCGGCAGGCCCTGGCGCGGGCCGGGATCGATGTGTGGGATCTCTCCTTCGTCGAAACCCATGACTGTTTCACCATCGCGGAATTGATCGAATACGAGGCGATGGGCCTCGCCGCCCCCGGCCAGGGGGCGCGCGTCGCCCTCGAAGGGGTCACCGCGGCCGATGGCCGGCTGCCGGTGAACCGTTCGGGCGGGCTCAAATCGAAGGGCCATCCGATCGGCGCCACCGGGGTTTCCATGCACGCGCTCGCCGCCATGCAGCTCACCGGCGGGGCGGGGGCGATGCAATTGCCCAAGGCCGATCTCGGCGCCGTGTTCAACATGGGGGGTGCCGCGGTCGCCAATTACGTCTCGATCCTGGAGCCGCTCCGCGCCTGACCCGCGCGCCACCGCCCCGATCGAGCCGCGCATGACGAGCGGTGCCAGTCCGCGCCTTGGCATCCTCGCCGGGGGCGGCAAACTCCCGGGCCAGGTCGCCGCGGCGGCGCTTGCGGCGGGGCGCGAGGTGTTCAT
Organism: Pseudomonadota bacterium; assembly: GCA_021801255.1. Lineage (GTDB taxonomy): Bacteria > Pseudomonadota > Alphaproteobacteria > Acetobacterales > Acetobacteraceae > Acidibrevibacterium. The sequence continues at coordinate 304,683 of JAJYYH010000036.1, forward strand.
CATCGGCTTCGAGGGTTTTGCCGAGCCCGCCGTGCTGGCGCCCTATCGCCATGCCTTCGCCCGCCTCGGCGCGGCCGGACAGATCCTGAAACGGCTGCGCGCCGAGGGCTGCGGCGATCTCGTGCTGGTCGGCCCGGTGCGCCGGCCCTCCCTGCTCGCGCTCCGCCCGGACGCCGAGGGCGCACGCATCCTGGCGCGCATCGGCCGCGCCGCTTTCGCCGGCGATGACGGATTGCTCGCCGCCTTGGTGCGGGTGCTGGGCGAGGAGGGGTTCCGCGTCATCGGCGCCCATGAAATTCTCGCCGAACTGGTCGAGGCGCCGGGCCAGCTCGGCGCCATCGCGCCCGACGCCGCGGCGCTGCGCGATGTTGCGCGCGGGGTTGCCGTGGTGCGGGCGCTGGGCGCGGTCGATGTCGGGCAGGCGGCGGTGGTGCAGCAGGGCATCGTGCTCGCGGTCGAGGCGATCGAGGGGACGGACGCGATGCTCGCGCGCGCTCAGGCCTTGGCGCGGCCCGGGCCGGGCGGCGTGCTGGTCAAACTGGTCAAACCGGGCCAGGATCGCCGCGCCGATCTGCCCACCCTCGGCCCGCGCACGGTGGCGGGCGCCGCTGCGGCTGGCTTGCGCGGCATTGCTTTCGAGGCTTTCGGCACTCTCCTCTCCGAGCGCTGGGCGATGGTGGAGGCGGCCGATGCGGCGGGGCTCTTTCTGCTCAGCCTCGATCCCGAGGCGGCACTCGGCAGGGTTCATTCAGAGGACAAGGAAACCACATGACATCGTTCCAATATCTCCACACCATGCTGCGGGTGAAGAACCTCGATGCCAGCATCGATTTCTACACCCGTCTGCTGGGCATGACGGAATTGCGCCGGCGCGAGGTGCCGGCGGGAAAATACACCCTGGCTTTCGTCGGCTACGGTGATGAGGCGAGCCATACCGTGCTCGAACTCACCTATAACTGGGGCCAGGACGACGGCTACGACCTCGGCACCGGCTTCGGCCATCTGGCGCTCGGCGTGCCCGATGTCGCGGCGACCGTCGGCGCGCTCCGCAAAGAGGGCGTGAAAGTGACGCGTGAGCCCGGTCCGGTGCAATTCGGCACTACCGTCATCGCCTTCATCGAAGACCCCGACGGCTACAAGATCGAGCTGATCGAGCGCGGCTGAGAGTTTGAAAAAGAATGCCCTCTTGCCCGGAAATCGACAGAAAAAACCCAGTGTTTCCAGAGGGCGTTCTTGTTCAAGTTCGATTGATTTTCAGGCTCTGAGCGCTGGCGCGCCTATTGCGTCGGGCAGCGCACCAGCGGATCGGGGAAATCCGCGCAGCCGGGGAAAGTGATCTCGTTCTCGCCGTGGCGCTCGACATGCAGCGCATCGAGGCTCTCGCAGCCGAAGCCCACGGCATTGATCCCGCCGCCACCACCGCTGGGCAGGCCGAGCAAGCTATTGCTGGGATCGGTCTGTACCGGAGCGGCCGGCTCGAAGCGGAATTCAAAACCGCTCGATGTCGCGCGCACGGTGGCGATCTGGCGCTGCGCATAGGTCGGCTCGGTAAGCGTGCTGCGCAGCACGAGATCGCGGGTGAAGATCACCGTCGGCTGGGCGAGGCAGGATTGCGCGGTGAGCTGGGTGGGCGCGGGGAAAATGCCGCCGGTCCAGGCGCCGAACAGCCAGGCATGCGGCGGCTCCGAATTTTGCGCCCAAGCCGCCGCGACCATGCCCAATCCGCTGCGCCCGGCGGGCAAGGGTGGCGCGAGGCCGGCGAGAAGAACCACGAAGGAGAGGGCCCCCTGGGTTATGCGACGCATTTGATCCCCCGCAAATAATTCCTGAGCGCGCAGCATAACGGTGCCAACAGATTCTTGCCAACCAGCGGATTCGCCCCAACCGGGCTCATTGACTCTGACGCGCGCACGCGCTTTGAAGTCGGGCTTCGGAGGAAGGCGGCATGATGCCCTATGTTCTGGTGGCGTTGGGGGGCGCGATCGGCAGCCTGGCGCGCTACGCCATGACCCTGCTGTCGGTGCGGCTCTGGGGCATCACCTTCCCCTGGGGCACAGTGCTGATCAATGTTCTCGGCAGTTTCGTGATCGGTTTCTTCGCCGCCCTTACCAGTATCGAGGGCCCGCTGCCGGCCGGCCCCGGCTTGCGGGTTTTCGTCATGGTCGGGATTTGCGGTGGATTTACCACTTTTTCCTCGTTCAGCCTGCAAACCCTCGATCTGTTGCGCGGGGCGGATTGGCTTGGCGCGGTGCTGAATATCGTGCTCTCGGTGGCGTTCTGCCTGCTCGCGGTCACGCTCGGGCAGGTGATGGCGAGCCGGCTCGGCATTGGCGCGGCCCTTGGACGCTGAAACCGGGGGGCGTGTGCTAGAATGATGGCGGCTGGTACATTCCAGAAGGTCGCCGCAGCGATGACAACCCCGATCCTCGCCTTTCTCAACCAGTGCGCCAGCGCCGCCGCCGTGCTCGGCGCCGCCGGCCGGCTCGCCGCCGCCCTACCGGCCGCGGAAATCATCGCATTTCACATCCGTCCCGGCCCGCGCGGCGATCTCATGCCGAGCGAGGAGATCATGACCGAGGCGGATTTCGCCGCCCGCGTCGCCGAGATCGAAACCCGCGCCGCCGCGCTCAAGGAGATTTTCCATACCTGGCAGGCAAGCCATGCCCCGATCCGCGCCCGCTTCGTCTCGCCCGAGGGTGAAACCGCCGAGCGCCTCCTGGAGGCGGCGCAGGAAGCGGCGTTCATCGTCCTCGCCCGGCCGCCCGCGTACCACTACGCCGATAGCCGCGTGGCGTTGCATACAGCGCTGTTTCGTGCCCGGCGCCCAGTGCTGCTGGTGCCACCCGACCCTCTCGCCGAAAGTCTCGGCCGTCACCCCGCGATTGCCATCAAGCCCGGTGCGTTCGACCCCGAGGGGCCGACGGCGCGCGCCATCGCCGCCGCCCTGCCGCTGCTCAATCGCGCGGCAGAGGTCGATATCCTGGTGGCCGAAGCCGACACAAACCCTGCCGAACCCGCCCCGGCGATCGCCGCCCTGCTGGCGCGGCTGCGCGGCGATGGCGTGCCGGCGCGTCTCGATCGGTTCGCTCGGGGCGCGGAAGAAACCGGCCGCGCCCTGCTGGCGCGCGCCCACGCCCGCGGCGCCGATCTGCTGATCATGGGGGCTTATGGGCGGGGCGAGGTGGTCGAGTTCATCCTGGGCGGCGTGACGCGAAGCCTGCTCGCGGCGGCCGACCTGCCGGTGCTGCTGCGCCATTGACCACGTGCCCCTCCGCCGGGGCGGGCGTGGCACAACTTTTACGGGTTTTCCACAGATTTTATTCGGTCGAGAGATTGAGTTTCTCCCCCTTCCTACTGTATATTGTGGGCAGATAGAGCGGAGGACCACGAAATGGAGTGGACCGAGGAAGCCATCGACCGGCTGCGCGCTTTCTGGGACGAGGGTCTGCCCACCGCCGAGATCGGTCGGCGGCTGGGAATTTCCAAGAACGCGGTGGTCGGCAAGGCGCACCGTCTTGATCTGTCGGCACGTCCTTCACCGATCCCGACGGTGGAGGGCCGCCAATCCGGCCAGCCGAGCCGGGCTGAGCGGCGGCGGCCAGCCCGAGCCTCGGCAACCTCGCCCGCCCGTGCCGCAGCCTCTCCCGGTTCTTTGTTGCTGCCCGCCGCGCCGCCCCCGCAGCGGGTCATCACCTGTTCCTGGCCGCTCGGCGATCCGGGGAAGCCGGATTTTCATTTCTGCGACGCCACCGCCTTGCCCAGCAAACCCTATTGTGCCGCCCATGCCGAGCGCGCCTATGTCCGGGTCCGCGATAAGCGCGAGGAAGCCGCCTGAGAACGCGCCAAAGCTGCCGACTTACCCGGGAACCGACAGGAGACCCGATGTCTCCTGAGGACGCGGGTTTTCCCAGGATGGATTGAGTTTAACGCTTTGCGCCGAGCCCTGGCGTCAGCCGCCACCAGCACGGCGGATTTGGTGAAAATGCCGCGCGGTTGGCGTTGCGGCGCCTCGTGCGCTGTCGTATCGTCTGCCCAGGTGGGGCCGGCAGGACGCAAAGAACGTCCGGGTTGCCGCCGGGGGGAAGACATGCTGCCGGGCAGCGTGTCGGTTCAGGCAAGGGGCCTTGCGGGCAAAAACGCGCCGCGCGAAACCGGCCCCGCAGACAGAAAGGCATGTGACGATGCCGCAGGGCACCGTGAAGTGGTTCAATCCAACCAAGGGCTACGGCTTCATTGCCCCCGATAGCGGGGGAAAGGACGTCTTCGTCCATATCAGCGCCGTCCAGAAAGCCGGCTTGAGAAGCCTCAATGAGGGGCAAAAGCTCGGCTTCGAGATCGAGCAGCAGCAGAACGGGCGCGCCGCGGCGGTCAATCTGGCGAAACTCGATTGAGCCGGGGACGCGGCTGAAGCCAGGCCGGACGCGACCTTGATCCGCGCTCTGGCCGACGGTCCGTGGGGGTGATAGAGGTAAATGGCCCGCGCGCCGCTGGTCGCGTGGAAGGGGGGTGCTCGATGTCTGCTCGTGTTCTTTTTTTCCGGCGTCGCGCCATGCGGGCCGCGCCGCAACGAAGGTCAAGCGCGCTGCGGGTCTGCCATGCGGGGCGAGGATACAGATTGCGCCTTGCGTCCCGCGCCGTGCTCCGCTTCAACTAATCTCGCTATATTCCTGGCTGGGTTCTCTCTGCCTGGTTGTCTTTCGTTCGTCCCCTTCGCCGCCTTGCCATCCTGGCCCGCCCGCCCGCGAAAGGATTGTCGCTTTTCATGTCCCATGCCTTTCCCACCCCGCGTGCCGCGCCGAAAGCTGCCCTCGACGCGGAAGCGGTACGCGCCGCCTATCGTCGCTGGGCCGGCGTCTATGACACGGTATTCGGCGGGGTTTCCGCCATTGCTCGCCGTCGCGCGGTCGCCGAGGTCAATCGCCTGCCGGGCAACGCCATTCTCGAGGTGGGCGTTGGCACCGGCCTCGCTTTGCCGGCCTATGCGCTGGGCAAGCGCATCACGGGCATCGATCTTTCCGCCGAGATGCTGTCGCGGGCGCGCCGCCGCGCGGCCGAGACCGGGCTGTTGCAGGTCGAGGCGCTGATCGAGATGGACGCCGAGGCGATGGCTTTCGAGGACGGGTGTTTCGATGCGGCGGTGGCGATGTTCGTCGCCTCGGTGGTGCCGCATCCGCGCCGGTTGATGGCGGAAATGCGGCGCGTCGTGCGCCCTGGCGGGCATTTGCTGTTCGTCAACCATTTCGCCGCCGAGCGGGGTCCGCGCTGGTGGGTGGAACGCGCCCTGGCGCCGGCCTCGCGCGCGCTCGGCTGGCATCCCGATTTCGCCTTCGATGCGCTGCTCACCGCCGAGGAGCGCGCCCACGCCCAGCTGTCCTCGGTGCCGCCCTTCGGCCTCTTCACCTTGATCCGCCTGCCCAACCTCGCCGCCGGAGAAACCGCCTAACGCCAGAAACCGCCTAACGCCCCAGTCAGGGTTTCCAAAGGCGTTGCCATTGGTGGGGGTGCAGGGGCAAAGCCCCTGCGTTCCTCAGGCCACCACGTTCCTTCAGGCCACCAGCGGCGCCCGCTCCATGCTGGCGCGCGCCCAGGCCAGGGCGGCGTCCTCGTCGAATAATTCGGCAAGATTTTTCATCATCGTTCCGCCCAGCTCCTCGGCGTCCACGATGGTCACGGCGCGGCGGTAATAGCGCGTGACATCGTGGCCGATGCCAATGGCGGTGAGTTCGACCGCCTCGACCCGCTCGATTTCGCGGATCACCTCACGCAGATGGCGTTCGAGGTAGTTGCCGGCATTGACGGAGAGTGTGCTGTCATCGACCGGGGCGCCGTCGCTGATCACCATCAGGATGCGCCGCCGCTCGGGCCGGCCGAGCAGGCGGCGATAGGCCCAGAGCAGCGCCTCGCCGTCGATATTCTCCTTGAGCAGCCCCTCGCGCAGCATCAGGCCGAGATTCTTGCGCGCCCGCCGCCACGGCGCATCGGCGCTCTTGTAGATGATGTGGCGGAGATCGTTGAGCCGGCCGGGATCGCGCGGCTTGCCCTCGGCGACCCAGCGTTCGCGGCACTGTCCGCCTTTCCAGGCGCGGGTGGTAAAACCGAGGATTTCCACCTTGACCGCGCAGCGCTCAAGCGTCCGCGCCAGGATATCGCCGCACATCGCCGCCACCGTGATCGGCCGGCCACGCATCGAGCCGGAGTTGTCGATCAGCAAACTCACCACGGTGTCGCGAAACTCGGTCTCGCGTTCGCGCTTGTAGGAGAGCGATTGCAAGGGGTTGACGATGACGCGGGCGAGCCGGCCAGCATCGAGCAGCCCCTCTTCGAGGTCGAATTCCCAGGCGCGGGTCTGCTGGGCGAGCAGGCGGCGTTGCAGGCGGTTGGCGAGCTTGCTGACGACACCTTGCAGATGCTGGAGCTGCTGGTCGAGCTGCTGGCGCAGCCGCACGAGTTCGTCGGCATCGCACAGATCCTCGGCCGCCACTTCCTGATCGAAGGCGCGGGTGAAGGCGCGATAGGCCGGCTCGTGCGGCCGCGCTTGGCTCTCGGGGCGCGGGCGCGGGCCGCCGGGGTGCTCGTCGCCCTCGGCGTCGCCCTCCTGGTCGTCGGCGTCGCCCTGCTCGTCCTCGCTCGCCTCGCCCTCGCCCTCCTCGGGGGCGGCGCCGAACAGGGAATCGGCCTCGCTTTCGGCGCTGCCCTCGCCGTCCTGGGATTGGTCCTCGGCGTCCGTCTGATCGCTGCCTTCCTCGCCGGCGTCCTCGCTCTCCTCACTTTCGGCCTCCGCCGCGGCGAGATGGAGGGCGGCGAGCAGTTTGCGGGCGGCGCGGGCGAAGACGGCTTGGTCTTCCTGGGCACGGGCGAGATCGCCGAGCGCCGCTTCGGCCTCGGGCAGCAGCGTCGCGCGCCATCGCTCGAGCGCCTCGGTGGGCAGCCCCGGCGTCGCGCGGCCCGACATAAGCTCGCGCGCGAGCAGCGCCAGCGCGGTGGCGGCGGGCAGCGACTGGTCGCGGCCGAGCCGGTCAAGCCCGGCGCTCTCGATGCCCTCGATCAGCCTGGCATCGAGATTGGCAGCGACGCCGGCCATATGCCGCGCTCCGATGACCTCGACGCGGGCCTGCTCGAGGGCATCAAACACGTCGCGCGCCTCGCGTTCCGCCGGGCTGCGCGCCGCATGCACCGCTTCGTCGTGATAGCGCAGGCGGAGTGCGAGGCTGTCGGCGGCGCCGCGCAGCCGGGCGATTTCGGCCGCCGGCAAGGCGCGCGTCGGCAGCGGCAGCCGCGCGCGTTTGCCGGAAACACCCGAGGGGCCGGGTTGATAGGCGACCTGCACCTCCGAATTGCCGGCGATCGCGCGGAGCGCCCCGGTGGTCGCGCGCTTGAAGGCCTCGGCGCGGCTATCGTCGGGGCCGGTTCTCATCCGCCGCTCAGATCCCCCGGCGCGGGCCCGCGCCGGTCGGCAGTTCGGTGTTGAAGCAGCGCTGATAGTATTCGGCGACGGTGGCGCGCTCCGCCTCGTCGCATTTGTTGAGGAAGGTGAGGCGGAAGGCGAAGCCGATATCGCCGAAGATGCGCGTGTTCTCGGCCCAGGTCAGCACCGTGCGCGGCGACATCACCGTCGAGATATCGCCATTGATGAAGCCGGCGCGCGTCAGATCGGCGAGGGCCACCATGCTCTCGATTTCCCGGCGCGCCGCCTGGTCGGCGGGGTCGATGCCGAGCTTGGCGAGCACGATCGCGGTTTCCTGGGCGTGCGGCAGATAGTTCAGCGTGGCGACGATGTTCCAGCGGTCCATCTGGCCCTGGTTGATCTGCTGCGTGCCGTGATAGAGCCCGGTGGTATCGCCGAGCCCGACGGTGTTGGAGGTGGAAAACAGACGGAAGGCGCGATGCGGACGGATCACCCGGTTCTGATCGAGCAGGGTGAGCTTGCCATCGACCTCGAGCACGCGCTGGATGACGAACATCACATCCGGCCGGCCGGCATCGTATTCGTCGAACACCAGGGCGCAGGGGTGCTGTAGCGCCCAGGGCAGAATGCCTTCGCGGAATTCGGTGATCTGCTTGCCGTCCTTGAGCACGATCGCATCCTTGCCGATGAGATCAATGCGGCTGATATGGCTGTCGAGATTGACCCGCAGACAGGGCCAGTTGAGGCGCGCCGCGACCTGCTCGATATGGGTCGATTTGCCGGTGCCGTGATAGCCCTGGATCATCACCCGGCGGTTGAAGGCGAAGCCGGCGAGAATGGCGAGCGTGGTTTCCTTATCGAACTGATAGGCCTCATCGATATCGGGCACGTGCTCGGTGCGGATCGAGAAGGCCGGCACCTCCATCGCCGTCTCGAAGCCGAAGAGTTCCGCCGCCCGCACCGTCATGTCCGGCATGTCGATCGCCGAGGTCGGCGTGGTGCTGCGGGCATCGGCGAGCGCGGTAACCTTGTTCATGGGCCTGTCGATCCTGTGGTTTCGGTGAAGACTACTCGGCCCGACCGATAGCGCAAGGCGAGTGTCCATACCAATTTGGCGCACCGCCGCCGGCCAACCCGGCGCGCATACCAGCTTGGCGAAATCTTGACTCTTTCAAGATTTCGCCAAGCTGGTACTATTCCGCAGCCTCGAGCCGCGGGGCGCTCGCGAGGTGGGTGCGGAGCGTCGTGTAGGCGAGGCTGACGCGCTTGAAATGCTCGGCGCTCGCGGGATCGCCGCCATTGGCATCGGGATGATGGCGTTTGGCGAGAGCCTTGTAGCGCTGCTTCACATCCTTGAGCGTGGTCGGCCAATAGAGGCCGAGCAGCGCGAGCGGCTCGCGCAATTCGGCCGGCGCGCCGGGGCCGGGCTCGCGCGAAGAGCGCGCCCGACCCTCGCCGAGCGTCCCCAGCGGATCGCGCAACGCCTCCTCGGACAGCGCCGCCCCGCCCCGCCCGAGCGGCCAGGTCGGGCGCTGCCAGGAGAGATCGGCGCGCAACTCCGCCTCGATCTCGCCCGGACTCATGCCCTTGTAATAGTCCCAGGCGAGATTGTAGGCGCGCACATGGGTGAGGCAGAACCACCAGTATTCGCGCAAGCTCCGGCGTGATTTCGGAGCGCGGTATTCGCCCTGCGCCGCGCAGCCCGCAATGTCGCACCCCCGGCCCGGCGCTGCCGGGTCGGGCGCGTAGGCCCGGGCTCGGGTAACGCGTCGGCTCATCATCCCCTAATGTGCCATCCGGCGCCCGCTTGGCAACCACCGGATCGTATGCCTGGTGTGAAATGCGGCATTGCCCCAAGCGCCGCCTTTTTCCTCTTGGCGGAGCGCCGCGGAATCCCGATATTGTGTGACATGGCCAGCCGATCCGAACGCCTGCATGCCTGCCTGCTCGCGGGTTTCGCGCCCCTGCTGCTCGAGGTCCAGGACGACAGCGCCCGCCACGCCGGTCATGCCGGCGCGCGTCCCGAAGGCGAGACGCATTTCTCTGTTCATCTGGTGAGCGACGTCTTCCGTGGCCAATCCCGCGTGGCCCGCGCCCGCGCGGTGCATGAAGCGCTGGCGGTGGAATTCGCGGGCGGGCTGCACGCGCTCTCCTTAAAGTTGCAAACCCCGGACGAACACGCAACCGTATTTTAATCCCCCCTACGGCTCAATACATGGCGCAAGGAGCACGCCATGTCGGAAAGCCGTCTGATCAATCGCAATGTCACTGCGGAGCGCGGGCGTACCAGCATGCGGCTCGAACCGGAGTTGTGGGATGCTTTGGGCGAAATCTGCGCCCGCGAGCGGCGTGGCCTCGGCGAAATGGTCCAGTATATCGAGCGGCTGAGCCACCCCGGCGGGCGGACCAGCGCGGTGCGGGTTTTTACCCTCGGCTATTTCCGCGCCGCCGCGACCGAAGAGGGGCATCGGCAAGCCGGCCACGGCGCGCTTCACCTCAATGGCCATAAAAACGATCATGGATGAGCTGCGCGCCCGTCTTGCAGCAGCTCCGTGACTTCGGCGGCGGCGGGACGCCGCGGCGGCGCCTCGGCGCTCGGCCAGCGGCGATGCAGCCATAGCCATTCCCCCGGCCGCGCCCGGACCCAGCCCTCGATATGGTCGTTGATCGCCTGGGTCAGCGCCACGATATCGGCGGCACGATCGCCCGTTTCCGGCAAGGCCAGAGGCGGCTCGACGACAAGGCGAAAGCGCGCCGGGCCGAGGCGCTCGACATGGGCCGGGATCACCGGGGCGCGGAAACGGAGCGCCAGCGTCGCCGGCGCCGCCGTCGTCATCGCCGGCAGCCCGAAAAACCGCGCTTCGATGCCATCATTGAGTTTCTGATCGACGAGGATGCCAAGATAGCCGCGGCGGGCGAGATGTGCGAAGGCGGCCTTGGCGCCATGGGCACCCTTGGGGAAATTTTGCACCGCCATCCCCATCGCCCGGCGGCGGAGTGTCGCGGTCAGGGCATCGATCCGGGGATTGGCGGGCGCCCGGTAAAAGCTTGAGAGTGCGATCCCGTACTGGGCGGCGATCGGCGGCATCATTTCCCAGTTGCCGGTATGGGCGGAGAAGAAAATCATCGGGCCCCCGCGCGCCGCGAGCGCGCGCACGATCTCCGCGCCCGCGATCTCGAAACCCGGGCCTTGGAGATTAGGGCGGAGCGCCGCGAGATGGGGAAATTCCGCGATCACACGCCCCAGATTCTCCCACACGGCGCGCACGATCCGCTGGCGCGCCGGGCCATCGAGTTCCGGCAGGGCGCGGCGGAGGTTGCCCTCGGCAACCGTCGAGGCCGGCAGCCAGGGCCCGAGAAAACGCAGCACCGCGCCGCCGAGATTGGAGGCGGCCTCCGGCCCGAGCGCCCGCAGCCCAGCCAGCGCGGCGCGCGCCAGAGCCGCCTCCAGCCAGAACCCCACCGCCCTCACGAGGGGTTGAGCCGCGCCAGCAGCGCCGCGATCGCGCCCGGCTGCTCCCAGACCAGCGTGACATCGGCCTCGCGGATCACGTCGCGCAATTCAGGCGGCAGGCGCGTCGCATCCTTGGGCGTCGTCACCGGCAGCGCGCCGAGCCGCTCGGCGGCGGCCAGCACGCGCTGGAGTTCGCGGGCGGTGAAACAATGGTGGTCGGGGAAATCGGCGTGGCCCGCGAGCACCGCGCCGGCCTCGATCAGCGTGCGGTGGAATTTCTCCGGCCGGGCGATGCCGGCGATGGCGAAAACCCGCATCCCGGCGAGCGCGCGTGCCGCCGGGCCGGGCCTCAGGCGGCAACGCAGCACCGGCAGCGCCGGCGGCAGGAGGTTCTGCGCACCGGTCTCATCGTCTCCGATCAACACCGCCGCCGCGACCCGTGTCGCCGCCGCCGCGACCGGCTCGCGGAGTGGCCCGGCCGGCAGCACGCGGCCATTGCCGAAGCCGCGCCGGCCATCGATGGCGAGCAGGGAGAAGGTTTTCACCAGGCCCGGATTCTGCAACCCATCGTCCATCACCAGAACATCCGCCCCGGCGGCGATCGCGGCGCGGGCGGCGGCGGCGCGGTCCGCGCCCACCCAGGTGGGGGCGAGGGCGGCGAGCAGTTGTGGCTCATCGCCGACCGCGGTGACGCTATCCCCTGGCGCGACGCGCCGCACCCCGCGCCCGCGCCGGCCATAGCCACGGCTCAAAAAATGCACCCTGCGCCCCGTCGCCAGCAAGCGCGCCCCGAGATCGAGCGCGAGCGTGGTTTTGCCGGCGCCGCCGACGCTCGCATTACCGATGCAAAGCACCGGCACCGGCGCCAGCCAGCCAGCCCGGCCGACGCGCCGCGCCGCGGCGTGCGCAACCAGCGCCGCGGCCGGTGCGAGGAGGCGCGCCAGCAGGTCATCGCCGTGCCCGGCCTCCCAGAATGGTGGCGGACGCAACCTCACGCCCGGCGTTCCAGCAGGCCGAGCAGCGCCTCGGCAGTCGCCTCCGGCAGTTCCGCCCAGCGATGCGCCGCGCGCCGCCCCGCCGCCCCGCTTGCGGCAAGCGCGCCCGGATCGTGCAGCTGGGCGGCGACGAAGGCGGCGAGGCTCGCGCTGTCGGTGACCCGCGTGAGCGCCCCGGCGGCAGCGAGCGCGGCCACCGCCTCGGCGAAATTATCGGTGTGCGGGCCGGTCGCCAGCGCGACACCGAGGCGGGCTGCCTCCAGCGGGTTCTGCCCGCCATGGGGCACCAGGCTGCCGCCGATAAAGGCGATCGGGGCAAGGCGATAAAACAGTCCCAATTCGCCGAGCGTATCGGCGATATAGAGCCCGCCCGCGGCCGGCGGATCATCGCCTGCGGCGCGGCGCGGCGCGGCCAGCGCACGGGCGATCTCGGCGCCGCGCGCGGGATGGCGCGGTACGATGACGGAGAGAAGATCGGGAAACCGCGCCGCCAACGCGCCTTGCGCCGCCGCCACCATCGCCTCCTCGCCGGGATGGGTGCTGGCGGCGAGCCAGACCGGGCGCCCGCCGCGCAGCGCGCGCAGGCGGGCGAGTTCGGCGGCATCGACCGGGAGTTCCGGGGCGGCGAATTTCAGATCACCGGTTTCGCGCACAAGCGACGCGCCGAGAGAAGCGAAACGCGCGGCATCCGCGGGTCCACGTGCCCGGATCGAGGCAAAGCCGCCGAGCAACCCCGCGGCGAGCCCCGGCACGAGGCGCCAGCGGGCAAAACTCCGCGCCGAGAGCCGGGCGTTGAGCAGCATCATGGGAATGGCGCGGGCGCGGCAGGCGGCGATGGTATTGGGCCAGATCTCGCTCTCGACGAAGGCCGCGGCGTCGGGGCGCCAGTGGTCGAGAAAACGCCCGACCCAGGCGGGCACATCAAGCGGGACAAAACGATGGATGACGCGCCCAGCAAGGCCGGCTTCGGGCAAACGCAGGGCGAGCAGTTCCGCCGAGGTGACGGTGCCGGTGGTGACGAGAATGGCGAGCGCCGGGGTTTTCCGGGCCAACGCCTCAAGCACGGCGAGGATCGAGGCTGTCTCGCCGACGCTTGCCGCATGCAGCCAGAGCAGCCGCCCCGCTGGGCGCGGCGTTGCGTCCTCGCCCCAGCGCTCGCCCAACCGCGTGGCGATCTCCTTGCCGCGACCGGCGCGCCGTCGCAGCATGAGGCGGAGCCCCGGGACCGCGAGGGTGGCGCCGAAAGCCCAGAGCGTGCGCGCCGGCTGCCCGGTCATCGTGCGATGCATCTCTCGGCCTCATCCGCCACCGCGTCGAGCGCCGTGGCGATGGCCGGCAGCGCGGTTTCCGCCGCGTCGCGCGCCACCCGCACCACCGGGCCGCAGACGATCACGCCGCGCCCGAAGGGCAGCGGCAGGGTCATGCCGTCCCAGGTCGGGAGCGCGATGCGCCAGCGCACGGCGGCCGCGCAAGGCAGCACCGGAGCGCCCGAGAGGGCGGCGATCTGCGCGACCCCGGGGGCAGCGACGCGGCGCGGCCCGCGGGGGCCATCCGGGGTGATCACCACTTGGCTTCCCGCGGCGAGCCGGTCGAGCATCCGCCGGAGTCCCGCCGCGCCCCCGCGCGAGGTCGAGCCATGCACCACATCGGTGCCGAGGCCGCGCAGCACATCGGCGATGATCCGCCCGTCGCGATGGCGGCTGATCAGCACCGCCATGGGGGCAATGGAGCGCCAGCGCAGCGCCGGCATCAGGGGAAGAAATTCGTGCCAGAACGCCGCCACCACCGGAGCCCCCGCGAGATAGGGCGCGACCTCGGCCGCCCCCACCAGGCGCCAGCGCGTGGTGCGCAGCGCGAACACCAGATAGAGGCGGATCAGCCGTGCCACCGCTTTCTGTATGCCGGGACGTTCGATCCACCGCTTCGCCATGGCCGGCGGCGGTAGCATGGGCGCGGGATGCCGCCTATCCCCCCGCTTGCGCCCAGGGCGGGGTTGCGTCACCCTAGACCGTGATCCTCATGCTCGATTTCCGCCCATGATCCCGGCCACAGCGCCGCCGGACTTCGCCCCGCTCGCCACCGAGCGCCTCACGCTCCGCCCACTGCAAGCGGCGGACGCGGCCGATCTGCACCGGCTGATCAATGATTGGGAGGTCTGCCGCAACCTCGCCGGCGTGCCCTTTCCTTATCCCCGCGCGCTCGCCGATGAGTGGATCGCCGCGAGCGCCGTCGAGCTTTCCGCCGGCCGCGCCTACCATCTCGCCATCACCGGCCAGGAGGGCGGGGCCGAGATGCTGATTGGCAGCGTCGGGCTCAGGCTCGACCGCAAGGCGCGCATCGGCCGGCTCGGCTATTGGGTCGGACGGCGCTTCTGGGGCCACGGGGTCGCCGCCGAGGCGGCGGGGAAAATGGCGCGCTGGGCGCTCGCGCATCTCGATCTCGACCGGCTGGAGGCCACCGCCGCGACCGATAACGCCGCCTCGATCGCGGTGCTGCGGCGCATCGGCTTTCGCCCCAGCGGCGCCGGCGAGCAGGATTTCCTGGCCCGCGGCGGCAGCCAGCGCGTGCATCACTTCGCCGCCCTGCGCGAGGATCTGTTCGGCTCTCCCGCAGGCGCCAGCGCGACGCCCTCCCCCGCGGGGGCGCTGCCGCTCCTGCTGGTTGCCGCCTGCGCGCTCATCGACAGCGACAACCGGGTGCTGCTGTCGCGCCGGCCGGAGGGCAAGACCATGGCCGGGCTATGGGAGTTTCCCGGCGGGAAGCTGGCCCCGGGCGAAACCCCGGAAGCCGCCTTGATCCGCGAATTGCGGGAAGAACTCGGGATCGACGTCGCCGCCGCCTGCCTGGCCCCCCTCGCCTTCGCCTCGCATGCCTATGAGCGGTTTCACCTCTTGATGCCGCTCTACCTCTGCCGCCGCTGGCGCGGCACGCCGAGCTCGCGCGAGGGCCAGAGCCTCGCCTGGGTGCGGCCCGAGAAGCTCTCCGAATACCGCATGCCACCGGCCGACCTGCCGCTGGTGCCGCTGCTCCGCGATTTCCTGTAAAGGTGCCGGCCATGAGCGAGAAATTGCCTTCCAACCCGACCGCCGCGATCATCGTCATCGGCAACGAGATCCTTTCCGGCCGCACCCAGGACGTAAACGTCAAATTCCTCGCGACGCGCCTGGGCGAGCTCGGCATTTTGTTGCGCGAGGTGCGGATGATCCCCGATATCGAGGCCACCATCATCGCCACCGTCAACGCATTGCGCGCCGCCTTCGATCAGGTTTTCACCACCGGCGGCATCGGCCCGACGCATGACGATATCACCAGCGCCTCGGTCGCCGCCGCTTTCGGCGTGCCCTGGGAGAAGCACCCGGAGACCTGGGCCAGGATGGAGCGGCACTACCCGCCGGGCGAGTTCAACGCGGCGCGCCAGCGCATGGCGACGCTGCCGCGGGGCGCCGTGCCGATCGAGAACGCGATCTCGATCGCGCCAGGCTTTTCCATCGGCAATGTCCATGTCATGGCCGGCGTGCCGCGCATCATGCAGGCGATGTTCGAAAGCCTCGCCCCCCGCCTGCCCGGTGGGCGCCCGGTGCGGGCCCGCGCGGTGCATGCCAAGGGGCTGCTGGAAGGGCGCGTCGCCGAGGGATTGGCGGCCATCCAGGCGCGCTATCCGGCCCTCGATATTGGCAGCTATCCCTATTATCGCGGCGATGGCGGCGGCGTCGCGATCGTCGCCAAGGGCACCGACGAGGCGCAGGCCGAGGCCGCCATCGCCGAGGTGAGCCGGCTTGTCGCCGGGCTCGGCCATCAGCCGGTCGCCGGCGAGCCGCCGATCTGACGCCAAGCCGGGGAAGTGCTGACACATTTCGCCGGCTTGATATTGTTTTTTGCGCGCCGCCGCCCACCAACCCGGCGCGCAGAGTGAATATGTTTTGCGCGCCGCCGCCCACCAACCCGGCGCGCAGGCCCCATAGGAGAGTGACCGCGATGCCCCTCAGTCCGCCCGCCGACCGCGAGCTTTTACATCTGCGCGATATCGCGCTTCGTGGCTATCTTCGCGAGGACGGCCTCTATGACATCGAGGCCCATCTCACCGACACCAAAACCCAGGGCTTCACCAGCGAGGAGCGCGGCTATGTCGCAGTCGGCGAGCCGCTGCACGGCATGTGGATGCGCATGACCGTCGATCAGGATCTCACCGTCATCACCTGCGAGGCCGTGACCGAATACAGTCCCTATCCGCAAGTATGTCCGCAGGCGGCGGTGAATTTCTCCCGCCTCGAAGGGCTCTCGATCAAGCGCGGCTTCGTCAAGGCGGCGATGGAGCGGGTGGGCGGCACGGCGGGCTGCACGCATCTCCGCGAACTGCTCCAGCAGATGGCGACCGTCGCCTTCCAGACGCTCTATTCGGTGCTGATGCGCCGTGAAATGGCGCGCGCGGCGGACGCGGGCGAGAGCGATGGCGCGACCGCCGAGGAGCGGGTCACGGCGCGCGCCGGCGGCCGCCCGGTGCTGCTCAATACCTGCCTCGCCTGGGGCTCGGACAGCCCGGTGATCGCGAAACGCTGGCCGCATCTTTACACGGGGCCGAACACTGGGCCGAAGCCCTGAGAGCTTGAAAATGCATGCCCTCTTGCCCGTAAATCGACAGGAAAAGCCAATGGTTCCAGGGCAGATGGTTTTTCAGGTTCGATGGATTTTCAGGCTCTGAGAGCCGGCCGCGCCATGCGCATCCATATCCAGAACGACGCGGTCGCGACCGGTTTCGAAATCAGCACGGATCACTGGCGCAGGGCGGTGGCGCGCGGTGGCGCCATCGCGGCCGGCCATGAGGTGAGCTTCGGCGCGACGGCTGCGACGCTTGAAGCGGGGCTTCTGGAGGCCGAGCTGCTGATCACCAGCGTGGCCGCTCTGGCCGGGCAGCTTCCCCTGCCGCCGGCACCGCGGCTGCGCGCGATCTTTTGCACTTCGGCCGGGCTCGACCGACTAGCGCCCTTCACGTGGCTGCCGCCCGGCGTCGCGCTCCTGAACAATGCCGGCACGCATAGCGCCAAGGCCGGCGAATATGCGCTGATGGCCTTGCTCATGCTGGCGAACCGCCTCCCGGCGCTGATGACCGCGCAGCGCGCCGGGCGCTGGGAGCCGCTGCATGGCAGCGTGCTTGCCGGGCGGCAGGTGACCATCGTCGGGCTGGGCGGACTCGGTGGCGCCGCGGCTGAACACGCCGCGCGGCTCGGCATGCGGGTCACCGGCGTGCGCGCCCGCCCTGCCCCGCACCCTGCCTGCGCGCGCGTCGTCGCCAGCGCCGATCTCGATGCCGTCCTCCCCCAATCCGAATTCCTGCTCCTCGCCTGCCCGCTCACGCATGCCACGCGCGGGCTGATGGACCGGCGCCGGCTCGGCCTGCTGCCGCGCGGCGGCGGGGTGATCAATATTGGCCGTGGCGCGCTGCTCGATCAGGCAGCGCTCGGCGATCTCCTGGAAGCGGGCCAGCTCGCGGGCGCGGTGCTCGACGTGTTCGCGGAAGAGCCGATCCCGCCCGGCGACCGGCTGTGGACGCTGCCGAACCTGATGATCACCCCGCATGTCTCTTGTGACGACCCGAATAGCTACATCCCGGAAAGCCTCGATATCTTTTTTGCCAATCTGCGCGCCATCGCGGCCGGCGCCCCCCCGCCCAACCGGATCGACCCGGAGCGGGGTTACTGATAGCGGGGAGCCCTGGCCTTTACGTGTTGTTTGGCGCGTAGCCCTTGGGGTGATCGCGCCGCCAGGCATGGGCGGTGCGCACGATTTCGTGGAGATCGGGAAAACGCGGCCGCCAGCTCGTCTCGGCCTGGATGCGCGCGGGGGAGGCGACCAGGATGGGCGGATCGCCGGGGCGGCGCGGCCCCGCGCGCGCCGGCACCGCGCGCCCGCTCACCCGCTCGACCGCCGCGATCACCGCGCGCACCGAATGGCCGTGGCCGGTGCCGAGATTATAGGCCACACTCCCCCCCTCCAGCCGCGCCAACGCCGCGAGATGAGCTCGGGCGAGGTCACTCACATGGATATAGTCGCGGATGCAGGTGCCATCCGGCGTCGGGTGGTCAGTGCCGAAAATGGTGAGTTCCGGCCCGAGCCCCAGCGCCGCGTCGATGGCCAGCGGGATGAGATGGGTCTCCGGCCGGTGGTCCTCGCCGAGCCTGCCGGCGGGATCGGCGCCGGCGGCGTTGAAATAGCGCAGGCAGGCCGATTTCAGCCCATGCACCCGATCGGCCCAGAACAGGGCGCGCTCCAGCATCAATTTGCTCTCGCCATAGGGTGAGGAGGGTTGCAGGGGAGATGCCTCGGTGATCGGGATCTCGGCCGCCTCGCCGAACAGGCTGGCGGTCGAGGAAAGCACGAAGCGGCGCACGCCATGGGCGACGGCTGCGTCGATCAGGGCGAGGCCGTGGCCGACATTGGCGCGGAAATAATCGAGTGGCACCCGCATACTCTCGCCGACCAGCGAGCGGGCGGCGAAATGGAACACCGCATCGAACGGCCCCTCGGCGAAGGCCGCCGCGAGCGCCGCTGCATCGCCGAGAGAGCCGGTGATGAGGCGGGCCGCTTCGGGCAGCGCTTCGCGATGGCCGGTGCTGAAATCGTCGAGCACCACCACTTGGGCGCCCTGATC
This sequence comes from Pseudomonadota bacterium, assembly GCA_021801255.1. Taxonomy (GTDB): domain Bacteria; phylum Pseudomonadota; class Alphaproteobacteria; order Acetobacterales; family Acetobacteraceae; genus Acidibrevibacterium. The sequence goes on from JAJYYH010000036.1 coordinate 323,183, forward strand.
GCAGAGATCGGCGACGAGATGGCTGCCGACATAGCCCGCCCCGCCGGTGACCAGGAAGCGGCCGTTCATGGCGCGGAGATCCGTCTCGCCTCTGGACCGCGGGCGCGGCGCCCAGTATCACGCGGGAGCCAGCGCCAGGCGGCTGGGGCGTAGCCAAGCGGCAAGGCAGCGGATTTTGATTCCGCCATGCGGAGGTTCGAATCCTCCCGCCCCAACCAGCCTGCCGGGCGCTTGCAAGCCCTCATGGCGCCGCGGCTTCACCGCCCGCCGGCGTCTCGCTCTCGCCCTCGGCGTCCATTTCGGCGGCGCGGCGGAGATGGCGGAAGCTGCGGGCACTGAACGGCAGCATGGCGAGATAGATCAGCCCGGCCAGCGCCAGCGCCGCCCAGGCATCGGCGATCAGGAACGCGGCATAGAGCCCGGTGCCGAGCAGCATCGGCAGCACCATCGTTGTCGGCACCTTGAAATTCTTGAAACTCCAGACGGGCAATGTCGAGACCAGCAAGAGCGCGGTGCCGATCAGCACGCCGGCGTTAATCAGGGGAAACCGCGCCGTCGCCTCCAGCCAGCCCCAGCCCATGTCGCGTGCCTCGAGGCCGATAAAAAGCGGCACCAGGGCCAGAATGGCGCCTGCCGGGGCGGGCACGCCGGTAAAGAAATTATAGGTATAGGCCGGCGCCACGGCATCGAGGGTGGCGTTAAAGCGAGCCAGCCTGAGCGCCATGCAGACGGCGAAAATCAATGCCGGGACGAAGCCGTAGCCGTGCATGTCGCGGAGCGACCAGAGATAGATCACGAAGGCCGGGGCGATGCCGAAGCAGAGGAAATCGGCGAGGCTGTCGAACTCGGCGCCAAAGCGCGTCACCGCCTTCAAAAGCCGCGCCAGCCGCCCGTCGAGACCATCGATGAAGCCGGCCAGGATGATCGCCTTGGCGGCGGTGCCAAAATGTCCCTCGATGCCGAAGCGGATGGCCGTGAGCCCAGCGCAGAGGCCGAGCAGGGTCATGAGGTTTGGGATCAGCCGGTTGAAGGAAAGCCCGGCGAAGCGTGGGCGGGTGCGCGGGCGGCGGCGGAAGCGCCGGCGCAACCCGACGATCGGGGCATCCGCCATCAGCCCAGCTCCGCGATCACGGTCTCGCCGCCGATCATTATCTGGCCCTCGGCGACCAGCGGGCGCACGCCTTCGGGCAGATAGAGATCGGTGCGGCTGCCGAAGCGAATGATGCCGAACCGCGCCCCGGCGCGCACCGCGTCACCCTCGCGCACCTCGCAGACGATGCGCCGCGCGATCAGCCCGGCGATCTGCACCACCGCGATCTCGCGGCCATCGGGGAGGCGGATGGCGAGCGCGTTGCGTTCGTTGCGTTCGCTCGCCTTATCCAGGCTGGCGTTGAGGAACTGGCCGTGGCGATAGGCGATGCGGGTGATGGTGCCGTCGGCCGGCACGCGATTGACATGGACATCGAGCACCGAGAGAAAAATCGCGACCCGCCAGCGCGGCGCGGCCCCAAGCCCCAGCTCGGCCGGCGGCGCGGCGGGCGCTATGCCGACGATCCGCCCGTCCGCCGGCGCCAGCAGCGCGCCCGGCCGGCCCGGCGGGATGCGTTCGGGGTCGCGAAAAAAATAGAGGCAGAACAGCGTGAAGAACACGCCGAGCCAGAACAGCCAGGCGCCGAGCGCGAGGCCGAGCACGATCGCGATCGCGCCGCCGAACAGAAACGGCCGGCCGGCGGGATGCGGCGGGGCGAGCACCATGCGGATCGACTCAAAGGCCATGCGCGGGTTATGAAAGTTTCAGCGAGACCGGGCAAGTCGCCATCGCCCGATGAGCCCGCGGCGGGCGGAAACGGGCAGCCGAATTCGCCCGCCGATGGCCCCCGCTCCTCACCCGCTGCGCGCTTGACGCCCACCAGCATCATCCGGTCATCGGTCTTCCAGAATCCGCCGGTCATCTCCGCGACCATGTCGGTCTTCAATCGCATGATCGCCCTCCACATACAGGACGGCGCCTTCACGCAAGTGCAAAATCATGCCCATGAGATCAATCTAACTTCCTTGTGCCGCCAATTTTGCCGCGATAACTGCGCGGGGCCAGCGCCGATGTAGCCAAAGCCATGCGCCGGGGTTCATTGCAATCCAGCGCCCGAGCACGGCATTGATGGCTGCCGTGAGGGTTAGGATGTCGCTTTTCTGATCTCCCGTTTCTGGCAGGGGCAGAGGTGGTTCGACAATCATCTTGAGACGCGCCGGTTCGATCCGTTCGACCCTTCCGGGAATGACAGGACAACGATAGCGAAGCGCAAAGGCGGCAGCGGCGGTTGCCGTCATTGCTGGCAGACCAAGAAAAGGCACTTCGATCCCATCATTGAGCTTCTGGTCAACCAACATTCCGAGAGCGCCACCGCGGGCGATGTGCGCAAGCGCGCCGCGCGCACCGGCGGCTCCCTTGGGGAACATGGGTACATCGGCGTTTATTGCCGCATTACGGAACGATTGGATCAATCTGTCGACGAGCGCGTTTTTTGCCGCGCGATAGACAAATGAAAAAGGCAATCCGACACGGGCGGCAATCGGCGGCAATGCTTCCCAATTCCCGTAATGGCCAGAAACATAGACTACGGGGCCTGGCCGAAGATATTCGGCGCCTTCAATTTCGAAACCAGGGCCGCTTTCGGTGAGTTCCAACGCTGAGAGATGCGGTAGCTCGGCGACGGTGCGGCCCAAGTTCTCCCAGACTTGCGCAATGATTCGCTTGCGAGCCATGTCATCGAAATGAGGAAAGACCGCACGAAGATTTTCGTCGGCGACGCGTGAAGCCGGCAGAAGCGGACCGACAGCGCGGGCGACCGCAGCTCCGAAATTGCTCGCACGTTCCGGGCCGAGCCGATGCAATAGCGCCAACACAAAATTTGAAATATAATATTCAGCGCCATCCTTGAGAGTTTGCAAAAAACCATCGGAATAGTGTCGTCTCATGGGAATTTTATTCTCCCGGAGGTATCCAAGATCATCGTACTAGACGGGGTTGAGCAAGGCGTTGAGACGCTTCACAAAAGCGATGCTTTGTCATCACACGGAGGATCGCTTTGGTGCAGAATACGTTCTCGGTCGCCTGATCCGAGGCGGTAGCCCAACACATTCCGTTTTTCCCGACAAGGCGCTAATCTTACTGCGTCATAAAGTTCTTGTACAATTCGGTGATCTGTGTGTATGAGTGGAGGTTCTCGCGCATGGAGGCGGCTTGTGGTCTTGAATTCAGTGCATGCGACGGCCACTCACGGTTCGCGGCTTATGTCCAGGTGATCATCTCGGCGCGGGGCCATGCGGATCGCGAGAGCGTCGAGCCGATGGCGGCGCGGGTGCAGCCAGGGCGTTGCCCTGATCCCGGTCGAGGAAAGGTGGCCCCAGGGTAAGGCAGCGCTAGGCTTGCCGGGATGGCGCCGGAGCGGCCAGAACCTCGAGCACGGCATGGGCGGCGGCTTCGGAGGGCAGGCCCTCGGGCGGGCGGAGGGTTGCCAGAACCGCACGAAACGCCGCCCGCTGCGCCGCGACCGCCGCGTCATCGCTGATCAGCCGGCCCAGGGTCGCGGCCAGGGTCGCGGGCGTGCAGTCCTGCTGGAGCAATTCCGGAACGATCTCGCGCCCGGCGAGGAGATTGACCATGGCAACATGCGGCACCCGGATCAACCGCCGCGCGATCGCCCCGGTGAGCGGGTTCACCCGATAGGTCACCGCCATCGGCACGCCGGCGAGCGCCAGTTCCAGCGTCGAGGTGCCGGATTTGGTGAGCGCGGCGGCGGCGGCGGCGAAGGCGTCATGCTTTTCGCCGAGCTCGGTCAGCACCAGCGGGCGGAGCGGCCAGTCGGCGGCGGCCGCCCGCACCGCCTCGGCGACCGCGCCGGCCGCCGGCACCACCGGCACGAGATCGGGCACCCGCTCGGCAAGCAGCGCCAAGGCGCGGCCATAGACCGGCAACAGCCGCCGTGCCTCGCTGCTCCGGCTGCCCGGCATCAGGATCACCACGCGGGCCTCGGCGCCGAGCGCGTGACGGGCGCGGAAGCCCGCGGCATCGCCCTGATCGGCCCCCGATTCCAGCACCGGATGGCCGACAAAGGCGCTCTCCAGGCCAAATCGCGCGAAATATTCGGGCTCGAACGGCAGCAGACAAAGCAGCCGGTCCCAGAGGCCAGGAAAGCGCCGCACCCGGCTCTCCCGCCACGCCCAGACTTGCGGGGCGACGTAGTGGACGCGCTTCAGCCCGAGGGGAGAAATGCGGCGGAGCAGGCGGAGCGCGAAGCCGGGGCTGTCGATCGTCACCACCACATCGGGCCGGCGCGCCGCGATATCGGCCACCGCCTCCCGCATGCGCCGGCGCAGCAGGCCAAGCCGCGGCAGCACCTCGAGGAGCCCCATCACCGCGAGATCAGGCATCGGGAATAGCGTTTCGAACCCGAGAGCCGCCATGCGCGGCCCGCCGATACCGGCAAACTCCAGCCCCGGCGCGCGGCGGCGCAGCGCCGCCATCAGCCGCGCCCCGAGCACATCCCCGCTATGCTCGCCGGCCAGGAGATAGACCAGCGTCATGCCGGCGTGCGCACTGGGCAGGGCTTCGGGTCGGGCGGCCAGTCGGCATGGTTGCGCACACCGCCCTCGGCGCGCACCCCCGCTAGCCGCTCGGGGTCGAGCCGGACGAACACTGTTCCCGGCTCGTCGAGCGCGCCCCGGGCCAGCACGCCATCGGGGGGAAACCCGCGATCGACGGGGCCGAACGCGGCGGCGTAGCCGTGATTGTCATCGAGCGCGGCCGACCACGGCGCCGCACCCACGGTGGGCGCGATCACGACATAGCACTGGTTCTCGAGCGCGCGGGCCCGGGCGGCGAGGCGCACCCGATTGAACCCCCACATCGTATCGGTGCAGCAGGGGCAAAGCACCAGCCACGCACCCGCGACCACCGCCGCCCGCACGAGGGCGGGAAATTCGATATCATAGCAAATCGCCAGCCCGATCAGGCCCCAGGGTGTGGCGAAAACCGCCGGCGCGTCGCCGGGAGAAATTCCCCAGGATTCCGTCTCGAAGCGCGTCATCACCCGCTTTTCCTGCCACGCCACGCGCCCGTCAGGGGCGATCAGAGGGGCGCGGTTGCGGATTTTTTGCCCCACCGGCATCGGCAGGCTGCCGGGCGCGAGCCACAGACGATGGCGCATCGCGGCCGCGCGCATGGCGGCGAGCAGATCAGCGCTCCGGCTGGTGACCGCGGCGAGTTCGGCCACGACGTCGGCGGACGCGACATAATGCCCGGCGCTCTCGACGGCGGCGTATTCCGGCAGCACCAGCATCTCCGCGCCGCGGGCGGCAGCCTCGGCGGCAAGCCGGTCAAGGCGCGCGCCAAACCCCTCGACCCCGGCGACGCGCTCGATCGCGTATTGCGCCAGCGCCAGCGTCAGGGGCTTCATGGCAACGCCGCCCCGCTCAGCGATTTCACCCAGAAGCCGAGCCGCTTCTCGCTCTCGCCCGCCTCGCCGACATCCCGCCAGCGCATCGTGCAGACGAGGTCGGGGCGCGCGACATAGCCACGCTTTTTCCAGAAATCATCGAGCGGCACATAGCCCGCCGGGCGGGCAGGATGATCGGGCGGGCGAATGACAGCACAAAACGTCGCGAAATCCGCCCCCGAGACGCGCCGCGCGTGCGCCTCGCGGGCGGCGAAAAAGGCCACCCCCACACCCCGGCCGCGATACGCCGACAGCAAAACCGACTCGCCGAAATAGAAAAAGCGCCGCAAATCGAGCCCGCGCGCGCGAAACGGCGCGGTGATGCTGTCCATTTCCTCGGCCAGCGGCAAACACGTCGCCGCGCCCACAACCCGCACCCCGTCGCGGGCGAGAATGACCGCGGCGCCCGGCGTCTCCTGATAGCGCCGCAAATAGCCCGCCTCATAGCCGGCATCGCCGTCATAGAGATAGGGAAAATCACGGAAAACGACGATGCGCAGACGCGCAAGATCGGCAATATAAGGCGCAAGCGCCGCGCCCGTGAGGGTGTCGATGGCGAGCGCGGGAGCGCCGTGATGAGAGTTCGTCGTCATGGCGCCTTTTTAGAACGCGGGCTGCCTGGGCGAAAGCGGAGTGAGCGGCGAGGCGGCTTTGCCTGGAACGCGCCATCTGACAAATTCATTGGTCTCACAACGCGCCGGGGGACCGATGGAGACGGAGGAGATTTCCAAGCGCGGCTTTTTCTGGGCGGGCGAGGAACCCATCCCGACAGGTCATGCCGCTCCGGAAAACGCGGTGCCCGGCACGCTCAAAATCAGCCCGGAGCGAGGCCCGACGCTCGACCTGGACGGTCCGATCCCGTGGCAGGATGAAACCGTCAGAGGCACTGAGTTTCCGTGGAAAAACGCATAATTCTCGGTTTTCTGCCGGATTTCAGGCAATACGTGCGCCTGGAAGAGGCGGTGCCGATGCAGCTCAGGCCTGTCTCGCGGCCCGGATTTGAGACAACCGGCTGCGCTTATTCAGGCGGCCAAGGATAGCTCGCCGATATTGGAGTTGGCAACCCGAAGTTGAGCGAGCCGCACCTGAGCGGGCGTTTGATATCCGTGGCGCTCGACGAGCCAGGTTTCATTGTAGCGCCTGGCGAACTCGATGAGCGCGACGCGAAGTTGTACAAATCAGAACTTGATCTGACAGACAGTGTTGGATATTTGGCGCCGATGGGTGTGTCTGTCGTGTTCAGGTAGCCATGGATTTTTCCTTAGCGATGGGCAGGCTGTCAAGGAAGGTGTGCATGGGGGTCTTGCCGAAGCACCATCGGCCCTGATGGGGACGGTTGGTGTTGTAATCGGCGATCCAGGCATCGAGGTCGGCCTGCAGCTCATCGATGCTGTGGTAGATCTTTTTGCGGAAGGCAACGCGGTAGAACTCATCGAGCAGGGTCTTGTGGAAGCGCTCGCAGATGCCGTTGGTCTGCGGGCTCTTGGTCTTGGTGCGGGTATGATCGATGTCCTCGACCGCGAGGTAG
>JAJYYH010000067.1 GCA_021801255.1 Pseudomonadota bacterium
CATGCACACCTTCCTTGACAGCCTGCCCATCGCTAAGGAAAAATCCATGGCTACCTGAACACGACAGACACACCCATCGGCGCCAAATATCCAACACTGTCTGTCAGATCAAGTTCTGATTTGTACAAGCGCGCCGCCAGCGTCTTGTTCATCAGCCCGATGCTCGCTGAAATCTTGTGAGTCGCGAGCAACCAGGCGCGTAATTCGGCGATTGTCGCATCAGGACGGCGGCTCACCTGCGCCAGGATCGCCCGATATAGACCGCTCAGCTGTTCGAAACGAAACTCGCGGGCGACGCGGTGACGATGGCGGCTTCCAGGCCGGAGGCCTGGGCGAGGCGTTCGAGACGGCGGAGCACGGCCTCGCCGGCGAAGGCGCCGCCATCCGCGGCGAGGCTCAGGGTGAGGCGCCGGTTGATGATCGAGAGCCGGGTCGCCGCCAGCAGGTCGGGGGTGCCGGCCGAGAGGGTGTAGGCGAGGCGGAGGGCAAGGCCGAGGCGCCCGGCGCGCGCCGCCGGCGCCGGGGCCAGAAGCTGCAAGGCGGGCAGCAGGAACGGCGCTTCCGCCTCGGCCTCGTAGCGCATGGCGATAGCGAGGGCGAGATAGGCGCGGGCGTGGTGGTCGATGCTCACCCCGGGCTGGCGGAGGATGCGGAGGAACGCCTGTTCGGCGCGGTATTCGGGGTGGTCGTGGCTGCCGATATCGGAGACCCAGCAGGCGGCGGCGCGGAGCAGGCTCTCGGCCGGCGTGTCGTCGGGGAACAGCGGATCGCTCCAGGCCAAAAGGGCTGGCGGCAGCGCCGGATCGCGGCCCAGGCGCTGGCATTGCGCGCGGGACGCGGCGAGCAGAGGCTCCTCGGCACGGATCGCGGGCGCTACCTGGCGGAGATACCAGCCCTCGCGCAGGCCATTGGCGCTGAATACGACGCGCGCCGCCCCGGTGGCGCGGAGCAGCCGGCGCAGCACCACGGCGGCGAAGGGCAGATCGTCGATGCGCCGGCGCGGCACGCCGGGCAGCCGTTCCAGCACCCGCCGCGCCGCTCCCCCGATCAGGGCAGCGAGATCGCGCGCCTCGTCGCGCCCGAAGGCGTAATGGTGGACGATATTGAGCGGGTAGTTGGTCTGGGCGATATGAATCCGGGCCAGCGCCCGCCATGCGCCGCCCACGAGGTAGAGATCGCGCCCGGCGGTTTGCGGCAGCTCGGCGATGGTGGCGAGTTCGGCCTCGACGATGCCGCGCGCCTTGGCGGCATCGCCGCCGGCCCGTTCGGCCAGCCGGATCACCCCGAGCGGCAAGGTGTGGGCGGCGCCCACGGTGCCGGCGCGGAGCTGCACCAGTTCGAGCGAGCCGCCGCCGATATCGGCGAGCAGGCCATCGGCGTTGGGGATGCCGCACAAGACCCCCTCGGCCGAGAGTGTCGCCTCCTCGGCGCCGGACAGCACACGGATTGGCACATCGGGCAGGATGGATTGCAGATCGGCCACGAAATCGGCGCCGTTGCTGGCGTCGCGTACCGCCGCGGTCGCCAGCACTTCGAAGGGGACAGCGCCCATGGCGCGGGCGATGGCGCGGTAGCGGCGCAGCACGGTGAGGGCCTGCGCCACCCCTTCGGCGTTCAGCCGCCCGCTCGCTTGCAGGCCGCGCCCGAGGCGCAACACGGCTTTTTCGTTGAAAATGGCGAGCGGGTTGCGCGCCAGACCCTCGAAGACCACGAGGCGGACCGAGTTCGAGCCGAGATCAACCACCGCGAGGCGCGGCGCGTCGGCGGGCGGCGAGAAGGGCATCGCTGGCGGTCAGTCCTCGGTCAGGCGGTGCGGCCGGCGCGGCGGCGTCATCACCGTGCCGGGCAGCCCCGCGCCACGCATTCCCGCGCCATGCAGCGCCGAGCCGCGCCCGGAGAGCGAGGGGTTGGTGGTGAAATATTCATGCGCCGAGACCGGCTTCCGCCCCGCCGCCACCCGCCGCCAGGTGCCGTCCGCCATCAGCTCCCAGGATTGCTTGCTGTCCTTGAGGTTGATCACCATGATCTGATCGAGCACCTGGGCGTGCACGGTCGGGTTGAAGATCGGCACGAGGGTTTCCACCCGCCAGTCCATGTTGCGCTCCATCCAGTCGGCGCTGCTGATATAGACGCGAGCGTGCCGGCTCGGCAAAGCGTGGCCGTTGCCGAAAACCGAGATGCGGCTGTGTTCGAGAAACCGCCCGACGATGGATTTCACCCGGATATTCTCGGAGAGGCCGGGCACGCCGGGGCGGAGGCAGCAGATGCCGCGCACCACCGCCATCACCTTGACCCCGGCGGCGGAGGCCGCGTAGAGCGCATCGATCAGCGCCTGATCGACGAGCGCGTTCATCTTGAGCCAGATCGCGGCAGGGCGGCCGGCGCGCGCGAAGCTGATCTCGCGCCCGATCAGCTCGAGCAGCACCGGGCGCAGCGTCAGCGGGCTGAAGGCCAGCGCCTCCATCCGCGCTGGGCGGGCATAGCCGGTCATGTAGTTGAACAGCCGCGCGGCATCGCGGGTCAGCATCGGATCGCAGGTGAAAAAGGAGAGGTCGGTGTACACGCGCGCGGTGATCGGGTGATAATTGCCGGTGCCGAAATGGGCGTAGGAGCGCACGGCGCTCCCCTCGCGGCGCACCACCAGCGAGAGCTTGGCGTGGGTCTTGAGCGCGACGAAGCCATAGACCACCTGCACGCCGGCCGCCTCCAGCGTGCGGGCGAGGCGGATATTGGCCTCCTCGTCGAAGCGGGCGCGCAGTTCGACCAGCGCGGTCACGGATTTGCCGCCCTCGGCGGCCTCGATCAGGGCCTTGACGATCGGGCTGTCGCGCGAGGTGCGGTAGAGCGTCTGCTTGATCGCCACCACGTTGGGATCGAGCGCGGCCTGGCGGAGGAACTGCACCACCACGTCGAAACTCTCGAAGGGATGGTGGACGATGATGTCTTTGGCGCGGATCGCGGCGAAGCAATCGCCGCCGAAATCGCGGATGCGCTCGGGAAAGCGCGGCGCGACGGCGGGGAACAGCAGATCGGGGCGGTCCTCGACGATGAGCTGGCGGAGATCGGCGAGGCCGAGCAGCCCGTCCTGCACCACCACCTCCTCGGGCGGCGTATCGGTCTCGTCCACGACGAGGTCGCGGAGATCGGCCGCCATGCCGGCATTGACCGAGAGGTGGATGGCGAGCCCGCGGCGGCGGCGCTTGAGCGCGGTTTCGTAGGAGCGCACCAGATCCTCGGCCTCTTCCTCGAATTCGACATCGGTGTCGCGGATGATGCGGAAGAAGCCGTGGGCCTCCGCGCGATAGCCGGGGAACAGGCGGTCGAGAAACAGCATGGCGATATCGTCGAGCATGACGAAGCGGATGGGCTCGGCCGGCTCGGTCCTGGGCAAGCGGATGAAGCGCTCGATCTGGGCGGGCAGGGGGATGAGCGCGCGCATGAGATGGCCGTCCTCGCGGCGCGCCAGCCGCAAGGCCATCACCAGGCCCATGTTCGGGATGAAGGGAAAGGGATGCGCCGGGTCGATGGCGAGCGGCGAGAGCACGGGAAACACCCGCTCCATGAACCAGGCGTCGAGCCAGCGCAGATCCTCGGGCGCGAGTTCACTCCCGAGTCGCGCCGGGCCGACCAGGAGATCGAGCCCGGCGGCGCGCAATTGCGGGCAAAGCGCCTGCCAGACGCGGAGCTGCGCGGCCATCACGTGCTGCGCGCGCCCGCGGATCGCGGCGAGTTGCTCGGCGGGGGTGCGGCCATCGGGCGAGGGCGTCACCACGCCGGCCTTGGCCTGACCGATCAGCCCGGCAACCCGGACGGAGTAGAATTCATCGAGGTTGGAGGCGCTGATCGAGAGGAAGCGCGCGCGCTCAAGCAGGGGATGGTGGGGATTTTCGGCCTCCTCGACGACGCGGAGATTGAAATCGAGCCAAGAGAGTTCGCGATTGGCGAAGCGCGCGGGACCGAATTCCGCGATCGCCGGCGTCGTCAGGGCGTCAGGCTGTTGTCCGTCGAGGGAGAGGATTTCATCCATTGCCTTATTCTATACCCTATTCACGCCAAACCCTATTCACGCCAGAAGCCTATTCATATCAGCAGCCGAAAAATCCGGGAGTGTCGCCCTTGAACAGCCAGCCCGCGGCTACCTTCGTCGGGGAGGCGGACCCCTGGTTCGCGCGGCCCGGGCTATGAAGCGGGTGCGATGAAGCGGGTGCGATGAAGCGGGCGCGATGAAGCGGGTCATCATCACCGCCGACGATTTTGGCCTCTCCGAGGCGGTCAACGCGGCGGTCGAGGAGGCCCATCGCCGCGGGGTTCTGACCTCGGCAAGTCTGATGGTGAACGCACCCGCGAGCGCCGATGCAGTGCGCCGCGCCCGCGCTCTCCCCGATCTCGCGGTCGGGCTGCATCTCGTGCTGGTCGATGGGCCGGCGGTGCTGCCGCACGCCGCGATTCCGGGCCTGGTGGATGAAGCGGGGCGGTTTGGCGCTGATCAGGCGCGCCGGGGCGTTGCCTATTTTTTTTGCCCCCTCCTGCGCCGCCAGCTTGCCGCCGAGATCGCCGCGCAATTTTCCGCCTTTGCCGCGACCGGCCTCGCGCTCGATCACGCCGACGCCCACAAGCATATGCATCTCCACCCCACGGTGGCGCGGCTGATGATCGATATTGGCCGCCCGTTTGGTTTGCGGGCGCTCCGCGTGCCGGCCGAGCCGCCGGCCGTTCTCGCCCGCTGCGGGGCGAGGCCAGGGCTGGCGGCGCGGGCGCTTTATCACTGGAGCGCGGGGCTGCGCCGGCGGGCGCGGCGCGCGGGCATGCGGGTCAATGATTACGCGTTCGGGATCCATTGGAGCGGGCACATGACGGGGGCGCGGCTGATCGCCCTGGCGCGCCACCTGCCCGAGGGGGTGAGCGAAATCTATACGCACCCGGCGACCCGCGCCGAGCCGGCGCTCGCTGCCCTGATGCCCGATTATGAGCACGGGGCGGAATATGCCGGGCTTTGCGATCCCGCCTTGCGCGATGCCCTGCGCGCGGCGGGCGCGATACGCACCACCTATGGCGCGGCCTGGTAGTGCCGCGGATTGCAAAGCAAGCCGGTGCCGGCGCCCCCCGCGGCCTTGTGTTCGGGCGCGGGCTCGGGCAAGGTCGCGTCGTGGGTGCCCCCATTTAAAACCCTGGGTAAATTCCTATCTCCCGACAGCCTCTTCCCCGGAGCCCGCGCGCAGAGACCTGTCATGATGTTCCCCCCGCACCGCCGCCGCCCCCCTGGATTTTGCCCCCCTGGATTCCGCCGCCCGCGTTTTGCCCTTCTAGCGCGCGGGGCGATCCTGGGCGCGCTTCTCCTGCTTGCCGCCGCCCCGGCGCGGGCGTGGTTTTACGGCGGCATCGCGGTGGCGCCGCCGATCGTCGTCGGCCCGCCCGTGGTCTATCCGCCGCCGGCCTATTACCCGCCGACCTACTACCCGCCGCCGGCCTATTATCCGCCCCCGGTGGCGCCACATCCAGCTGGGGGCCAGGCCTGCTATGCCGGCGCCTATGTTTGCCCGCTCGACCATGCGCCGGGAACCGATGGCTCGTGCTCCTGTCCGAGCGATGACAATGGTGGCCGGGTCTGGGGCCATCTCGGATGAGACGCCGCGCGCCCGCTTCCCCGACCGAAGCGAAACCCGAGCGTTGCCAGAAAATTGCTCGCGCCCAATAAAACCGGCGAGCTGGCGTGAGCGCCGCCGCGCCCCCGCGCATCGAGAACTATGCGCTGATCGGCGATGGTCACACCGCGGCGCTGGTCAGCCGGAGCGGCGCCATCGACTGGCTGTGCTGGCCGCGCTTCGATAGCGCCGCCTGCTTCGCGGCCCTGCTCGGTGGGCGCAATCACGGCACCTGGCTGATCGCCCCCGCCCTGCCCGTGGCGCGCATTGAGCGGCGCTATCGCGGCGCCTCGCTGGTTCTCGAAACGGTGTTCGAGACCGCTGCCGGCGAAGTCTCGGTGATCGATTTCATGCCGCCGAATGGCGCGCAATCCTCGGTGATCCGCCTCGTCGCCGGGCGCCGCGGCACGGTCAGGATGCGTCTCGACCTGACGCTCCGTTTCGATTACGGCGCCACCATCCCCTGGGTCACGCGGCTCAGCGAGGGCAACGGCATCCATGCCATCGCCGGGCCGGACATGGTGGTGTTGCGCACCCCGGTCGCGCTCGAAGGGCGGAATTTCGCCACCATTGCCGAATTCGAGGTCGCCGCCGGCGAAACCATTCCCTTCTCGCTGACCCATTCGCCCTCGCATCTTCCGCCCGGTCCCGCCCCCGATCCGCTCAAGGCGCTCGGCGAGACCGAGCGGTTCTGGACCGAATGGTCGGAGCGCTGCACCTATCGCGGGGCTTTCCGCGAGGTCGTGCTGCGCTCGCTGATCACCCTCAAGGCGCTGATCTACACGCCCACCGGCGGTATCGTCGCCGCTCCCACCACCTCGCTGCCGGAGCAATGGGGGGGCTCGCGCAACTGGGACTACCGCTATTGCTGGCTGCGCGATGCGACGCTGACGCTCGATGCACTGATGGCGGTGGGTTTCTACGAAGAGGCCGAGGCCTGGCGCAACTGGCTGCACCGGGCGATCGCCGGCAGCCCGACGCAGGTGCAGATCATGTATGGTCTCGCCGGGGAGCGGCGGCTGGCGGAGTGGGAGGCAAGCTGGCTGCCGGGTTTCGGGGGGGCGCGCCCGGTCCGGATCGGCAACGCGGCGGCCGACCAGTTGCAGCTCGATGTCTTCGGCGAGGTGATGGACAGCGCCCATACCGCGCGCCGCGGCGGCCTCGGCACGGCGCGCGACAGCTGGCCGATGCAGTGCAAGCTGCTCGAACATCTGGCGCGCATCTGGCAGCAGCCCGATGAGGGGCTATGGGAGGTGCGCGGCGGGCGGCGGCACTTCACCTTCTCCAAGGTGATGGCCTGGGTCGCCTTCGACCGCGCGGTGAAGGATGCCCGCACTTATAACCTTGCCGCCCCGCTCGAACGCTGGGAGGCGCTGCGCGATAAGATCCACGCGACCGTCTGCCGGGAAGGCGTCGATCCCGAACGCAATTGCTTCGTCCAGAGTTTCGGGGCGAGCGAGCTTGACGCCAGCCTGCTGCTGATCCCCCTGGTCGGCTTTCTGCCGCCCGAGGATCCGCGGGTGCGCGCGACGGTGGTGGCGATCGAGCACGACCTCATCGAGGATGGGCTGGTGCGACGCTATCGCAGCGAGGCTGGCACCGATGGCCTGCCGCCCGGCGAGGGCGCGTTTCTCGCCTGTAGTTTCTGGCTGGTCGATAACCTCGCGCTCCAGGGGCGCTGGGCGGAGGCGCGGGCCTTGTTCGACCGGCTGCTTGGCCTCGCCAACGATGTCGGTCTGCTCGCCGAGGAGTATGACCCGCGCGGCGGCCGCCAGCTCGGCAATTTCCCCCAGGCCTTTTCCCACCTCGCCCTGGTGCGCGCCGCGCTCACCCTCGATCAGGCGCCGCCGGGCTGAGAGTTTGAAAAACGAATGACACCTATTGACCTGTTCGAGGATATTGCCGATCCGGAAGACTGATTTCTGCTGATTGCGGCCAAGCAGAAGACCAAACCGCGGCTCATGGAGACGATCGGGGCTCTGGATCCGGGGCCGCCCGCGCGGCGCGCCTCCGGGCCAGAGGCGCGCTATCTCATGGCCCCCCTCATGCGGATCAGCCTGGAGCGGCCGAGCTGGTTCAGCATTGGTCGCGATGGGGTCCTGCATTGCCGTGCGCGCCTACGAGACGGCCCTGCTTGAGGCCTTTTGCCATCATGCCCGCTTCATGGCGCAAACCAACCAGCCGCCTGGTCGGACGTTGCAATTTAGGGAACTCGGGCCGGATATTGGGACTTCATTCCACGATCTGCGGGGCGGGATCACCCCGCGCCGTCGCCGGGCATGGGTGTCTTGAGGCGCTGGGCATAGACATTGACGATGAGGGCGGCGAGTAGGATCAGGCCGCGGATCAGGATTTTCAGGAAACTGTCGATATTGACGTGATCGAGGCCGTTGTTCAGCACGCCCAACACGCAAAGCCCGATGATGGTGTTGCCGATGCCGCCCTGGCCGCCGAACAGGCTGGTGCCGCCGACCACCACCGCCGATATCGAGTCGAGCAGGTAGCTGTCGAATTCATCCTGCTGGGCGCTGCCGAAATGGGCAACGCCGAGCATCCCCGCGAGCCCCGAGCAGACCGCCGAGATGATCATTACCGTAGCGATCACGGCGCGCACGTTGACGCCCGAATACTCCGCCGCCTCGCGATTGCCGCCCACCATGTACACATAGCGGCCGAACCGCGTGTAGGTGAGCACGATATGGCCGAGAAGCAACGTGATCGCGGCAACGATGATGATCCACGGCACCGGGCCGAGCGAACCGTTGCCCAGTGTGGCGATCAGTTTCGGCACGGCATAGGCGATCTGGCCGCGCACCAGCAGCGCGCAAATGCCGGCGCCGATCTGCAACATCGCCAGCGTCATGATGAAGGAGGGAATACCGATCCAGGTCATGCCGAAGGCGTTCACCGCTCCGAGCAGGGCGCTGCCAGCGATCGCCAGCGCGATCGCTGCCCCTCCTGGGAGTGGTATGTTGGCGATATTGACGCTGGCGTCCTGGGCGGTGAGGAAGGCAAGAATAACGCCGGCCGCGTTGGCGATGCTGGCGACGCTGAGGTCGATCTCGGCACAGAGGATCACGAAGGTAAGCCCGACCGCCATGATCCCGGTCACTGAAATCTGCTGTAAAATATTCGCGAGGTTGTCGAGGCTGGCGAAGGAGGGGCTGGCGATCGCGAACAGCATGACGAGAAAAAGCAAGGTCGCGAAGGGGGCTATATTGCGCAGCCGGTTGCGCAGCCATGGCGCCCGGCGCAACGCCGGGGCTGGCCTCACGGCGTTTTCCGCCCGCCCTGTCATGAGTTTTGTCCGATCATCGGGGTTTCCGTCATGCCGCGGCGAGGAGGCGGTCCTTGCTCACCGCTTCGTTGGCGAACTCACACGTGATGCGGCCCTTGCGCATCACCACGATGCGATCGGCGAGCGAGAGCACGGTTTCGGGCTCGGTGGAGGCGACGACGATGCCGATACCCGCCGCACGCAACCCGCGCACGATGCGCACGACATCTTCCTTGGCACCGACATCCATCCCCCGCGTGGGCTCGCTCAGCAGCAGAACTTTGGGCAGGAAGGTGAGCCATTTCGCCAACGCCACTTTCTGCTGATTGCCGCCCGAGAGCGTCCCGAGCGGACGATCGGGATGCTGCGGGCGGATCTGCAATTCCGCGATGTGGCGCCGTGCGATGTCGCGCTCACGCTGCGGCCTGAGCCAAAGGCTGGAGATACGATCGAGGATGCTGATCGAGATGTTCTTGTAGAGTGGTTCGAGGGAAAAAAGCATGCTGCGCCGGCTTTCCGGGACAAAAGCGAGACCGGCGCGGCGGGCGGCGGCGGTGTTGCGGAGCCGCACGGGGTGGCCATCGATGCGGATCTCGCCGCGTTCGGGCGGGATTTTGCCAAAAAGCGCGCGCGCCAGGTCGAGCTGGCCCGCGCCCATGAAGCCATAGAGACCGAGGACTTCCCCGGCGCGCACGCGGAGCGAGATGTCCTGGAAGAGGGTACCGAGACCGAGGCCCGCGGTCTCGAGGACGATCGGTGCATCGGCGCGGCTTTGCAGCGCGATCTCGCCGAGATAGCTTTCTTCCAGCTCCTGATGGCCGCTGCCGATCATGCGCTCAATGAGCCACGCCTTGTCGATCGCCGCGGTCGGTGCCTCGGCAACTTTGCGGCCGTTGCGAAACACCGTCACGACATCGCAAATCGCCAGGATATCGTCGAGAAAATGCGAGATAAAAATGAAGCTCAGCCCTTCGGTCCGGAGTTTGCGCAAAAGGGCGAAAAGCCGCGCGATCTCGGGCGGCGAGAGCGCCGAGGTTGGCTCGTCGAGGATGATGGCGCGGGCACCGGAAAACAGCACGCGGGCGATTTCGATCATCTGCTGCATCCCGAGCGGCAGGGCCGAGATCGGGGTGCGCGGATCGACATCGAGGCCGAGACTGGCGAGATGTTCGCGGGCGATGCGGCGCATGCGGGCCCAATCGACAAAGCCCAGGCGATTGAGTGGCTGCATGCCGAGCAAGACGTTTTCGGCAACTGAAAGCTCCGGCACGATTGAGAGTTCCTGATGCACCATGCCGATGCCCTGATCGCGCGCCTCGCGCGCTGAGCGAAACCGCACGTCACGCCCGGCGAGCCGCATGCGGCCCTGATACTCGGCATGCACGCCGGCGATGATTTTCATCAGCGTCGATTTGCCGGCGCCGTTCTCGCCGACGAGACCATGGATCTCGCCGGCCTTGAGGGAGAAATCGACGTCGCGCAAGGCCGTGACGCCGCCGAAGGTTTTCGCGACGTCGCGGAGTTCGAGCAAAGCGGCCTCGCGCATCATGCCGTTCCGCTGCCGCCGTTTCTCGGATGCCGCCTGTTCTCAGATCAGGTAATGGTTTTCCATCCACAGCATGCCCGGCGCGTTGGCCTTGGTGACCACCGGGCCGTCGGTGATGACGTTGAGCGGGATGCCCCCCGGTCCGGTTTTCTCGTCGCCGACCACGGCCGCGACCCCGGCGATCAGCGCCCCGCCATGGATACGACACGAGGGATTGCGCACGGTCGCGTGCATGCGCCCATCCAGCACCGCTTCCAGCGCTGGCGGCATGGCATCGCAGCCGCCGATCAGGATGCTGGTGCGGTTATGCGCCTTCATCACGTTATAGGCGGCGAGCGCCATGTCGTCGTTGTGGAAATAGGCGGCGTCGATCTTGGGATATTTGGTGAGCAGGGTTTCCCAGATGCGTGCTGTCTTGGCGACATCCCAATCGGCCGGCGTGGTGTCAAGCACCTGCAGCTTGGGATATTTCTTGACGACCGCATTGAAGCCCCGCGCGCGGCCTTGCGCGCCGGTATGGCCGAGCGCGCCCTGGGTCATGATGATCGTGCCCTCGCCATTGATCGCATCGACCAGCGCCTGGGTGACGGAGGCCCCCATGAACTCGTTGTCGGGGGCGAGGAAGCTATGCACCTTGATCTGATCGAGTGGCGCGATCAGCGTGTCCATGTCGATCACCGGAATGCCGGCGGCGATCATCTTGTTCACCGGCGCGGTGAGCGTGCCGATGCCGAAGGCCTGAATCGCGACGAAATCCCATTTCTGCGAGGCCATGTCGTCGATCGCGGCGCGCTGCTTGGGGGCCGAGAGTTCGCCGTCGAACCACGTCACCTCGACATTGAACAATTTGCCCCAGTATTCCGCCGCCCGCTTGCCTTGCGCGCACCAGGTCGCCTGGAGCCCGGCATTGGAGAACGCGGCCTTGAGCGGCTTCGTTGAGCGCCCGGCCACCGGCGCCATTTCGGCCGCCATGGCCGGGCTCAGCCCGAACAGCGCCGCTCCCGCCGCGGCCTGCATGAAATTCCGCCGTCTGGCTGTTACAGCCTTCGAAGAATTGGACATTTTTCCCCCAGGGGCGAAGCGGCCCTGATCCGGGCCGGCGTTGATTTGTCAGCGTTTTCAAGTCTGCCTGAAATCCGCCTCGTTTGGCAATGCCACCCGCGTGGTTCCAAAGACCCCGCGTGATTCCAAAGACAATGGGGCGGGGGGCTTGACGGGAGAGCGCCGCCGCCCGCACGCTAGCGTGAGCAAACCGGACCGCAACACGGCCAGGGTTTCGACGCATTCGGGGAGGGATCACTATGACAACGCTGCTCTGCAAACCACTCGGCCGGCGCGCCTTGGCCGCCGGCGCGCTCGGTGTGGGGCTCGCGACGACGCCGTTCGGTCGGGGCGCGCGGGCGCAGGCGAAAAAGCAGATCGTCTATCTCACCCCCGGTCTCGATCTGCCGTTCTGGCGCATCCTCGCCAAGGGTATCGCCGATGAGGCGACCAGGAAGGGCGCGGTCGCGATAACCTATGACAGCCACAACAATGCCCAGACCCAGTTGCAGAACGCGCAGGACGCGATCGCACGGAAAGTCGATGGCATCATCATTTCGCCCACCGATAGTTCCACCGCGCCCGCCGTTCTCGCCGCCGCCGCGCGCGCCGGCATTCCGGTGGTGATCGCCGATATCGGCACCACGGGGGGCGAGTATGTGTCCTTCATCATCTCGGATAACGAACAAGGTGCCTATGGCATCGGCCAGGTGCTCGGCAAGGCGCTCAAGGCCAAGGGCTGGAACACCGGCAGTTACGGGATGGTGACGATCTCGCTCGCGCGCAACAACGGCAAGCTGCGCACCGCCGGTTTCCGCCGTGCCATGCAGGAGGCCGGGGTCAAGGAAGCGGCGCTGTCGCAGATGCAGACCTACACCGCCGATGAAACCTTCCGCTTCGTCCAGGACATGCTGACCGCGCATCCCGACATGCGCGGCCTCTTCATCGAGACCGATCAGCCGACGATCGGGGCGCTCCGCGCCTTGCAGGCAACCCGTCGGCAAGGCTCGGTGCTGGTCGCCTCGTTCGACGGCATCCCGGATTTTGTCAAGATGATCGGCGACGGCACCATCGTCGGCTCGGGCATGCAGCAGCCCTATCTGATGGGTCAGCGCTCGGCGCAGGCGATGTTCGATCATTTTGCCAAGGCTACGGTTCTCAAACAGATCGTGGTGCCGATCGAGGTGGTGACCGCGCAGAATATCCAGCAACTCCTGCCAACCATCAAGACTACGGTTTTCGGCAACGAGATGACCTGACGAGAGCACCGGATCCCGTCCGGGCCCGCATGAGCCTGCTCGCACTTCGCGCTATTTCCAAGAGTTTTGGCCCGACGCGGGCGCTGGATGGCGTGCATTTCGCGCTCGCGGCGGGCGAGGTGCATGCCCTGGTCGGCGCCAATGGCGCGGGCAAAAGCACGCTGGCGCGCATCATCTCCGGCCATCTCCGGCCCGATCGCGGCGCGATCCTGCTGGATGAAAAGCCGCTCCGCCTCGCCGGCTCGCGTGATGCCATCCGCCACGGCATCGCGATGGTGACGCAGGAAACCACGCTCGCGCCGGATCTCTCGGTGTTGGAAAACATCATGCTGCCCCGGCTTGGCCTGCCGGGGCGGCTGCGCTGGTCGGCGTGGCGCGCCGAGGCCGCCGGCCTCACGGCGCAGTTGGACCAGACGGCGATGTTGCCGCTCGATGCGCCGGTGCGGCAACTCGCCATCGGCCAGCGCCAGATTGTCGAGATTCTCAAGGCGCTGGCGCTGGAAAGTCGCATCATCATTTTCGATGAGCCGACCGCCTCGCTCTCCCCGCTCGAAAGCGAGCGGCTGTTCACCATCATGCGGAGGCTTGCCGCGCGCGGGCGGGGGTTGATTTTCGTCTCGCATCGTTTGGAGGAAATTTTCGCCGTCACCGATCGCATCACCGTGCTGCGCGAGGGCCGCGTGGTGGCCAATGCGCGGCCGACGGTGGATCTGGTGCCCGGTGAATTGGTGCGCCTCATGGTCGGGCGCGAGCTTTCTGATGTCTATGCCCGCGCTGGCGGCGGGGGCGCGCAAAAAAACCAAAACATGGTCTTGGAAGTATCCCATCTCGCCAGCCCGCCCGTGGTCCGCGATGTCTCCTTCGTGGTGCGCCAGGGCGAGATCGTGGGGCTTGCCGGGCTGGTCGGCGCCGGGCGCTCCGAGACGGTCGAGACGATTTTCGGCCTGCGCCGCGCGACGGGGGGCGAAGTTCACTATCTTGGCGCGCCGTTCCGCCCGCGCCATCCGCGCGAGGCGATTCGCGCCGGGATCGGGTTTATTCCCGAGGACCGGCGTGGGCAGGGGATTGTGCCGGATTTCTCGGTGCGCGAGAATCTGCTGCTCGCCCATCTCGGCGGGCATCGCGGGATCGGCCTCGCCTATGGCGCGCGCAACGCCGCCATCGCCGAACTCATGGGCTTGCTCGACCTGCCGGCCCGCCGGTTGCTCGATGCCAATATGTTGAATTTCAGCGGCGGCATGCAACAAAAAGTCATTCTCGCGCGCTGGCTTTTGCTGGAGCCAAAGCTGCTGCTGCTCGATGAGCCGACGCGCGGCGTCGATATCGGCACGCGGAGCGGCATCTACGCGCTCTTGCGCCGCATCGCCGCGGGCGGTGTCGCGGTGGTGGTGGTGTCATCGGATTTCGAAGAAATCATCGGCCTCGCCGATCGTATCGTGGTGCTGAGCGATGGCGTGACGGTGAGCGAACTGCCCGGCGGTCAGGTCGATATCGAGCATCTGGCGATTCTTGCCGCCCCGCGCAGCTCGGCCGCTGGCATCCGTGCCCTGCTCGGCGATCTTGTCGCGGCGGCGGGCGGGATTGCTTACTGGATCGGCGTGGAGGGGGAGCGGCTGGTGTGTTTCGATCGCGTCGGCGATAATCAGGCCGCCGATCCGGGGTTTGCCGTGGGGGGCCTGCTGCCGGTCGCGGCCAGCGCCATTCCGGCGGCGCTCACGGCGGCGCGCGGCGAATTGGTGCGCGAGGCCGATGGCAGCCGCCAGAGCCTGCTGATCGCGCTCACCGGGCGGCGCGGCCACGATCTCGGGGTCATCGGGATCACCCTGCCGGGCGCCGCGCCAGCGCCCGATGGCCCCGCCTTGCGCCGGCGCATCAGCGCGGGGCTCGCGGCCTGGGCCGCGGATGACGCGGAGGCGCGCGCGGCATGAGCGCGATGGCGCGCACCCTGCTCCACCGGCTGGCGAGCGAGATCGAGCTGCGCATGCTGCTTCTCACCGTGGTGGTGATGGCGGGGCTCGCGATGGTGTCGCCCTATTTTCTCACGCTCAACAATCTGCTCAACGTCATGGACCAGTCGGTGGTGGTCGGCATGGTGGCGCTCGGTCAGACCATGGTCATTCTGATCGGCGGCATCGATCTTTCGGTGGGTTCGCTCGCCGGCATGACCGGCATCATTCTCGGCCTCGCCTGCAAGCCGCTTGGCCTGGGCGGCGCGATCGCGCTTTGTCTTGGGGTCGGCGCCCTGGCCGGGCTGATCAACGGGCTGATCATCACCTTCGGCCGCGTCGCACCTTTTGTCGTCACCTTGGGCATGATGTCGATCGCGCGCAGCATGGCCTATGTCATCAGCGGCGCCAATTCGATCGGCGACCTGCCGCCTGGCCTCGGCGCGCTTTCGAGCAGCGATGTTTTCGGCCTACCGCTGAATTTCGCGATCCTGCTGGTGATCTATGCCCTCGCCTGGTGGTTTCTCGCCCGCGCCAAGGGGGGGCGGACGCTCTACGCCATCGGCTCGAATGCCGAGGCGGCGCGCGTCGCCGGGCTGTCGATCCGGCTCTGGAGCGTTGCCGCCTATGGGCTTTCCGGGGTGATGAGCGCGCTCGCCGCGACGTTTCTCGCCTCCCGCATTCTCTCGATCGACCCGATCGGTGGCAACGGCCTCGAACTCGACTCGATCGCCGCGGTGGTGATCGGGGGTGCCAGCCTGTTCGGCGGGCGCGGGGCGATTGTCGGCACGCTGTTCGGGGTGTTCATCATGGTGTTCATCCGCAACGGCCTAAATCTGCTCAATGTTTCGCCCTATTGGCAAGGCACGGCGATCGGGGCGATCATCATCGCCGCGGTGCTGCTCGAGCGGGTGCTGAGCGCGCGACGGAGCTGAGAAAGGCGAGGCGAGGGGCGCTGATCCAGGCTTCCCGGCTACACCCCGTGTCTCGCCTACACCCCGCACCCCGCCTAGACATTGAAGCGGAACAGCAGCACATCGCCGTCCTGGACAACATACTCGCGGCCTTCGATACGCAGCTTGCCGGCCTCGCGCGCGCCGGCCTCGCCGTTGCAGGCGACATAATCGGCGTAGGCGATGGTCTCGGCGGCAATGAAGCCGCGTTCGAAATCACCGTGGATGACGCCGGCGGCGCGCGGCGCCCTGGTACCGCGCGTGATGGTCCAAGCGCGCGTCTCTTTTGGCCCGCAGGTGAAATAGGTGATGAGTTCCAGGAGATCGTAGCCGGCGCGGATCACCCGATCGAGGCCGCTATCGGCGAGCCCCAGCCCCTGGAGGAACTCGCCGCGCTCGGTCTCCGCCAGTTGCGCGACCTCGGCCTCGATCGCCGCCGAAACGACGACGGCGCGCGCCCCTTCCACCTCGGCAAGGCGCGCCACGCGGGCGGAGGCGGCATTGCCTGAAGCCGCCGCCGCTTCCTCGACATTGGAGACATAGAGCACCGGCTTGGCGGTAAGGAGATCGAGCCGCCGCGCTGCCTCGCGCGCCTCCGCTCCGATCGCCAGCCGGGCCGGGCGGCCCGCACTGAGGCCGGCTGCGATCGGCTCGATCAGGGCGAGTTGAGCGGCTGCCTCGCGGTCGCCGCCGCGGGCTTTTTTCACCAGCGCCGGGATGCGCTTTTCGAGGCTTTCGAGATCGGCGAGCATAAGCTCGGTCGCGACGATCTCGGCATCGCGGAGTGGATCGATGCTGCCCTCGACATGGCTGATATCGTCATCCTCGAAACAGCGCAGGACGTGGACGATGGCATCAACCTCGCGGATATGCGCGAGAAACTGATTGCCCAATCCCTCGCCTTTGGCGGCGCCGCGCACGAGCCCCGCGATATCGACGAATTCGAGACTGGTCGGCACGATCTTCATCGATTTGCCGATGCGTGCCAGCGTTGCCAGCCGGGCATCGGGCACCGCGACGCGGCCGATATTGGGCTCGATGGTGCAGAACGGATAATTCGCCGCCTGCGCCGACGCGGTCGCGGTGAGGGCGTTGAACAGCGTCGATTTGCCGACATTGGGCAGGCCGACAATGCCGCAATTGAACCCCATCAGCCCGGCTCCCGCTGCAACAACGCAACCCGCGTCATGAAATCCTCCATCCGCCCGGCCGCGAGCAAGGGCGCGGCCTCGGCCAGGGCGGCGAGCAGCGGGGCCAGCCACGCTTCGTCGTCGCGGGAAAAATCGCCGAGCACGTGGCCCAAAACGCGCTCCTTCTCGCCGGGATGGCCGACGCCCAGGCGCACGCGCCAGTATTCCGCTGCGCCGAGCACGCGGTCGAGGCTGCGCAGCCCGTTATGCCCGGCCGCCCCTCCCCCCCGCTTCACCCGGAGCTTGCCCGGCGCGAGGTCGAGTTCGTCGTGGAAAACCAGGATCGCGTCCACGGGTAGTTTGTAGAACGCCCGCGCCGCCTGCACGCTCTCGCCCGAGGCGTTCATATAGGTGAGCGGCTTGAGCGCGAGCACCCGCTCGCCGCCGACCGATCCTTCCGCCACCATTCCCTTGAAGCGCTGCCGCCACGGGGGGAAATCGTAGCGCGCGGCGATGGCATCAACCGCCATGAAGCCGATATTGTGGCGGTTCAAGCGCATGCGGGGCTCGGGATTGCCGAGCCCCGCCCACAGCCACATGGCGTCTCTCCCGGCTCGCTCAGCCTTTCTTGCCGGCAGCCGGCTTGGCCCGGGCGGCCTTTGCGGGGGCGGCGGCCGGTTTGGCGGGCGCGCCTTTCGCGGCCACCGGCGCCGTCGGGGCGGCGGTCGGCGTGGCGGCGGCATCGGCTTCCTGCGCCACTTCGGCGGCCTTGGTCGGAGGTGCTATGGTCAGGATGACGAAATCCCGATCGAGGATCGTCGGGCGGCAATTCTCGGTGCCCTTGAGGTCGGACCAGCGCACATTGTCGGCGATCTCGAGGCCGCCGAGATCGGCCACGAAATATTCCGGCACATGCTCGGGGTCACAATAGACATCGACGGCGTGGCGCACGACGTTCAGCACGCCGCCACGCTTGATGCCGGGGCTGGTGCCCTCGTTGAGCATGTGGACGGCGACCGCGACCCGCACCTTCTCGCCCGGTGCCAGGCGCTGGAAATCGATATGCTCGGGCGCCTCGTTCACCGGGTGGAACTGCACCTCGCGGATCAGCGCCCGCGTCGCGGCGCCGCCCACCTGGACCTCGTAGAGGCGCGAGCGCCAGCCGCCGCGCTGGATCTCGCGCAGCACCAAGCGCGGATCGAGCGCGATCAGGCTTGGCTTCTCCCTGGCGCCATAGATCACGCCGGGCACTTTGCCCGCCCTCCGGGTCGCGCGCGCCGCCCCCTTACCGGCTCGCGCGCGCGCCTCGGCCTCGATCGTCACGAAACTGGCCATGGTTCGCTCCTCATTGCGGGCCGCTCGCCGGCGCCGCGGAAAATGCCAAACGCCGGCCTCCAGGGGTGCCGGCGTGGCTGGCGCCTTAGCCGATCAGGCGCGATCAGGCAAGGTGGCGGGGAGTGTCTCAGTTTGAATTTCGGCTTTGGGTGGAGTGGAATGGCCGGTTTCGAGCATGCCGACGCTGAACCAGACATTCGTGACCTGTAGGGTGGGATCCCTGATCCCACCCTACAGCGTTTTCGGCCGCGCAAACCGTCGAATCGAAAACCTGGATAGCGCGGGGCTTAGAAGGGAATATCGTCATCAAGGTTGGAAGTAGATTTGGGTAGCGCACCCTCCGGCAACTGAACGTTGTGGACGATGAAGAGATTAAGAATGTCGTTCCTATCCATGAACATGATCTGGCTGCGCTTGGTCGCGTCGAGCATGCCGCCCAGCAACTGTTGAGCAGCTTTGGTGATCTCACCGCCAGCCACAATGAAGGCGTGGTCCACCAACACCTTCCGGTTGGTCTCGGGATCGAAAATCTCATGCGCCAGCATCATCAGGGCCTGGTTGTAGATTTCGGCGATGTTGGCGTTGGTCCCTTTGGTCACACCGGATGAATCCAACTTCCCCTTCTTCGCCTGGATGCCGAAGTAGAGATAGTGCTGGGTGGGCAACTGGTATCGCATCCAGATGTCCTTGCCGAACTCGTTGGACTTGTCCTTGTGGCCACCGGCAGTGATCCGGTGGAAGCCAGCTTGCCGCAGCATCGGAAGAAGCACCTCCTCGATCAGCTCGTCCTCAGAGCACTTGTCCAAGTAGGCGGCGAGCTGCGCGCGTCTGGTACGCTCAGCGGCCGATAGGGGACGATGCGGGCTGGTCGAGACGCCCGCCACTTTCTTGGTTCCGATGTGCCGGAGATAGCACTGCTTATCCTCGGCGTAGAATGCCTCGAAACCCTCCCGCGCCAAGGCAGTGTTGAGGATCTTGAGAGCACCTGGCCGGTCAGGTCCCTCATTTGTGGCGTCTCCTTGGTCCATGAGGGCGCGGATAACGCGGCAGAACGTGCCTGGCGGGGTTTGAGCGTCGGGGTGCGGCTCCTCGAGAATCTTCACCAAGATCCCGGCCGTCCAGACAGCGCGGCTGCTGCCGTCGTGCACATAGTCTGTGTCAGCATCTCGAAAGATGCGTGTGATGTGGCGGCTGCTGCGGTAGGCGAAGAAGGAATCTGTCTTGCCTGGCGGGATACAAATCATCTCCGCGATCTCCTCAATCGTGCGATCCTTCCACTTCATTCCCGCCCCTCCCTTGAGTCGCCGTCCAGCCTAGCATACGTATCGCAGGCGGTGTCATTTCGGCTGGAGGGGACGCAACGACGATCGAAAAAACTTATTTCGTTGCTTCTCGCGAAAAGCAGCATGACGATGGGTAGCGCTACGCTCACCCATCGTCAAAAGACTGCTCTCGGGCAGTCGTTAGCCACGGCTGAAAGTCCGACTTGGGTCGAACACGGATATTCAAACTGACCCACTACCCGAGGCGGCGACGCGCGGAGAAGCGGGTTCGCCGGGTGCCGCCCTCTCGCCCGTCAGGCGCTCGATCAACCCGGTCATCGCCGCGAGATAATCCGCCATCGCCAGATGCTGCTCGGCATAGCGCCGCGCCGCCTCGCGAAGCCGCCGGGCGAGCGGCCGATCCTCCAGCAGTTCAAGGACGCGCGCCGCGATGCGCTCGGGTTCCAGGAAGGGGACGAGCAGCCCGTTCTCGCCATCGTGGATGAACTCGCGCACTGGTTCAGTATCGCTGCCGATCACCGCGCAGCCGCTCGCCAGGGCCTCGCGCAGCGACCACGAGGCGACGAAAGGATAGGTGAGATAGACATGCGCATCCGAGCGGCGCAGCAACTGGCGGTAATCGGCGTAATCGACGCGGCCGACGAAATGCACCCGGGCCGCGTCATAGCGGCCTTTTTGCTCGCGAATGAAATGATCGCGCCAACTGCCCTCGGCGAGCTTGGCGCCATAGCTCACGCCATCGCCGCCCACTAAAATGACTTCGACATCCCGACGCGCCGCCAGGATATGGGGCAGGGCCCGCATCATGACATGAAACCCGCGATAGGGTTCGAGATCGCGCGCGACGTAGGTGACGAGCCGGGTGCGCGGGCTGATCTCGACATCCTTGATACGGAACACCTGCCGCGCCACTGTCGGATCGGGATGGCAGAGCGCGAGATCGGCGCCCTCGGGAACCAGGCTGATGCGCGGGCGCGCCCAGTCGGGGTAGGTCATGTGCTGAAACCGCGTCGGCGTCTGGCCGTGGCCGGGGAGCGACAGCGCCAGCAGATTGACCCCGTTCTTGGCGCGGATATTGGAAAGCATCGGCGGCGTCACGGGGAATTCGGGGTCGAAGCCGACATCGAGGCCGTCGGTGTGATAGAAAAACTCGAAATAGCCGAGCATCGGCACGCCGGGCCAGATGTCGCAAAGTTCGAGCATCTCGCCCCAGCCGTGATGGCCGATGATGATATCGGGGCGAAAGCCGAGATGGCGGAGCTGGCTCGCGGCCTCGGCCACCGCCTCGGCGCGGATCATCGCGGTCTCGAACTCGCGGGAGTTGCGATGCGTCGCCGCTCCCGGCTTGCGGCGCAGGCGATAGACGATCTTGCGCACGCCCTGGATGAAATTCTGGTTGTCGTCGCAAAGGAACAGCAGCTCGTGACGACCCGAGGCCGCGAGATGACGCAGCAGATGGAGATATTGTCCGGGAAAATTCTGATGGACGAAAAGGAATTTCACGCCCGGCCCCACGCGCGCCCGCAGTCTTCCCGAGGCCGCGGATAATTAGCCAAGGGCCAGGGCTCCGCCCTAGACCCGCGGGGGCTAGCTTCTCCAGACCCGCATCCCGGGAAGGATTGCAAAGGCTCGGCCTTTGCTGGGGTCCAGGGGCAAAGCCCCTGGCCTTTTGGCATCCGTATCGCTCTAGCGCCCGCGCCGCGCCGGCGCGGGCTTCGCCTTGGCTGCCTTCCCACGCGTCGGGGCTGGCGCGGGTGGGGCCGGGCGTGGCTTCCGCGCGCCGGTCTCGCTTGCCGCGGCAGCGGCTACCTGCGGGCGGCGTTGAATGACGATCTGGAAAGCCTCCAGCGGTGCCATGCTCTCGGCCTCGCAGGCGCCGCCATCGCCGACCGGGCCGATCGTCGTGCCATCGACGAAGGTTGCGGCGTAGGTGCAGGTGTGGGTCTCGGCCGCCGGCCCACGAAGCCTGATGCGAACGCCGAGCAGGGGCAGCGCCATGCCGCGGCTGCCGCAAAGCTGCCCGCCCTCGACCCAGGGCGAGAGCCAGCCGCGGCCGAGCACCGCCTGATATTCGATGTCCCGCGCCGAAACCTCGCCGCGCGGGACCATCACGAAGCCCTCGATCCAGCGCTTGCTGCCGCGCTCGCCGACCCATTCGCCGAGCATGGCGCCGATATCGCCGCGCATCTGGACATGCGCCATGATCTCGACACCCTCGCGGGCGGGAAACGGCGACGAGGATGGGCCGGCCGGGCCGCCTGCGCTCACCGGCGTCAGAGCGGGCGCCCGCTGGGCAGGGGCGGGCGGGATGGCGGCTGCTGGCGCGCCGGGCCGGGCCGCGCCGGGCTCCTCGGCAAGGCGCAGAACCTGCAGGCGCGGCGCATTCTCCGGCCCGCCGGGAGCCTGATAGATGGTGACCAGAACCTGCGCGGGCCCCTCGTTCACGCGCACCAGCGCCGCATCGCTCGTCCCGCTCAGCCAGCCATCGGGGCGGAACGTGCTGATACTTACCGCTTGCGGCCGGCCGAGCGGCCCCGGCGCGAGCGAAATCCGCACCCCTGGCAGGCCCGAACCATCCTCCACCCGGCGCTGGCCGGGCGTCTGGACGATGCAGAAGAGCCCGGTTTCGAGAGTCATCAGATGGCCCGAAACGCGCAGCTCGCTGAACATCTTCTGACTCGGCGCAGGGGCGCTCGGGCGCGGGGGAGCGGCTTCGGACATTCAGATATCTCACCCTGGTCACGGGGTTGGGAGGAAGGTTTCTTCGCCGCTCTTCTCTAACGGGGTTGGGGAAAAAGGCAAGGCGCGGGGCCGCCTCACATCGTTGCCAATACCGACAATCACGCATGATGGCCGGCGGTAGGAGCCCCGAGACCGCCATCACGGAGGCCAGCCCGCAGCAGCGCGTCGTTGATCGCCGGCGCGGGCAGGTCGGGGGGAAGCAGCATCCCACGTCCGGTGGCGCTGATCCGCTCGGCCTGCGCGCCCAGGTCAAAAGCAACCACCGCCAGCCCCGCTCGCCATAATTCGCTCAGGGTGAAACACCAGGTTTCGGGCACGATCGAGGGGAGAAAACCGAGCCCGGCATGGGCCGCGCGCAGGAGCGACACCGCCTCCTCGCGCTGGTAGTCGCCCGTGATGAACACTTTTCCCGTCGCCATGAGGCGGGCGTCATCGGCGGTGTAGCCGACCACGGTGAAGTCGAGCGCCAGCCCCCGGCGGGCGGCATCGCGGGCGCAGGCGAGCAGCACGTCATAGCCTTTTTCCACCCCAATTGCGCCGGCTAAAACCACCCGCACCACGTCGCTTCCCCGCTCCTGCGCAAGTGGCGGGGGATCGTCGCTCTCCCACGGCACAATTTCGGCGCGGAGGGCAGGAAAATGCCGCGCCAGGCGGGCGCCGGTATCGCGGGACGGCACCACCACCCGCGCCGCCCCGGCAAAGAAAGCCGCCGAGCGGGCGCGCAGCGCCGCCGTGTCGATGTCTTCCTCGATCAGCTGCCCGGCATCGGCGACGCACGCCCTGCAAATTTCCGGATCCAGCGGCGCCCCGCAATAGCGCCCCGCGGCGCCGAGCAGCGCCACGCGCGGGCAAAGCCAGGCATGGTCATGGACATGGACCTCATAGGGGAGCGCCAGGGCGCGGCAGAGTTCGAGCACGCCGGCCGCGTTCTGCCCCAACAGGTGATGGATCTCCACGCCCACCAGTCCGACCCGGCGCAGAATGCCGAGCAACAGGGCGCGCTCGCTGGGCAGGTCGAATCGCAGATTGGGGAAATCCCCCGCCTCGTCGTCGGCGAGGAAGGAGGCGGCCATGCCGGCCTCCAGCTTCGCCCCGCGCAGCTCGATCGCCGCCAACCCCGAGGCACGGAGCGCCGCGATGCGGGCGGCAACGCGCCATGCCACCCCGCCGCCGCGATCATGGGTGATGAGGAGAACCGCGCCCCGCGCGCGGCCCTTGCGCGCCCAAGCCGCGCGAAACCGCGCGAGATCGAGGCGCCGTCGCGCCCCGGCCAGCGGATCGGCAGCGATGAAGCGCGCGATCATCGCCTCGTAGCCGGGATGCAGCGCCTCCAGCACGGCGGCATTGCGCGCCATCAACGCCTGACGCGTCCCACCAAAGGAGGCGCCGCCGTGATGCGTGACGAACACGCCGGTCGCGGCCACATGCCGCCAGCCGAGCAGGCGCGCGCGGAGACAGAAATCGTTCTCCTCGCCATAGCCCTGGGCGAAAACGTCCTCGCGCAGCAGCCCCACCTGATCGAGGCAATCGCGGCGGATATACATGCAAAACCCGACCGCCGTCGGGAGGTCAACGATGCGCCCCGCATTGGCGCGCGCCGCCAGGCCCGCCAGCTTTTGTGTCAGGGCGAGATCGGGCACTGGGTTTTCGCCCATCCGTCGAGGATAGCTGAGGATGGTCGCATCGTTCGAAAACGGCGTCGCGGTGGCGATATCGGGCGCCTGATAGGCCGCCCGGCGCAGCCCCTCGAGCCAGTTTCCGGCGGTCAGCGTATCGCTGTTCAGCAGTACCACGTCGCGCCCCCGCGCTGCCCGGATGCCGGCATTGGCGGCGGCGGGAAAGCCGCGGTTGTGCGGCAGGCGGAGAAGGCGAAACTGCCGCGCCCGGGCTCCCGCATCGAGGGCCGCGACAAGATCGGGCTCGGGGCTCGCGTCGTCGACCACAATCACCTGGACATCGCGTGGTAGTGTCGCGCGGAGGGTATCGAGGCAGGCGCGGGTAGCGTCGCGGTCGCGATAGGCCGGCACCACCACGGCGACGCGCCGCCGCCGCGCCGTCTTTCCTCGGTGCGCCGGCAGGGTCACGAGATCGACGGGCATCGGTGCGTCCAGGGACGCCGCCGGCGCCCGGGTGCGGGCGGGCGTGGCAGGAAACGCCCACGCGATCGCGCGCACCTGCGCGCGCGCCGCGCCGAGCGCGGCGCCGGGATCGAGCGGGCTGCCGAGCAGGTTTTCCCCGGCCGCGCTGGCGAGCGAAAAGGGTGCCGCGAACTCGGCGAGTTCGGCGACCCCAAGCCGAAAGCCGCGCGGGCGGGCGAGTGGCTCGGGGCCGAGGGCGAGGATGGTCTCGTCGCGCGCAAGGAACTGCCGGATGAGGCGTCCCCGGCGGTCGCGGAGCACGAGTTCCGCCAATCGATCGGGCTCGGCGGGATGCCACGCCCAGCCGGCGAGTCCCCCCTGGTCCGCCCAGACCACGCCACTGATGCGGCGCAAGGCCGCGAGGCGGATCGGGCTGCCGAGGAGATCGGCCCCGCCGAGGCGGAGCGCAAGGCTTTCGCCGCGCGCGGGCAAGCGGGCGCGGGCGCCGGCAAAACGTAGTCGGAGCGGTGCGCCATCGCGGGTGAGCCGCAATGCCCGGGGATCGGTCCCCGGGGCGAGAAGCAGCGTCAGCGCCGTCCCCTCGCGCGTCACCGCACACCAGCCGGGGGCGCCGCTGGCTGCGGCCAGGGTCTCGGCGAGCCCGGCGAGCTGGCCATCGAGGGCGCCGACATGGCCGGATAACGCCCGCCCGAGCGCCGCCGCCGCGCCCCCCGCGTCGCCCTCGCGCCGCCGCGCCTCGGCGAGGCCGAGCCAGGCGATGCGGAGATCGAAACGCGCCGCCAACCCGGCCAGAATCTCGGCCTGTCCCGGCACGCCAAGGCGCAGCCGCAGCAGCGCCAGGGTCAGCGCCAGGGTCTGATCTCCCGGCACCAGCCGCGCGGCGCGGTCGAGCCAGCGCAGCGCCATGGCCTCGCAGCCGGCACCGAGCGCTGCCTGGCCACGCTGCCACGCCTCCCGCCCCGTCGCCGTCCGGCGCGCCCGCAACGCCGCCAGATCGTCCGCGATCTCGGACGCGCGGGTCATCGGCGGCGCGATGGCGGGTTCAGATCACCCCGCCTGGCCGGCGCGGCGCGGCTCGGCCGGGGCGCCAGTGGGCGGCAGATGGGCGAGATCGGTTGCCGCCTCGGCGATGCCCTGGGCGACCGCCCGCTCCAGCCAGACTCGCGCCTCCACCGGATCGCGCGCTCCGGCAAGCCCTCGCGCGAGGTAGCGTCCCAGCATCAACTGCGCGTGGCCATGGCCGCGTTCGGCGGCGCGGCGATACCAGATGAGGGCGGCGGGGCGATCCATCGCCACGTCGTGCCCGCCGCCGAGCATCGCGCCGATCGCGAACATCGCCCCGACATGCCCCTTTTCCGCGGCTTTTTCGAACCAACCCAGGGCTGCCTGATGATCGCGCTTGCCGCCGCTGCCGGCCAGCAGCATTTCCGCGAGCGCGATCTGCGCCTCGGTCAGCCCGACCTTGGCGGCGCGGGTGAACCAGGCCTCCGCCTCGGCGGGATTGGCCTCGACGCCGCGGCCCTCCAGCAGCATCCGCCCATACCAATATTGCGCATTGGCGACGCCATCGGCGGCGCGGCGCATCCATTGCGCCGCCTGACGTTCGTCGCGCTCGATCCCCACCCCTTCGGCGAGACAGACGCCGAAATTGAACGCCGCTACCAGATCGCCGGCCAGCGCCGCTTCCTCGAACCATTGCCGCGTGCGCTGGCTGTCCTCGGGGCTGCCGATGCCTTGGCGGATGAGGCCGGCAAGATCCGCCTGTGCCTGCTTGTCGCCGGCGGCGGCGGAGATGCGGAACCAGCGCGCCGCCTCGTGTGGATCGCGCGCGGTACCCGCCCCGGTCAGGTGCATCAAGCCGAGCGTGCGCGCTGCGGTGCGATGTCCAGCCTCGGCGGCGCGACGAAACCACAACGCCGCCTCGGCATAATTGGGCGGCAACTCGCCACCACGGGCATAGAGATCGCCAACCAGGGCGGCGGCCTCGGCATCACCCGCCAAGGCGGCGCGGCGCAGCCAGGATTCGCCCTCGAGCAGATTTTTTTCAATTCCCCTGCCCTCGAGCAGCGCGAGGCCCAGCCGGGCCTGCGCCGAACGCAGCCCCTTGACGGCGGCGAGGCGGTAGAATTCGGCGGCTTTGGCGAGATCCCGCGCGACCCCCTGGCCGCGCTCGTGCATCACGCCCAGCAGATATTGCGCGGTCGGCAGATTGGCCGCCGCCGCGCCGGCGAGCTGGATCGCCGCTTCCTGCACGGCGGCGGCATCGCTCGCGTCCCGCATCAGGGCGAGCGCGAGGCCGAGGCGTCCCTGCGGGCTGCCGGCAGCGGCGGCGCGGCGATACCATTGCAGGGCGCGCGCGGGATCGCGCAGGTTTTCCGGCCCGGACGTCAGGATATAGGCGAGCAGCGCCTGGCCATCGGCGGAGCCGGCCTCGGCGGCGGACCTTGCCCAGACCAGGGCGCGTTCGAAATCGGCCGCCGTTTCGGCGGCGTCGGCTGGTGTCGCCGGATTGGGCGGCATCGGCAGACGGGTCAGCTCCTCGGCCGCTGGCGCGGCGAGGCCGCCGCGCGCCAAGCCGCGCAGATAGACCGTGGCGAGCAAGGATTGGGCCTCGACAAAGCCGTGGCCCGCCGCCTGTTCCAGCCAGCGCACCGCCTCCGCGGCGCTGAACGGCACGCCGCTCGCCTCAAGATAGCAGCGCCCGACGCGGTATTGCGCTTCGGCCAGGCCGGCGGCGGCGGCGCGGGCGAGGTGGGGAAAGGCGCGATCCCAGCGCCCGGCCTCGCCGAGTTCGAGCCCGATGCGCAACTGCGCCCGTGGCGACGCCCAGCCGAACAGGCGCAGGAGAGGATGGGCCATGATCCTCACACCCCGCTGGGGCATATCCCGGTGGGGTATGTTCTGGTGGGGCGGAATCGAGCCATCGTCACGGCTCGCGCATGCCCTCGGAGGCGATCGGCATGACCCGGCTGAACAGGTAGGAAAGAATGGTCCGCTTGCCGACCTTGATATCGGCGGTCACGGGCATGCCGGGCACGACCTTGAAGCCCGCCGGCACGTCGTGCAGCCGGATATCGGCCAGCGAAATCCGCACCCGGTAGAAGATGCGCGCATCGGGAACCGGGTCGGGGCTCTGGCTGCTCGCCGGATTGGCCAGCTCGGTCTGGGTGAAGCTGTCCGGGCTAATGACCTCCACGAGCCCCCTGGCATCGCCATACTGCGTGAAGGGGAAAGTATCGAATTTCACCGCCACGGGATCGCCGACGCGGAGAAAGCCCGCATCGCTGCCGGCGGCATTGGCCTCGACCAGAAGCGGCGCATCGGCCGGAACCAAGGTGATGAACTGGCTGCCGGTCTGGAGCACCGAGCCCACCGAGACCTTGGCGACGGTCAGCACGATGGAATCCTCGGGTGCCCGCAGCTCGACGAGATTGCGCCGCAATGAGGCTTTCTTGAGCTGCTCCTCGGCATCCGAAAGCTTGCGGCCCTGCTCGGTGAGATTTTGCAGCACGTCGGCGCGCCAGGTCTGGAGGTAGGCATCGCGCTCGGCGACCATGGCGCGGAGATCGCGCTTGCCACCCTCGGCGGTGTCCTCGGCGAGCGCCAGATTGCGCGCCATGTCGATGCGGTTGTCGGCGGCGGCGAGCGAGTTGATCTTGCTGCCGACTTTGAGATCCTCCAATTGCCGGCGCATCCCCTCGACATCGGCGGCGACCGCGAGGCGCTGGCGGTAGTAATTGGCCTCGGCGAGATTGCGTGCGACGCTGGTCTCCAGGCTGTCGATCTTTTGCTGGTAGTTTTCGAGCTTGAAGGCTTTTTCCGCCGCGCGCTGAGCAAAAACCGCCGCCTGGAGGCGGCCCGAATCGTTGTCGAGCGAGGCCACAAAAGGCTTGCCCTCAGCTTCGGCGGTCAGCCGATCGACCTCTGCCTGGAGACTGTCCACCTGCTGGCGGAGCGCGCCGAGATCGGCCGCGGCGAAGGTCGAATCGAGTTCGGCGAGGAGGTCGCCACGATGAACTGTCTGACCTTCGTGGACATCGATCGAGCGCACGATGGCGGTATCGAGCGGCTGCAGCACGACGGTGCGCGCCGCCGAGATCACCTTGCCATGCGCCGTCACCACCTTGTCGATCCTGATCAGCCCGGCGGCGAGAAAACACGACACCACGGCGGCCGAGACCAGCCAGGTGACCCCCCGTGCGGCGCCGATCGGGCGGGTTGCGATCACCGCCGCCGAGGGCGACTGGAATTCCAGCAAGGCGTCGGAAAACGCGTCCTCGGCGCGCTCACGGGTCGCCGGTAGATTGGTCTTGCCGGGGACCAGCGCTTGCTTGGCCATGTCTCACTCCCCCTTGGCGATCTGCGAGGGCATCGAGGTCGGCCGCTGGCCGCCCTGGTTCTCGAGATGGCGGTTCTGCTGCAACCACAACTGACGATAGATGGCGCAGCGCTCCACCAGTTCGCGATGCGGTCCGAGATCCACCACTTGTCCCCTCTCCAGCACCAGAATGGCATCGCATTCGGTCAGCGACGATAACCGGTGCGTGACGATTACCATGGTCCGCCCCCGGGCGATGCGCAACAGATTGGCGTTGACCAGCGCCTCGCTCTCCGGGTCGAGCGCGCTGGTCGCCTCGTCGAGGATGAGAATGCGCGGATCGTTGACCAGGGCGCGGGCGATGGCGAGGCGCTGGCGCTGGCCGCCCGAGAGATTGGCCGAGCCCTCCTCGATGAAGGTCTCGTAGCCCTGCGGCATGCGCTCGATGAACTCCTCGGCGCCGGCGAGGCGGGCGGCGCGCACCGCGTCCTCGAGCGTGAGGCCGGGGCGCCCGGCGATGATGTTCTCGCGCACCGTGCCGCGAAACAGGAAATTATCCTGCATCACGACGCCGAAGCTGCGCCGCAGATAGGAGAGGTTGATTTCGCGCAGATCGACGCCGTCGATCTTCACATAGCCCTCGTATTCCCGGTTGATGCCTTGCAGCAGCCGGGTAATGGTCGACTTCCCCGAGCCGGACTTTCCGACGACGCCGAGCATGGTGCCCGCTGGTACCCCGAAGGTGACATCCTCGAGCGCCGTCGCCTTGGTGCCGGGATAGCTGAAGGTCACCTTCTCGAAACTCACGGCGCCGGCGAAGCGCGGCCGCAGCCCCTCGCCCGCGGTTTTGCTTTCGGTCGGGTGGTTGAGCACCATACCGACCTCGCCGATCGCGCTCCGCACCTCCTCCAAGTCCTCGATCAGCCGCGCCATACCGACCAAGGGGGCGGCGACGCGAATGCCGAGCAGCATGAAGGCGATCAGTGCGCCGGCCTGGATGCCGGCGGTGCCGGTGAGCGCCAGATAGGCGCCGACCAGCAGCACGCCGCGCTCGATAAAACGCTCGATCGGCGTCACGATGGTGTTCGGCCAGTTGCCCAGCCGTCCCGCCTCGAGTCGCAGGCGGCTGGCATTGGCGACCTTGAGATCCCAGAGATCGCGCTGCTGCGGCTCGATGGCGAGCGATTTCACGGTGCGGATGCCGTGCACTGTCTCGACCAGGATCGTGCTTTTCTCGGTTTCGGCCTGCACCACCTTGCCGATGATGCGGCGCATCGGGGGCAGAAAAATGAAAATCACCAGCGCGATCAGCACCGCACCCGCCAGCACCATCCAGGCCAGGGTGGCGCTCATGTAGAACAGCACCGGCAGCAGCACGAGCAGGGTGAAGGCATCGAGGAAGGTGCTGAGCAGCTTGCCGGTCATGAAATCGCGCACCTTCCAAACCTGGGAGATGCGATGCGTCGTCTGGCCGGCCGGATTGCGTTCGAAATAGGAGAGCGGCAGGCTGAGCAGCCGGTTGAAGATGTGCAGGTTGAGCCGCGTGTCGAGTCGCGCCGCGACCACTGCCGTCAGCTCGCGCCGCGCATAGCCGAGCAGCGTCTCATAGACCACCGCGACGCCGAGAATGACCGAAAGCAGCACCAGGGTGGACATGCTGTGGTGCTCGAGCACGCGGTCGATCACCGTCATCACGAGGAGCGGCGGGATGATCGTGAGCAGGCTGAGCGCGATCGAGGCGATGCTGATATCGCGGAGCGAGGCGCGCTCGCGCAGCACCACGCGGGCGATCCAGCCCAGCGTGAACGGCGCCTCCTCGTCGTTGCCGCCCCGCTGTAGGCGCATGAGCAGAACTTCGCCGGTCCAGACACGCTTCATGCGCAGCTCATCGACCGGGGCGGGATCGTCGCCGGCGGGGGCGCGCGGATCACGGAGAAACACGACATTGCGCGGCGGGTTGGCGCCAACCATCAGCCCGGCGCTGCCATCGCTGAACAGCATCACCACCGGCGCCGTGCCCTGGACGCGCAGCAATTGCCGCCAGCTCAGCCGTGCCGCCCTGGCCCAGAGGCCGGAATCACGCGCCCAGCCGGCGAGCTGCGCCGGGGAGGGGATGGTCGCCGGGTCCACCCGCAGCTCGGCACGATCGAGCACGACGCCGTGATGGCGGGCGGCGGCGATCATTGCCAGCAGCAGGGTCTCGCGCGCGTTGCCGCCGGTGCTGGCCCCGGGCTCGGCCGCCGCCCCCGCCATTTCGGGCAGCTCGCGGGTTTCCGCGTCGTCGGGATTTTCCGCCTTGTCGATCTCGTTCGCCACCGCCACGCCCCCAAAGCAACCAACCCGGATGTTTCGTCCGACCCGGACGCCCATCGCCGAGTCCGATGGCTCTAGACTATACCCGATATTTTTAATAAGCTCGTAATTTCCCGCGCCATCGAACGCCAGGAGCCGACGCCAGGAGCCGTTATCCGCCTCGGCGCCCGGCGATACCGCTCCGAGCGTCACCCAGGCGCGGGGAGGATGACGTCTCTTTGATCGCCGGGGGCGCTCCCGTCAAGCAGCGATCGCTGCCGCGCGTCGGACTGTGCCGGGGAGAATGGCGCGGAGTTCGTCATGGAGCGCGGGGCTCAGCGTCGCGGCGGTCGCGACGAGCGCCGCGTCCTCCACGCCGCGGGCGGAAAATTCCTGGATCACCCAGCGCGTGACCCCGCGCCCGGCCAGGGTCTCGGCCATGGCGCGCAACGCCGCGGGCGGGAGCAGCGCCGGGTGATAGGTGGTGCGGATTTCGTGGGCGACGCCGGAGGCCAGTACCGCCTCGAGCGCGGCGCCAAAACGCGGGCCTAAATTTCTCCGCCCCGTCGTTGGCCGCGTGTCGGTGAGCGGCGCCTTCCAATCGAGCCCGACCCAGTCGAGGCGATCGAGCACGCCGGCGAGCCGGTCGGGATAGACCCCCGAACTGTGCAGGCCGGTCGCGAAGCCACGCGCCCGAGTTTCGCCGAGTGCCGCGCCAAGCCCCGGCTGCGCGCAGGGCTCGCCGCCGCTGAACACGACGCCATCGAGCAGACCGCGCCGGCTCTCCAGCCAGGCAAGGACGGTGCCCCACTCGAGCCCGCCCGCACCGCGCGGGCGGAGATGCGGGGCGTGGCAATAGGGGCAGGCGAGCGGGCAGAATTGCAGATGCACAATGCAGGCGAGCCGGCCGGGGAAATCACCGGTGGTGAACCGCGTGAGCCCACCGATGCGAAGGGTTGTCTCAGCCATCGGCGGGAGCGCTGAAAAACCGCCGCTCCTCGAATTCACCCTGCTTGCCGAGATTGAACGAGGCAACCGGGCGGTGATAGCCCATCACCCGGGTCCATACCTCGCAAACCTGCCCCTCCCGTCCCGCGGCGGCGCAGTGTGGGCAGCTCGCGTGCTCGCCCGGCAGGTAGCCATGCTCGGGGCAGACCGAGAAGGTTGGTGTGATGGTGATATAGGGCAGGCGGAAACGCGAGAGCGCGCGGCGCACGAGATCACGGCAGGCCGCCGCCGAGCCGATCGGCTCGCCGAGATAGAGATGCAGCACGGTGCCACCGGTGTATTTGGCTTGCAGCTCGTCCTGCCGGGCCAGCGCCTCGAAGGGATCATCGGTGAAGCCGACCGGCAATTGCGAGGAATTGGTATAATAGGGTTTTGCCCCCGTGCCGGCCTGAAGAATATCCGGGAAACGCTTGCGGTCCTCGCGCGCGAAGCGATAGGTCGCACCCTCCGCCGGCGATGCCTCGAGATTATAGAGATGCCCGGTCTCTTCCTGAAAGCCGATGATCGCCGCGCGCACGCGATCGAGAAAATCACAGGCAAAACGATGGCCCTCAGCGCTGGTGATGTCTGCCGCGCCGGCGGTGAAATTGCGGACCATTTCGTTGATGCCGTTGACACCAATGGTGGAAAAATGATTGCGCAGCGAGCCGAGATAGCGTCGCGTGAACGGGTAGAGCCCGTTGTCCATGTGGCGCTGGATGACCTTGCGCTTGATCTCGAGACTGTCGCGGGCCAGCGCCAGCAACGTATCGAGCCGGGCATGAAGGGCCGATATGTCGCCCGCGAAAAGATAGCCGAGACGCGCGCAATTGAGGGTGACGACGCCGATCGAGCCGGTCTGCTCGGCCGAGCCGAACAGCCCGTTGCCGCGCTTGAGCAATTCGCGAAGATCGAGCTGCAGGCGGCAACACATCGAGCGTACTTGGTTTGGTTTCATATCTGAATTGATAAAATTCTGGAAATAGGGCAGGCCGTAGCGCGCCGTCATGGCGAAGAGGCGTTGGGCGTTTTCCGAATCCCAGGGAAAATCGGCGGTGATATTGTAGGTCGGGATGGGAAAGGTGAAGACGCGGCCACGCGCATCGCCCGCCGTCATCACCTCGATATAGGCACGGTTGATGGCGTCCATCTCGGGCTGCAGATCCCCATAGCGAAAGGGCATTTCTTCACCCGCGATCACGGGGGTTTGCTCTCTCAAATCCTCGGGGCAAACCCAGTCGAGGGTAATATTGGTAAAAGGCGGCTGGCTGCCCCAGCGCGCGGGCACGTTGAGGTTGAAGACGAATTCCTGGAGGTTCTGCCTGATCTCGGCATAAGAAAGCCGGTCCTTGCGCACGAAGGGGGCGAGATAGGTGTCGAACGAGCTGAACGCCTGCGCCCCCGCCCACTCGTTCTGTAGCGCGCCGAGGAAGTTGACCATCTGTCCGACCGCGCTCGAGAGATGGCGCGGGGCCGAGGCGTCAACCTTGCCTTCTATCCCGTTGAGCCCCTCCGCCAGCAGCGTGCGCAGCGACCAGCCCGCGCAGTAGCCGGCGAGCATGTCGAGATCGTGAATGTGCAACGCGCCATCGCGATGCGCCTCGCCGATCTCCGGCGGATAGACGTGACTGAGCCAATAATTCGCGGTGATTTTTCCTGCCGCGTTGAGGATCAGCCCGCCCAGCGAATAGCCCTGGTTGGCATTCGCCTGTACCCGCCAATCGCTGTGATCAAGATATTCGTTGACCGAGGCGACGGCATCGACGGCCATCGCGCGGTCGGTGCGGAGTTGCGTGTGCTGTGCGCGATAAAGAATATAAGCCCGCGCCGTGCGATACCAGCCGGCTTGCATCAAGGCGAGTTCGACCGCATCTTGGATCTCCTCGATGGTGGGCGGCGTCGGGCGATCGGCGAGGGCGGCGGAAATGTCGCGCGCGAGTTCATGGGCGACATCCTCGGCGAACTCGCCGCTTGCTTGGCCGGCGCGCGCGATCGCCGCGGCGATCCGCCGCATCTCGAATGGCGCGCGCGAGCCATCGCGGCGGATGACCTCGCGCGTGAGCAATGACAGATTTTCCTCAAGACCGGCGATCTGCATCAGCGACGCTCCTCACGAATCAACATATAGTAGATCGACCCCCATAAATCACCCTTGATCTAGATCAAAGCAACGGCGCTCGCGTTGCGACGCCGCTCTCGCGCGGCTCCGTCAGGGGCGGGTCGCTCGATAGGTCTTGAGCAGGCCGAATTCAGTGGTGCAGCGGGCGTTTTGAAACCCGGCGGCGAGCAGGGCGGTGAGGATGGTCTCCGGGGACACGCAGGTCTCGATCGTATCCCAGTAGTAGCGCATCAGCGTCTCGGCGTGGCGGCCGGAGCCCGCGAGCCGGCTCAGGAGCGGTACCACCCGGCCGAGATAGGCGCCGGCCAGGAGATGCGCCAGGCGACTGCCGGGGCGGCCGATCTCCAGCAGCAGCACCTGCCCGCCCGGCCGCAGCACCCGGGCGAACTCGGCGAAGGCGCCACCGAGGCTGGCGGCGTGGCGCAGCGCGTAGCCCATGGTCAAGAGCTCGAATTGCGCGTTCGCGAACGGCAGGGCCTCCATCGAGCCCTGGACCAGACGCAGCCCGCGATGGCGGCCAGCGACGCGCAGCATCCCGGCGCTAAGATCGAGCGCGGTGACGCTGCCCAAGGGTCCGACCAGGGATAGCGCGGCGGCGGCAAGCATGCCGGTGCCGGTCGCGACATCGAGCACCATTTTCCCTGGCCCGAGGCCGATCTCGCGCAGCATCCGGGCGCGATGGCGGCGGGCGGTGCCGAAGGAGAAGATCTGGTTGATGCCGTCATAGTCGCCCGCCGTGACATCGAACAGCCGACGCACGAACCCCACCCGCTCGGCCGCGCCCGCGTAATAGGCCGTCAGCGCGGGATGGGGGGGCAGGGGGTGCGGCGGCGGTGTGGATCCTTCGGGCACGACGCCTTGTATCACACGCGCCGCCCTGCCGGCCAAGCGCCGCCACTTTGCTTCCGGGCCAGGGCGCGATAATCGGGGGGCGAGATGTCCGCTGGAAATTCCTCGCTCGCGCGGCTTGCCGTCAATGTCGCGCTCGACGGCGCGCT
The DNA here is from genome assembly GCA_021801255.1 of Pseudomonadota bacterium. Classification (GTDB taxonomy): domain Bacteria; phylum Pseudomonadota; class Alphaproteobacteria; order Acetobacterales; family Acetobacteraceae; genus Acidibrevibacterium. The sequence goes on from JAJYYH010000067.1 coordinate 34,968, forward strand.
CGGGGCGGGCGCGGTGCCGCTGGCCTTCTGGCTGGCCGCCCCCGGCGCCGCGCCGGCGCCGCTCTTCGCCGCGAGCGCCGGTGCCGTCTGCCTGCTCGCCGGCGGCGTGCCGTTTGGCCTGGCAACGCAATACTGGCGCTTTGCCGGGCTGCACGATCTGCTCGCGGTGGCCGGCGGCAGCCTCGCCGGGGCGGCGCTCTTTGCCCTGCTTTTCGTTTCCGTTGGCATCAGCTGGCCGAGCCCGAGTTTTCCCGCAATCCACGCCCTGACGCTGTTGCTGCTGCTGGCTTCGGCCCGCATCGCGTATCGGCTTTGGCACGACCGGCGCCATGGCCGCGCGGCGGGGCGGCAGGCGGTCGCGGTGCTGCTGGTCGGCGATGGCGAGGGGGCCGATTTGTTTCTTCGGGCGCTGGCGCTCGCCCGCGCCGCGCCCTATCGCGTCATCGGTCTCCTTTCGCACGCGCCGCGCCAGGTCGGCCGGCGCATTCAGGGCCAACTCATCCTTGGCACTATCGCCGCCGCCGACGCCGTGCTGGCGCACCTGCAAGACACGGAAAATCCGCCGCGTTTCCTCGTCGTCACCGCCGATCTGCCGGGGGCAACGCTCGGCCGGTTGCTCGAACTCGCCGATCGCTTCGGCCTCGCCGTGCGCCGCGCCCCCGACCCGACGCGCCTCGCCGCCGCCGCCAGGCCGGACGCGGACGGGGCGATCGACCTCCGCCCGATCGCCATCGAGGATATTCTCAACCGCCCGCAGGTGCCGCTCGACCGCGACGGCATGGCCCGCCTGATCGCCGGCAAGCGGGTGCTGATCACCGGCGCCGGCGGCAGCATCGGTGCCGAACTCGCCCGTCAGGTCGCGGGCTTCGGCCCCGGCGAGCTGGCGCTGCTCGATAATGGCGAATACGCGCTCTGGCGGATCGATCTCGAACTCGCCGAGCGCCATCCCGCCTTGCCCTGGCGGAGCCTGATCGCCGATGTGCGCGACGCCGCGCGGCTCCGCGCGGTGTTCGAGGCCTTCCGCCCCGAACTCGTCTTTCACGCTGCCGCTTTGAAACACGTCCCCATCGTCGAGGCCAATCCGCTCGAAGGCCTGCTCACCAACGCCGTCGGCACCCGCCATGTCGCGGATGCCGCGCGCGCGGCGGGGGTGCAAGCGATGGTGCTGATCTCGACCGACAAAGCGGTCAACCCCGCAAGCGTCATGGGCGCCTCGAAGCGGCTGGCGGAAATGTATTGCCAGGCGCTCGACATGACAACGCGCGAGGGCAGGGGGGGGCTGCGCTGCATCACTGTGCGTTTCGGCAACGTGCTGGGCAGCACTGGCTCGGTGGTGCCACTGTTTCAGCGCCAGCTCGCCGCCGGCGGGCCGCTTACCGTGACCCACCCCGACATGCGGCGCTATTTCATGACGGTGCGCGAGGCGGTGGGCCTCGTGCTCCAGGCGAGCGTTGTCGGCACCACTGCCGCCGACCTTGCCGAGCAGGCGCGCGGAGGGATATTCGTGCTCGACATGGGCGAGCCGGTGAAAATCGTCGATCTCGCCCGCCAGATGATCCGCTTGGCCGGGCTCAAACCGGAGGAGGATATCGCGATCCGCTTCACCGGGCTGCGGCCTGGCGAGAAATTGTTCGAGGAATTGTTTCACGGCAAGGAACCCCCCGAGGCCACGCGCTATCCAGGGTTATTAATGGCCGCCCCGCGCACCGCCGATGCCGCGATCATCGGTCGCGCGCTTGACGAGCTGGCCCTCGCCTGCCAGCGCGGCCAGGAAGACGCGGCGCGCGCCTTGCTCGCGCGGCTGGTGCCGGAATTCGCCCATAACGCCACCGGCGCCGTGCGCGCCTGAGAGTTTGAAAAAGAATGCCCTCGTGCCCCGGAATCGATAGAAAAAACCCAATTTTTCTAGAGGGCGTTCTGGTTCAAGTTCGATTGATTTTCAGGCTCTGAGCCGGAGACCGCCATGACCGACGCGCCCATCGCCTTTCTCGACCTCAAGGCGCAGCAGCGCCGTCTTGGTCCCGGCTTGCGCGCGCGCATCGAGGCCGTGCTGGCGCATGGCCAGTTCATCCTCGGCCCCGAGGTCGCCGAGCTTGAGGCGCGGCTTGCGGCGTTTTGCGGCGCCGGCCATTGCGTCGCCGTCAGTTCGGGGACCGATGCCCTGCAGATCGCGCTGATGGCCGAAGGCGTGGGGCCGGGGGATGCGGTGTTTCTTCCCGCCTTCACCTACACGGCAACCGCCGAGGTGGCGCTCATCCTCGGGGCCACGCCGATCTTCGTCGATATCGACGCCGCGACGTTTCAGATCGACCCCGCCCAGTTGCAAACCCGGATCGATGCGGTGCGGGCAGGAAAAAAACTCCGGCCGCGCGCCCTGATCGGCGTCGATCTCTTCGGCCAGCCCGCCGATTGGCCGCGCCTCAACGCCATCGCCGCGCGGGAGGAACTGTTCACCCTCGATGACTGCGCCCAGGCCTTTGGGGCGAGCCTCGCGGACCAGCGGCTCGGGCGGGCGGCAACGGCGACGGCGATCAGCTTTTTTCCCTCGAAACCGCTGGGCGGCTATGGCGACGGTGGCGCGCTGTTTACCGAAAGCGCCGAGCGCGCAGCCCTCTATCGCAGCCTGCGCAGCCATGGCGAGGGCGCGAGCCGCTATGAGGTGCTGCGCATCGGCATGAACGGCCGGCTCGATACGCTGCAGGCCGCCGTGTTGCTTGCCAAACTGGACGTATTCGAGGACGAACTTGCTGCCCGCGCGGCCATCGCCGATCGCTATGACCAAGCGCTCGCCGGCCATGTCGTGACACCCGCGCGCGTGCCGGCAAGCGCCAGCGCCTGGGCGGTCTATGCCATTTTGCTGCGCGATGGCGCCGAGCGCGCGCGCGTGCAGGCACATCTCCGCGAGAGCAACATTGCCAGCGCCATCTACTACCCGCGCCCGCTGCACCGCCAGCCGGCCTATCGCGCCGCGCATGACGGCGCCGCCCTGCCGGTTGCCGAGGAGATCGCCGAGCGCATTCTGGCCCTCCCCATCCACCCCGATCTCGACACCACCGATGTAGCGCGCGTCGCCGAGGTGGTGGTCGCGGCGGTGCGCGGGACATAGGAGCGGGGCTCTGCCCCTACCCCCTGGCAAAGGCAATGCCTTCGCCAGCCATTATTGTATTCTTGTCAATGTTTACTGTTTGTTCTAAAATTTTCCTGATTACGCATGATTTTCAGCCAACTTAAGCAGGCGGTAGGGCATTGGCGGTGTCCGCACCGCGGCCCAGGTGAGGCGCGGGATCATGGCGGCGAGGTCGTATCGGCGGTTGAAGCGATATGCGAACTCGGCGAGGTAGCGTGGCACATGCTTGCTGCTGATGGCCCGATAGGTGCTGGTGATCGACGCCTTGATGTTGCCGAGCGCGGTGTTGACCCACTTGAAGGCAGGCGTGCGCGCCGCGATGG
>JAJYYH010000010.1 GCA_021801255.1 Pseudomonadota bacterium
CGCGCATCAGTGCTTGATCACCGACGTCTACAGCTTCGCCTCCTCCCCTGCGCATCTATCTGATAACATCCCTGCATGCGCAGTCGGAAAATTGCGCTCAAACCCTTGAAAACGGACATCAGTCCATCGTGACCGCAGCATTCAGCGCGATGGCTCTGCCGCACACGATTCCTGCGGTGGTATTCAGGGTGATGCTCTGGTCGGCGAGAATGTTTCCGGCGAATGTCGTGCTCGTACCAAGAGTTGCGGAGCTGCCGACATCCCAGTACACGGCGCTATTTGAATTGCCATTCTCCACGTTGACAGTCGAGCCGCTGGCGGTGGTGAGCGCGCTCCCTATCTGGAACACGAAGGGCTGGTCGGGATCGGCGCCGAAGTTGAGGGTGAGCGTTCCTGTCAACTGAGCCGACGACGAAAACCTATAAACCCCCGGAGACAGCACGCCCACCGTGCCGAGATTCTGACCACTCAGATTGGCCGTGGATGGCAGGGCCGCAAGAGTAGCAAACGCAGTGGCGGCATCGCTCTGAGCCCGCTGCGCGGCCGCATCAGCAGTATGCACCGTTCCGGTGATCGTGATCGACCCCAAACCAGTGATCGATGTACCCGGGTAGACCCCCAGATCTCCCTTGATCGTGGTCGCGCCGGTATTGGTCACCGTGGCGGCGCCCAAAACCGCGAAGTTCTCCGCCGAACCCAGGAACGGTGTGGCCGATGCCGGGGAGGGACCGCACAGAAGCGCCGCGAACGGGACGAGCACGACACGCCCTAGTTGGGCATTGCGTCGGAGGAAACTTCTCGACGGTTTCATTGCGAGCACGCCTTTCCCAATATATGGAATTCTACAGAAGAATATATGATACGACGTTATAAAGACCGTGTCAATAAGAAAATCTTAAAATATGCCCGGAATCCTACGGATACCGGGTATAGTGTCGCGCCGTTTTTATAATGATATTCCCATTTTGTCGTATTATACCCCGACTCCCCGGGAACCCGAAAATTTCTCTTGCCAAGCGCCGCGAGCCGGATTCTACCGGGTGCATGATCCGAGGCGGTTTCCTGGACGAAGAATCGCGACGCGGCCCGAGAGTTTGAAAAAGCACGCGCTGAGAGCGGAAAATCACCGATCGGTCAGGCGAAGCTCGATGCGGCGGTTTTTGGCGTAGTCCTCCGGCGTGTCGCCGGTGGCCAGCGGCTGATAGTCGGCAAAGCCGGTCGCCGCGAGATGGGTGGGCGGAATGCCCTCGGCGACCAGCAGCTTGACCACGTTGATCGCCCGCTGGGCGGATAATTCCCAGTTCGAGGCGAAGACCCCGCCGCCCGAGAGCGGCTGATGGTCGGCATGGCCATCGACGCGCAGGATCCAGTTGACATCGGGGGGAATTTCGCGGGCGATATCCTTGAGCGTGGCCGCGAGCTTGCGGATTTCCTCCTGGCCTGAGGGCGTGAGATCGGCGCTGCCCACCGGAAACAGCACCTCGCTCTGAAACACGAAACGATCGCCGACGATCTGGATGCCCGGCTTGTTGGCCAGCACCTCGCGCAGCCGGCCGAAGAATTCGCTGCGGTAGCGCTGCAATTCCTCGACCTTGGCGGCCAGCGCGGCGTTCAGCCGCTGGCCGAGATTGGCGATCTGGACATCTTTTTCCTTGGCCTCCTGCTCCGAGGCGGCGAGCGCGCCGGAGAGGCTTTGCAGTTGCGCGCGCAACTCGGCCATCTGCTGATTGAGCAGCGCGATTTCGGCGCGCGCGCTGTCGGCGAGGGTTTTTTCCTGGGCAAGCTCCGCCGCCACCGCCGCGCGGCGGTCGGCCTCGGTCATCGCCCGCGCCGCGGCGTCCTGGGCTTTTTTCTCCAGCTCGTCGCGCAGCGCGGTAAGCGCCGCGACCTGCTCGTTGAGCTTGGCGAGATCGGCGAGCTTGGCATCGATGGTTTCCTTGTCGGCTTTCACCGTGCGCGCCAGCTCCGCCTGGAGCGCCTCAATCTGGCTCTGGCTCGCCTGCAATTGTTCGCCGCGCGCGCTGAGCTGCTGGGCAAGCTCGGCGCGTGCGGCATTGGCCGCTTGCAGATTGGCGGTGAGGGTGGCGAGGCGGGATTCGAGATCCCGGGCCTTGCCCTGTTCGAGCGCCAGCATATCGGCGAGCTGCGAGACCTTGCCGTTGAGCTGCTCCAGCGCCTTGTTGCGGTTCGACAGCGCCACCGAGAGAAAGGCCTGCGCCAGGACGAACACCAGCAGGACGAAAATCGTCGTCATCAGCAAGGTCGAAAGCGCATCGACATAGCCGGGCCACGGGTTGAGCCCTTCCTGGTGGCTGCGGCGGCGGGAAAGCGCCATGCCCGGCTCCTAGATCATCGATCGGTCAAGGCCAGGGGTTTTGCCCCTGGCCTACCACCCGCTCCTAATACCGTTATCATTTCTGCGGCTCCTCGGCGAGGGCGGCGATGGTGCGGGTGAGCAGGCGGATGTCATTGCGGAGATCGCTGGTGCTTTGGGCGCGGCCCTGCTCGATCTCGGTCAGCATGCGCTGGAGCGTGAGTTCGATATTGCGCAGATGGGCGCGGGCCACGTCATCGCCGGGGTCGAACCGCGCCTCGGCCAAGCGTTGCAGCGCCGGGGCGAGCGCCGCCTGCGCCTCGGCGATGCGCAGCATGAGCTGCTGGCTCGCGCGCATGGTGTCCGAAAGCAGCCCGACCCGTTCGGTGAGCCCCTGCACCGCCTGGTTGGCCTGGATCCGCCCTTCCTCGCCGCGCGCCAGGATGCGCTGGAGGTTTTCCATGTTCTCGGCGGTCTGCTCTAAAAGCGCCTGGACATAGACCGGCACCGAGCCCTCGCCCTCGGCCCCCAGCACGCCCGAGCCGAGCCGGGTGAAGCCGGCGAGCCATTCCTCCAGCTCGTTAAAGAAACGGTTCTGCGCCTGTCCGGCGGTGAGGTCGAGAAAACCCAGGATCAGCGAGCCGGCGAGGCCGAACATCGAGGCGGAAAACGCCGTGCCCATGCCGTGCAGCGGCTTCTCCAGCCCCGATTTGAGCTGGTCGAACATCACCGTGACATCGCCGGTGCCAATCGTCATGGCGCCGATCACGTCGCCCACCGCGCTCACCGTGCGCAACAGCCCCCAGAACGTGCCGAGCAGGCCGAGAAAGATCAGCAGCGCGATCATGTAGCGCGACAGCTCGCGGCTTTCATCGAGGCGGCTGGCGATCGAATCGAGCAGGCTGCGCATCGCCGGCGTGGAGAGCGTGAAGCGCTCGCCCCCCTCGCGCCCCTTGCCGCGCTGGGTGGCGAGCATGCTGGCCATGGGGGCGAGGAGGCGCGGCACTGGCAGCGTCGAGAGCCGGGGCCGCGCGGTGCGGAAGGTCTCGACCCAGGTGACCTCGGGGGCAAGCCGCAACACCTGACGAATATTCCAGATGATGCCGGCGAACAGCACCAGCAAAATCAGGCTGTTGAGGATCGGGTTGTTCTGGAACGCCACCTCCAGCGTCGGGGCCAGCAGCGCCACCGCGCCTGCGGCGATGACGAGAAAGACCAGCATGCGCAGCAGGTAAAGGGTTGGCCGGGTCATGGGGGCGGGGATTTCATGGCTGGGGTTTAGGGGCTGGCGTTTGGGCGGGCGTTTGGGCGGGCGCGGGCGTTTGGGCGGGAGCGGGGGCGGCTTCCGGCGGGGTCGCCGCGAGGGCGGCGGTGGAATGGACGACGACGAGATCGACCCGGTCGGGCGGGCCCTCACCATAGCTGGTGCCGAGCGCCCGCACATAGATACGGGTCGAGGGGACGCCGGCCGCCATCAGCACGCTGCGCGCGGCAAGCGCGCGGTCGAGCGAGAGGCGTCGCGGCGTCGAGGGGTCTTCTCGGGGCCCGGCGGCATAGGCGATGACATTGACCACCGCCGCCGGATCCTTGGCCGCCGCCGCGCCGATCTCGCGCAAGGCGGCGTCGGTTGCCGGATTGAGGTCGGCGCTGGCCGGGCCGAAGGTGATGCGCGTGCCGCCCGGCACGTCGAGCACCTCGCCCGCCGCCGAGGCTACCACCGGGGCGGGTGGCGGCACGACATTGGGGTGTGCCGGCGGCGCCGGTGCCGCCGGCGGCAACAGCGGCGAGGCGGGCGGCGCTTCCGGCACATCGAGGGTCTCGGGCGCGGTGCCGAGCCGCACCGTGGGCGGCCCCTCGGGTGGCGGGAACACCGAGGGTGGCGCCGCAGCCTGCGCCGGGGGAGCTGGCACCGCTGCCGGCGGCCGCGCCGCCGCGGGCTTGGGCTTCGGCTTGGGTTTGGGCTTGGGCTTGGGCTTGGCAGGCGGCGGTGAGGGCGTTGCGGGCGCAGGCGCGGCGGCGCCCTGGTCCAACGCTTGGGGATTAACCGTCACCTGCGCGCGCGCCACCAGCGGGCCCAACAGGAAAACAGCCAGCAGCGAGGGAAAAAACTTGCGCATGGATCGGCCCGACCCTAGCCGAGACCACCGGCGCACTCAATCGAGGGCCGTTGGCTCATCTCTCTCAGTTGGCAAAACCCATCGGCCCTGACCCACACTCCCTGCATGGTCATCCCCGGCGGCTGCAAGCGGGGCTTCGCGACGCGCGGCACAATATTTATTTTATTTTCCGCTGGATCGGCAGCGCCGTTCATGGCACGAGAGGCGCACGACAAGGCCGGCCAGGCCACGCTCTATCGGCACCCGGAAACGGTTCTTCCGCACCGCTGACTACACTTTTGGCATCCGGTCTATCTGATGGAAGCGAAATCCCCCTCCGAGAGCCGCGGCAACTAGGATTTCTTCAAGCTCCAGGCGACGGTTCCGGCGGATCAGGCGTTCCGTCCGCTGGAACAGGGGAACTGTCCGCTCGTGCCATGAAGGCATCAAGGCGGGCGGCGTCGCTGTTGCCTTCCATCGGCCCGCGCGCGGCGACCGCGAGGGCGCCCGCGGCATTGGCGCGGCGTAGCAGCTCGGCCAGCGGCAGATCGCGCAGCAGACCTGCGAGGAACGTCGCCCCCGTGCAATCGCCCGCCCCGGTCGGGTCAACTTCCACCACCCGGAAAGCGGGTGTGGCGATGCGCCGCGCGCGATCGGCGTAGAGACTGCCGGCGGCCCCGAGCTTGAGGAAAATGCGCTTGGTGCCGCCGCCGAGCAAGGTTTCGATCGCCGCTTCGGTCGTCGCGCCGGGACAGAGAAACGCGAGATCGGCCTCGCTCGGCATGAGGATGTCGGCGCGCCCGGCGATCTCGCGGATGGCCTCGGCGACGCCCGGCTGGCCGAGCAATGGCTCGCGTATGTTGGGATCGAAGGAGAGCCCCGCCCCGGCCCGCGCGGCGATCTCCATTCCGCGCCGAATGGTGCGGATCATCGCGGCGGAAAAAAGCGAGGATCCCATGATGTGGAAATAGCGGCAACCGGCGAACAGCGTGGGATCGAGATCGCTTTCCAGAAGCCGCCCGGGCGCGGCATCCTTCATGTGGAAGATGAAGCGCCGCGAGCCATCGGGCGCGTAGGTGACGAAGGCGATGCCGGTGGTGGCGTCGGGCACGCGGCGGATGGCGCGGGTCTCGACGCCGTCGCGGCGCAACCGGCGAAGCCCCATGGTGCCGAAATCATCCTCGCCGATGGTCGCGATCAAGGCGGTCGGAATGCCGAGGAGGGCCGCCTGATCGGCAAAAATCGCCGGCGCGCCGGAGGGGTAGGGGCCGAGATAGCGCCCAGGTTCGGCGAAGGACTGGCCGATGGTCTCGGCCATCACATCGACCAGCAATTCCCCGATGGTGACGATTTCGGCCATCGCGCGCGCTTCCCTGGCTGCTCGACGGGCATATTGGCAAAAGCCGCCTTAGTGGGCAATATCCCGAAACCGTGAAGCATAAAGGGGAGCAACGCCATGGACGCCCCGCCTGATCCGCCACCCGGGCGGGCGGCGCGGAGCCGGCTCGATCAGGCAGCGCGGGCCGCCTGGCTCTATTACATCGCCGGGCGCACGCAAGATGAGATCGCCGCCCAGCTCAACGTATCGCGCCAGACCGCGCAGCGCCTGGTGGCGCGCGCGGTGGCCGAGAAACTCATCAAGTTCCGCTTCGATCACCCGCTCGGCGCCTGCCTGGCGCGGGCCGAGAAGCTCGCCCGACGCCATGACCTCGTGGTCTGCGAGGTGGTGCCCTCGGATGCCGGGGGGAGCGCCAGCCTGGCCGGGCTCGCGGTTGCCGGGGCGGCCTATCTCGAGGGCTGGCTGGCGCAGCGTCCGCCGGTGGTGATCGGGCTCTCGACCGGGCGGACGCTGCGCGCGCTGGCCGCCGAGGTCTCGCCGATGGCCGCCCCCCAGCACAAGCTGTTTTCGCTCTGCGGCACGCTCGCCGCCGATGGCAGGGCGATTGCCACCGACCCGGCCATGCGCATCGCCGAGCAGACCGGGGCGCAGTATTACCCGATGACGCTGGCGCTCGCCGCCGGCTCGGCCGAGGAAAAACGGCTGGCCGGACAGCAACGCGCCTACCAGACCTTGCGGGGATTGCAGCTCCAGGCGCGCTGCCTGCTGCTCGGGGTGGCGCCGATCGGCTGGCAGGCGCCGCTGCACCAGGGCGGCTTCATCAGCGACGCCGAATTGAGCGAGTTGATGGAGGCCGGCGCGGTCGGCGAAATCGCCGGATGCGCCTTCGACGCCACGGGGGCGCGGGTGCAGACGCCGATCGCCGAGCGCATCAACGCATTGTGGGCGGGAAACGCGGACAAGGCGGTGCGCGTCGGCATCGCCGCCGGGCGCGAAAAAGTGCCGGCCTTGCGCGCCGCCCTCGACGGGCGTCTGCTCAACGGCCTGATCACCGACGAGGCGACGGCGGAGGCGCTGCTGATGGAATCGGGCGCGGGCGGGTAACGGAAAGAGCCCAGGCGCTGTCCCGCTTGGAACCCGCAGGGAACAGCGCTCCAAACCTCGTCATGGGAAAGGGCAAGGCCCCTGCCCTTGGCGGCCTTGACACCGCTGCGTCGGATATGTCTAAATTGCCCGGAACTAGGGCAAACGCTCACAACAACCCAAGGGGGGATTCGAATGAGGCAACATCTCGTCCCACACGCGCTCGCCGGTCTCGCGCTCGCCGCCGGCCTGCTTGCCACGACCGCGTTCACCGCGACTGCCGCCACCATCACCATCGCCACCGTCAACAACTCGCAAATGGTCGAGATGCAGAAGCTCGCCCCGATCTGGGAGAAGGCGACCGGCAACAAGATCAACTGGGTGGTGCTTGAGGAAAACGTGCTGCGGCAGCGCGTCACCACCGATATCAGCACCAAAAGTGGCCAGTTCGACATTCTCACCATCGGGTCCTACGAAACCCCGATCTGGGGCAAGCAGCACTGGCTGGTGGCGCTTGACGATTTCCCCGCCGCCTATGACATGAACGACGTCTTTCCCTCGGTGCGCCAGGCGCTGACGGAATCGGGCCATCTCTACGCGGTGCCGTTCTATGCCGAGAGTTCCTTCACCTTCTATCGCAAGGATCTCTTCGACAAGGCTGGCCTGACCATGCCGGCGCAACCGAAATACAGCGAAATCCAGGGTTTTGCCGACAAGTTCACCGATCGCGCGCATCAGCAATACGGCATCTGCCTGCGCGGCAAGCCGGGCTGGGGCGAGAACATGGCCTATCTCGATACGCTGGTGAACACCTATGGCGGGCGCTGGTTCGACGAGAAATGGAACCCCCAGCTCAACACCAAGCCGTGGCACGACGCGCTGAGCTTCTACATCGACCTGATGCGCAAGGATGGCCCGCCGGGGGCCAATTCCAACGGTTTCAACGAAAATCAGGCCCTTTTCGCGACCGGCCATTGCGCGATATGGATCGACGCGACCTCCGGCGCTGGCCTGCTCTATGACAAGAACCAGAGCCAGGTCGCCGACAAGGTTGCCTTCACCGCCGCCCCGATCGCCAGGGTTCCCAACGGCTCGCACTGGTTCTGGGCCTGGGCGATGGCCATCCCGACCACCTCGAAGAACGTCGCGGTCGCCAAATCCTTCCTGCAATGGTCCACCTCGCGCGACTATATCGAGCTGGTCGGCAAGACCGATGGCTGGACCGTGGTGCCGCCGGGAACCCGCGCCTCGACCTACGAAAACCCCGACTATCTCAAGGCCGCGCCCTTCGCGGGTTTCGTGAAAACCGCGATCATGACCGCCGATCTCAATCACCCGACCGCTGAGAAAGTGCCCTATACCGGCATCCAGTACGTCGCCATTCCTGAGTTCCAGGCAATCGGCACGACGGTCGGCCAAATGGTCGCGGCCGCGCTCACCGGGCAGATGAGCGTCGATGAGGCGCTGAAACAGGCGCAGGCGAGCGTCACCGCGACCATGCAGCAGGCGGGCTACACGCAGTAGCCGCCGGTCTGAGGGAGGGTGCGACATGCCGCCAGACGGACGCTCCGCCTCACGCGTTCGCACCTTCCCCCTGATCGCGCCCTCGGTCGGTGTCCTGCTGGTGTGGATGATCGTGCCGCTGGCGATGACGCTGTGGTTTTCGTTCCGGCGCTATAATTTGCTCAACCCGATGCTGACCGGCTTTGCCGGGCTCAACAACTATCGCTTCCTGATCCGCGACCCGGCGCTGCCCGCGATCCTGATCACGACAGTGGTCATCGTGCTCGCCATTCTTCTGATCACCATCAGCGCCGGCGTGGTGCTCGCGGTGGTTTTCAATAGCGGCTTTCCCGGCCAGGGTATCGCGCGGGTGCTGATGATCTCACCGTTTTTCGTGATGCCGACGGTGAGCGCGCTGATCTGGAAAAATCTCCTGATGCATCCCGTGAACGGGCTCTTCGCCGGGGTGATGCGCGGCCTCGGTTTCACCGCGATCGACTGGTTCGGAAGCTGGCCGCTCTCCTCGATCATCATCATCGTTTCGTGGGAGTGGCTGCCTTTCGCGTTCCTGATTCTGCTGACCGCGCTGCAATCACTCGACGAGGAACAGCTGGAGGCGGCGCGGCTCGACGGCGCGGGATCGCTCGCGGTGTTTTTCTTCATCCAGGTTCCGCACATGGCGCGCGCGATCAGCGTGCTCGTGATGATGGAAACGATTTTCCTGCTCGGCATCTTCGCCGAAATCTATGTCACGACCGCCGGCGGGCCGGGCATCGCCACCACCAACCTGCCATTCCTGATCTATCAGCGCGCGCTTCTCGCCTTCAATGTCGGCAGCGCCTCGGCCGCCGGTGTCATCGCCATCATTCTCGCCAACGTCATGGCGGCGTTGCTCATCCGCACCATCGCGCGGAGGCTCGATGTATGAACCGCTTCAAGACACAACTCGCCGGCGGCATCGCCTGGATCATCGCCATCCTCAATTTCTTTCCGATCTTCTGGATGCTGCTCGCGAGCTTCAAGAGCGAAGTGGAAGCGGTGCAGACGCCGCCCTTGTTTTTCTTCCACCCGACGCTCGCTAACTACCGCGACATTTTTGCGTTGCAGGATTATGCTGGCTACGCCTTCAACAGTATCGCGATCTCGGTGCTGGCGACGCTGCTGATGCTGCTGGTCGCGGTGCCGGCGGCCTTCGCCATGGCGTTTTATCCGGGACGCTACACCCGTGATATCCTGCTCTGGATGCTCTCCACCAAGATGCTTCCCGCCGTCGGCGTATTGGTGCCGATCTATCTGTTGAGCCGCGATCTTGGCCTGCTTGATACCCGCACGGCGCTGGTGATCATCGATTTCCTCAGCAACCTGCCGATCGCGGTGTGGATGCTGTTCACCTTCTTTCGCGAAACGCCCAAGGATATCATCGAGGCCAGCCGCATCGATGGCGCCGGGGTCGGGCAGACCATCCTCTATGTCCTGCTGCCGCTGGTGGCGCCGGGGATTGCCTCGACCGCGCTGCTCTCGATCATTCTGTGCTGGAACGAGGCGTTCTGGAGCCTCAACCTGACCGCGCACAACGCGGCACCGCTCACCGCCTTCATCGCCTCGTTCTCCGCCCCGCAAGGCCTGTTCTGGGCGCGGCTGTCGGCGGCGTCGGTTCTGGCGATCGCGCCGATTCTGGTTTTTGGCTGGATCAGCCAGCGCCAATTGGTGCGCGGCTTGACATTTGGCGCGGTGAAGTAGGCTATCGCGCGCTCAAGGCTTGATAAGGAGTTGTTGTATGTATCTCGATAAATACAATCTCGGTGGCCGTGTTGCCGTAGTCACTGGGGGCGGCCAGGGGATTGGCCTCTGCTGCGCGCAGGCGCTGGGCGAGGCGGGGGCGAAAGTGGTAGTGGCCGAACTCCACCCCGAGCGCGTCGAGAGCGCGCGCGAAGCCTTGCGCAAGCAGGGCATCGCGGCCGAGGGCGCGGTGCTGGATGTGACCGATTCCACTGCCGTCGAGGCGCTCGCCGAGCGCGTCGCGCGGGATCAGGGTCATATCGACATTCTCGTCAACAACGCAGGCGTCGCGGTGAGCGATGTCCGCGCCGAGGATACGAGCGATGCGCACTGGCGCATGCACATGAGCGTCAATCTCGATGGCCTGTTCTATTGCTGCCGGAGTTTCGGGCGGCGGATGCTGGAGCGCGGCTCAGGCGCGGTGGTGAATATCGGCTCGATGTCGGGTTTTATTGTCAACAAGCCGCAGCCTCAGAGTTTTTACAATGCCTCGAAGGCGGCCGTGCATCATCTGACACGCTCGCTCGCCGCCGAATGGGGCGGGCGCGGCGTGCGGGTCAACGCGGTCGCGCCGACCTATATCGAGACACCGCTGACCCGCTTCGGCATGCAGAACGCGGCGATGTACAAAACCTGGCTGGAGATGACGCCGATGAACCGCGTCGGCCAGCCCGAGGAAATCGCCTCCGTCGTGCTGTTTCTCGCCTCCGACGCGGCGAGCCTGATGACCGGGGCGATCGTCCAGGCGGATGGCGGCTATACCTGCTGGTGAGGAATATTTTCGATGCAGCTCCAGGATAAAGTCGCCATCATCACGGGCGGGGCGCGCGGCATCGGTGCGGCAATCGCCGAACGCTATGCGCGCGAAGGCGCGATCGTCGTCATCGCCGATATCGACGGGGCGGAGGCGGCGCGGGTTGCGAAGCGTATCGGCCATCAGGCGCTCGGCCTCGCGCTTGATGTCACGCGCCCCGAGCAGATCGATGCGCTCGTCACCGATGTCGTCGCCGCCAGGGGGCGGATCGATATCCTGGTCAACAACGCTGCAGTGTTCGATCTGGCGCCCGTGCTGGAGACCACGCGCGAGAGCTATCGGCGGGTGTTCGCGGTCAATGTCGAGGGGCTGATTTTTACCCTCCAGGCGGTTGCGCGTCAGATGGTCAAACAGGGCACGGGCGGCAAGATCATCAATTTTGCCTCCCAGGCCGGGCGGCGCGGCGAGGCGCTCGTCGGCCTCTATTGCGCCTCCAAGGCGGCGGTGATCAGCTATACACAAAGCGCAGCACTCGGGCTCATCACGCATCGCATCAACGTCAACGCGATATCGCCCGGCGTGGTCGATACGCCGATGTGGGAACAGGTGGACGCCTTGTTCGCGAAATACGAGGGTTTGCCCAAGGGAGAGAAGAAACGTCGGGTCGGTGAGGCGGTGCCTTATGGCCGCATGGGGCTTCCTGATGATCTCACCGGCATGGCGGTGTTCCTGGCCAGCGCCGACGCTGACTACATCGTTGGCCAGACCTATAATGTCGATGGTGGGAACTGCCTGAATTGAACAGTCCGCCAGACCCGCTCGCCGGGCTAGCGCGGGCGCGGCGGGAAGCTTCCCCGCGCGGGCTCACATCCGTCTGTTCGGCGCATCCGCTGGTGATCGAGGCCGCGCTGGTTGCCGCGCGGATTGCGGAAAACCCCGTCCTGATCGAAGTAACCTGCAATCAGGTCAATCAGGAGGGTGGCTATAGCGGCATGACGCCCGGCGATTTCGCGGGCTTCATCCGTGCGCTGGCAAGCCGGATCGGCCTCGCCCAGAGCCAGATCATTCTGGGGGGCGATCATCTCGGGCCGCATCCCTGGCGCGGGCTTGCGGCGGAGGCCGCGCTGGCGAAGGCGGAGGCCATGGTCGCCGCCTATGCCGGCGCCGGAATGAGCAAACTCCATCTTGATACCAGCATGCGTTGCGCCGACGATCCGCCAGTGCTGGCTGAGGCGGTAGTGGCGGCGCGCGCCGCGCGACTTGCCGCGGTCGCCGAACAAGCCGCGCGGTCGGCATGCCATCCCGCGCCGGCCTATGTCATCGGCACCGAGGTGCCGGTGCCGGGCGGCGAGCGCGAGGGTTCGAAGGCCCCGCCGCCGACCGATCCGGCGCAGGCGGAGGCGACGCTCGCGGCCCACACCCGCGCCTTCGCCGCGCGCGGCCTCTCAGACGCGCGCATTCTGGCGCTGGTCGTGCAGCCGGGCGTGGATTTCAGCAATGTCGATGTCGCGCTCTACGATCCGGTCAAGGCCGCCGGCCTCGCCGCGACGCTCGATGCGCATCCCGATCTGGTGTTCGAGGCGCATTCCACCGATTACCAGCCGCGCGAGACCTTGCGGGCGCTGGTGCGCGACGGCTTCGCCCTCCTCAAGGTCGGGCCAGAACTTACCTTCGCGATGCGCGCTGCCCTCTACGCGCTCGACGATATCGCGCAGGTTCTCGACGGCGATGCGGCGCTCAAGCGCGTGATGGAGCAGGTGATGCTGGCCGCGCCAGAGCACTGGCAAGGCTATGGCGCGGGCAACGAGCGCACCCAGAAAATGCTGCGCCATTACGGCTATAGCGATCGCATCCGCTATTACTGGGGGGCGGCGCCGGCGGCGGCAGGGGTCGAGGCGCTCCTCGCGCGCTTTGCCAACGCCGATATCCCGCGCCCGCTGATCGCGCAATTTTTCCCGACGTTGCACGAGCGTGTGGTGTCGGGAAACCTCGCCCCACGCGGGCGGGCGCTGGTGATGGCGGCGATCGGCGATGTGTTGGCGCGCTATCATGATGCGACGTCCGGCTGAGCCGAGGCAAGGAGAGAAAGAGCGATGGCGACGGTTGCGATCCGTGGCGTGCGGAAGTTCTTCGGCCAGCTCGAGGTTCTGCACAGTGTCGATGTGGAGATCGACGATGGCGAATTCGTCATTCTAGTCGGTCCCTCGGGCTGTGGTAAGACAACGCTGTTGCGCATGATCGCCGGGCTTGAGGATGTCAGCCATGGCGAAATCCTGATCGGGGGCAGGCGCGTCAATGACATCGCGCCGAAAGCCCGTGATGTTGCCATGGTCTTTCAGAACTACGCGCTCTACCCGCACATGACGGTGCGGCAGAACATGTCGTTTGCGCTGCGCCTGGCCCGGCGCAATCGCGCCGAGATCAACCAGCGCGTCGAGCGCGCTGCCGAGATCCTCGGGCTCGGGCAATTGCTCGATCGCTCGCCGCGCCAGCTCTCGGGCGGCCAGCGCCAGCGCGTGGCGATGGGCCGCGCCCTGGTGCGCGATCCCCAGGTGTTTTTGTTCGATGAGCCGCTCTCCAATCTCGACGCTAAGCTGCGTGTGCAGATGCGCGCCGAAATCAAGGAATTGCAGCAGCGCCTCAAGACCACCACAGTATATGTGACGCATGACCAGATTGAGGCGATGACCATGGCCGATAAAATCGTCATCATGCGGAGCGGCCATGTCGAGCAGATCGGCGCGCCGCTTGATCTCTACGACTATCCCGTCAATCAGTTCGTCGCAGGATTTCTTGGTTCCCCGGCAATGAACTTTCTCGAAGGCGAGATTGCCGACGGCGCGGTGATCACCGCCGATGGATCGCGCTGGCCGCTCCCCACCACATCCACCGGCTACCCCACCGGCCAGAAGGTGGTCTATGGCATCCGTCCCGAACATCTCACGCTCGGGGAGGCGGGAGTGCCGGCGCGGGTGCAGGTGGTCGAGCCTACGGGATCGGAAACCCAGGTGCTGCTGCAAGCCGGCGGGACAACACTGGTCGCAGCCTTGCGCGAGCGCCTACCGGCGCAGCCCGGCGCGGTGCTGCACGTCACCGTTGATGCCACGCGCGCCCATCTCTTCGACCCCGCAAGCGGCGAGCGTCTCAGCTCGATTTTTCCCGTTTCAGGCCACAAGAAATAGTGAAGCGATCCCTGCCATCAGGACCATTTCCGGGGGAATTTAAGTTGGAATTGGCGCCGTTCTGATCTCCATGAAAATCAAGCGGCTTTTGCTGCTGTTGTGGCTGTGGGTATGTGGGCGGCGCGATTTTCAAAAAGCGTTCTTTCCTAAGTTTGATTGATTTTCAGGATCTTCGGCTATACTTGGCAGTCCGCCGTGATGGTGGCCCCGTAGCAACAGAATTTGTGCGAAAACGTCCAGCCCCATCGCTCTCATGCCATCGCCAGCAACCGCGCCAACGAGGACGCCGCAGCCACGATGGCTTGGCCTTGCCAACGCGGCGGTGCTAGCGGGAACCGCATCAAGGATCTCGCGATCCGCGAAGGCTGCGCGTGCTTCCTGCGGGAAGCCGGCGGCGGCGTTCCCGAAACACCGGGAAATGTCCCCGCCGCCGAACGCTGATGCCGTCACCGACAAGCAGAGAGCGGCTTGCCGTGCCGCGTTCGGTCTTATGCCGCACTATCCGGGCGAGCAATCATCCCCCAGATCACTCCGCTATGCCGCCGAAAATGTCAATCACGGATTTTGGGGAATATTTGCACCATGAACCGAAACATGCTAAGGTTAGAAAATGGTCAATTCAGATAATGCTCCGGCCTGCTCTCTCGGAATGGCGGCACGGTAGAGCAAGGGAACGTGCTGATGGTCAAACCGCGTAATCTTTGGATTGCATTGGCCGACGGCGGACACGCCCGGTTTCTAAGCGTTGATCACAACCATAAGCTGCATGCCGAGGAGAGCATTGATGCCGCGACCGTGCATTCGCGTTCGTCCGCACTTGGCAGTGATCGACCGGGCCGTGTCTTTGAAAGTGCCAGCTCTGCGCGCCACGCGGTGGCGGCACGTCATGATCCTCATGAAGTGGAGATGCGCAAATTTGTTCATCTAGTAGGTGAAATGCTAAACGCGGCGGCGAAGCGCGGCGCTTTTGAACGGCTGATTCTCATCGCCCCCGCGCCTGCGCTCGCCGAATTACGCACGAGCCTCGATCCCGCGACCGCCGCCAAGGTTGTTGGCACCCTCGCTAAAGATCTTGTTCATATGAGTAACCCCGAAATCGCGCCGCATCTCGAAGCCTTGATCGGACCCGCTCCTGGCAAATCCTAAGAGTCTATGCCAGATCATTATTTCTCTGACTCAAGGCATCATCCCCGGCTCTGCTGGGTTGGCGACGGCGCGTTGCTGAAGGTAGCGTGAAAGCTCTCTGTGACAACCGTCCGCATGGGCGGTGTTTCGAGCCATTGTCGAACGCCTGCCCGACAGGCTGCCGCTGATCTAAAAGCTGCCGCTGATCTATCTGCGGCTGACCGTGCGAGCGGCGGCGGGAATAAATTTCCCAAAGCGCCAGGCGAGAATCGGCAGCACAAGCAGATTGAGCGCCATCGAGCTGATCAGCCCGCCGAGAATGACCAGCGCCATCGGGCCCTCGATCTCGCGCCCCGGATCGCCCATGCCGAAGACCAGCGGCGAGAGGCCGAGTGCTGTGACCAGCGAGGTCATGACGATCGGCGCCAGCCGGTCGGCCGCACCCCGGAGCGCCGTCGCGGCGTTCCAGGCAAGCCCGTCGATCGACACCAGATGATCGTAATGCGAAATCATCATGATCGCGTTGCGCAATGTGATGCCGAACAATGTCACGAAGCCGACCAGCGCACCGAGCGTCAGCACGCCGCCCGCGGCGAATACCGCGAGCACGCCGCCGACCAGCGCGAAGGGCAGATTGGCGAGGATGAGCAGCAGATTGCGCGCGTTTCCGGTAACCACCGAGAGCAATGCGACAACGCCCACGCCGGCGATCACGGCGCGCAGGATGAGATCGCGCGCCGAGCGCGTCTCGGCCTCCGCGGTGCCGGCGAATTCGAGGTAGGTGCCGGGCGGCAGCGCCACCTCGGCGCGGATGCGCGTGCGCGCCGCGCGCGTGAAGGCGCTCGCGTCGCTGGTGGTGATGTCGGCGGTGACACTTTCGACCCGTCGCGCGCCGATATGCTGCACCGTCGCGCGCGCCTCGCCCTCGTAGATATCGGCGACGGCGGCGAGCGGGATGCGCGTGCCATCGAGGGCGCGGAGCGGCAGGTTGCCGATCTCGCCGATCCGCTCGCGCGCTGCTGGCGCAAGCAGCGCCACCACCTTGCGCACCCGGTTGCCCTCATAGACCTGGCCAACCTCGGCGCCTTGATAGGCCGCGGCGAGCAGATCGAGCACATCGCCCGCCATCACCCCGAAACGCCGCAAATCCCGCGCGCGTAGCCGGATCGTCACCTCCGGCGCGCCGGGTGGGGCCTGCAGGGTGATATCGCTCGCCCCGGCGACCCCGGCGAGCGCGCGCGCGACCGCCGGCGCGACACGATCGAGGGCGGCGAAATCCGGCCCGAAGATATTGACGACAAAAGCCGCCGTGTAGCCGGAAAGCGTCTCCTCGATGCGTTCGGTGAGAAAGGGCGTGATCTCGAAGCTCACGCCCTTGAAGCCGCTGAGCGCGGCGCGGAGATCGCGGGTGGCCTGGGCCGCTTGTTTGCCCGAAAGCCCAGGCTTCAGATCGACATCGAACTCGCTGTATTCCGGCCCCCAGGTGTCTTCCGAAAGCTCCGCCCGGCCGACCCGCTGCGCCACCACGCGCACCACCGGCAAGGCCGCGATCGCCTGGCTGATCAGCCGTCCGAGACGGAGCGATTCGGTAATCGAGGTGCCGGGCACCGCCGAGACATGCACCACGAGATGGCCCTCGTTCAGCTCCGGCAAGAAGGCGCCGGCAAAAAACGGCAGGGCGGCGCAGCCGATGCCGGTGAGCAGCGCGGTCGCGGCAAAGACCATGTTGCCGTGGCGCATCGCACCGAGCAGGGCTTTCTTGAAGCGGCGGCGGAGGAAGTGGATCACCGGCGGATCGCGCTGCTCGGCGCGCCGCCGCACCAGCAGCAGCATGGCGAGTGCGGGGGTGATGGTGAGCGCGATCAGCAACGAGGCGAGGATGGCGAGGATATAGGCGAGCGCCAGGGGCGCGAAAAACCGCCCGGCGAGCCCCGGCAAAGCGAGGATGGGCAGAAACACCAGCACGACGATGAAGGTTGCATGCACCACCGCCCCGCGCACTTCGAGCGAGGCGTCGAGCACGACGCGAGAGGCCGGGCGCCCCAGCGCGGCGCGGCGGTTCTCGCGCAGCCGGCGGGTGATGTTCTCGACATCGATCACCGCGTCATCGACCACCTCGCCGATGGCGATCGCGAGCCCGCCGAGCGTCATGGTGTTGAGCGAGACGCCGAGCCATTGCAGCCCGATCACCGCGGCGAGCAGCGAGAGCGGAATGGCCAGGCACGAGATCGCCGCGGTACGCAGATCGAACAGGAACAGGAACAGCACGACGATCACCAGCACGCCGCCGAGAACCAGCGAATTGCCGACATTGCCGATCGCCGTGCGAATGAAATCGGCCGGGCGGAAGAGATCGTCATCGAGGACGATGCCGCGTTTCTCGAGATCGGGCCGCAGCCCCGCGAGGGCGCGCAGCACCCGCTCCGTCACCTCGACGGTATTGGTGCCGTATTGCGCCGAGACCACCACCACCACCGCCGGCTCGCCCTTCACGCTGGCCCCGCCAAAGGGCGGCAGGGGCGCGGTCGCGATATCGGCGACATCGCCGAGCGTGACGCGCCCGGCGCCCTGCATCGCGACCAGCCGCCCGGCGAGATCGGCGGCGGTGAGCGCCTGACCCTCCGGGGCGAGCACCAGGCGCTGGTTCGGCGTCTCGATGAAGCCTGCCCCGCGCGTGCCGCCGGCCCGGCGCGCGGCATCGAGCACGTCGTTGAAGCCGAGATCGAAGCGCGCGAGGCTTTCCGGGCGGATCCCGATCTGCAAGGCGCCGACCGCGCCGCCGAACACCGCCGCGTTGGCCACCCCCGGCACCGCAAGCAGGCGCGGCCGCACTGTCCAGTCCGCGGCGTCGCGAAGCTCGATCGCGCTGACCCCGGGGGTGGCGCTGGTGAGGCCCAGGATCAGCACGGTGCTGGTCGAGGAGACGAGCGGGGAGAGACTCGGCGGGCTGATGCCGGGCGGCAGGCGGCGGGCGGCGATGGCGAGTTTTTCGGCGGCGATCTCGCGGTCGCGGAACAGATCGCTGCCCTCGCCGAACAGCACCGTGATGACCGATAATCCCTGGATCGAGGTCGAGCGCAGCGCAGCGACCCCGGGTGCGCCGTTCAGCGCGTCCTCGATCGGCTGGGTGACGAGGCGTTCCACCTGTTCCGGCGAAAACCCCGGCGCCTCGGTCTGGATGCCGACCTGAGGCGGTGCGAACTCGGGAAATACATCATAATTGAGGCCGAGCAGGGCGTACCCGCCATAGCCAAGGAGCGTGAAGGCGAGGGCGGCGACGGCGCCGCGAAAGCGGATGGCGAGGCCGATCAGGATCGCCTGCGGGCCGCGCGGCTCGGCGGCGGAATTCAAGGATCGCCACCCTCGTCGCCGAGTTGGATGTGGGAACGAAACTCCTCGGAAAACACCGCCGAGGCGCCGGGACCGACCAGCCGCAGCTCGGTGGCGTTCGCAAATTGTGGCAGCGGCAGCGGCCATTCCAGGATAAAACCGCCACCCGGTGCCGGCTGATCGGTCGGGATAGGATGGCGGGCGAAATGGTCGGGGGAGATTTCGAGATAGACCCAGGCGCGGCCCTGCCACCACACCACCGCGTTTTCCGGGACCACCACGCCGGCCGGGCGCAGGCGCCCGGGCAGGAACACGGCCAGCGTCATCCCCGGCACCACGCCACTTCCTGCAGGCGCGGCATAAAACAGCGTTTTCCCCTGGCTCTTGGGATCGACGCGCGGCGCGGGAGAGATCAGCCGCAATGGCGCGCTCGGCACGCCGGATGCGGCCGAGACGACGAAGAACGCCTGCGCCGGCGGATGATCGGCAAGCAGAGGCGCATGGGTTTCGTCGGTATCGGGCGGCAGGGTGACCGAGACGAGAAACTCGTCGGATGCGACCAGTCGCGTCGTGAGCGCCCCGCCATTGATCAGTTCGGGGCCGAGCACGGCGCCAAAGCTCTGCGCGGCGTTTTCGCTCGCGGCGCGGAGATCGGCCTCAGCCGTGGCAAGCGCCGCCTGATCGGCGTGGAACGCCGCCTCGGAGGCCTCGCGCGTCGCCGCCGAGACGTTCTGGTGGTCCTTGTAGAGCGCGGTGTTGCGCTTGAAATCGGCGCGCGAGGCGGCGAGCCTGGCCGCCGCCGCGTCGCGTGCCGCGCGGGCCCGTGCGGCCTCGCGCTGCAGGGCCGAGAGCGGTGCCGGGTCGAGGACGCTGCCGAAGGCGGCGATCTCCTCGGGCTGTGGCGCCGGCTTGAGGGTGATGACGGTGATGCCGTTCTGCGCCCGCGCCTTGTCGTCGAGCACCAGGAGCGGCGTGCCTTCCGGTCCTGGCACGGCCGTCGGAGCCGCCGCGATCGCGTCGCGCGCGGCCGGGCGATCGTCGTTGTCGTCGTCGCCGTGACGGCCGAGAAAACCCGCCAGCAGCACGCCGTCCACCACGACCAGCACGAGCAAGGCGAGAAAGCCAGGCCAGAGACGCCCGCGCCGCCGGCGGCGGCGGCGCGGCGCGGTGTCCTCGGCTTCCGTCACTTGGGGATCTCCGCTGGCACGGTGCCGGCAAATTCGGCGCGCGGCGCGATCGCGAGATCGGGCAGCCGGGCGGTGTCGAGCAGCGGTTGTTGCAAGGCATCCTCCAATTCGCCGCGGGCCTGTCGCTCGGCGGCCTCGGCGTCGAACCAGGTGGCGCGCGCGCGCGCCAGTTCGATGGCACCGGTCAGCCGCGCCGGCTCATCCGCGGCGCCCATCCGGTAGGCCCGCGCGAGGGCGGCGGCGCGGCGCTGTTCCTCGGCCAGGAGCAGGGCGGCGGCGGCCATCGATTCGGCGGCCGCCCGATAGCGGGCGCCGGCCTGATCGACCCCGGCGATGATTTTTGCCTGCAGGGCGAGAAACCGCGCGGCCTCGGCATTGCGCCGCGCCGCGGCCTCGCCGATCCGCCCCTGGTTCTGGTTGAGGATCGGCAGATCGAAGCCTGGCGCCAGCGCGAAGGCGTTGATGCCCTGATACCAGTTATAGCCGGGGCTGAGCACCAGATTGGGGTAGCGGTTGGCGAGCTGTTCGCGGAGCGCCGCTTGCGCCGCGGCATAATTGGCGAGCGCCGCCTGGACATCGGCGCGGCTCGTGAGGGCAGCGCGGCGGAGCGCGCCATCGGCGATATCGCCCGCGATCGGCGGTGGCTGGGCAAAAGCGTCGAAATTGATCGCGACGCCGGCGAGCGCCCGCGCCGGCACCCCGATCGCCGCCGCCAGCGCGGCGCGCGCGCCGAGGGCCGCGTGATCGGCGTCGAGGCGCTGCCGATCGAGACCGGCGAGGGTGATCCGCGCCGCCCCGAGTTCGGGAGCGCTGGCATTGCCGAGCGCGACGCGCGAGGCCATCGCCGAGACCAGCAGCGCCATCGGTGCCCGCTCGGCGGTGAGCAAACGCTGCCGCTCCTCGGCCTGCCACAGCGCCAGTAGCGCCGTGCGCACCCCCGCGCGCACCTGCCAGCCAGCTTCCTCCAGATCGTGCCGCGCGGCGACCACCCGCGCGTCGGCCTGATCGATGCGTGCATCGCGCTTGCCGAAGGTTTCCAGCACGACATTGACGACGCCACCGAAAAGGAAGGGGGGCGGGACGAAGGCGACGCTCGGATTAGGCCGCTCGGCCGCGGTCACGGTGCTCGCCTGGGCGTTTGCCAGCGCGCTCCGCGCGACATCGAGATCGGGGTGAAAATAGAGCGCGGCCAGGGTCAGCGCGCCGAGGCTCCAGGGCGGCGGCGCGGCGGGCGGGGCTTGGGGCGCCGGCGCTTGCAGGCGCTCGGCCGCGGCGATGAAGGAAAGCAGACGCGGATCATCGAGGCGGCGGGCTTCGAGGACCGCGGCGCTGTCGCTGGGTGAGAGCGGTTTTTCCGCGGGCTTGTTGGCACCACCGCAGCCGGCGGAGAGCGCGAGCGGCAACGCAAAGAACAGCAACGGCGCGGCGCGGCGGTATTTTCCGAGCATCGGCGTCCTGCGCTTCCCTCTCGTCCTCCGGATCGTCCTCTCCGGCTTGCAACCGTTTCAAGCAGTTGCCGGAACCGGTTGAACCCGTCAAGCGCGGAGTTAGGGGGTACTCTCGTAACGCCGGGCGCGGAGTGCGGCGGCGAGCGTGCCTTCATCGAGCGTCTCCAGCGAGCCGCCCATCGGCAATCCTTGCGCGAGCCGGCTGATGGCAACCCCGCTCGGGCGCAGAGTGTCGGCGAGCCAGTGCATGGTGGTCGCGCCATCGACGGTGGCGGGCAGGGCCAGGATCACCTCGCGCACCGCGCCCTCGGCGATCCGCGCGTGGAGTGGCGCCAGACTGAGATCCTCCGGCCCAACCCCGGCCAGCGCCGAAAGCAGGCCGCCGAGCACGTGATAGAGGCCGCGATAGAGCCCGCCACGCTCCATCGCCCAGAGATCACCCACGCCCTCGACAACCAGCACGAGACCCTGTTCGCGTCCCGGATCGGCGCAGATGAAGCACGGATCCTGGCTGTCGAGATTGCCGCAAACCCGGCAGCGCCGCACCACCGCCCCCGCCTCGGTCAGCGCGGCCGCCAGGGGCGCAAGCCGTGTCGCCGGCTCGCGCAGCAGCCAGAGCGCGGCGCGCCGGGCGCTGCGCGGGCCGAGGCCGGGCAGCTTGCCGAGCAGCGCGATCAGCCGCGCAATCTCCGGCCCGCCCATCGCCACGGCTCAGAAGGGCAGCTTCATTCCCGCCGGCAGATTGAGCCCCCCGGTGAGATGCTGCATCTCCTCGGCCGCCAGCGCCTCGGCGCGGCGCTTGGCATCCGCATAGGCGGCGACAATGAGATCCTCCAGCACCTCGATCTCGGCGGGATCGGCGAGCTTCGGGTCAATGCGCAGGCGTTTCATCTCGCTCTTGCCGGACAGGGTGACGCGCACCATCCCCGCGCCGGCCTCGCCCTCGACCTCCATCGCGTCGAGCTTCGCCTGCAAATCCTGCATTTTCTGCTGCATCTGCGAGGCCTGCTTCATCAGCCCGGCAAGGTTTTTCATTCCTTAAACTCCTCTGGAAACTCCCCCGGATCGTCGGGGTCAAGCGTCACCTCGCCAGCCAGCGGCGCGGCGGGCAGGCCGTAGGCGTCGAGTCCCGCCGCATGCACCGCCTCGACCTGGGCGCCGGGAAAGGCATCGAGAATGGCGCGCACGAAAGGATGTCGCGCCGCCGCCTCGCGCCGCGTTTCATTGGCACTGCGACCCTGCTCGGCCAAGGTTGGCTCGCCTGGCGCCGAGGAGAGCGCGATGGTCCAGCGCACCCCGCTCGCCGCGCTCAGCACGGCGGCGAAGCGCTGGGCGAGGTCGCGCGGCGCCTCGGGCTCGGGGCGGATTTCGATGACCGGGGGGGCGTAGCGGACGAGATGCACGCCGTGCAGCAAATGGCCATGTAGCGACGCCTCGCGGGCGGCCGCCACCAGCGCCACCGCCGCGCGGAAATTGCCCGGCAGCGCCACGGCTTCCGCAACCACCCCCCCGCCGGCCACGGCGCGGGCGCCGCCGCCAGCCGGAGCCGGAGCCGATGCAGGTGCGGCGGCGGGCGCTGGCGCGTTGCCGAGCCGCTTGAGGATATCGCCCGGCGGCGGCAGATCGGCGGCGTGGCAGAGGCGGATCAGCACCATCTCGGCGGCGGCGCGCGGATCGGGCGCGGCTTCCAGCTCACCCAATCCCTTGAGCAGCATCTGCCAGGCGCGCGCCAGCACCGGGATCGTGAGGCGGGCGGCCAGCGCGCCGCCACGCGCCCGCTCGGCCTCGGCGAATTCCGCCGCCGCGCCGGGGTCGGGGTTGCTCTTCAGCCGGCTCAGCGTATGCAGCAGCGCCAGCAGATCCTGGAGCAGGGTTGCGAAATCGGCACCGAATTCATGGGCGCGGGCGGTGATCGCGAGGGCGTCCCCCACCCGTCCGCCCAGCACCGCCTCCAGGAGATCAAAGACCATTTCGCGATCGGCAAGCCCGAGCATCTCGACGATCGTGGCGGTCGTGACGGTGCCGCCCGCCGGCGCCTCGGCGATCGCCTGGTCGAGCAGCGAGAGCCCGTCACGCACCGAGCCATCGGCGGCACGCGCGATCAGCGCCAGGGCCTCGGGCTCGGCGGTGAAGCCCTCGAGGGCGGCGATATGGCCAAAATGGGCGGCGAGATCGGCCGCGGGGACGCGGCGGAGGTCAAACCGCTGGCAGCGCGAGAGCACGGTGACCGGCACCTTGCGCAGCTCGGTGGTGGCGAAGATGAATTTGACGTGTGGCGGCGGCTCCTCGAGGGTTTTCAGGAGCGCGTTGAAGGCGTTGCGCGAGAGCATGTGGACTTCATCGATGACGAACACCTTGGTGCGCGCCTGGAGCGGGCGAAACCGCGTCGCCTCGATGATTTCGCGCACATCATCGACGCCGGTGCGCGAGGCGGCGTCCATTTCCATCACGTCGGGATGGCGGTCGGCGAGGATGGCGCGGCAATCGGGGCAGACGCCGCAGGGCTCGGCGGTCGGCCCGCCAGTGCCATCGGGGCCGGTGCAGTTGAGCGCGCGCGCGATGATGCGGGCGGTGGTGGTTTTACCGACGCCGCGCACGCCGGTGAGCATGAAGGCGTGGGCCACGCGGTTCTGCGCGAAGGCGTTGCGCAGCACCCGCACCATGGTCTCCTGGCCGATCAGATCCTCGAAACGGGTCGGGCGGTATTTGCGCGCCAGCACGCGATAGGCGCCGGGCGGCGTCGCGGCCGGGGCGAGGGGCTCGCCTAACAGTCCCGCCGCCGGCGGCGGTTGGAGGTCGGCGGGCGGGGTGGGAGGGTCGAAAAGGCCGGACATGCGCGGGGCTGGCAGAGCCGCCTGTCGCGGCTTCCCTGGCTGGCGTGTGGGGTGGGAGGCCGAACGAACGACCCAGGCGGAAACTCGTTGCGGCTGCTTCCTTCCGGACCTGACCGGGTTGGCGAGGCGCCCGTCCGCCGCCGACCTCCCGCGCCCTTTATCGCCCAAGGGGGGCGTGGCGGCAAGCCTCGCGCCCAAGGCCCGCGCGGCAACGCAAATTTAAGGAACCCGATCGTAGCCTGGCACAGCCGGCGGCAGGGCGGGCTGGCCAAGGAGCGGCGCGGGAGCACGGCACGGCATGTCTGAGGCAAGGCTGGATGTGATCGAGAGCGGGCTCGGCCATGCCGCCCGGCATCGCGACGAGGCGCCGCGCGAGCCGAGAATAGCGGCCGGGCTCTCGCCCAGCGTCGCGCTGTTCCTGCTCGATGCCGTGCTGCTGGCGCTCGCCTGGCCGGCCTTACTCGCGTTCGGCCACGTCTTGCCCCACGCCACAGCGGGGGGATGGATCGCACTGCTGCTCTATCCCGCCGCCACGCTCGCCAGCCTCTACGCGCTTGGTCTCTATCGGCGTGACATGCTTCTCGAAACCCGCAAGGCGCTGGCGCGGCTGCCGCTGGCGATCGGGCTGGGCGGCGCGGCGGCGCTGGTGGCCAACGCGGCCCTGGCCCTGGCGCCAGGCGAGACGGGCATTCGCGAGCCGGCCTGGCTGTTTTCCGCGGCGCTGGGCTGCGGCTCGGCGACCGGCGCGGTGGCGCGGGTGGTATTTTATGGGCTACGCCGGCGCGGCCTGTTTCGCCGCCGCGTGCTCGTCATCGGCGCCGGGCGGCGGGCCTGGGATCTGGTCTGGATGCTCGGCAAGGAGGGGCGCGGCGTTCACTACAAGTTCGTCTTCATCCACGATCCGGTGTTCGGCGAGATCGACCCGCGCCTTGCCGATACCGCCGCCGGGCCGATCCTGCCCGCTAAAACGCGCGGCCCCGCTAAAACGCGCGGCGTGCTCGACGTGGCCCAGCGCTTCGGCGCCGAGCAGATCATCGTGGCGCCCGACGAGCGGCGCGGGATGGACCTCGATGTCCTGCTGGCCTGCAAGATCGCCGGTTTTCCGGTGAAGCAATATCTCGATTTCGTCGAGAAGGAAATCCGCCGCATCGACCTCAAGCGTCTGGAATTGGGCTGGCTGCTCTATGCCGAGGGGTTCCAGTTCGGCCTGATCAACCGGGCGTTGAAGCGCCTCCTCGATGTCGCGGTGAGCCTGGTTCTGCTGCTTTTCTTCACGCCCTTCCTGCTGGCGGCTGGCCTCGCGATCAAGCTCGACGATGGCGGGCCGCTGTTCTATCGCCAGGAGCGGGTGAGCCGGCACGGGCGGGTTTTTCGCATCATGAAACTTCGCACCATGCGGATCGATGCCGAGCGCCAGGGCGCGGTGTGGGCGGCGAGCCAGGACGCGCGCATCACCCGCATCGGCAAATTCCTCCGCCGCACCCGCATCGATGAGATGCCGCAGGTGTTCAACGTGCTGAGCGGGGCGATGTCGCTGGTCGGCCCGCGCCCCGAGCGGCCCAATTTCGTCACCATGCTCGCCGGGCAATTGCCGCTCTATCACGAGCGCCACGCCGTCAAGGCCGGGCTCACCGGCTGGGCGCAGATCAACTATCCCTATGGCGCCTCGATCGACGACGCCCGCTCGAAGCTGAGCTATGACCTCTATTACGTCAAGAATTTCAATATGCTGTTCGATCTGCTGATCATCGCGCAGACCTTGCGCGTGGTACTATGGCCGGGCGGCGTGCGCTGAATGAGATGCCGCTCTGTCATCCAACCTTCCCTTTCCCCCTCCCCTTCCCACCCTTCGCCTCCATTCGATCCGAGACAACCCGGCAAAAACCCGCGCCGCGTTAACCGGGCGGCAGCACTCTTGGGTCATTCTCGCAGCGTTGCGGAGGGAGAGAGATGCCCTTGGATGCTGAGGTTCCGTTGGCCGGGGCGGCGTTGGCCGAGGCGGATCGCGTCGCGCCTGATCCGGCGCGGACGATTGCCGCGATTGCCGAGGATATTGGTCGGCTCGCGGTCGATATCGCCGACATCGCCGGCGATGTGCAGGAGGTCAATACCCTGCTCGATGGCCAGTCTCGGCAGGTCGGCGAGATCGGGCTGGCGAGTGGGGAGATTGTCGCCAGCAATCGGCTGATCGCCGAGACGGCGGCGGAGAATTCCCGGATGGCGGGGCGAGCGCGGCAGGATACCGAGGTTTCGGCAGCCGAGGTGCGGACCGCGCTCGGCGCGATCGAACGGCTGGTCACGGCCGCCGGGCTGATCCGCGGCCAGGTCGGCGCGTTCGGCGCCGCGATCCAGACGGTGGGAAAGGTTTCGCATAATATCGAACGCATCGCGCGCCAGACCAATTTGCTGGCGTTGAATGCGACGATCGAGGCAGCGCGCGCCGGAGAGGCTGGGCGGGGGTTCGCGGTAGTGGCGAGCGAGGTCAAGGCGCTCGCCCGGCAGACCAGCGCCGCCACTGCGGAGATCGGCGCGACGCTCACCACCCTCACCGACGAGCTGAAACGCCTGCTCGGCCATGCCGATGACGGGGCACGGGAAGCGCGCGAGGTCAGCAAGAGCGCCACGGTCATCAACCAGGCGATCCAGACGGTGAGCGATGCGGTCAATCAGGTCGAGCGGAATGCCGAGCGGATTGGCGCGGAGACCGGCGAAATCACCGCGCGCTGCGAGAGTTTCGCTGCCGCCATCGAGGGCATGAAAGGGGGCATCGCCCGCTCGGCGGCAACGCTTGCTTTGGCCGCGGAGCGCACCGGCAAGCTGCTCGAGGCCAGCGAGCGGATCATGGTCGGCACCGCGATTTCCGGTTTCGAGACCACCGACAGCAAATTCATTCGCATCGCCCAGGACGTGGCGCGCCAGATCGAGCAAAGTTTCGCCGCCGCGCTGGCCGCTGGCGAGATTTCCGAGGATGATCTTTTCGACAAGGATTTGCGCCCGATGGCGGGCAGCGATCCGCCACAATACACGACGCGCTATATCGATTTCCTCGATCGCGTGCTGCCGCCGCTGCATGACCCCGTGCTCGCGCTTGATGAGCGGGTGGTGTGGTGCGGCTGCACGGATCACAATCTATTGATCCCGACCCATAACCCGCAATACCGCCAGAAGCACGGCGCTGATCCGGTATGGAACGCGGCGCATGGCCGCAACCGCCGCCGCTATACCGACAAAACCGCCCGCGCGATCGCCGAGAGTCGGGCGCCGTTTCTGCTGCAAACCTATCGCCGCGACATGGGTGGGGGGAAATTCGCGCTGATGAAGGACGCCTCCGCCCCGATCCGGGTGAACGGGCGGCTCTGGGGTGGCTTGCGGGTGTGCTACCGGGTCTGACGCCGCGGGTACCGCCATGGAATGCCGGGGTCTGGGGGCGACGCGCCCCCAGATTTTTCGCTTGATCGTCTGGGGGCAGCGCGCCCCCAGATTTTTTTGCGCGATCGTCTGGGGGCAGCGCGCCCCCAGACTTTTTGCCTGACGCCTCTTTTTGCCTGACGCCTCTTTTTGCCTGACGCCTCTTTTTGCCTGACGCCTCTTTCGCCCAATGCTCGGGGATGCACCCAGGTTTCGGCAAAATCGCTTAATGGGCGAAAATCACAACACTTTATGCTATCTTTGGTTATTGGCTTTGCTGGGTTGGAGAATCATCGTTAACCGTCTATAAACTACATAATCGTGCCTGATCTGTTACAAAAGCCCAAACTCCCGGGAGGCCGCATTGTTTGGTGCATGACATGAAGCCGCCCGATCTTGATAAACTTTTTTTTGAAATAGAGCGCGTCATCCTGGCGGATCTGGCCTCGGGCCGCGATGTGGTATGACTCGCGCAAAGGTTGTGTGAAATGGTCGAGTGCCGCTTTCCTGGGCGGTTTGCGAGCGTTTTCGCAATCGGCGATGACGGCGATCTCCATCTCGTCGCGCGGGGCGCCGGGCCAGAGGCCGTTTGCAGCGCCACCTGGCGCCAGCCGATCTGGCACGAGGGCCAGCTGCTCGGGGTATTCGCGCTAACCGGGGACGATGGCGCCGCGCCAGCGGGCGCGGCGGACTGCCTGCTCCAGCACGCCGGGGCGGTTGCCGGCATGATCCTTCAGGTCGCGCGCCGCCAGGCCGAGCAGGAGCGCCAGCGCCAGCGGATGGAGCGACGGCAGGCGCTGCATGACGCGCTGCTCGCCGAGAGCGAGCTTTTGCTGCACGCCCGGCGCGAGGACGATCTCTTGGGCGAATTCTGCGCCCGCCTGGTCCCGCGCGGCCTGTTCCAGATCGCCTGGATCGCCCGGCCCGACGCGGCGGGCGTGCTCCAGCCGCTCGCCGCCGCCGGGGCTGCGGTGGCGGCGCTTGGCGACCTCACCTTCCGTCTCGACGACGATCCGCCGTCGCTGATTGCCACCAGCTGGAAAACCGGCCGGCCGGCCCATAACAACGACTATGTGGCGACGTCCCGCCATCTGCCCTGGCATGATTTCCTGCGGGAGAAGCAGTGGCACGCCGTCGCTGCCATTCCCATCCATCGCGACGGCGCGATCTTCGCGGTGCTCAATCTGGTCGCGACCGAGGCCGGTTTGTTTGACGCCGAGGTGCTGGCGCTTTGCGCGCGCGTCGCGGCCTTGCTCGGGCACGGCCTCGACGAGCTTGATCTCAAGACCCGCCTTGAGCAGGAAAAGCGCCAGCAATTCCACCTCGCCCGCCACGACCCCCTCACCGGTCTGCCCAATCGGCTGCAATTCGAGGAACATCTGCAGCGCGCCATTGCGCGGGCGCGCCGCCAGCAGACGCTGCTCGCCGTGGGCCTGCTCGATCTCGACGATTTCAAGCCGGTCAACGATAGCTGGGGCCACGCGGTCGGCGATTTGTTGCTGCGCCAGCTCGCCGAGCGGCTGCGCGCGTTGTTGCGCGCGAGCGATCTCCTGGCGCGTTTTGGCGGCGATGAGTTCGTCCTGGCGATCGAGGGGCTGACCAGCCTCGATGCCCTGCCCGGCGTGCTCGACCGCTTGCGCCGCGCCATCGAGACGCCCTTCGATCTCGGCGACGGCCGCGCCGTCTCGATCACCTTCAGCCTTGGCGTCGCCCTGGTTCCCGAGGATGGCAGCGAGCCCGACCTGCTGCTGCGCCGCGCCGATGCCGCGCTCTATCAGACCAAGGCCGGCAAGATCGGGCCCCATCGCGACTGGTGGCGCCGCTGGCGCGAGCGCGCGCCGACCGAGGGCGAGGGCGTGCTCGTTCTGCCCGATGCCTACGGCCCCGAGGCAGCGGCGCTGCTGGCCTCGGGCCAGACCCTCTCGGTCGCGGTCGCCGAGGAGTTCATCAGCGAATTCTTCCGCCATCTGACAAACCATCCCCTGACCGCGACGGCCTTGCGCTTCGTCACCGACGATGACCTGGCCTTCCTCAAGACGCGCCAGATCGCGTTGCTCACCGAGGTTCTCGCCCCCAGCGCCGACCGCGTCCCGTTCGGAAAATCAGCGCGGTTTTTCGGCCGCCTCTACGCACTGACGAATGTCGATTGCGCGATGATCGCCCAGGGCGTCGGGCTCTATCAGAACCTGCTCAGTCAGCGGCTGGCCGCCCTGCCGCTGCGCACCACCGAGCGCGCGCGCCTGGTCTCGGTGATCAACGCCCGCCTGCAGGATCTCACGGCGCTGCAGCTCGAGGCGCACGGCCAGACCCTGGCCGAGTATCACGCGCTGCTGGTGCGCCCGCTTCCAAGCGCCGAGACGCTGTGGGTGGACACGCTTGCCGCGCATCTTGAAGCGCTGGGGCGGCTCCCCGGCATCGTCGGCATCGAACTGCTCCGTCCCGACGCCGCGGGCACATTCCAGATCGAGGCCAGCGGCGGCACCATCGCCGAGACCATCCAGCCGAACTGGCGGCAGGACGGATTGATGTCGGTGCTCGACGTCAACCGCCCGCAGGGCCGCGGCCTGCTGGCCAGCGCCTGGCGCACGCGAGAAATCCAGACCTGCCCGAGCTACGCCCACGATCCCCGCGTCGCGCCCTGGCGCGACGCCATGCGCAAGGCCGGCATCCGCAGCGCCGCGGTGCTGCCGGTGCGTGACACCCATGGCCGCGCGGCCTTCGTCCTGGCGCTGTTCGGCGCCTACCCGGGACAGTTCGAAGCCCTCTGGATGCGGCAATTCTGCACCGGGCTGATGCAGCGCCTGACGCTGATCTGGCAGCAGAGCCGGGTCAAATCCGCCGAGGTGGTGCCGGAAACCACCGCCGAGATCTGGCGTCAGCGCCTGTTTTCCGGCGGCCTCGAGATGTATTACCAGCCGCTGGTCAATCTCCGCACGGGCCAGCCGAGCAAGGTCGAGGCTCTGGCGCGGCTGGTGCTCGGCGATGGCGGCGTCATCGCGCCGGGGCAGTTTCTTCCGGTGCTCGGCGAGCACGAACTCGACCTGCTGTTCCGCCTCGGCCTCGCCCAGGCGCTGCGGCAGATCACCGTCTGGGATGACGCGGGGGTGCATCTCGATGTTTCGGTGAACCTGCCGCCGGCGACGCTGTTGCAGCCGGATTGTCCGCTCTGGGTGCGCGATGCCCTGGCGGCGGCAGGCATCGCGCCACGGCGGCTCCATCTCGAAATCATGGAAACCGGGCGGGTCGGCGAGAACGAGGGGGGGCGCGACGCCATTCTCCACCGGCTCTCGCGCTTGGGCGTGCGGATCGTCATGGACGATCTCGGTTCGGGCTATTCCAGCCTGCAACGCCTGCGCCTGCTGCCTTTCCACGCCGTCAAGATCGACCAGAGCCTGGTGCGCGATGTCTGGCGCGACCCGATCCGGGTGCTCGGTCTGATCGGCGCTCTGGTGCAACTCGGGCGCGATCTCGAACTGGACGTCGTCGTCGAGGGGCTGGAAAGCGACGATTTGGTTGAGGCGGCGGCGATCCTGCGGGCAGGGTCGGGCCAGGGTCACGCCCTGGCGCGGCCGATGCCGGGCGCGGCGATGCTCGGCTGGATGGCGGCCTTCACCCTCAAGGCCGATCCCACCGCCCCGCGCACCGCCCTAGGCGCCCTCGCGGCATTGTGGCGGCTCGAACACGGCGGCGACCCGCACCTCAGCGCGCCCGAGCAGAGCGCGCTCGGCCGCTTCATCGCCGGCCACGACCTCGGCGCCAGCCGCCTCGCCGCCCGGCACCGCGAACAGCACGCCATCGCCCGCGCCGAGGGTCCGCAAAGCCCGCGCTATCAGGCGCTGGCGGCCGAGATCCGCGCCGATTTGCAAGCGATGTGCCGCGCCGACGCCCCCTGACCCGCGCCGCGCGGGTCAGGGGGGGACGCCTCGGCCTACTAGGCCAGCGCCCGCTTCCGCCGTGGGCGCAGCGTGCCGAATAGCGCGAGGCCGGTGCCGAGCAGGGCCAGCGCGCCGGGCTCGGGGACGCTTTCATGGGCGTCGAAGCTGCTGTTGGCGGCGCCCCCCGAGGCGGCGATGGTGATGACTTCCCGGAGCGCGTCGTTGCCCGAGAAGGTGAACGCGCCGCTGATGTCGCTGGCGAAGCTGGCGCCGCTGAGCACGCCCGAACTGGCGATCTGGGTGTAGCTCGAGCCGCCATCGGCGCTGGCATAGATGCTCTGTTGCTCGGCGATCGGCCCGGCGTTGGTGCCACCGATATTGCCGCTTACCGTTGTGGGACTGCCGATCGCGAGCCCGGTCTCGGTGAGCGTCATGGTCAGCGTGCCGGTCGCGCCGGTGATGTTCAGCGAGCTGAGATCGATTTGCGGCTGGTTCGCCGAGCCGATCATCGGCACCCCGGTGGCAAAGCCCGAGATGGTCTCGAAACTGCCATAGGGCGCGGAAAAAGTGAGCATGCCGGTCGCCGAGCTGTAGCTTTGGGCGGTGTAGCCGCTTTCGGAGAGCGTCAGGCTCAACATCGGCGTCGCCCGCGCCGCCGAAGCCAGGACGAGCGGCGATACCAGCAGGGTGGCGCCGAGCAACAGGCGCGCGCGGACGGAGAGGCGAGAACGGGTGGGCGGGGTGGCCCGAGGCGGGATGTGCTGCGTCATCTTCGATTCCTCAATTAGTCTCGTTGTTCATCGTTGGTATCTTAATTTATATATCCCACCCCGCCCGGAGCGTCAATAATTTTAATCTAAAATTTTTCTTTGATACTCCCTGGAAACTCAGCCCTTGATTTCCCTCCGAAGGCGGCTGAGAAGCGCCAGCCCGAGCACGCCTGCACCAAGCAGCGTCAGGCTCGACGGCTCGGGCACGGTGTCGGCCAGCACGAAGTCCGGCAGCGTCGTGCCGGTTGCGGCGAGCAGCGCCGGGTCCGAAACCGGATCAAAGCCGAACAGGGAGGCGGGATCGGCGATCTCGGTCAGCGTGCTGACCACCCTGATATTGTCTCCCGCCGGGAGAACGGCCGGCAGGAGGTCGATCGCGAGGGCGCGGAAGCTCGCATCCCCAGGGCCGAACTGGAGCGCAGCACCCGAGCCGCCCAGCGCCACGAAATTACCATTGCCAGCCGCGGCGAGAATCTCTGGCCGGAGTTGTCCCTGATAGACGCCATTCAGATAGTAGTTGGAGACCAGCGCGGCCGCGACGGCGTCGTTCACGAAGGGCAGCAGTCCGCCGATCGCCAGATAGGTGCCGAGATTGCCCCGAAAGCCGCCAGCGTTGGTGGTGAAATTCGCCGTCCAGGAGGAAATCGCATAGGAGGCGGAGCCGCCGCCTGGCCCCGAATCGCTCAGCGTGAACGCCGTCCCCGGCCCGCCGATATAGGTCGCCCCGGCCCCGAAAGCGCCATTGCCGTTGCCGCCGCCAACCCAGAACGAGCCGAGCGGCAGGACTTGCAGGCCAGTCTCCGAAATGTTGTTCGCGACCACCGGGTTCGCGGTCTGAAAGAGGCCGCCGGGCGAGGCCATGACATCGTTGAACCCGGTCACGTTGTTGGGAATGAAGACCGGCGTCCTCGCCGGCCCACCGCCATAGTCGGTGACGCCATAAGAGGTCGCCCCGATCCCGCCCGTATAGGCGATGCCGGCCTCGGCGGCCCCAGCGCCGAGCGTGGTGGTGAGCAGCAAGACGAGGCCAGCCCATTTCAGACCACTGGCCCCTTGCCGCCGGGCACGAGGAACATCCGGCCCGCGCGGCAGGGACCGCACGTCCTCGGCCGAGCCCAGAGAAAGCAGATTTTTCGTGAGTTTGCGCATCGTTTTCTCCATCGTTGATGACGTGAGAAAAAGTCGTCAATCTCGGGACTTATGAGATGTTCTGAGACTGTGCGACGCATGGCATACTAGCAAAGTGCGCAAAAAAGTAAAGAAAATTTTACTTGACATTTCAAATTTATTCGAGTTGGAAAACACACCAGAAATCATCGGAAATCCGGGGGTGCGCCACCCCCCAGCCCTCCGCGCCCTGGCGGCCAGCGGAAATTCGGCAATCGCCTGCTATCTCGGCAGGTTGTGTAATATATCTTATAAATTATAATATAATGCTGCAAAATTTGCTTTTAATTTAATTTTCTTGTTGTTTGTCATATAAACTTATCCTCGAGACAGCGCCGCAGAACGAAGACCCGTCGACGAAAACGAAACTTCTGGCCGGCGCTGCCCTGCTCGCCCTGGCCACGACTGCCCCCCTGCAAGCCGGGGTCAACCTGCTGCAAAATGGCAATTTCGCCACCAGCAATTTCACATGCATCTCGGCGTCGGCACTTACAGCATCGGCTTCAATGTCCATCTGCCCGCCAAGGGCTACGCCAGTCCCTATGATGCGACCTTCGCCGGCAGCATCGCCGGCACCTCCGCTGCGTGGACCGCGTGTTCGTGGTGCGGGGCGATGTCGCCGTCCCCGAACCCGCCTTCCTCCGAACCTGAAAAAAACTGCCCCCTGAAAACATTGATTTTCCCCGATTGACTCCGGAGCGCGCGGGCATTTTTGCAAACTCTCAGGCCTGATCGTAATCCACCACGAGGTACGGGGTTAGGGGCCGCGCCTGGCAGGTAAGGATAGCGCCGGAAGCGACCTCGGCCGCATCGAGCGCGAAATTGAGCGCCATCTCCGCCCGCCCCTCGATCAGGCGCGCGCGGCAGGTGCTGCACATGCCACCCTTGCAGGCGTAAGGCAGGTCCATCCCCGCGCGGAGCGCCGCATCGAGCACCGCCTCGCCCTCGGCGACCGCGATCTCGCGCCGCTTGCCATCAAGGACCAGCACGGCACGGGCAAAAGCCGGCGTGCCCGCCGGGGGGGGCACAGGCGGGGGACGCGGGCGGCCATGAAGTGCCGAGGCGAAGCGTTCCACATGCACCCGCGGCGGCAAAAGGCCGCTTGCGGCGAGCGCCGGCAGCACCGCCTCGCTCATCCCCTCCGGCCCACAGAGAAAAACCTCGTCAACCGCCGCCGCCGGCACAATATGGCGCAGCAAAAGTCTGACTTTTTCGCCATCGAGCCGGCCATTGAGGAACGCGATATCCTGCTCCTCTTGCGAAAGAATATGATAAAGTGCGAAACGATCAAGATAGCGGTCCTTGAGTTCCGCGAGTTTCTCGGCGAAGAGAATGTCGGCGCTCCGGCGGTTGCCGTAAAACAGAAACACCCGACTCGCTTTTTCCTCGGCCAGGATGGCCTGCAAAATCGAAAGAATGGGGGTGATGCCAGAGCCCGCGGCGAGCGCCAGATGGGTGCGCGCGCGCCCCGGCGCGGGCGCGATGCCGAAACGCCCCGCCGGCGTCATCACCGCGAGCCGATCGCCGGGTTTGAGCCGCTCATGGGCAAAGGCCGAAAAAACCCCGCCCGGAACGCGCTTGATGGCAATGCGCAGCTCACCCTCTTCGGGTACCGAACAAATCGAATAGGAGCGGCGCAATTCCTCGCCCGCGATCCTGGCGCGCAGCGTCAGATACTGCCCCGGTGTAAACTGATAGGCGGAAACCAGGCTTTCTGGAATGACAAAGGAGACCGACACGGCCTCAGCCGTCTCGCGCCGCACATCGGCCACAACGAGATCGTGAAAACGCGGCGCGCGAGGGCCCGTGCCCGGCGCGGTGGCGGGTGCGCTCAGTGACATTTGAAATAATCGAACGGTTCGCCGCAGGCGCGGCATTGCCAAAGGGCTTTGCACGAAGTCGAGCCAAACGGCGCAATCTCGCGCGTATCGGTCGCGCCGCAATGCGGGCAGGCGATGTGCCGTTCGCCAAACAAGGCGCGGCGGCCCGCGGCTTTTTCCGGCGGCGCGATGCCATAGGCGCGGAGTTTCTCGCGCCCCGCCTCACTCAGCCAATCGGTCGTCCAGGCCGGGGCCAGCACGGTTTCCACCCGCGCCCCCACGATGCCGGCTTTCGCGAGCGCCGTCTCGACGTCCAGCGCGATCATGCTCATCGCCGGGCAGCCGGAATAGGTCGGCGTGATCCGCACCGTGACTGTTCCATCCGCGACGACGACATCACGCAACACCCCGAGATCGGCGATCGTGAGCACCGGAATCTCGGGATCGACGACGCCGGACGCCGCCTGCCACGCGCGCGCGCGCAAATCTCCGCTCACCACTCTGCCCCGGGGAAACTACGTGGCAAAATCTGCATCTCGGCGAGTAAATGCCCGAGATGCTCGCTATGCCGCCCGCTCCTTCCGCCCCGTTGCATCCAGCGATCTGGCGCGGGAAGTGCCAGGCCCGCCGCAGCGAAAACCTCGCCGAGCCGCGCCCGCCAGGGCACGCGGAGGCTTGCCGGGTCGATGATGGTGCCGGCATCGCACAATTCCCGCTCGGCGGCATCGCTCTCGAACATCTCGCCGGTAAAAGGCCAGAGCGCCTCGCACGCGGCTTCCGTTCGCGCGTGGCTCTCCGCGGTGCCATCGCCGAGCCGGATCACCCATTCGGCGGCGTGGGAAAAATGATAGGCGCTTTCCTTCTCCGATTTCGCCGCGATCGCGGCGAGCGTCGCGTCACGGCTCGTCATCATCGCCCGCCAATAGAAATCGGCGAAGGCGCTATAGAACAACTGGCGCAGCATAGTCACGGCAAAATCGCCGTTCGGCTGTTCAACGAGCAGAAGATTGCGGTATTGCGGCGCATCGCGGAGGTAGGCGAAATCGTCCTCGTCATGTCCGGCCGCTTCGATCGCGGCGGCGTAGGCATAGAGAGCCCGCGCCTGGCCGATGAGATCGAGGCCGAAATTGCCGAACGCCATTTCCTCTTCGAGCGTCGGCCCGCGCCCGATCCATTGCGACAGCCGATGGCCGAGGATCAGCGCATCGTCGGCGCGGCGCAGCGCATAGAGCACGAGCGGGGTTTCCGCAACACTGATCGAGGTCGTCGCCATCGCCTCACATATGCCCAACTTCCTCGGGCACCTCGTAAAAAGTCGGATGGCGGTAGATTTTCGAGCCCGTCGGCTCGAACAACATCCCCGCATCCGCGGGATCCGAGGCGATGATGGCGGAAGCCGGTACGATCCAGAGCGAAACCCCCTCGCCCCGACGGGTGAAAAGATCGCGCGCGGCGTGCAGGGCAAGCGTTGCGTCGGCGGCGTGCAGCGAGCCGACATGGCGATGGGCAAGGCCGCCGCGGCTTCGGATGAACACTTCCCAGAGCGGCGTTGTCGGCGTTTTCCCAGTCCCGGCCATGGCTTTTCCCTCAGTAAAAGCGCTTCTTTTGGCAAAAAGAAGCAAAAAAACCTTCTGCCCGCTCAGGCCGCCCGCCGGGCTTCGTGCGCCGCCGCCGCTTCGCGCACCCACGCCCCTTCCTCATGCGCTCGCTGGCGCGCCGCCAGACGTTCGCGGTTGCATGGGCCATCCCCCGCGAGAACGCGACGAAACTCCGCCCAGTCGATCGGGCCGTGCCGCCAGTGCCCGCTCTCGGCATCAAATCGAAGTTCAGGATCGGGCAGGCTGAGCCCGAGATACTGCGCCTGCACGACGACAGCATCGAGGAATTTCTGGCGCAGCGCGTCATTGCTGATGCGCTTGATTTTCCACTTTGTCGATTGATCGCTATGCGTGCTGTCCTGATCGGAGGGGCCGAACATCATCAGGCACGGCCAGTACCAGCGATCGAGCGCATCCTGCGCCATCGCCTTTTGCTCCGGCGTGCCACGGGCCAGCGTCAACATGATGTCATAGCCTTGACGCTGATGAAAGCTCTCTTCCTTGCAAATCCGGATCATCGCGCGGGCATAGGGGCCATAGGAGCAGCGGCAGAGTGGGATCTGATTCATGATCGCGGCGCCATCGACGAGCCAGCCGATCGCCCCGATATCCGCCCAGGTGAGCGTTGGATAGTTGAAGATCGAGGAATACTTCGCCCGCCCCGCGAGCAGCGCGTCGAACATCTCCTCGCGGCTTTTGCCGAGCGTTTCGGCGGCCGCGTAGAGATATAGCCCGTGCCCCGCCTCGTCCTGGATTTTCGCGAGCAGGATGGCCTTGCGCTTGAGCGAGGGCGCGCGGGTCAACCAGTTGCCCTCGGGATACATGCCGATGATTTCAGAATGCGCGTGCTGGCTGATCTGGCGGAGCAGCGTCGCGCGGTAGGCCGCAGGCATGGCATCGCGCGGCTCGATCCGCGCCTCGGCATCGATCCGCGCCTGAAATTCTTGGTCGCCCAGGTCAGCGCGCGCACCGCTTTCCGGCTCG
The DNA here is from genome assembly GCA_021801255.1 of Pseudomonadota bacterium. GTDB lineage: Bacteria > Pseudomonadota > Alphaproteobacteria > Acetobacterales > Acetobacteraceae > Acidibrevibacterium. The sequence continues at coordinate 37,597 of JAJYYH010000010.1, forward strand.
TTGAGGGCCTGGGTGTACATGGCGCCATTTTCTCCCGCTCACCCTCATAACATGAGACTAAAATCTCCGATGTCAACTCACGGCCGGACGGGGTCGTGGCCATCGATGCGGTATTCGCCATACGCTTCTTGCGTACAATTTAATTTAATTTGGTAAATATTTTTGCTCATTTTGAAAAAATAGGTTCTTTCTTGAAAGAAAGAACCAAAGAACTTTTTTCTCTTTGGTTTTCGTCGAGAAGTTTTCTCCGCCAGCCAGCGAGGCGGCCGTTCGAATGCTTCGCCCACCGTTGGCCGAACAGCCCGTGTTCGGGGGTACGCCATAGAACGGGCAGGATAGCACGGTTCGTGGCACGTAAAGAGAACGCGGCTATGCTGCCAGCGCCTTGGCCATGGGCAAGCTGGCAAAGATGCCCTTAAGCGGCCGGAATCCGTCC
>JAJYYH010000052.1 GCA_021801255.1 Pseudomonadota bacterium
CCGACCGCCCGACTGCCCCGACTTGCCCACTTCGATGCTCCATCCCGACATGAGCCGAAGTAACTATCCGACGCAGCCGAATCGCGCCTACCACAGACATCAGAAAAAATGAGGGGATTCTTGAGGTCGGCCATACCAAGTTGCACAGGCTGCTCGCCAAATGGTAACGCCCTGTCAGCAGGAAAATAAGAGAAAAGCGTAGTATGTGGCGGAAGTGATTGCTCTATAGCTGAAAATAATATATGTTGTATTGGATGCTCGCCAGTAATCTGGCCTGTTTGAAAATTGATTGTTAGATTCAACTCAATTTGTTTTGTGCGGCCCAAAGAAGTTATTTCTCCGTTCAGCTCTGTATCAGCCCTTTTCAACGCCTCTTGGCCCGCTTGCGAGCTGAGGTAGGCCACAACCTGGGCCGGCGCGGAAAAAGCAAGGCCTGCATTTTGTTGAGCCAAGTTTTGCCTAATATTCGGGATTAATTCCAGAATTTTTTTAATATCCTGGTCGGCTAGTTCATATGTGCATTTTATAACAAGCTTCTTGTCTGGCTTGTTCGTCAGGGCTTTACTAAAGAGTTTTTGGGGCATATGGGGCGACATGGCCCCCAAAGATTGAAGAATCTGGTTGGTCTCTTGCAGCGTTCTTGGGGCCAGCACGCCCTTCGCGAGTCTAATGGCGTCGAGAATCGTCGTCTTGCCGACTGCGTTGGGGCCGATGATCACGCTCACCTGAGTATCGAATTCTACGTCAATCTCTTCTAACGCTCGAAAGTTCTGTATTCGTAATCTACTTAGCTTCATGCGGGCTTTCTCCATTTTTGGCCCACAAGGGCGTCACGGGATCCAAGGGCCTTCGGTCCTTGGCGGGTCGAGGGCAGCGCACTCGCCTTTTTTTCCCACTCAAAACATCTCCGGCGCAATGACATTTTGCGGGCGTGGCCCGAGCAGGGCGGCGCGCATGGTTTCGGCGGATTTCACGCGGATATCGGTCCAGGCCTCGGGGGTATGGAAGGCGGAATGCGGGGTGATGATCAGGCGGCCTTCGACCCAGGGTGCGTGGTCGCGATAGGCGCGGAGCAGGGTGGGGAGGGGTTCGATCGGCGGTTCCACCGGCAGCACATCGAGGCCGGCGCCGGCGATGTGGCCGGATTGCATGAGTTCGGCGAGGGCCTCGACGTCGAGGATGGGGCCGCGCGCCGTATTGATGACGAGCGCGCCCTGGGGCAGCCGCGCGAGTTCGCGCGCGCCGAGCAGGCCGCTTGTTTCCGGGGTGAGAGGGGTGTGGATCGAGAGCGTGTCGGATTTTTCAAGCAATTCGTCGAGGCCGCGGGCGCGGGCGATGCCAAGCGCGCGTTCGACGCCGTTCGGCTGATAGGGATCATACGCGATGACACGCATCCCGAAGGCCTTGGCGCGGAGCGCCGCGGCGGTGCCGATGCGCCCGAGGCCGAGAATGCCCAAGGTGAGGGTATCGTTGCGGCGGATCAGGGGGTGTTCGAGATAGGTCCAGGCGGCGGGCGGGTTGGCGCGCTGCGCCGCGTGGTGGAGGGCGATGCCGCGGCGCAGCGTCAGCATGAGCGCGATGGCGTGATCGGCGACCTCGGTTGTGCCGTAATCGGGCACGTTGCAGACCAGGATGCCGCGCGCGGCGCAGGCGGCGCGGTCGAGCCGGTCGTAGCCCACACCCATGCGCACGATGGCGCGCAGTTTCGCGAATCGCGCGAGTTGCTCGCCGGGAACAAAGTGGCGGAAGATCATCAGGCCGGTGGCCTCGGCGCAGGCAGCGTCGGGGAGGTCTTCAAGGCACGTCGCGGCGTGGAACGCGATTTTCACGCCGGGGCCGAAGATATCGCGCTCCACTTGGTCGTCGGGGTAGAGTGCTTCAGAATAAAGCACGAATTCGCTCACGCTGGCCTCCCTGATTGCTCGCTCGGATGCGGCGCCATGCTGCCCTTCGGGTGGCGGAGCGGCAAGGTGAGGCGGCTCAAGCGTTCTTGACAGCGTCGTCCCCGGCCTCTAGCAAGCGCCTGCCTTCCGGCGGGGCGACTTGCCGAGCGGGGAATGGGCGGTGAACCAGAACGGGGGTGAGGAGCAGGAGCGCGGCGCGGCCTCGTTCGAGGCGCGGCTGGCGGCGGCACGCGACAGGCGGGGGCTGGATCAGCCTCCGGCACCGGCGCCCGAGACGGCGCCCGACGGCTTGTCGTCGAATGCCCTGGCGCTTGGCCTGCGGGTCGGGGTGGAGCTGCTTTCGGCCCTGGTGGTGGCGCTCGCCATCGGCTATGGGCTGGATCGCTGGCTGCACACGAGGCCGTTGTTTCTCGCGGTCTTTGTGCTCCTCGGGGGGGCCGCGGGGGTGTTGAATGTCTGGCGCGTGGTGGGACCGCGCCCGGAGAAATAGCGGCGCCCAGGGACGTTCCCGGGGAAGTTAGCGACGGGGTCATATCCCCGGCTCGGTCGAGCCGGAGAAGTGGGAGAGCGGGTTTTGGCGGCGAACGGTTCGGGCATCGACGCATTGGGGCAGTTTCGCTTGGGCCATGGCCTCGGCGAGGTCGGCGGCGCGGTGAATTTCACCAATTCCAACGAAATCATGATGCTCGCCGGTGCGCTGATCCTGGGTCTGATCTATTTCGGCATGAAGCCGCGCGCCATGGTGCCGGGGCGGCTGCAGGCCGTGGCGGAAATGCTCTATGATTTCATTTACACCATGTGCATCGAACAGATCGGCGAGGAGGGAAAGCGCTACTTTCCCTTCGTGTTCACGCTGTTCAGCTTCATCCTGTTCGGCAATCTGCTTGGCCTGTTCCCCTATTTCTTTACCTTCACGAGCCATATCGCGGTGACCGGAGCGCTGGCGCTGCTAGTGATCGTCCTCGTCACTGGCGTTGCCCTGCGCGCGCATGGGCTGCATTTCTTCACTTATTTCTTCCCCGCCGGGGTGCCGAAACTTCTGGCGCCGCTGATCATTCCGATCGAGATCCTCTCCTATCTCTCGCGGCCGATTTCGCTCTCCATCCGACTTTTCGCCAACATGACCGCCGGGCATGTGATGTTCGAGGTCTTCGCGAGTTTCATGATCATGCTGGTGGGCGCGCTCGGCGCGTTCGGCTATGTGCTGGCGGTGGGTCCGCTGGTGATCAACATCGCGTTGATGGGTTTCGAACTCCTGGTGGCGTTTCTTCAGGCCTATGTGTTTGCCATCCTTACTTGCATCTACCTGCATGACGCGGTGCATCTGCACTGAACGCGGCAGGTTTCCCCGTTAATCGCTTCGCTTTCGTCAATTGAAAGGATAGATCAATCATGGACGTCGCTGCTGCTAAGGCCCTGGGCGCCGGGCTTGCTGTCATCGCGCTCGCCGGTGTCGGTGTCGGTATCGGTAACATTTTCTCGTCTCTGGTGAGCAGCATCGCGCGCAATCCGGCGGCGCGCGACCAGGTTTTCGGCCTCGCCATTCTCGGCTTCGCGCTGACCGAGGCGGTGGCGCTGTTCGCGCTGATGATGTCGTTCCTGCTGCTGTTCACCTGAAGCGCCGCAGGCCGTCCCCGGGACCTCGAAGATGAAGCGTCTCCCCGCCCTGTTCACCGCGAGCGTGCTTCTGCTGCCCACCCTGGCCTGGGCGGAGGAAGAAAAGGGCATGCCACAGCTCGACTTTGCCAATCCGCTGCTGGTGAGCCAGGTGGTATGGCTGGCGCTGATTTTTCTCGCGCTCTATCTGCTATTGGCGCATTGGGGCCTGCCGCTGATCGGCAGCGTGCTGGAGGATCGGGCGCGGCGCATCGCCGCCGATCTTGACGCCGCGCGCGGCGCCAAGCGGGCGGCGGACGAGGCGATCGCCGAATTGACCGCGGCGACGCGCCATGCCCACGCCGAGGCGCAGGCGGCGATCGTGGCGGCGACCGAACGGGCGAGAAGCGAGGCCGCGGCCCAGACCAGCGCGCTCAATGCCCGGCTGCAGGCCGATCTCGCGGCGGCGGAGGCGCGCATCGCCGCGGCCGAGCGGGCGGCGCGCGGAGCGCTTATCGAGGCGGCGCGCGAGACGGCGGCGACGATCATCGCCCGCCTGACCGGCCGCACCCCGGAGGCATGGCGCCTTGACGCGGCGATCAGCGCGGTGCAGGCCGCACGCGGCGCCAACTGAGGGAGAAAGACGATGCAATGGGAAGCCCTTGCCAATTCGCCCTTTGAACGCCCGACCTTCTGGGTCGCGGTTGCCTTCGTGCTATTCTTTGCTCTCCTCGGCAAGCGTTTGTTCGCCGCCCTCAACACCCTGCTCGATGCCCGTGCCGAGGCGGTGCGCCGTGAACTCGAGGAGGCCGCCCGACTGCGCCGCGAGGCCGAGGATATGCTGCGCGATGCCCGGGCGTCGCGCGAGACGGCGCTCGCCGAGGCGCGGGCGCTCATCGAATCCGCCGAGGTCGAGGCGGCGCGTCTGGCCGAGGCAGTGCGCGAGGAGGCCGAGGCGAGTGCGCGGCGGCGCGAACAGATGGCGCATGCCCGGATTGCCGCGGCCGAAAAGGCGGCGCTGACCAGCGTCCGACGGGCTGCCGCCGATATCGCGACCGAGGTCGCGCGCCAGGTGATCGCCGCCGATCTTGATGCCGATACCGGCGCCGCCCTGGTGGACAGCGCGATTGCCGGATTGCCGGCTGCCCTCCGCGCTGCCTGAGGCGCGTCGAGCCGGCGCCCCCGCGGCGGCCAATCCGGCGCGCCGCGCCCTCCTCGCGCTGCCCTTGCTGATGCTTTCCTGTGGCCGTGCGAAGTCACCTCCGCCCGCTGTTGTGGGTCTGCCACGGGTGCTCGACCGGCGCCGCACGCTGCCCGACTGGCTCGGCGAAATCCGCGATCCCGACGGCATCATCCGCCAGACCCTGCTGGCGCCCTACCCGATCGCGACACTCGTTCAGCACGGTTTTACCGAGGGCCTGGAGCGGCGCGGCGAACTGGCCCTCGATGCGCCACCGCGGCTTGATCTGCGCATCGAAATTCATCGTTTCGAATGTATCGCGGTGCTTCGCCTCGACGCCGCGGCCGATCTCGATCTGGTGCTGAGCGAGGCGGGATCGGGGCGTGAGCGTGATCGCCAACGTGCCTTGTGCAACTTCGCCGCGCCGCTGCCTGTGGGAGAGGGCGCGACGGCCACGGCACTCCGCCAGATGTCGCGCCAGCTGCTCGACGCGGTGGTCAAGGAGGGCCTCGACGCGCCCCGCTTCCGCGCCGGGTTGGCCTAGATAGCGCGGCATTTCTGGCCGGGCCGGCCATCGTTGCGCATTCTTCTGCCCGGGCCAGGATGCGTTCGCGGCGCGCGCGCAGCCTGGCATGGACGCGCATGGCGTCCCGCCCGGCTGCGCGCACGGTGCAGAGCGGCGCATGGGCTGGAACATACTCTCCCGCCAAGGGCCGATCAGCGGTCCAGGCCGGCCAGTTGAACGCCGCCGGCAGGCGTGTGGCCTGTCGGGCATAAACGATGGCAGCGGCCGCGGCTGCCGGGAAAATCGGCGGGCGGGTCGGCAAAGAGCCGCGACAGGCGGCCAGATGCCAGCGAAACACCGGCCCCGGCGCGAGGTCGAGCGTCGCGCCGGGGCGTGGATTGATTTCCAGGAGATCGAAATCTCCCTCCCGGACCAGGAAATCCGCGCTATTGAGCCCGACCAGGCCGCTCGCCGCTACGAGTTTCGCGACCGCCGCCGTCATCGCCGCCGCGATCGTCGGCGCCAGCGGGGCCGGCCGCAGCGCGCCGCCGTAGCGGAAAGCCGCATGCGGTACGGGATCGCTCCATTGCGCGGTGAAAAACAATAGCATCGCGTGCTGCCCATCGGCGAGAAACAGCGCCGAGATCGGCTTTCCCGCGACGCGGCGCTGCAGGTAGTGTCCCGGCGCGGGGGCATGGCCGAGCGGGACCGCGCGGATATGCCCCCCGCCGGCCGCCCCCGCCTGCTTTTCGAGCCAGCCCGCGTCGGGGGCGGCGTCCTGGCGGATCGCTGGATGGGAAATGCCGAGGCGAGCGCAGATCGCGGCGAAACGGGCGGGGGTTTTTAGCGCCCGGACCACCGCGGGGACATTGCCGAGCAGCGGCAGGGAGGGCGCCAGGGTGGTGAGGTGCTCCGGGCAGGCCTCGAACCCGCTGCCATAGACCAGCCCGACCGGCGGCGCTCGCCCGCGCCGGAGCGCGGCCAGCGCGGCGCGGCAGGACGCGGGATCGAGCCCCCCCGCGGCATCGCTCGAGACGCGGTGGAAAGCGACGGCCAGCGCCCGCGTATCGGCGTCGCCGAAGCCATCAGCGATGAGCGGCGCATAGCCCGTGCGCACCGCCGCGGCAGCCAGCGCGCGCGCCGCAAGGGCGACGATGAGAATCGTCGGCCGCGGCGCTGACGCCTCAGCCGGCAAGTTCGCGGGCGAGGGCAAAAGCGTCGCGGAAATCGAAGGCAACCGGCTTTTCCGCCTCGATCATGCGACGGAAAAGCCCAAACTCGGTCTGGTATTTGGTCTGGCCGATGGCGAGCGCGCCCAAGCCACGCGCCTGGCCGGCACCGAGCGGGACGCCGTCGGCCATCGCGTCGAGCCCCTCGATGCCGGAGGGCGGCACGGCATTGACATCGGCGGCGACGAGCAGCGCTTGCGCAGTCGCGATCTGCACGGCGGAGAGAATCTGCACACCCGCGCGGCCGGCGCAGAAGACGATTTCGGCGTCCGCCACCAGCGCCGCCTTGCGCGCTTCCGTGCTGCCGTCGGCGGCATCGACCGAGACATTGAAGCGTCGCGAGATCTCGGCCGCCGCCTTGGCGACACGCTCGACCCCATCATGGCCGACCAGGGTGACGGCAGCGCCGTTCAGCGCCGCGATCACGCCGGAAGCGAAACCGACCACGCCGGTTGCGCCAAACACCACCACGCGCTGGCCGGAAAGTTCCTGGCCATGCGCCGATTTCAGCAGTTTCTCGGCGCGCGCCACCATCGCCGCGGCGGTCGTGAAGGAGCCGGCGGGATCGGCGAAGAGCGAGACCTTGAAGGGCGGCACCATCGCCTTTTTCGCGATCTCCATCATGTCGAGAGCGACGAGCGCGTCCTTGCCGGCGAAGAAAATGCCTGTGCGCACACCCGCTTTGGGCGGGCGCGAGAAAATGGCGTCCTGCACCAGCGGCGTGATATCGTCGAGCGTGACGTTGTTATAGGGCAGCACGGCATCGTAGCCGGCGTCGAGCGCCATGTGCACATCGAAGGGGCTGGCGTGCTTAAGCGGGCTCAGCAGATGCAGGATGTGTTTCTCGGCCATCGCGTTTTTCCTTGGCTATTCGGTGCGCTCGACCCGCGCGCCGTGATTGAGTACGCGGCAAATTCTGATATCCAGGTCCGACTCGGCGGCAAATTCCCCCGTGCGCCGAAGCCCCGCGACGAGGCGCGCGGCTTCGGCATCAGCGCGAACAAAAGCAAAACCGCTCGGCCCCCAGGAACTCTGCCCGATGCCAACCGCGCCGGCCTCGGCAAGCATCGCCAGCGCGCGGGCGACACGCACGCTGGTGAAGCGCCCGCCCTGGGCCGGCGCAAAGTAATCGCCGAGAATTTTTTGCACCCGCGTGAGGGCGGCGCCGAACCCGGCAAGATCGTCTTCCGCCAGCGCCGGAAGTGCCTGCATCAGCACGAGCCGGCAGAGCGTGTCGGCAATGCTTTCGGCCATCGGCGGAAGATCGGTGAAGGCCGCGCGCTCAGGGGCGCCGGACAGCCCCGCGACCGCGGGGTCGAGCACCACGATCACCCGCCAACTCTCCGGCACGGCGAGGCGGGCAACGAGCGGCGGCGGCGCGTCATGTGCGCCGCGCCCGCCATCGACCGCGAGACCGCCTTGCTCGAATAAGGCGATTCCGATCCCCGAGCGCAATCCGCGCCCGAGGCGCGCCGCGTCGCCGCGTGGATCGGGCGGCAAGCGATGGAGGGCGCGGAGCGCGGTGGCGATGGCCAGCGCGAGCTGGGTGCCTGAGCCAAGCCCGGCATGCGCGGGTATCGTCGTCGCGATCACGAGATCGTGCGAGCCGGCCAGGCCGAGCCCGGCTTCGAGTGTCGCCAGATAGCGCTCCGCCCGCTCGGCCTCCGGCCCACGCACCCGGCGCGCCTGCGCCCGCCGCAGGGTCAGCCGCGTCTCTGGACCATCCAGCGCAAGGCCGATACTGCCGAAACGCCGGATCGGATCGCGGGTCAGATCGAGAAACCCGAGATGCAGCCGCGCCGTCGTGGTGATGTGGACGGCATCGGTCATCGGCGCGGCACGTCGGCATGGTTGTGTCGAGGCTCGGTCATGCCGCATATTCCACATCGTTGTGCCGCGGGGCAACCGAGGTGGAGGGAAATGCGTCATGACCGAGGCGGTTTATTCCGAGAATGAAGTTAACGAACGTCTGGCGCATGAGCTGCCGCACTGGAAACTCGAGCGTGGCTGGATCCGCCGCACCTATCGCACCTATGGCTGGAAGGGCACGCTGATGGTGATCAATACGGTCGGCCATCTCGCCGAAGTCGCATGGCATCACCCCGACATCACGGCGTCTTATGCCTGGGTCGAAGTGCGGCTTTGCACCCATTCCGCCAAAGGCATCACGGAGAAGGATTTCGCGCTTGCCGGCAAGATCGAAGAGGTGATCACCTGGCGCCCGGCCCCGCCGCTCGAAGGCACGCCGGAGAAGGATCCTCGTTTTGCCTATATCAAATACGACGCGCCGCGGCATGATGGTTGAAGCGCTCATCGCCGGTGCGCCGGTGGCGCGCGCGCCAGCGGTTGCCGCCGCGGGGTGGCTGCTCGGCGCTTCCGCCAACCCGCTGATCGTCGCCGGCATGATGGATTGCGGGGCGGCGGAGGCGGCGCTCGACCTCGCGCGTGCCGCGCGCGCGAGCTTTGATCATGAAAACGCCGCCGCCGCGTTGGCTGATCTCGATGTCATGCGCCAGGCGGGATGGCTGGTTGTCACGCCGCTGGAGGCGCGGGCGCTGGCTGATTGCGTGCTACTCGTCGGTTCGGATGTCGCGGATTTCCCCAGCACGCCACCACCGCTCGCCCCCGAGCGCGGGCGCAAGGTGATGCGGCTCGCCGGCGATAATCTCATGGCACGACTCGGCCTGCTCCGCGCGCTGATCGGCGGGCGTGCGATTACCGCGGACCCCGCGCTGGCTGCGCTGGCCGCGGCTTTGCGGGCGGCGCATTTTGCGGTTGTTCACTGGTCGGCCGAGGAAATCCCACCGCTCGCGATTGAGATGCTCTGTGGTATGATCGAGACTCTCAATGACACGACACGCTGTTTCGGCCTGCCCCAATCTGGCGCGAACAATGTCGCGGGCGTGACGCAGGCCTGTGCGTGGAAAACCGGATTGCCCCCCCGCGTGACCTTCGCGCGTGGCCGGGCCGAGCATGATCCCTGGCGGCTCGACGCGGCACGCATGGTTGTCGGTGGCGAGGCCGATGTCGTGCTCTGGATCGGTGCCGATCTGCCACCCTGGGCTGGGCGCGTGCGGCTTATTTCCCTCGTGCCGGCAACGGCGACACTGGCGCCCATGCCGGAGGTCGTCATTTTCACGGGCCGTCCCGGCATCGATCATCACGCGATTCTACATGACCCCGGGCTCGGCGCGCTCACATTCCAACGCGCTGCGACGCCATCAGCCGAAATTCCCCCCGCCGCGGCGACCCTTGCCGCGATCACGGGGGCGCTCGCCGGCGAGATGGCGTCATGCTGACGCTGATTACCGGCGGGCGCGTCGTCGATCCGGCCCATGGCCGCGATGGCACGGGCGAGGTGTGGATCGAGGATGAACGGGTAATCGCGCCGCCCGGCCGCGCGCCCGATCGGCGCTTTGATGTGCCGGGCTGCATCGTTCTGGCGGGCGGGATCGACATCCATTCCCACATCGCTGGCGCCAATGTGAACACCGCGCGGCTGCTGCTGCCCGAACTCCATGACGGGGCGATGTTCGCCGGCGCGCCGCCGGGCGAACTGATCGGGCATCTTTTCGCGGCGATGGGCTATACGATGGTGGTGGAACCCGCCATCTCGCCGCATGTTGCGTTACAAGCGCAGCGCGAGCTTGCCGCCATTCCCTTCATCGACAAAGCCATCCTTGGCGTTATCGGCAATGACGATTTGTGTTTTCGCCTGATCCGCGCCGGCGAAACCACGGCGCTGGCGGATTACGCGGCGCGCATGCTGGCGGGCAGCGGCGCGCTCGGGATCAAGACGATCAACCCCGGTGGCGCCGCCGCTTTCCGGGAAAACGCCCGCAGCTTCTCGCTCGATGACGAGGTGCCGCGCGCGGGGCTGTCCTCGCGCGCTCTCATACGGGCCTTGCAGGGGGTGGTGGCGGCGCTTGGCATTCCGCATCCACTGCATTTGCACTGCAACAATCTCGGACTGCCGGGCAATGTCGAGACCGCGCTCGCGACAATCGCGGCGGCCGAGGGCGAACGCCTGCATCTCGCGCATCTGCAATTCTATTCCTATGGCCGGGAGGGGCCACGCAAATTTTCCTCCGCCGCGCCGCGTCTGGCGGCGGCGGTGAATGCCGCGCCCAATATCACGGTTGATGTCGGACAGGTGATGTTCGGCCAGACGGTGACGATTTCATCGGATGTACTCCGTCAGTTCGGCGCCCGCGGTCAGGCGAGCCCGCGCAAATGGGCGATCCTGGAGGCCGAGGGCAATGGCGGCGGCATCGTTCCCTATCACTATCGGCGGAAGAATTTCTTCAACGCGGTGCAATGGGCAACAGGGCTCGAACTTTTCCTTCTCATTCACGATCCATGGCGGGTGTTTTTCACCACCGATCATCCGAACGGCGCGCCGTTCACCGCCTATCCCGATCTGCTCGCGCTGTTGATGGATCGCGATTTGCGCGCCCGCTGGATCAGCGAGATTCCCGCCGAAGCCTTGGCGATGACGACATTGCCAGAATTAACACGCGAATATGACTGGCCTGAGATCGCAACGATGACACGCGCCGCCCCTGCCCGCCTGCTCGGCCTCCCCGATCGCGGCCATCTCGGCGTGGGCGCGCGCGCCGATATCGCGATCTATCGGCCACAAGCCGACAAGGCCGCGATGTTCCGCAACGCCGCCCTGGTGTTCAAGGATGGCGAGTTGATCATGCGCGAGGGCGTGGCGATGAAGCGCCATTTCGGCCGCGCATTCGCCGTGCGTCCGGGTTTCGACAAAGCGATCGAGAGCCGTCTCGCCGCCTATTACGAGGAGGTTTTCGGCGTTTCGCACACGGCCTTCGATGTCGCGCCCGAGGCCATCGCGCGAAATGGGAAAGACCCGATCGAGAGCGTGCCATGCCTGAGCTGAGCCGCAATGGCGTGCGCATCGATGACAGTTTCGCGGAAGCTTTCGACATGCGCGCGACTGCTCTCGTTATCACCGCCGACACCGCAGCATGGGCGCGCATTGCCGCAACCAGCCTTACCGGCTTTGCAACCTCGATCATTGCCTGCGGCGTCGAGGCGGGCATTGATGCCGAACTTGCTGAAAATGAAACGCCAGATGGTCGTCCGGGGGTGCGGGTGCTGATGTTTGCTGGCTCCACCAGCGAGTTGCAGAAACAATTGCAGAACCGTGTCGGGCAATGCGTGCTCACCAGCCCCGGCTCGGCTTGCTTCGCCGGGCTGGAAGGTGTTGAGCCGTTGAAACTTGGCGATGCCATCCGCTATTTCGCCGATGGCTGGCAGATTTCCAAACGCTTTGACGGGCGGCATTTCTGGCGCATGCCGGTGATGGATGGCGAGTTTGTCTGTGAGGCGACCACCGGGCTCACGAAATCCGCTGTTGGCGGGGGCAATCTTTTATTGATGGGGCGAAGTGTCGTGGCGGCCCGCCGTGCCGCCGAGACGGCCGTTGTGGCGATGCGCGGTATCGCGGATGTGATCATGCCATTTCCCGGCGGCATCGTCCGCTCGGGTTCCAAAGTTGGCAGCAAGTATAAAGGCCTGATGGCATCCACCAATGACGCCTATTGCCCAAGTCTGCGTGGGCTGACGCAAAGCGCGCTCGAGGCGGATATCGTGAGCGTGCTCGAGATCGTCATTGATGGGTTGACGCCAGAGGCGGTCGCGGCGGCGATGCGCGCGGGGCTTGCGGCGGCGTGTGCGCTCGGACCGGAGGCGGGGGCGGCGCGAATCGGCGCGGGCAATTATGGCGGCAAGCTCGGGCGGCATCATTTCCATTTACGGGAGCTTCTCCCGTGAGCGCGCTCCAGTTCAGCTTGCGCGAAACTCCCCCGCAGCGCCTCGATCTTTCGGCATTGATCCCGGAGCGGCTCGCTGATCTCGAAATGGCCGAGATCCTGCGCCTATCGGTGACAACGACGCGCCAGCCGCTTTGTGTCGGCGATGTGTTCACGGTTCATCCGGGCAGGGCCGATGAGGTGGTGATCGAGGGCGGCTCGGCGCGGTTCGACGAAGTGGGCGCGGGGATGACGCGGGGCACGCTAACCGTCGAGGGCGAGGTGGGTGCGCGTGCCGGGCGCGGCATGCAAGGTGGTCGGCTTCTCGTGCGCGGCGATGCCGGGGTGTTCGCGGCCTCGGGCATGCGGGGCGGCGAGATCGAGATTGGCGGCAGTGTCGGTGCGTTTCTTGCGGCGCCGGGGCCGGGCGAGCGGTTGGGCATGGCGGGCGGCCTAGTGGTGGTGCGCGGCAATGCCGGGCCGCGCGCGGGAGATCGGTTGCGGCGCGGCGTGATCGTGATCGAGGGCGATACCGGCGATGAGCCGGCAAGCCGCATGCTGGCCGGCACGCTGATCGTTTGCGGCCGGGCCGGGGCGCGCGCGGGCTATTTGATGCGCCGGGGCACGCTGGTTGCCGCTCAGGCGGCACCGCTTCCGACATTCGTGCCGATAGGCAGCGCCGATCAGGTGTTTCGCACATTGCTGGCGCGCGCCGTTGCCGCAGTAAGCCCCGCTGCGGCCGAACTTCTGGGCAAGAATCTCACGCGGTTCGGTGGCGATGTCGCAACGCTCGGCAAAGGCGAGATGTTCATCCGGATCGGCCAAATTGCCGCCACCGGATGACCCCTAAATGCCTCCCCGGAGATTTACAAAAACTCGCTCGGGCGATGGGCGCGGCTGATGCGGTTGAGCACGCCGTTGGCGAGTTTTCCGCCCTCCTCCGAGAGAAAACCGTGCGCAATGTCGAGATATTCGTTGATCACCACCTTGGCCGGCGGCCCGTCCGCCATGCCGAGTTCGGCCACCGCCGCGCGCAGCAGGGCGCGCAGCACCGGGTCGAGCCGGGGGAGCGGCCAGTCGGGGGGCAGGGCGGCGGCGATCTCGCGGTCGAGTGGCTCGGGGACGGCAGCGGCGCGTAAAATGCGCGAAAACAGCGCCACCTCGGCATGCGGCACGCGGCCCTCGGCGAAACCCCCGGCGCCGGGAGGGTCGCCAAGGCGGTGGCGGATGAACTCGGCGAGGACGGTCTCGATACCCTGGTCGGCCTGTTCGGCCTGGAACAGCGCCTGCACCGCGGCGACGCGGGACGCGGTGCGCGGTCGGCTCGGGCGCTGGGCCGTGGGGGAGGGGAGCGTCATCACCACGCGCCCAGTTGCCGCCCCGCGGCGATCTGTTTCAGTGCCGCGACCGCCGCCTCCGCCCCTTTGTTAAACCCGTCGGCGCCCGCGCGCGCGCGCGCCTGCTCCAAGGTATCGACGGTCAGAAGTCCGGTGCCGAGCGCGATGCCGTAGGTCAGGGTGAGCTGTAAAAGCCCGTTCATCGCCGAGGCGCAGATGAACTCATAGTGATCGGTTTCGCCCCGCACCACGCAGCCGAGCGCGATAAACCCGTCGAAGCGCCGGACGCCGCGCAGCGCGAGCCGGATCCCCTGGGGCAGCTCATAGGCGCCGGCGACGTCGATGATTTCGAACGGCGCGCCCGCCGCCTCCAGGATCCCACGCGCGCCCATAGTGAGACCGTCCACGATTTCACGGTAATAGGGCGCGCGGACGATGAGGAGGGAGGGCTTGGGGCCGGGTATGGCGGGGGGTTGCGGCAGGGCCGCGTTCTCGGTGCTCATGGCGCGCTCCCGATGCGGCGCTGCTCGATAATATCGATGCCGTAGCCCTCCAGCCCGACAATGGTGCGCTGCGTGTTGGAGAGCAGCACCATCGACTGGACCCCAAGATCAAGAAGAATTTGTGCGCCGATGCCGTAACTGCGCAACTCCATGCCCGGACGCCCGGCCGCGGCGAGCAGCCGCACCCGCTCGGAAAGCGCGGTCGGGCGGCGTTCGCGCAGCAGCACCACCGCCCCACGCCCGGCTTCGGCGATCATCCGCATCGCGCCATGCAGGGCGGAGGCATGGACGCCGCCCAGAAAATCATCGAGCAGATCGACCGCGTGCATGCGCACCAGAACCGGCTCTGGGCCGCCAAGATCGCCCTTCACCAGCGCCAGATGCTCGGCATACTCGATGGTTGTCGCATAGACGATGAGCCGCCACGGGCCGCCGATCGCCTCAGGCAGCACGCCCTCCTCGACGCGGCGCACCAGTTTTTCGGTGCGGCGGCGATGGGCGATGAGGTCGGCGATGGTGCCGAGCTTGAGGTTGTGGTGCTGGGCGAAGGCGATGAGGTCGGGCAGGCGCGCCATGCTGCCGTCATCGTTCATGATTTCGCAAATCACCCCGGCAGGATAGACGCCGGCGAGGCGGGCGATATCGACCGCCGCCTCGGTATGGCCGGCGCGCACCAGCGCGCCACCCTCGCGCGCCATCAGGGGGAAAACATGGCCGGGCGTGGTGATGTCGTCGCGCGTCGCCTCGGGGTTGATGGCGACCGCGATGGTGTGCGCGCGATCGGCCGCCGAAATGCCGGTGGTGACGCCCTCGCGCGCCTCGATCGAAACGGTGAAGGCGGTCTGGTGGCGGGTGCCGTTCGACTGGCTCATCAGCGGCAGGCCGAGCTGCTCGACCCGCGCCTGGGTGAGGGCGAGGCAGATCAGCCCACGGGCGAAGCGCGCCATGAAATTGATCGCATCCGGGGTCGCGAACTGCGCCGGGATGACCAGATCGCCTTCGTTCTCGCGATCCTCGTCATCCACCAGGATGAACATCCGCCCCGCCCGCGCTTCCTCGATCAGCTCCGGCAGGGAAGAAAAATACTGCGAAATATCAGCAGATTTCAGGTTTTCCTTCATACCCCCTCCTGGAGCCGGGCGACATAGCGCGCGAGCAGGTCGATCTCGATGTTGACGTGATCGCCGGGTTTGAGGCGGGAAAAATTCGTCATGCGCGCGGTATGGGCGATGATGTTCACCCCGAACACGCAGCCCCCAACCTCGTCCCCTTCCACCTCGTTGACGGTGAGCGAAACGCCATCGACGGCGACGCTGCCTTTTTCGGCGACGAAGCGGGCGAGGGTTCGCGGCAAGCGGAAGCGCCAGCGCGTCGAGCCGCCCTCCGCCACGGCACTCAAAATCTCGGCCACGCCATCGACATGGCCGGAGACAAAATGCCCGCCCAATTCATCGCCGAGCCGAAGCGCGCGTTCGAGATTGACCTGCTGGCCGGGGCGCCAGGCGCCGAGCGTGGTGCGGGAAAGCGTCTCGCCGGAAGCCTCGACCGCGAACCAGTTTTTCCCCATGGCGACGACGGTGAGGCAGCAGCCCGAACAGGCGATCGAGGCGCCGAGCGGGATGCTTTCCATCTCCGGCCATGGCGCCGCGATGGCGAGGCGCGTATCCCGCCCATCCTGGCATGGGGAGATCTCCTGGAGGGTTCCGAGGGCGCTGATAATACCTGTGAACAAGCTATCTTATCCTTTTGAATTCAGTCAAGACATCCTCCCCAAGCGCCGTGATCCACTGGCGCGCGAAACGCGGTGTGCGGGCCAGTTCGCTGACCCCAAAAGCCTGCGCCGCCGGCCAGCCATCGGCGCCCATGACGGTGGGCGCATGAAACCAGGCGAGATGATCGACAAGATCGGCGCGCAACAGCGCGGCCGCAAGCTGTGCGCCGCCCTCGACCAGCACCCGCGTGAGGCCGGCGGCGCCGAGGGCTTGCAGGCCGGCGGCGAGATCGATGCCGGCCACCCCGCTCGGCAGTTCGAAAAGCCGCGCGCCGAGATCGATGAACACCCGCTTGCGCGCTGGGTCGGTGCGGGCATCGATGAGGAACCAGGTCGGCGCTTCCGCGATGCTTGCCACGACGCTCGCGGTAAGCCGGGTGCGGAGATGGCTGTCGGCGATAATGCGCACCAGCGGACGGGCGCGGAAGCCGGGCAGGCGGCAGGTCAGGCGCGGGTCGTCGGCGAGCAGGGTGCCGACACCCACCATCACCGCGTCATGCCCGCCGCGCAGCGCATGGCTCGCGCGGCGGGCGAGTTCATTGGTGATCCATTTGCTCTCGCCGCTTCGCGTGGCGATCCGGCCATCGAGGGTGGAAGCGAGTTTCAGCGTCACCAGCGGCCGCCCGGTGAGCACTCGGCTCAAAAACCCCCCCGTCAGTTCCGCCGCCTCATCGGCAAGCACACCTTCGCTGACCGCGATCCCGGCGGCGCGCAGCGCGGCGAGGCCGCCACCATCGACGCGCGGATCGGGATCGCGGAGCGCCACCACGACGCGGGTGATGCCGGCTTCGATCAGCGCGGCGGTACAGGGCGGGGTTTCGCCCCAATGGCAACACGGCTCGAGCGTGACATAGGCGGTGGCCCCGCGCGCCGCCGTCCCGGCCATGGCGAGCGCCTGTGGCTCGGCATGCGGGCGCCCACCGGGTGCGGTCGCGCCGCGCCCGATGACGCGCCCGTCGCGCACGATGATGCAGCCGACCGCCGGGTTGGGCCAGGTCTCGCCCAGGCTCCGCCGTGCCAGCGCGAGCGCTGCGCGCATTCCCGGGGCGTCGTCAGCCAGGTTCATCCAACGAGCCCAGAAACGCCTCGAAATCCTTGGCTTCACGGAAATTGCGATAGACGCTGGCGAAGCGCACATAGGCCACTTCGTCAACCTCGCGCAGCGTCTCCATGACCAGCTCGCCGATCTGCTGGCTGGCGATATCGTTCTCCCCGCTCGCCTCCAGTTGGCGGACGATGCCATTGACAATGCGTTCGATGCGCTCCTCCTGGACGGGGCGCTTGCGCAGCGCCGTGCGCACCGAGCGGGCGAGCTTCTCGCGCTCGAACGGCACCCGCCTGCCATCCACCTTGACGACCGTAAGCTCGCGGAGCTGCACCCGCTCGACGGTGGTGAAGCGCTGGCTGCAAGCGGCGCAGAAGCGTCGCCGGCGGATCGCGGCACCATCCTCCGAGGAGCGGCTGTCCTTGACCTGGGTATCTTCGTGCCCGCAAAACGGACAGCGCATTGCTCCTCAGCGCGCCTGATAGATCGGGAAACGAGCGCAGAGTTCGGCGACGCGGGCGCGCATTGCGGCCTCGGCGGCGGCGTTGGTGCTATCATTGCTGCGCGCCAGGCCATCGAGCACCGCGCCGATCATCTGGCCGACCTCGCGGAATTCGCCCGCGCCAAAACCGCGCGTGGTCGCGGCCGGGGTGCCGAGACGGATGCCCGACGTGATCGCCGGTTTCTCGGGATCGAACGGAATGGCGTTCTTGTTGGCGGTGATGCCGGCGCGCTCCAGGGAGGCTTCCGCGGCCTTGCCGGTGACCCGCTTGGGGCGGAGATCAACCAGCATCAGATGGCTGTCGGTGCCGCCGGTGACGATCGCCAGCCCCTCGCCCACCAGGGTCGCGGCCAACACCTTGGCATTCTCCACCACCGCCCGCTGATAGGCACGAAATTCCGGGCGCAGCGCCTCGCCGAAAGCCACCGCCTTGGCGGCGATGACATGCATCAGCGGCCCGCCCTGGAGCCCCGGAAACAGCGCCGCATTGATCTTTTTGGCGAGTTCTGGATCGTTGGTCAGCACCATGCCGCCGCGCGGGCCGCGCAGCGTCTTGTGGGTGGTGGTGGTGACCACATGGGCGTGCGCGAGTGGGCTCGGGTAGAGCCCGGCGGCGACGAGGCCGGCGAAATGCGCCATATCAACCATGAACCAGGCGCCGACCGCGTCGGCGACCTTGCGGATGCGGGCAAAATCGATGATTCGCGGATAGGCCGAGCCGCCGGTGATGATCAGCTTCGGCCGCTCGGTCAGCGCCAGACGTTCCAGCCCCTCGTAATCGAGCAGACCATCCTCACGGCGGACACCATATTGCACGGCGCGGAACCATTTGCCGGAGAGATTGGGCGCCGCGCCATGCGTCAGATGGCCACCGGCGGCGAGGCTCATGCCGAGGATGGTCTCGCCAGGCTGGAGCAGGGCGAGAAACACCGTCTGATTGGCCTGGGCGCCGGAATGTGGCTGGACATTGGCGAATTCACAGTGGAACAGCGCCCGGGCGCGCGCGATCGCCAGATCCTCGGCGACATCGACGGCGGCGCAACCGCCGTAATAGCGGCGGCCGGGATAGCCTTCGGCGTATTTGTTGGTGAGCACCGAGCCCTGCGCTTCGAGCACTGCTCGGGAGACGATGTTCTCGCTCGCGATCAGCTCGATGCCGTCCTGTTGGCGGGCCAGTTCCGCCGCGACCACGCGGGCCAGTTCGGGATCGGCGTCGGCGAGGGGGGTCGTGAAAAAACGCGCCCTCTCCGGCGCTGCGTTCTCGGCGCTCATGATTTCTTGGCGCAGGATATCTGGACTCATGATATCTGGTGACTTTCTTCGCAATGCCGCGGGCGCTTTAGCATGCCTCGGGCGGCGAGGAAATCGCCCGCGCCCGGCTTCACGGCATGCCGCCCCCCATGCCGCCGAGACCGCCGGCGCTGCCGGGCACCGTGCTGCCCATGCCGGCGGCGCTGCCGCCCAAACCGCCCATCATGCCGGCGAGCGGATTAACCGAGCCGATGCCGCTCATGATCTGGTCCCAGGGCGAGATATTGCCGCCCGGAGAGGGGGTGATGCGGTCAACCACCGAGACCGGCAGCGCGTCCTTCTGGTTGAGCGTTTTCACCGCGCGCAGTATGCCTTTGTCGTCGAAGCTCAGTACCACCACCTCCTGGCGGACGATATGCAGCGTGCTCGCGACCACGGGCTTGGTGATCTGGCCGATATAGATCCAGGTATTATCGTCGAAACTACCTTTGGTGGTTGGCGTACCGAGCAGCGACTGCGCGTCGGCGCGGGTGGAAACGCCGGGCACCAGCTCGGCTAGTTGATCGACATCGATCGGATTGCCGCGGACTTGCGTGGGCGGCGCAAGCGGCCCGCAGCCGACGCAGAGCGTGAAAAGCGCCACCGCCGCCAGCCGCCAGGGGACATGCCACCGCCAGGGGGCATGCCAAAGGAGCGCGCGCCAGGGGTGCCCCTGGCGGGTGCGGCGGGGAAGGGGGGGCTGCCCGGGCCGAAGGCGGCCAAGCCAGGGCATCCGGGACGGAGATTGGGTCATCATCGGTCCTCGGCGGCGGAAAATCATCGGCCTATGTTCGCGGCGGCCCGCAATTGACCCGCCTCGCGCTCGCGCTATGTCTTGCCGCGCGGGCCGGAGATATTTTCGGCGATCAGGACCGGGCGCGCAAGACCGGCGCGGGCGGGGCGCTTCACGCCGCGAATAAAGGACAAAACGCGAATGAGGGACAGAAACTGATGGTGGGATGGCGGCGTGGGCGGATCGAGCGGGCGGGTTTCGCACTCTATAACCGTGCCGTCGCGGCGGGGCGGGAGACATTCTTCTACGAAACTCTCGGCGTGCCCGATACGCTCGATGGCCGATTCGATCTCGTCGGCCTCCATGTGGCGCTTCTTATCCGCCGCCTGCGCCACGACGTTGCCCCCGGCCCGGCGCTCGCCCAGGCGGTGTTCGATGCGATGTTCAGCGACATGGATGTCAATCTGCGCGAACTCGGTGTCGGCGATCTCTCGGTCGGCAAGCGCGTGCGGGCAATGTGGGAGGCGTTTCATGGCCGCGCGCGCGCTTACGAGACGGCGCTCGACGCCGCTGATCCGGCGGCGCTCTCCGCTGCCCTGGTGCGCAATGTCTGGCGCGGGCGCGAGACGATCGTGATCGCCGAGGCGGCGCGGCACCTCGCCGCCCTGACGCGCGCCGAGGACACCCATCTCGCCCGCCAGGGGCTCGCCGCTCTCGCCGCGGGCGAGGTGAATTTCCGCGGCCCCGCGGCGCTCGCGGAGAGCCCGTGATCGCGCCCGAATTCCATCGCCCGGAGCGGCGCTCGGCCCTGCCGGCGGCCGGCAAGCTCGTCGAAATCAAGGCTCGGCCCGAGGAATGCCGTGCCCTGGCTGCGCGGTTTGGCTTGCCGGAGATCCACGAGCTTGCCTGCGGCTTTCACCTGCGTCCTGAAGCCGCCGGCACGGTTTTGGCGGAAGCCCGGCTCACCGCCCGCGTCGGCCAGGTCTGCGTCATCAGCCTTGAGGTTTTCGCAACCACGCTGGCCGAGGATTTTGCCGTCCGCTTCGTCCCCGAAGGGGCCGCGAGCGACAGCGTCGATCTCGAAGCGATCGATGAGATCGCGATGGTGGGCGGCATACTCGATCTCGGGGAGGCGGCGGCACAACAACTGGCCCTCCTGCTCGACCCCTACCCGCGCGCGCCGAACGCCCGCCCGCCCGAGGGATATGCGATCGGCAGCGACGAGGAGGCGTGAGAGCAAGACGAGGCGCAAGCCCCCTGGCCTGGCTTCAGAACGACACCGTGATACCGCCATAGCCTTCGATCGGATTGGCCGGGCAGAGCGCGCGCGGGTTGGTGGCGCCCGGCGCGATCGGGATCGGCACCTGCGCGGTCGGGCTGAATGTACCGTATGTGTAATAATTTGCGTTGAATGCGTTCTGGACCTGGCCGAACAATTTGATGTGCTTGTTGATCTGATAGCTGGTGTCGAAGCTGGTGACAAAATAGGCCCCCGTGGTCGGCGTGAGGTTGGCCTCGTCGCCGAACAGATACTGCCCGGCCTCGTAGGTGCCGGTGGCGCCGACCTGCCAGGCGGGCGTGATATTGTAGGAAAAGCCGATTTTCGCGATCCATGGCGGAATGCCGGGAAGCTGATCGCCGGGGCGGATGTGGATATTGCCATTGGCATCCGCGCCAGGATTGTTCGGGCTCGAAATCGTCAGGCCATTCTGGAAGGTGGCGTTGATGTAGGAGGCATTGGCGAAGAACTCGAAATTGCCTTGCGTCAGCGAGCCGCCGACATCGACGCCCTGGCGCAGCGTGTCACCGATATTCTGGTAATAGGCTGCGCCCTGGATCGGGCTGTAGATGAACTGGATGTCGTCAACCGTTTCGGTGTGGTAGGCGCTGACGTTCCACATCAACTTGGCGTTGCCATAGGGCGTGAAGCTGCCGCGGAAGCCGGCCTCGACGGTGTCCGCCACGACCTGCTTGAGATTGGGGTCGCCGGCAAAGAAGTTGGACAGCGTGCAGGGACTCTGCGGATCGGCGCAGGAGAGTTCCTCGGGCGTCGGGATCGCGTTCGAGACGGCATAGTCGGCATAGGTTGTCACCTGCGGGGTGATTTTGTAGGTCAGTCCGGCCTGCGGGTTAAAATGGCTATAGTAATGATTGCCGGAGAGCGCGCCGTTATTGGGATCGACGCCGACAAGATCGGTCTGCGCGACGTTGAAACGTCCCGCGAGCGTCAGGGTGAGACGCGGGGTCAGGTCATACATATCGAGAAAATAGAGGCCGTAATAATTCGTCGTGTCATTGAGCCGCACCGGCATGATCGATCCATTGGCCTGGGAGATGATGGTGCCGGGCCCGACGAAGCCGAGTTGGTCATAAGGGTTGAGGCCGCCAAGCAGGGTATCGCCGGTAAAGGTGTTCTGGCTGCCGTCATAGCTGGCGCCCGCGGTAAAATGGTTGGCGCGGCCGAGGATTTCCCCGGTGTTCGTCACCTGCACCGAAAAACCATAGCCGTTGGTGTTGGTGGTCTGGTTGTTGAGCTGCGAATAGGGACCACCGTTGAGATAGTTGGGGATCGGACTGCCGGCGGGGTTGGTGAGAAAGACGCCCGGCTGCTCGCACATATAATTGCCGCAGGGTGCGCCATCGACGACATTGCCATTGACCACCTGCTGGACGAAATTCTCATAGTAGGCAACCGTCTGGATGGAGGTGTTGTCCGACACCGCATAGGAGCCGTTGGCGGAAACCGCGGCGTATTTATTGCCGAGAAAATTGGGGGAGGTGAACACCGCGGCGCGATCGGCGGCGAGTTCCTGGACCGGCACGGTGCCGGGCTCATTCAGCTGATTATCGGCGGCCGTGACATTGATATGCAGCTCCGCGGCATCTCCACGCCAGCCGAAATCGGCGTAGAGCTTGTTGAGATGCGACGATTCGTCCTGCCGCCAGCCTCCCGAATAGAGCCCGTCCACCGCCGCGTAGACCGCCGTGTCGCCAAACTGCGCGCCGTATTCGCCATAGCCCTGCAAGCGCCCATAGGAGCCGCCGAACGCCGTCGCATCCGCGCCCTGGAAGGTAAAACCGTTCTTCATCTGCACCGCCATCGCGCCACCGAGGGCGTTCAGGCCGAACACCGGATTGGTGCCCTGGAACTCGACGCGATCGATCGCGATGCTCGGCAGCAGATCCCAGTTCACCACGTCGCCAAAGGGCTGATTGAAGCGCACCCCGTTGACATAGACGGCGATGTCCTGCGTGTTGCCGGCGATCGGCGAGGCCTGGAATCCATGGTATGAGATGTTGGGCGCGAAGCTGTTGCCGCCCTCGTTGCTGACCGACACGCCCTCCGCTTGCTGGTTCAGCGCGCCGAGCAGATCAGGGGTATTTTCAAAGGAGAGATCATGGCTGGTGAGCACTTGCGTTTCATCCGGCACCTTGTCGCGATCGACATCGGAGCCAAGCAGCGGCGTCGAGCCGATGACGTTGACATCGGGGAGCGCGGTGGTGCCGCCGGGCGCGGCCTGCGGCGCCCCGGTCGCATCCTGGGCGCGCGCGACGCCGGACAATAGCGCCGCGCCGAGCGCCAACGCCAGGATGAACCGCATCACTCCCCCCTCCTGCCACATTTTCGTGCCCCTCGGGCGCATTCCAAACGGGCTCGGTGGTAGGCGTGAGGTTGCAGAACGTCAATGACATTGATTGCCGCCGCCATGCGTGCAAATACCGCCATGGTTTGCAAAAATTGCAGAAAACAAAGCAATTTTGGCAACCGCGCCCTGTGCGTGCTCCCCGCAACCCTTGTCTGTCGCGCATCATCATGGCCTCCCTCAGCACGCGCCTGATCGTCATTCCCGCGCTCGTGCTGCTGATCGGCCTCGGTGCCACGATCGGGTTCAGCCTCTGGCTCGGGCGGCTCCGCGTCGAGGCCGAGACGGCGTCGAGCTTGCGCCTCGCGCGGGTGCTGGTGCGCGCCGAGCTGGCCGATATCCGTGACCAGGCAACGGCATTTCCGCCTCTGGCGCGGCTGGAGGCGGCCCTGCCCGAGGTCCGCCATGTCGATCTTCTGGTGCTCCCCGCGCCCGATCTGCTGGCTTTTGGCGAGGGGTTGTTCATGAAGGGTGATGCGGTGCGCGTGCCGGCGTGGTTCGCGTGCCTGCTCACGCCCCCGATCGCTGCCGAGGCGTTTCCCATCCGACGCGCGGGCGTGCTCTATGGCCAACTCGTCGTGGTGCCGAACCCGCTCGATGAAGTGCGCGAGATCTGGGGCGAGTTGCGTTTTCTCGCGGCTCTCCTCGTCGTCGTGGCGGGGGTGATCGTGGCGCTGCTGGTGGTGCTCGTGCATCGCGCCCTGGCGCCGATCCGCGAGTTGGAGGATGCGCTCGATCACCTCGAACAGGGCCGTTTCGATATCGCGCTGGCGCCGATCCGGGTGCGCGAGCTGCGCCGCATCGGCGCCCGATTCGCGAGCCTCGCCCGTACTCTGGCCCGCCTCCGCGCCGACAACCACCGTCTCATCGACAAGCTGATCTCGATCCAGGAGGAGGAGCGCAAAGAGCTGGCGCACGAGTTGCATGACGCTTTCGGCCCGGCGCTGTTCGCGATCCGCGCCGATATCGCCGGCATCAGGCGCGCCGCGGCGACGCCCGACGCCGCCGCCCTCGCCCTGATCCGCGAGCGCGCCGGCGAAATGGCGGCGCTGGTGGACACCATCCAAGGCATTACCTATCGGCTGATGGAGCGCCTGCGCCCGCTGGTGCTCGCCGAGCTTGGCCTCGCCGCCGCGCTCCGCCAGTTGCTCGACGCCTGGCAGGCGCGCTATCCGGAATTGCGCTGCACGCTGGAGATCGCGGCGGGCGCGGGGGAGGTTGACGAGGCGCTGGGTCTTGCCTTGTATCGCATGGTGCAGGAATGCCTCACCAACATCCTCCGCCATGCCGGGGCGAGCGCGCTTTGGGTGCGGCTCGCGGCGGTCGAGGCGGGCGCGGGGGCGGGCCATCTCCGCCTCGCGGTGAGCGATAACGGCCGCGGGTTCCCCCCCCAAATGCGCTTCGGTTTCGGTCTGCTCGGCATGAGCGAGCGCATCCGCGCGCTTGGCGGCCGGCTCGAGACCGGGACCGGCCCCGAAGGCGGTGCGGTCGTCGCCTGCGTGCTCCCGCCTTTATCTGGCGCGTCGCCGCCTGCCAGCTCGGCGTGCCGCCCGGAGGGGCAAAAAAATGGCTGAGCCGCTCAAGGTGCTGCTGATCGAGGACCATCCGATCGTCCGCGCCGGCTGCCGGCGATTGTTGCAGAGCCGCGCCGGGACGGAAATTTTCGAGGCCGGCAGCGGCGCCGAGGGCTTTGCCCTGGCGCGCCGCGAACGCCCCCGCGTCGTCGTCCTCGATCTCAATCTGCCCGACGGCAATGGCCTCGCGATCCTCGCCCGCCTGCGCGGCGAAATCCCCACCGCCGCCGTGCTGGTGTTCAGCATGTACGAGGAGGCGGCCTTCGTCGCGCGCGCGCTCGAGGGCGGCGCGCTCGGCTATCTCACCAAGCACGACGACCCCGAGGCGCTGCTCGAGGCGGTCGAGGCGGTGGCGCGTGGGGCGCGCTATCTCGGCCATTCGGTGGCGCAGAAGCTGGCGCTGCTCAGCCTGCAACCGGGGAACGATCCGCTGCGCGGCCTGACTGCGCGCGAACTCGGCGTGCTCGATCTGCTCGGGGGCGGCGCCGGGCTGGCCGAGATCGCCGAGGCCCTGGCGCTCAGCTATCGCAGCGCCGCCAATATCGCCGCCCAGTTGCGCGCCAAGTTGCAAGTGCGGAGCCAGGCGGCATTGGTGAAATTCGCCGTCGAGACCGCCCCGGCGCGCGCCGCCCGCCGCGCCGCCGAGAACACCTGCTCAATTGGCTCCAGCTCAGTTGGCTAGGGTGAACTGCACCGGCACTTCGGCCACCGCTGCGACCGGCACGCCGCCCCGGGTTGCTGGTACGAAGCGCCACTGCTGCACCGCCGCCATCGCGGCATGGTCGAGCGCCGAAGACCCGCTGCTCACGGCAATTTTCACCATTCCCGCCCGGCCATCGGCGCTGACATCGACATGCAGCAGCACGCGCCCCTGCTCGCGCCGCCGCTCGGCCAGGATCGGATAAAGCGGCGCCGGGTTACCCGCAGCGGCGGCCAGCGGCCGCGGTGGCACGAGCGGTTGCAGGAGCGCCGTCTGGCTGCTTGCCGCGCCGCCTAGGGGCTCGGCGGCGGCCGGTGGGGCGCTGGCGACGGGCGCGGCGCGGGCTTCGCGCACCGGATGGGGTGCGGGATGGGGAGCCGGCTTCGCGGCCAGAGACGGGTGCGCTGGAACGGCCGCCGGCGGTGCGGCGAGGGCGGCCGTGGGAGCCGGGGTCGCGGCCCGAATCGGGGGAGAAAGCGGGCTCGGGGTCGCCTCGGCGAGGGAAGTGGGCGGCGGTGCGTCCGGCGGGCTCGCCGGCTCCGCCTCGGGCGGCGGCGGCGCGTCGGGTGCGGCGGCGGCCTCGGGGGGCGCCGGGGCGACGGACTGCATCGGCGGCAGCGCCGGCGCAGCGGGTGAGGGGGGGGCGGGCTGGAACAGCATCGCCACGGCGGCGCCGGGGTCGAGCGGCTGCGGCGGCACGACATGCGAACTCCAGGCGAGAAGCGCCGCGACCACCACGCCATGGCCGGCCCCGGAAAGCCCCGAAATCCGCCCGATCCGCCGTGGCGCGCGCGACAATTGGGCGCGCCCCGCGAGCCCCTCCGCCACATCGGGCAGCGCGCGGCTCAGCACCGGCTCGGCGGGAAACGCGACACCATGCGCTTCCCGGCTCGTGGCGAGCAGGAATGGCTGGCGCGGCTCAAGCTGCATCGTGGCGGACGTTTTTCCCTCCCCAACTGGGCGACAAAATTTCCGCAAACGCGCCCCGGACGCAAGAGGTTTAGCGCGGCGCGGTCAGGTTTTTCCACTCCCCTCGCCGATCACGATCTCGACCCGCCTATTCTGCG
The DNA here is from genome assembly GCA_021801255.1 of Pseudomonadota bacterium. Classification (GTDB taxonomy): domain Bacteria; phylum Pseudomonadota; class Alphaproteobacteria; order Acetobacterales; family Acetobacteraceae; genus Acidibrevibacterium. The sequence continues at coordinate 26,358 of JAJYYH010000052.1, forward strand.
CCTCGCGCACGCCGGCCGCTGTCGCCACCAGGGGGTGGGTTTCGCCGAAGGCCGCGATGTCGATGGCTTCCCGGGCCACGCCGTCGCGCACCAGTTCGGCCGCGACCGCTTCGGCGCGCTGGCGCGAGAGCGTCTGATTGGCCCGCGCCGTGCCGGTGCGGTCGGCATAGCCATTGACCTCGATCCGGGTGTGCTGGACATGGGTGGAGGCGCTCGCGGCCTCGGCGATGATCTGCTTCGCCCGATCGGTCAGATCGGCCTTGTCCCAGTCAAAAAACACCAGATAGGAACGCGCGGGCGCCGGCGCGGGCGCGCTGGTCGCGGCCGGTGTGGCGCTCGGCGGCGGTGGCGGCGGCTTGACCGAGAAGGCATAGCGCACCCCGAGCAGGAACATCTGGTTGAGATTGTCCGACACTTCCTGCGTGCCGATCGGATGCGGCGCGCCGCCCGCTTGCGCGAGCGTGGTGCCGAAATGCTCCGGCCCGATGACGCCGAGGAACCGGTATTCGGTGGTGATCGAGAGCCCGGGCAGGCCAGGGACCGGGAAGGCGAGGCCGAAAATGCCGTCGCCCGCGAGCCCGCCCGCCGTGCCGTTGCCGGTGAAGGAGGCGCCAGTGGATGGCATTGCTACACGCAGATCGCCAAAGCCGGTCCATTGATAGCCGAGACCCACGCCAAAATAGGGGAACACGTAGCGCGAGCCGATATCGAGGTCGAACAGCACATTGGCCATCGCGCCATAATTCTGCGTCGTGCCCTTCGCCGAACTCGGCAAGGCCGCCCCACCTCGTGTCGTGAGCGTGTTCATCAGGTCATCGCCGTCCAGCTCGAACCGTACCCCATGGCCGATGCCATAGCCGATGCCCCCGACGAAGGCCTGCCCGACATTGTAGCGGAGATCGCCCCCACCCATCGCGCCGAGTGAAGGAGATGGCGTAATCGGCTGATCCATCAGCAGATTGGCGCCGGCGGCGCCAGCGATATAGAGCCCCTCGATGGGCTGCGCGGCAGCCGCGCATGGCGCCAGCAGCAGCACCAGCCCGAGGAGCGGCGCGCGTTGCAACCGCATGCCCACGATCCTTCTTCCCAACATCCGTTCGATCCAATCCCTGCGCCCAGAACCAGGCGGGGTGCGCCATGATATGGGCGCTTGGGGCCGGATCGCCACCACCAGGTGCCGCGCGCCTGGCGGGCGGCGAATAGGGCCTTGCCATGTCGGCCGCAAGAGGCCAGAGGAGCGGCAGGCATGACCCTCGGGACCGATCTGTGATGCGCATCTTCGACAATTGGCGCGACCTGCCCCCGGAGGCCCGGGGCGCGAGTGTCGCGCTCGGCAATTTCGATGGCGTCCATCTCGGCCATGCCAAGGTCATCGCCGCCGCCCACGCGGCGCGGCCCGACGCGCCGCTCGCCGTGCTGACCTTCGAGCCGCATCCGCGCGCCTTCTTCCGCCCCGATGATCCCCCCTGCCGGCTGACCCTTTCGGAGGAACGCGCGGCGCTACTCGGCACGCTTGGCGTGCGGCTGATCTATGAACTGCCTTTCGACCACGATTTCAGCATGCTCTCGGCGGAAGAGTTTATCGTCGAGGTGCTGGCGCGGGGCATCGGCGCCCGTCATCTCGCCTGCGGGCCGGATTTCGCTTTCGGCCATCGCCGTGGCGGCGACGTTGCGCTGCTCGCCGCGCGCGCCGAGGCTTTGGGCATCGGGCTCTCGATCGTGCCCCCGCTCGCCGATGCCGAGGGGCCGATTTCCTCCACCCGCATTCGCCGCCTGCTCCAGGACGGCTATCCCGAGCGCGCCGCCGCCTTGCTCGGGCGCCCCTTCGCGATCACTGGCGTCGTGGCGCACGGCGACGCGCGGGGCCGGCTGCTCGGCTTCCCGACCGCCAATATCGCGCTCGGCCGCCATCTCGAGCCGGCGCGCGGGGTCTATGCGGTGCGCGCGCGCCTCCCCGACGGTACCGAGCATGGTGGCGTTGCCAATCTCGGTCGCCGCCCGACCGTGGGCGGCGACCCGGAGAGCCGGCTGGAGGCGCATATCTTCGATTTTTCCGGCGATCTCTACGGCCAGCGCCTCAGCGTCGCCTTGCTCGCCTTCCTCCGCGAGGAGCGCAAATTCGCCGGGCTAGAGGCGCTGCAAGCGCAAATCGTCCTTGACGCCGAGACCGCGCGTCGGATGCTTGACCATGCTCCCCCGGCCTCTCCATAGTCCGCCGCCCCGCCAGCCAGAAGTGATGCCAGATCGTCATGAGTGACACCGCCGACTACCGTAAAACCGTGTTTCTGCCGCGCACCGATTTTCCCATGCGCGGCGATCTGCCGAAGCGCGAACCGGCTATCCTGGCGCGCTGGGAGGAGATGGGGCTCTGGGCAAAACTCCGTGCGGCATCAAAGGGGCGGAAGAAATTTATTCTCCATGACGGCCCGCCTTATGCCAACGGCAATCTTCATATCGGCACCGCGCTGAACAAAATTCTGAAAGACGTGATCAACCGCACCCGCCAGATGGCGGGGTTCGACGCCGACTACATTCCCGGCTGGGATTGTCACGGATTGCCGATCGAGTGGCGGATCGAGGAGGAATACCGCAAATCCGGCCGCGACAAGGATGCGGTTCCGATCCTCGATTTCCGTGCCGAGTGCCGCGCCTATGCCCAGCATTGGATGAAGGTCCAGGCCGAGGAGTTCCGCCGGCTCGGTGTCGAGGGCGATTTTGCGCATCGTTACGCGACAATGGATTTTTCCGCCGAAAGCGCGATCGTTGCCGAGATCTGCAAGTTCCTGATGAACGGCGCGCTCTATCGCGGCCTGCGCCCGGTGATGTGGTCGCCGGTCGAGAAAACCGCGCTCGCCGAAGCCGAGATCGAGTATCACGACCATAAATCGACAGCGATCTGGGTCAGGTTTCCGATTGTCCTCAATATCAATATTGAGCCGGTACCATATGAAACATCGCTGGCAGGGAAGCTTATGGGCGCGTCGGTCGTCATTTGGACGACGACGCCCTGGACGATTCCCGGCAATCGCGCCATCGCCTATGGTGAAAAATTCGACTACGTCCATATCGCGGTCGAAGACGTGTTGCCGTCGTCGCTGGCGAGACCAGGAGAAAGGCTATTAGTTGCCAAGGCATTATTGCCGAGTTTTGCGGCTGAAGTTGGTATTCAGCGCTACCAGATTCTGGATTGTTTCCGCGGCAGTGATCTGTCTCTAGTAGTGCACTGCCGGCATCCGCTATGGCGACAGTCGGATCCCTGGCAAGATGTCTATCCCCAGTTGGTGAGGCTTTGGCCAGCCGATTTCGTGACTACCGATCAAGGCACCGGCTTTGTCCATATCGCCCCCGGCCATGGCGAGGAGGATTTCATTCTTGGTATGCATCGGGGGCTCGAAGTCCCCGATACAGTCGGACCGGATGGCACCTTCAACGATTGGGTCAAGCCGTTCGCCGGCCTGCATGTCTACAAAGCCACCGATCGCGTCTGTGAAGAATTGGTTGAGGCCAAAAATTTGCTGGGGCGCGCGGAATTCGTCCATTCCTACCCGCATTCCTGGCGCTCCAAGGCGCCGCTGATTTTCCGCGCAACGCCGCAATGGTTCATCCGCATGGATGGCGCGGAGAAAATCCGCGAAAAAGCGTTGGCGGCGATCGCCGCAACCCATTTCGTCCCCGAACAGGGGCGGAACCGCATCGGCGCGATGATCGCGGCGCGGCCCGATTGGTGCATCTCGCGCCAGCGCGCCTGGGGCGTGCCGATCGCCGTGTTCGTCCATCGCGCTTCCGGCGAGCCATTGCGCGATCCGGCGGTGATGGCGAACATTGTCGCGATCTTCGCGAAAGAAGGCGCCGATGCCTGGTATGCTTCGCCGCCCGAACGATTCCTGGGCAAAAAATACGACCCGGCCGACTACGAGCAGGTCAAGGATATCGTCGATGTCTGGTTCGAGAGCGGCTCGACCCATGCGTTTGTGCTGGAGGCGCGGGGCTTGCCCTGGCCGGCCGATCTCTATCTTGAGGGCTCCGATCAGCACCGCGGCTGGTTCCATTCCTCGCTCCTCGAATCGGTCGGCACGCGCGGGCGGGCGCCGTTCAGGGCGCTGCTCACGCATGGCTTCGTGCTCGACGAACAGGGCCGCAAAATGTCGAAATCGCTTGGCAACGTCACCGCCCCGCAGGAGGTGATGCGGGAATACGGCGCCGATATTCTCCGTCTCTGGGTGATGATGTCGGACACCACCGAGGATTTGCGCATCGGCCGCGAAATTTTGAAGCAGCAGGCCGAGCTTTACCGGAGGCTGCGCAACACGCTGCGCTGGCTGCTCGGCTGCCTCGATGGGTTTTCCGAGGCCGAGCGGGTCGAATACCGCGAGATGCCGGAGTTGGAGCGCTACATCCTCCATCGCGTGACCGAACTCGACGCCCGCATCCGGCGCGCGGTCGAAACCTATGACTGGACCGGCGTCTATCCCGAAATCCATAATTTCTGCGCCAATGATCTTTCGGCGTTCTATTTCGACATCCGCAAGGATTCTCTTTACTGCGACCGCCCCGACAGCCCCCGCCGCCGCGCCGCGCGCACCGTGCTCGATCATCTCCACCGCGCCCTCTGCACCTGGCTCGCCCCGGTGCTCTGCTTCACGGCCGAGGAGGCGTGGGGTGCGCGGTTTGGCGAAGAAGCGAGCGTGCATTTGCAAGTGTTCCCGGAAATGCCGGCGGCATGGCGGGACGAGGAACTGGCGGAGAAGTGGGACAAGATACGCACGATCCGGCGAAAGATCACCATTGCTACCGAAGTCGCCCGCAGTTCCGGTTTCATTAACTCTTCCCTTGATGAGATGGTCACGCTGCCGCTTGCCCCACAAGATCTAGATCTACTTGATAACGCGGGCTGGGCGGAGGTCGCCGTTGTCTCTGTTGTTGAGGTCCAAAGAGACAACAGAACAGACGCTGTTTCGGGTGGCCGTAACACTCTTTCTGACCCAAGAGCGCTTCCGGTAAGGGGAATTAGGGCCCCCGGCCAAAAGTGCGCCCGCTGCTGGAAAGTGCTCGAAGAGGTCGGCGAAAATCCGAAACACAAGCAGCTCTGCCGGCGCTGCGTCGATGCCGTGGAATCGGGCCTTGTCTGTCAGGCGGCGGAATGAATTTTCGCCGCGTCATGCTCGGTCTTGCTGCCGGCCTCTCGGTCCTCGCGCTCGATCAGGCGAGCAAATGGTGGGTGCTGCATCCGCTCGATCTGCCGGCGCGGGGCCAAATTGTGGTTTTGCCGGTGCTGAATTTTACCATGGTATGGAACCGGGGCGTCACCTTCGGCCTGCTCAACGGCTTCGGCGCCTGGGCCAGCCCGGCGCTGATCGTGGCGGCCCTCGTCATCGTCGCGGCCCTCGCCGCCTGGCTCACCCGCGCCGAAAGCGCCGTGGTGGCCGCGGCCCTCGGCGCCATCGCCGGGGGCGCGGTGGGAAACATCATCGACCGGCTGCGCTTCGGTGCCGTCGTCGATTTCATCCACGCCCATATCGGGCGGGTTTCCTGGTATGTTTTTAATCTCGCCGACGCCGCCATCGTCTGCGGCGTCGCCGCCCTGCTGCTCGATGGCCTCGGGCGGCGGCGCGCGGGATAGGCCCCCGCCATGCGCGCGCGCCGCCTCGCCCTCGTCGCACTCCCGCTCTTGGCCCTCGCCGCCTGCGAAAAAGGCGGCGACGACGTTGCGAGCTCCTTCGGCGTGCTCCGCGACTCGCCGGTCGAATTCGACGTTACCACCCGCCCGCCACTCGAAATGCCGTCCGAGGACCAGCTCGCGCCGCCCAACCCCAACGCCACCGGCCCCAAGCAGCCGAGCCTGCGCGAGCAGGCCGAGGCGGCGCTCGAACCCCGGCTCGAACTCGGCACCGCGCCGGTCGCGCTCTCACCCGGCCAGGAGGCGCTGATCAAGGCCGCCGGTCCCAAGCCACCCGCCGATATCCGTCGTCTGATCGACCGCGAGGCCGATGCCCGCCGCACCGCGCGCGGCATCTCGAATGCGCTGGAATTCTGGCGCCCCCGCGCCGAGCCCGGCGAAACCCTCGACGCCGCGGCCGAGGCGGCGCGCCTCAAAGCCGCCGCGGCGCGCGGGCAAAACCCGGCGAGTGGCCCGATCCTGCTGCTAAAACCCGCCAATACCGGGCTTTTCCAGGGGCTTTTCTGACCGCCGCCCTTGCCGCGCGGCGACGCCGTGGCTATTCGTGCCCGCGCCGGCACCCCGCCGACCCCGCCTCGGAACCCATGCCCCGCAGATGAGCGTCATCTCCCTCGAAGAGGCTATCCGGGTCCTGTTCGACGCCGAATGGTATCGTCAACGCTACCCCGATATCAGCGCCGCCGAGACCGACCCGCTCGAGCATTTCCTCCGCTTCGGCCTCGCCGAGGGACGCAATCCCAACGCCTATTTCGACGCCAACTGGTATCTCGCCGCCTACCCCGACGTGGCCTCGTCGGGCATGGCGCCGCTGCTGCACTATCTGCAATTCGGCGCCGCCGAATTCCGCAACCCGCATCCCCGGTTCGACGCCGCGCACTACGTGTTCAGCCATCCCGAGGCCGCCGCCAACCCGCTTTTTTTCCACATCACCCAGGGTGCGGCACAGGGCTTCGCCACCGAACGCGCCTTCGCGGCCGAGGCCTATCTTGCCGCGCCGCCCGCGCAGCCGGCCGAACTCCCCCCCGATCTCCTCGTCGATGTCGTCATCCCGGTCTATCGCGGCCTCGCCGAAACCCAGGCCTGCCTCGCCTCGGTGTTCGCCGCCCGCGAAGCCCCCCTTGGCGATATCATCGTCATCGACGACTGCTCCCCCGAACCCGCGCTCGCCGCCTGGCTCGACGGGTTGAACAAAAGCGGCAAAATCCGTCTGATCCGCCCACCGCGCAACCAGGGTTTCGTCGCCGCCGTCAATCGCGGCATGCAGGCCGCCGGGCGGCGCGACGTGGTGCTGCTCAACAGCGATACCGAAGTGCCACGAGGCTGGCTCGCCCGTCTCGCCGCCCATGCCTACGCCGCCCCGCGCATCGCCTCGGTCTCGCCCTTTTCCAATAATGCCACCATCTGCTCCTATCCCGCTACCGACGGCAGCGGCCTGGCCCTCGGCCTCGACCTCGCCGCGATCGACGCTGCGGCGGCGGCGGTCAATGCCGGGCGCGCCATCGATCTGCCGGTCACCGTCGGCTTCTGCATGTATCTCACGCGCGAGGCGATCGAGCAGGTCGGGCTGTTCGACGTCGAAATTTTTGGCCATGGCTACGGCGAGGAGGTTGATTTCTGCCTCCGCGCCACCGCCCGCGGCTTCCGCCACGTGCTCGCCGCCGATGTCTTCGTCTATCACGCCGGCGAAGTCAGCTTCGGGCGGAAATCCGAGGCGCGCGAGGCCGGCATGAGCCGCGTCGCCGAGCGCTATCCGCTCTATCCCCGCATCATCGACCTCCATGTCCGCTTCGGCGCCGCCGACCCCCCTCGCTTCGCCCTCACCGCCGAACTCTTCCGCCGCTCGCGAAAACCCACCCTCCTGATGGTCTCGCACGATCTCGGCGGCGGCATCGCCGCCCATGTCGAGCGGCTCAACCAACGCTGCACCGCCCAAGCCAACCTGCTCTGGCTGCGCCCCGACCAGGGGGGCATCGGCCTCGCGGTGCCCAGCCTGCCCGGCCATCCCGTGCTCCAGGTGCCAAACCACGAAATCGAGGGGCTGGCCCGCCTCCTGGAAAATTTCCAGGTGCGCCGGATCCACGTCCACCACCTCATGCGATTCGGCGATTTCGACCTCCGCGCCCTCGGCATCCGCCTCAATGTCCCGATCGATGTCACCGTGCACGATTACTTCGCGATCTGCCCGCAAGTGAACCTGCTGCCCTGGTTCGACGCGCAGTATTGCGGTGAGCCCGGCCCCGCCACCTGCAATGCCTGCATCAATACCCGCCCCGCCCACGGCGCGCGCGATATCCTGGAATGGCGGACACGCCAACGCTGGCTGTTCGAAACCGCCGAGCGCGTGCTCTGCCCAACCGAGGATGTCCGCGCCCGCCTCACCCGCTTCGGCCTCGGCAAAAACGCCCGCCTCGCCCCGCACGAACCCACCCCCGCCAGCCCTTGGCCACTCCGCCAGAACCCGCTCGGGCGCAAACTCCGCATCGCCCTCCTCGGCGTGCTAGCCAACCAGAAGGGCCTGCCCAGCGTCGCCGCCCTCGCCGAAACCACCGACCCGGCGGAAATTGATTTTTATCTCATCGGCCACCCCGAGCAGCCGCTCACCCCCGAACTCGCGCGCCGGCTCCACGTCAGCGGCGAATACGCCGATGCCGATCTGCCGAAAATCATCGCTCGGACCAAACCCAATATCATCTGGTTTCCCGCGCAATGGCCGGAAACCTGGAGCTACACCCTCTCGGCCGCCATCGCCTCGGGCCTGCCCATCATCGCTTCAAACATCGGCGCCTTCCCCGAACGCCTCGAAGGCCGCCCCCTCACCTGGCTCGTCGCCCCCGACGCCAGCCCCGCAACCTGGCGCGAAACCTTCGAGATCGCGCGGAAAACCCTGGCACGCAACAAAACCCCGCCATGCTCCCGCCCACGCCGCGCAGTCGCCGATTTCTACGCCGGCGCCTACCTCGCGCCCCTCGTCGCGCCCGCCCTCATCCATCGCGGCCCCCACGACCTCCGCCGGCCGGGGCGCACCAGCGTCGTCCTCATCCCCGAACTCTCGGATAACGGCGCACCCAGCCCCTGCGCCTATATCCGCCTCTGCCTGCCGCTCGATCACCCGGCGATCGGCGGAGAAATTGACCTCCACCACGCCCGGCCCAGCGAAGCGCTCGGCCTCCGCGCCGACATCATCGCAACCCAACGCCACGCCATCCCCGACACCGCGACCGCCCAGGCGCTCGGCGCCCACTGCCGCGCAACCGGCGCCCGCCTGCTCTACGACCTCGACGACGACCTGCTCGACATCCCCCCCGAACACCCGGAAATCGCGGCCCTCTCCGCCCGCGTGCCAACAGTCCGCGCCATGATCGCCGCGGCCGATACCGTCTGGACCTCCACCGCCGCCCTGCAAACCCGCCTCGCGCGCCACCACGGCGCGGTCAAGCTGATCGAGAACGGCCTCGACGAGCGCCTCTGGGGCGCCGCGCGCCCGGCCTTGCCGCACGGCCCGCTCCGTGTTCTGGTCATGGGAACACGCACCCACGGGTCGGACTTCCGCCTCATCGAAGGGGCCCTGGCGCGACTCAAGACGGTATTCGAGGAACGGATCGTGATCGATGTCTGCGGCATGACGGAACAATATAATCTTCCCCCCGGCATCCACCGCATCGGCCCGCCACCCGGACGCGGCGAAACCTACCCGGCCTTCATCGCCTGGCTGGCCAGCCTCCCCGGCTGGCACCTCGGCCTCGCCCCGCTTGCCGACACGCCCTTCAACGAAGCCAAATCCGCGATCAAAACTCTCGACTACGCCGCCCTCGGCCTCGCCACCCTGGCCTCCGACACGCCCGCCTATCGCACCTCCCTCGCCAACGGACCAGGCGGCTTCCTCGTGGAAAACACCGAAACCGCCTGGTTCCACGCCATCGCCCGCCTGACACGCGACCCTGCCCTGCGCACCCGCCTCGCCACCGGCGCGCAAACGGCCTACCAGGAAAACGGCACCCTCATCGCCCAAGCCGAAACCCGCCGCACCGCCTGGGCCGAGGCTCTGTCCTCCACCCCCCCGCGCCGCGCGGCAGCAAAACGCAGGCAGGCATGATGCGATACCAAACAGGACAGGAAAGGGCAGGGGATCCAGGGGAAAAAGCAGGGGCTTTGCCCCTGCACCCCAGCAAAGGCGGAGCCTTTGCAAACCGTTCCATGACGCGGGTCTGGGGGAGTTAGCCCCCAGCGGGTCTAGGTAGGCAGAGAAAGCAATATCATGAGAAAAATAAATATCCTAGAATCGCATATCGGTGACGCAATTACGTCGTTTCCAGCTCTCTATGATTTAGCCGACCAAGACGGTGTAGAAGTTTATTTTGCCAATTCTGGCGTTTGCGGTTTATGGAAAAACAACGCAGCCGTTGTTTTTCACGAAAAGATAGAAGGCGGCGAGGATTTCAACAATCAGGCGGCCTTTAAGATTTTTTCCCATTCTGGTCTACATATGGCGCAAGCGTGGTACTGGATTCTAAATATGCCAATACCGCAATCTATCAGAAAGGTCGACTTGTTGGAGTCAAAACCGGCGTTTCTTTGTGATGTGATCATCAGCCCATTTAGTCATAGCGATCTCCTCCTGTCTGAGCGGGGCGAATTTGGCGGCAAGACCTGGCCATTCGAGAAATGGAACAAGGCCATTGACGCATTGACCGGGGCAGGGTTCTCCGTTGGTGTCTGTGGAATGTTCGGGTCAGGGACGGACCCAGCGTTTTGGGGGGACCGACGGATTGCCGTTTTTGATTCTCTGCCTTTGAACGACCTATGTGGCTGTTTGCGAGGTGCCCGCTGCGTGGTGACGATCGACAACGGAATTGGCCATATTGCTCATCTGCTAGGAGTTTCTCACGTTCACCTTATTCCAAATAAGCCATGGATTTGCCCAAAAGAATGGACCATGAATAAGAATGGAAACGCAGAAATAATTTATGAAGATTTCTCTTTAACAGGAGTAACAAAAATTCTTCATTCTATATTTAGTGTTTTATCAAAATTTAACGATGAAACGTATTTTTATTTTAATAAAGATGTTAGAAATACATCAATGAGTGCATGGCGGCATTATATTATGTATGGAAAAAATGAAAATAGGCAAATTTCGTTTTAAGGCCATAAGAAAGATAATTGGACGATCTTAATCTCTAGATTGTCAAATTTCTTATCCGAATTTACTTGAAAAGCAACGTATGTCTGAAAATTTATTAAATCTCCCAGGGGATAGTGTTCGACGGTCATAGGAACATAATGAGCAAAACTATTGTCGGATTTTTAGAAAATGAGATTTCCAAGGTTCAGATGAAGGTAAAAAATTCGGCAATTTTGTAGTTGACAAAACCAGCCACAAGCCAGTCAGAGCCGGGCCAACCATAGGCGCGAGGTCTCGTTCCACCCTTCGTAGGCCGACTCTCTGACCCGCCCCCTTCGGGAAGGGTTTCAAAAGGGCTCCGCCCTTTTGCGGGTCGAGGGCGGCGCCCTCGGCTTGTCTGACCCGGGTTCGCGGTCATTGGGCATATTGAGGATCTACGGGGCAACGTAACGCGTTGATTTTGCCCGGTTTCCAAGATTTTGCGGCGGGGAATTCTTCCAAAAGTGAGGCACACGACTCTAGATATTCTTATTGAAATAATTGTGGTGACACGCTAAAAATGCGGCATGTACCTTCGTGCGACGCAGCGTCACAACCGCGACGGCTCAACCGTCACCTACTACGCCCTCGCCGAGGCCGTCTGGAACGCCGCCGCAAAACGAAGAGAAGCCCGGGTCATCCATAGCTTCGGCCGTGCCGATCAAGTCGATCACGCCGCCCTCCCACGCCTGGTCCGCAGCATCAACCGCATTCTGGGTGAGGGTGAGGGTGAGAGCAGCGATCCGTCGCAGGACGCCACTCGCGGCGGGCCGGCCGATATCG